>CATIRS010000033.1 GCA_949529985.1 Owenweeksia sp. TMED14
CACGTGTTGCCAATATCAGTGTCAACGTTGACCTCATTCTGTGGTTGGACTTTGTGGTGGTTGCGGATTGTTTTGAGGGTTTGAGTCAATTAGCGTAACCTCTAAAATATCTTGTTGGTCTTTTATTGCCTCGATTTCAAGCTGAATAGCCGTTGCAACATGCTTTTCATAAACCTGTTCAAGACCCAAATAGAATGCGAATGATTTTGTGTGTTTCTGTTGCTTGATAGGATCTTTGATAACCGCTTTGGTCCACTCATATAGTGGATAACTTTGGGTCCCATTTAGTTCAGCTTCGTTGCAGTACTCTTGAAATGCATCAAAAGTACAGACAAGGGTCATGTTATGGCTAGACGCAATTTTTTTAAGTTGATCCGCAAAGATTGAGGGCTGATTTTTTCGTAAATCATCTGATAGCCTTGGCGACAATTTTAGTCTTACTTGATACAACCAATTTGACATATGGAACCTTTAATTTTACGAAGTGATACACTAATTTTTAATCGCCAGCACATATTTGTTTGCCTACGCAAGATTTTATGAACTTAGTAAACCTTATTGGATTGTGCCTTATCAATGTTTAAATCTTTTTTTCCAAGACCCAAGCTATTTGTTTTTTCGGCTATTATATGGTCGGCAATATTAATAATTTTCTGGTACTCACAGGGTGAAAACTTAGGAAAATCAATTGGATTTAAACTGTTAGATGAAAAAACAGTAATTGGACTTGGCCACTTTGTGACATCAGAATTTCTCTGGTTTGATGTTTACTATCTTTTGGGAACGCTAGCCTTTTATTTTGCGTGGCGGTTCTACAGTCCACACATTTGGCAGAATTGGTCTATTTTAGGATCCGCCCTCCTGATATACCTATCATACGCATCTGTTCAGGTTTCTGTTGTGATTAATGCTTGGTACGGACCCTTCTATGACGATATTCAAAAAGCCTTATCTGGTAATAGCGAGGTAGAGGCAGAAACTCTTTACAGACACTTCATAGTCTTTGGTTCGATAGCATTTCCGTATGTTGCATTCATGATTGGAAATAGGTTCTTTACTTCACATTTTATTTTCAGATGGCGATCGACAATGAATGATTATTATATTGGTCAATGGAAAAATTTGCGGACAGTGGAGGGTGCCTCACAGCGTGTTCAGGAGGACACAATGCGGTTTGCTGCAATTATGGAAGGTCTAGGGGTGTCCCTTGTAGATTCATTGATGACCTTGATTGCTTTCCTTCCTGTTCTTGCGGCGTTGTCTGTTCATGTCGAGACAATGCCTATCGTTGGTGCGATCCCTTACCCATTAGTGGTATTATCCATAGCGTGGGCACTTTTTGGTACGCTTTTACTCCTTGTTGCTGGAATTCGTTTGCCAGGGCTTGAATTTAAAAATCAGAGGGTTGAGGCTGCTTTTCGAAAGGAGTTGGTACTGGGCGAGGAATCAGAGACACGCGCTGAGCCTATTAAATTAAAAGAATTATTTGAAAATGTGAGAAAAAATTACTTTCGAATATATATCCACTACACCTACTTTAACCTTTTCCGTTATATGTATTTTCAGGCAGACAATGTGATTGCATATGTTTTTCTCATACCCACGATCGTATCGGGTAGAATTACTTTAGGAATAATGAATCAAATTCTGCGCGCTTTTGGCCAAGTTGCTTCATCCTTCCAGTTTTTGGTGGCCTCTTGGACTTCCATAATAGAATTGATTTCGATTTATAAACGACTGCAGGCATTTGAAGCAACTATAGGCAAAGAAGTACTACCGAAGATGGATCAAGAGTTTTTGGAACAAGGAATGAAAGAAGACTAATATCATTACCGTTTGAAAAGCTGATAAATTTAGTGCAAAAAATTTATTTCAACGAGATGTTGTATAGGCCAAGCGCTGTGCGAACCTAGGTTATTCATCTCTTCCACATTAAAATGCCCCTTTTTGTTGTGATCTGGAGTATGCTGTACCCAACATTTTTTTTGCATCATCTGGTGTTCATTGGTCTTATGTTTCGGGAAGTATTTTCAAGTTATCGTGTAAATGCCAATAATCTTGGAATTAGTGGACGGATACGCGTGAGAGAGGCAATTCCAAGCCCTCTTCTCGAGCATACCTTTTAAATTCTTCCACAACAGGAAGAGTAGGCTAAAAGTGGTTTAACTAGGCCCTAATCTATAAAATAGAAATACCCCCAAGCTCTGGGGGTATTTTAAATATAGGGAGATAAGTGCGTATCAGTCAATCTGACGCATTTAAAAAATAAATCCACATTCCTATAATAATTAAATGCCTTATAATTGGTCCATAACACCATCCCAAGCTATCTTTGATGCAAAGTCAGCTGGAGAACCAGGACTCTGTTTGCATTTATCTTCTTATAATTCTTTAACCGAAACGGGCTTTGTTCGGTTCATTAGCATTACATCAATCATGATGATTATTCCCATTTTTGCTTTTTTTGGCCATGCGTTTTTATGGATAATAGCCGGCACATTAGGACTCACTTTATGGGGTGTTTGGAGAGCACTCAAGTCAAGTTGGTATCGTGGAAGAGTTTTCGAAGTACTCGAAGTCTGGTCAGATTATGTTGAATTAACCCGTGTAAACCCTAACGGAAGTGTACAAAGATGGAGTGCTAGCCCTTACTGGACAGAAATAAATATCACAAA
>CATIRS010000034.1 GCA_949529985.1 Owenweeksia sp. TMED14
TCAAGGGTAAGGGGTCAGCAGATATAAAAATGATAGGACTCTCAGAGCGATTTAAATACTTACCTCGGTTTCGATTTGAAAACACTCCATTTGGTCCTGAACTAGTCTATCAAAACTATTTTAAATTGGATTCAAAATTAATTCAGTTAAACTTTAGTCATTCGGATGGTAGCTTTAATTCATCCTGGAGAATAGATACTAAAATGTGGAATATCCAACTAGGGAATAAGCTATCATTCAATATTTCTGGAGAATTATGGAATCAGCCGTTAATCAATTTTTATGTAGACGATGTATTGCAACAAAGTCAATATTTAGGGTCAAAATTCATTCTCACTACTAATTATGATATTATCACCAGTAATCATCTTCTTGGACTCACGATGCAGATGGGCTATAAGACAAAGGGGTATAGTTTGGGTGAACAGTTAGATAGGGGACTTGTTTTAAGGTCGGGTTTGACTTTTAAACTAGGAAATTAAAGGAATATAAACCTCTAAAAAGCACCCAAAACAGCCTCTCCAAAGAATCTTCAGCAAGCAATGGGACATAGTGTGAAGGTATCACTTACCTATTTTAAGGGGATTAGAAGTGAAGCAGTTGGACGTGGAGGATTTGCCAGAGTTGTAAAGTCAGAATGAAACAATAATTTATTAGGGATTTTGTATTTTTGCTACAAACCGATTCATCTATGAATAAATCCAAATAATTTTATGGAGGTCATTAAAGACAAAAAATCACAGTCAGCATTTAAAGTGATTGAAGGCGATTCTGTTATTTTATCAGCTAAAAGCATAAAATGGTATAAATCGGATTTATCATATGAATATTCGGATTGTAAATGCGAGGTAATTAAAGCCAACTTTTGGGGTACGAAAAGCAATATTTTTAAAAACGGAATCCTATTTGGTGAAATAATTTGGCATTGGAGTAAAGGCTATACATTAAAATTAGCTGAAGACAATAAATCGTTCTACTTAGAACGCAGAGGTAAATGGTATAAAACGAATCATTCTTACGCATTATTAAATACGATTAACTCTGAAGTTGAGTTAGTCCTTAATTATAACTTAATAAAGTGGAAAGAGATTATTACTATTGAATATGATTCTCCTGAACAGGACTTAGATAAAGTTCTCTTTTCAATTTTTGCATTTAATAGATTACAATCAGACGGAGGCGCAATAGTTGCGGTGTGATACGGAACTCCATACCTACTTAAGAGGATTAGAAGTGAAGCAGTTGGATGCTGTCGATATGCCAGCGTTGTGAAATAGGAGTGAGGCTCTATCTAAATGGTGACAGAAATATTAATTGAGTCGCAATTTTCATAAATTGGCTAGGTATATACACAAGACAAACCAAAAAGTAATTCAATACACAGCTAACCCCACGGGCCGAAACCCAACAAAAAAGCCCCTCAGAATCAACTGAAGGGCCTGTAGATAACTCTATTGAAATATCGAACATTAGTTTTACACCAAGAGATTTAATCGACACACATAATTTGTTGACTCTTGTCTCCCGCAATATAAATAGAGAGTCATTTATTTATTAAGGTGTGAGCCGTCACAATATCCATTTGGATCTTGCGTATTTCCACATCCACACATTGGACGGTCTTGTTTTTTATAAATCA
>CATIRS010000035.1 GCA_949529985.1 Owenweeksia sp. TMED14
ACTGATGAAGTTTGGGCCTGGGTCAGCGATGGGCAGACTGGCTATAACATTGATAAATCGTCTGAAGATATTCCAGTTGGTACTGTAATTAGAATGTTTTTAAAAAAAGACGCTAAAGAATACCTAGACAGAACTAAAATTCGCAGTCTTATTCAAAAATATTCAGACCATATTTCAATACCAATAAATATTGAAAATAAAGATGGAGAAACAGAACAGGTCAACAGCAGCGAAGCTTTGTGGACGCGACCTCCACAAGATATAACGCCAGAAGAATATACTAAATTTTTTAATACTCAGTTTTCAACCTATGATGATCCGTTCATAACGCTACACAATAAATCAGAAGGAACAGTAGAATTTACGAATTTAATGTTCATACCCAGCCAGGCGCCTTTTGATCTGTTTGACGCCGAACGAAAATCTAAGCTAAATTTATATATAAACCGTGTTTTTATTACCAATGATCTGGATGGAATACTACCGTCTTGGTTGAGATTTATTAACGGTATTTTGGACACAACAAGTCTTGATCTAAACGTAAGCAGGGAAATGGTCCAAGACAGCCCAGTCATAAAAAAAATATCTAAGGTTTTAATAAAACGTATACTATCTGAACTAAACAAAAAACTTAATAAAGACCCCGATGGTTATGACAAGTTTTGGGCTCAATTTGGCAAAGTACTCAAGGAAGGCCTTTATGAAGACATTGCCAATCGTGATAAAATTGCTGGGATTATTCGAGTATTCTCTCTTAAGTACGACAAGCTAATAACCCTAAAGGACTATTCAGCCGAACTGGCACTTGGACAAGATCAAATATTCTATTTAACATCAGAAACGCTATCACAAGCCCGCAAAAGCCCACATCTTGAAGGCTTCACTGCAAAAGGTGTTGATGTGCTCTTAATGACCGACCCAATTGATGCTTTTTGGATGTCACAAATGGGTAAATTTGAAGATAAATCATTTACCTCAATTTCACGTGATAAATATGATTTAAGTGGAGTAGGCAAAGTAGATGATAAAGAGCCCGAAGTTCCTGAAAAGGCCTCAAACGAACTTCTTGAGCGTATAAAAAATGCACTTACTGACAAAGTAGAAGACGTAAAAATTTCTTCTAATTTAAAGGAAAGCCCAGTTAGGTTGGTGGCCGGGCAAGCTGGGTTAGACTATAACTTAGAACGGATTCTAAAGGCACAGAACCCAACATTTGAAGCCAGTAAAAAAATATTAGAGGTTAACTTAGACCATCCACTAATTCAAAAGATGATTAGTCTGGATATAACCCTAGCTGATAACTTATCCCGCGTTCTATTTGAGCAGGCTCGTATAGCCGATGGAGAAATGCCGTCTGATCCATATAAATTCTCTCAAGATCTTTTTGAAATGGCACTCAAACTATAATCAAGCCGTTTAATGGATATGAATGGATAGCCTTAATCTCAATTAACTTTTAAAGATTATTTAAATTAAGCCAAAGTCTAACCATAAAAAACCAACCGCCTTAATAGGAATTATAATGCAGCAAGCTCGTGATTATTTGGCCGAAGCTGCAGAATTAGCAAATATCTTGAGCCATCATCCAGAAAGTGTTTTTAGCCGCAAAACATTGTTTAAATCTTGGACAATCAATGATGTAATTGGACATTTGTACATGTTTGATATAGCCGCGCTCAAAACCTTAAAAAGCGCTGAGGACTTCAAGAGTTTTTATTCACCTATTGCCAAATGTTTGGACCAAGGAATGAGTATCTTAGAGAGCCAATACTCGTTCTTAGATAAATTATCTGGAAG
>CATIRS010000036.1 GCA_949529985.1 Owenweeksia sp. TMED14
CCTTTATCACCAATTAGAAGATCTAAATCATCTAAATAATCATCTAATTTTCCTTGTTTCGGGTGCGTAGTGAAGGCACTCACTAAATAATCAATCTTTTGGTGATCAACTAAGTCTACTAAATACTCCTTCGGTAAACTTTGTCCTAGATAGAAAACATGCTCACCACGTTCTTTTAAAACGTATGCTAAATAAAGAATCCCAATCTCATGAAGCTCATTTGCCGGTAGAAAAAGAGCAAATGTTCCATTTTTAGGAGATTTTGATGTTTCCAAATTATCTATTGCCGCAAATAATTTTTGACGCAATAAAGAGGACATAAAATGCTCTTGGGAGATACCTACACAACCACTCAACCAGAGCTTACCCAATTCTTGGATAAAATCGCCAATCACTTCTTGGAAAGTAGCATGCACTCCATACAGATCAATACAAGTTGCCATTACCGCATCAAAGCGAACAACATCAAAGTTTAATGTACTTATTTTTAACTCATTGAGCTCATATTGATAATCACCTAAGTAAGGAGAAGCATTCAACGCTTCCTGTGCAATTTGATCCGGATTTAGTTTCGAAATCTGGCCAATTTTCATCCCAGTTGAGATTAATAAAGACGTGTTTAAAACTACTCTAAGGTCTATATCGTTGTAAAAACGAATGTTTGTGACAGTTCTTTTCGGTTCAATGAGCTTAAAGCGTTGTTCCCACGCCCTAATAGTGTGGGCCTTAATACCGCTAAGCTGCTCAAGATCTTTTATGGAATAAGTGCTGGTCATGCTTTTTAAACGCACCTTCATTAAAATTGTTCTGTAGGTAATTATTAAGTATACCTATTTACACTCGGAAGCACCTGATTCGTGTGGTATATTTGCACATTAATTATACTATTAATGTCTTTAGAAAGCGAAATCAGCATACGTAGAACCTTTGGCATCATCTCACACCCGGATGCTGGAAAAACTACGCTTACGGAAAAACTTCTTCTTTTTGGGGGGGCTATTCAGGAAGCTGGTGCCGTGAAAAGTAACAAAGTAAAGAAGGCTGCAACCTCAGATTTCATGGAAATTGAAAAGCAGCGTGGTATTTCTGTTGCTACTTCCGTCATGGGTTTCTATTACAAGGATAAAAAAATTAACATTCTTGATACTCCTGGACACCAAGATTTTGCAGAAGACACCTATCGTACTTTGACCGCTTGCGATAGTGTTATCGTAGTTATTGATGTGGCTAAAGGTGTTGAGCCTCAAACAGAAAAGTTGGTTCAGGTATGTAGGATGCGCGCCACTCCCATTATAGTATTCATTAATAAACTGGATCGTGAGGGAAAGGATGGGTTTGACCTGATTGACGAGGTGGAGCAAAAGCTAGGATTAACCCTATGCCCGCTTTCCTGGCCCATTGGTATGGGTCAGCGATTCCAAGGCGTTTACAATATATGGGAACGAAATTTGAACCTGTACAGTGCGAACAACAAGCAACGGATTTCAGAGGTTACTTCGTTTAAGGATATTCAGAGTCCAGAGCTTAATGGCTTCGTAGGTGATGAGGCGGCGGAGGAA
>CATIRS010000037.1 GCA_949529985.1 Owenweeksia sp. TMED14
CAAGTGATCTTAAGACCTCAGATTGAGAAACTTTCGCCACATCCACAGGTACGGCTTGCATTGGGATTTACAAATTGAAAACCTTTACCATTCAATCCATCAGAAAATTCAAGTGTGGTACCTAATAAATATAACAAACTTTTTCTATCGACGATTACCTTAACTCCTTGATCTTCAAAAACGTCATCTTGTTCTGTAACGGTATCATCAAAAGCAATGTCATACATGAGACCAGAGCAGCCACCACCTTTTACTGAAACACGCAAGTTATGCGCTTCACTGTAGCCTTCAGTGGCTCGTAAATCGGTTATTTGTTCCTTGGCTTTGTCACTCACATTAATCATAAATGTAAAACTAGTGTATAATCTGTCATTAAAAATTATAAAACTGAGAAAAGTTCTTGTTTCTTTGTGAGAATAAATACTTGGATTAAGATGATAAAAGTAGAGCATATAGGCATTGCAGTAAAAAATATTGAGCAAGTAAATGCACTTTATACCAAGCTATTTAATCAAGAGCCATATAAGGAAGAACGAGTGGATCAGGAGTCTGTGGACACCTCTTTTTTTCAGGTGGGACAAACAAAAATCGAATTTTTAGCATCTGAAAACCCTGAAAGTGCCATTGGCAAGTATGTAAAAAAAAATGGGACAGGTATTCATCATATTGCTTTTGAAGTGGATGACATTCAATCAGAGATCAATCGATTGGAAGCAGAAGGATTTGATATGATATACAATCCAGCACGAAGTGGCGCTGATAACAAACTGGTGACCTTTATCCACCCAAAGGGCACAGATGGCATACTTATTGAGCTTTGCCAAGAAATCCATAACTCCAAATGATCTTTTTAAAATAGCTACTCCTATCTTCATTCACTAGTAATAGTGGTCATATAAACTACTATTATTAGTGAGTCATTTGACCAATGATAGCCATAGAGAAGCGATAGCATCATTTCTAAATTTGTAATTATATTTCAAATCAAAAATAAAATGAATTTACTAAAACAAATATTTATTTACGGAGGAACCGTAAGCCTAATTTTTCTTCTTAGTTGTGAGGAAGAAACAGTTACTGTAACGGAGGAAGTTATTGTTACAGATACTGTTACTGTCACAGAAACAGATACTGTTACTGTCACAGAAACAGATACTGTCACAGTAATTGAGACAGATACTGTCTTAATTGGATTTGCTGTTCCGGAAACATATCTCTTCACTCGTGACGGAGACACGACGGTATCGTATTCAGGTCAAACCACAAGATTAAAAATGGCCAAAGAAATGGTAAATGCTCTTAAGGACAATACAACGACAATAGCTCAATTGTTAGCAATGTTTGATCATCAGGAGGGAGCGAGCGATTTTAGTGATGCTGATCTGAACGCATCTTCTAAGCAAGTAAAGAACAAAACAGGAAATAACGGAACGGCTACAAATGCTGCAGCGATAAGAGCAGATTTAGAGACTTGGATGACAAATCAAGTTGATTCTGTATTTCCGGCGTGGACTGATGAAGCTTCAAAAGGTTTAGCAGGGTACATTCAAGAGGCTGGTGGAGGATCCACTCGGTACGTAAATCAGAACGGATTGGAGAATAACCAAGCTGTTAACAAAGCGCTGATTGGGGCCCTAGTTGCTGATCAAGTTTTAAATGGTTATTTGACTCCAGCGAAACTTAATAGTGGCACAAATGAGGCAGATCAAGCCGCACAAACGAAAGTTGATGGAAAAAGCTACACGAATATGGAACATTATTGGGATGAAGGTTATGGTTACATATACGGATTAGCAGCAGATGGCATAGACCCCGTTACTACTCCCGGAAGTAATGATATATTTATGTTGAAATATATAGGTAAGGTCGATAGTGATCCTGACTTTGCCGAGACTGCGGATGAGTTACATCGTGCGTTTAGAGAAGGTAGAGCTGCAGTTGTCGAGGCAGAGTTTGAGGCACGGGATGCTGCTGCACAGCATATCGCAAAGACAGCTTCTTTGGTAATAGGCGTTAGAGCGGCACATTACTTGAAAGCAGGTCAAACTGGATTAGCAGCGACGACCCCAGATATGGCTGGCGTTTTTCATGATCTTTCAGAAGGTTTTGGATTTGTCTATAGCCTTCAATTTACTTTAAATCCAGAAACAGGTGCACCGTATTTTTCAAGAGAAGAAGTAATGGAAATGTTGAGTAAAATTTATCCAACTTCTGGTGGAATGCGAGGCTTTTGGGATGTCACCCAATCTGATTTACAAGAAGCAGCAACAACAATTGCAACAGCTTTTGGTTTTACTTATGAAAATGCCTAATAACATAGAACTAACATATATTATTTGCTGTTAGAAAAAAAAAGAAGGGGCTTCTCTACTGAGAAGCCCTCTTTTAATAAAAAATTAAAATGAAAAACAATTTATTAACTCTTTGCTGTTTTACTGCTCTATTTGGCGCTGCTCTTTTTCTCTCTTGCTCAGAGGATGATAATGTCAAGCTAGATGAAGGAAGTCAAATAGACCAAAATGATTCTACTGATGATCAAATCGATGGAAATACTTCTGATTCTGTTGATACAACTGCCAATGAGGCTGTAGTAGGAGAAGCTTTTACCAGAGGTGCTATGCTTACTAACTGGGCAGATAATATAATTATACCTTCTTTCGAAGCTTTAGTAGACAATATGGATTCACTTTCTTTTGCAGCCAATAAATTCACGGAGACTCCAAATCAAGAAAACTTCATCAATTTGAAGCAATCTTGGTTAAATGCTTATTTAACGTGGCAGACGGTAGCTATGTTTGATATAGGAAAGGCGGAAGAAATTACTTTAAGAAATTTTATCAATGTTTATCCATTAGATGCGCAAGGAATGACAACTACGCTCTTGGCAGGTGACTATGATCTGACCTCCGTTAATAGGCAAGATGAACAAGGTTTTTCAGCTTTAGATTACCTTCTACATGGATTAGGAAATTCAGACGAAGAAATAATAGCTTTTTATACAGATGATACGAATGGATTGAAGTATAAGACCTTCTTAACTGATATTGTTGATAGAATGCATTCTTTAACTTCTATTGTTCTCGCAGATTGGAAAGAGAGTTATAGAGATGAGTTTATCGAACGCGATGGAAATGCTGCTACGGAGTCTGTTAACTCAATGGTTAATGATTATATATATTATTATGAAAAGTTTTTGCGAGCAGGAAAAGTAGGAATACCGGCAGGTGTATTTTCAAATTCTTCCTTAAGCGATCGAGTTGAAGCTAGATATAGAGGAGATGTTTCAAAAGAATTATTAATAAAATCCTTAATTTCAGCTCAAGATTTTTTCAATGGGGTACACTTTAGTCAAGAAGATGCAGGTATGAGTCTTAAAGGATGGATTAATCACCTAGAAGCTTCGGGAGAGACTAATAACATCGATTCACTCATCAATAATCAATTCGGATTGATACATTTACAGTTAGAAAATTTAAATTCGGATTTAGGACAACAAGTGGAGGCTGATAATATTAAAATGCTTGAGACTTATGATTTTTTACAAAAGAATGTAATTTTCATGAAAGTAGATATGTTACAATTATTAGATATTACTGTTGACTATGTGGATGCCGATGGTGACTAATGTTGATAAATTCTTCATATTTCTCGAAAACGACATCTAGTGCTCCTTTAGCCATTTTTAGAGTCGCTTTTGGTCTTCTGATGTTCATCAGTATCATTAGATTTTGGGCATTGGGTTGGATAGATAAGCTATATATTCAGCCCCATTTCTTTTTCTCGTATTACGGATTTGATTGGATTAAGCCTTTGGGCGATCTGA
>CATIRS010000038.1 GCA_949529985.1 Owenweeksia sp. TMED14
CTGAGGGTCGCGAGTTCGAATCTCGTCTTCCGCTCAAGACACATCAGCCGATGTAGCTCAGGGGTAGAGCGTTTCCTTGGTAAGGAAGAGGTCACGGGTTCAATTCCCGTCATTGGCTCGAAAACAGTTTCTTTTTTTTTCTTTGGGTTCAATTTCAACTAATAATTAAATATCATGGCTAAGGAGAATTTCGTGCGTAACAAACCGCACCTTAATATAGGCACCATCGGTCACGTTGATCATGGTAAAACAACTTTAACTGCTGCTATAACTACGGTTTTAGCAAAGGCAGGATTATCCGATCTGCGAAGTTTCGAATCTATCGATTCTGCGCCGGAGGAGAAAGAACGTGGTATTACGATTAATACTGCTCACGTTGAGTATGAGACGGCGAATCGTCACTATGCTCATGTTGATTGTCCAGGACACGCTGATTATGTCAAAAACATGGTTACCGGAGCTGCTCAAATGGACGGTGCAATTTTGGTTGTGGCTTCCACCGATGGTCCGATGCCCCAAACTAGAGAACATATTCTTTTGGCGCGTCAGGTAGGTGTGCCTCGTGTTGTCGTATTCATGAATAAAGTGGATATGGTTGATGATGAGGAGCTTCTTGAGTTAGTAGAAATGGAGATTCGTGATCTACTTACTTTTTACAAGTATGATGGTGATAATACTCCTGTTATTCAAGGTTCTGCATTAGGAGGTTTGAACGGAGAAGAAGCCTGGGTTGGTAAAATCATGGAATTGATGGAAGCATGCGATACTTACATTGAGCAACCAAAGCGTGAAATAGACAAAGACTTTTTAATGCCTGTAGAAGATGTATTTACAATAACAGGTCGAGGAACGGTTGCGACTGGTCGAATTGAAACCGGAGTTGGTCTTACAGGTGATGTTGTTGACATTATTGGTTACGGAGACGAGAAATTATCATCAACAATTACTGGTGTTGAAATGTTTCGTAAGATTTTAGATCGCGGAGAGGCTGGTGATAATGTTGGGCTTTTGTTGCGCGGTATAGAGAAGTCAGATATTCGTCGAGGTATGGTTATTTGTAAGCCAAATTCCCAAAAGCCGGCAAGTAAGTTTAAAGCAGAGGTTTATATTCTTAAAAAAGAAGAGGGAGGTCGTCACACACCTTTTCATAATAAATATCGTCCTCAATTTTACTTACGTACTACGGATGTGACGGGCGAAATCATGCTTGGCGATGGCGTTGAAATGGTAATGCCTGGCGATAATCTTTCAATTGAAGTTAACTTAATTGCTCCAGTTGCAGTTAGTAAAGGATTGCGTTTTGCTATTCGTGAAGGTGGTCGTACTGTTGGTGCTGGTCAGGTTACGGAGGTTTTATAGAGTAATAATAAAAACACCGAAAATTGAAATGGGGTAAAATCTTGGTAATCCAAGATCCTATTCTTTTTAAACGGGTGTAGTTCAAGGGTAGAATAGTGGTCTCCAAAACCATTGATGGGAGTTCGAATCTCTCCACCCGTGCTAAAAATGATTAACAAAAAAAGCTAATGGAAACAATAAGCAAATACATCAAAGAGTCATATATTGAGTTTGTGCAGCGCGCAACTTGGCCTTCTTGGGCTAGTTTGCAGCGAAGTACTATTGTTGTAATTGTTGGTTCTTTAGTTTTTGCATTGGCTATTTTTGTCATGGATAAAATAATTACTCAGGTTTTAGATTTTATTTATACACTTTTTGCTTAAAATATGATGACTACAACTGAAGAAATGAAGTGGTATGCTGTTCGAGCCATCAGTGGTAAGGAGACCAAGACTAAGCATTACATTGAAACAGAAATGGCCCGTACGGGAATGTCTGAGCTGTTAGGTCAAGTTTTAATTCCTACTGAAAAAGTTTATCAGATACGGAACGGAAAAAAAGTGCTTAAGGAACGGAATTTTTTCCCCGGTTACATAATGGTCGAAGCAGTTCTGACAGGCGAGTTTGCTCATACTTTAAAAAATGTTACTAATGTTATAGGTTTCTTAAGTGAAACAAAAGGTGGTAAACCTACTCCTCTTAGATCAAATGAGGTCAACAGAATGTTGGGCAAAGTCGACGAACTAGCAGAGTCTGCTGAGCATGTTTCTATACCTTTTGTCATTGGTGAGTCCGTTAAAGTTATTGATGGTCCGTTTAGAGACTTCATTGGGAATGTAGAGAGGATAATGGAAGATAAGCGAAAGCTGGAAGTTATGGTAAAAATATTCGGTCGTAGAACACCTCTCGAGCTAAGTTTTATGCAAGTTGAGAAAGAAAATTAGATTCACTTTTGTGAAAGAAAATAAAATTGTAAATAAAGAATGAGCTTTTTATCAAAGCGATAATAAAATTAAAAAATGGCAAAAGAAATAAGTGCATTGTTAAAACTCCAGGTTCGCGGTGGTGCTGCGAATCCATCACCACCAGTAGGCCCGGCATTGGGATCTAAGGGTGTGAACATCATGGAATTCTGCAAACAGTTCAATGCCCGTACTCAAGATAAAGCTGGAAAACTGCTCCCTGTCGTGATCACTGTTTATGCTGATAAATCTTTTAACTTCATTATTAAGCAGCCCCCTGTTGCTGTGCAACTTTTGGAATCAGCAAAACTTAAAAGTGGGTCTGGTGTTCCTAATCTTGAGAAGGTTGGTAAAGTCACATGGGTCCAGATCCAAGCTATTGCTGAAAATAAAATGAGCGATTTAAACTGTTTTACAATATCATCAGCAATGGAAATGGTAGCTGGTACTGCTCGCAGTATGGGTTTAACTGTAAGTGGTTCTAAACCAAGCAATAACTAATTTAAAAATGGCAAAACTGACCAAAAATCGTAAAAACGCAGAGGCGAAAATTATTCCAGGAAAGGTATATTCTTTAGAAGATGCTTCTTCATTAATTAAGGAAGTTAGTACAAGTAAATTTGATGGCTCCGTAGACCTTGCTATTAGACTCGGTGTTGATCCTAGAAAGGCAAACCAAATGGTTCGTGGGGTGGTTAGCTTGCCCAATGGTAGTGGAAAAACTATTCGCGTTTTAGCCTTGGTTACACCTGATAAAGAGGCTGAAGCAAAAGAAGCTGGTGCTGATTTTGTAGGGATGGATGAATACCTTGCTAAGATTAAATCCGGTTGGACTGATGTTGATGTTATTATTACTGTTCCTGCGGCAATGGGCAAACTGGGACCTTTAGGACGTATCCTTGGCCCTCGTGGTCTAATGCCTAATCCGAAATCAGGCACGGTAACGATGGATGTAGGTAAAGCCGTTCGTGAAGTGAAAGCCGGTAAAATTGATTTTAAGGTTGATCGTTATGGAATTATTCATGCAGGTATTGGTAAAATATCATTTTCGCCAGATCAAATACAAGAAAATGCGAGTGAGGTAATTAATTCCATTGTTAAAATGAAACCGACGTCTGCGAAAGGTACTTATATGCGCAGTGTTACACTCAGCCCGACTATGGGTCCAGGTATAGCTGTTGAAGTAAAAAATGCTTAATTTATTAGTCTTATGACACGAGAAGAAAAAAATTTATTAATTGATAGTCTTACTACAATTTTAGAATCATCTCCCACGGTCTATATCACAGATATAGAGGGTCTTGATTCAGCAAATTCTAGTTCTTTGCGTCGAGCCTGCCACAAGGCCGATGTAAAGATTACTGTAGTTAAAAATGCTCTTTTAAATAAAGCGATGGAAAGATCCACCAAAGATTTTGGTGAACTTTCATCTGTACTTAAAGGTAACTCGAGTATTATGATTGCTGATACGGGTAACCTTCCAGCAAAATTGATAAAGGAATTCCGAAAGAAGAGTGAAAAGCCTCTTTTGAAAGGAGCCTATGTGGAAGAAACCATATATATTGGTGATGACCAACTCGATATGTTAACTAGCTTGAAATCTAAGAATGAATTGATTGGGGACGTTATCCTGCTTCTGCAGAGCCCAATTAATAATGTGATTTCTGGACTTCAAGCCGGCAGTGGTCAAACCATTTCTGGATTGATCAAGACGCTTGAAGAGCGCCACTCTTAACCTAGCTTCAATTTATTTAGTTTGTATAATTTAATTTAAAAAATCAACCAAAATGGCTGACATTAAAAATCTCGGAGACTCCTTAGTTAATTTGACTGTAAAGGAAGTTAAAGAACTTGCTGACTACCTCAAAGAGGAGTATAGCATTGAACCTGCCGCTGCTGCTGTAGCTGTTGCTGCTGGCCCCGCTGCTGGTGAAGGTGCCGCAGTTGAAGAAAAATCATCTTTTGATGTTATATTGAAGAGCTCAGGCGCTTCAAAGTTAGCAGTCGTGAAGGTGGTTAAGGAATTAACAGGCCTAGGGCTTAAAGATGCTAAAGACGTAGTAGATGCGGCTCCAGGTCCTATTAAGGAAGGTGTAAGCAAAGATGAAGCAGAGGCTCTCAAGAAGCAACTTGAAGACGCTGGAGCTGAAGTTGAGCTTAAGTAATTAGCATTTAAAATTCAGGTTTGGGTTCTTAAAACTTTAGTTTTAAGGCCTAAACCTTTTAGTATTTAATTAATATTCATCAATCAGTCGAGCTTTATGGCGCACGTTCAACCGCGAATTAATTTCTCCTCTACTTTTGCTCAGGCAGATACTCCGGATTTTCTTGATATCCAAATTAAGTCTTTTAGAGATTTTTTTCAAATCGATACGAAACCCGAAAATCGATCTGATGAGGGCCTTTTCAAAACGTTTAACGAAAATTTTCCAATATCTGATTCTCGTAATCAGTTTGTTTTGGAATTTATCGACTACTTCGTCGATCCTCCTCGTTACCAAGAGATGGAATGTATTGAGCGTGGCTTAACTTTTAGCGTACCCCTAAAGGCCCGTTTGAAACTATACTGTACTGATCCTGAACACGAGGATTTTGAGACTATTGTCCAAGATGTCTATCTGGGAACTATTCCATACATGAGTCCTCGAGGAACATTTGTTGTTAACGGAGCTGAACGCGTCATCGTATCTCAACTTCACCGATCTCCTGGAGTGTTTTTCGGTCAAAGTTTTCATGCTAATGGTACAAAGTTATATTCCGCTCGTGTTATTCCATTCAAGGGTAGTTGGATCGAATTTGCTACTGATATCAATAATGTAATGTATGCATATATTGATCGAAAGAAAAAATTACCTGTTACAACTCTTTTTAGAGCCATTGGTTATGAAAGAGATAAGGATATTTTGGAAATATTTGACTTAGCTGAAGAAATTAAGGTTTCTAAAGCTGGTCTTAAACGAACTGTTGGCAGAAAGCTAGCGGCTCGTGTTCTTAAGACGTGGATTGAAGATTTTGTAGACGAGGACACTGGAGAAGTTGTCTCTATTGAACGAAATGAGGTTATTTTAGATAGAGACACCATAATTGAGAAAGATCATGTGGCGATGATTTTAGAGGCTGAGGTAACCACCGTTTTACTCCACAAACAAGATATTATCGAAGGTGAGTATTCCATTATATACAACACTCTTCAGAAAGATCCGACAAACTCCGAAATTGAGGCTGTTGAGCATATTTATCGTCAATTACGCAATGCCGAGCCACCCGATGAGGAGACTGCTCGAGGAATTATTGATAAACTATTCTTTTCTGAACAGAGATATAGCTTAGGCGAAGTTGGGCGTTACAGGTTGAATAATAAATTGAATCTAGATATTGAAAAAGATCAACAGGTTCTTACTAAACAAGATATTATTTCAATTATTAAATATTTGATTGAATTAATTAATTCGAAAGCTGAAATTGATGATATCGATCACCTATCTAACCGTCGAGTCAGAACAGTTGGCGAGCAAATGGCCAATCAATTTGGAGTGGGTCTAGCAAGAATGGCCCGTACTATCCGTGAAAGGATGAATGTCAGAGATAATGAGGTATTTACTCCTGTAGACCTCATCAATGCAAAAACGTTAAGCTCTGTTATTAATTCATTTTTTGGCACTAACCAGCTAAGTCAGTTCATGGATCAAACTAACCCATTAGCAGAGATAACCCACAAGCGCAGATTGTCTGCTCTTGGACCGGGTGGTCTAAGTCGCGAGCGGGCAGGATTCGAAGTACGTGACGTTCACTATACTCATTATGGCAGATTATGCCCGATTGAAACACCTGAAGGACCGAATATTGGTTTAATATCATCTCTTTGTGTTTACGCTAAAGTTAATAGTATGGGCTTTATTGAGACTCCTTATCGTTCAGTCGACTCAGAAGGTAAAGTTCAGTTAGAAACCGAGCCTTCTTATTATGCTGCCGATGCTGAAGAAAATAAAGTTATTGCTCAAGCAAATGCTCCACTAAATTCAGATGGTACTTTTGTTAACGATCGCGTTAAGGCAAGAGATGATGGAGATTTTCCAGTGGTTGATCCTAAAAAAGTTGATTTAATGGATGTTGCTCCGAATCAGATTGCCTCGATTTCAGCATCACTAATTCCTTTTTTGGAGCATGATGACGCCAATCGTGCCTTGATGGGATCGAACATGATGCGTCAAGCGGTTCCTTTATTAAGACCTGAGTCACCTATTGTTGGAACAGGTCTTGAGGTTCAAGTTGCTCATGATTCTCGAGTTTTAATTAATGCAGAGGGTCCTGGTGTAGTGAAATATGTTGATGCAAAAGAGATTAAAATTGCTTATGATCGTTCTGAAAATGAGGAGCTTGTAAGTTTTGAATCTGCTATTAAGTCTTATCCGCTCACGAAGTTTTTGAAAACGAATCAGAGCACAACAATTAATCTGAAACCGATAGTCAAATCTGGAGAGCGAGTCGATCTGGGCCAAGTTTTGTGTGAAGGTTATGCAACTCAAGGCGGAGAATTGGCTCTAGGACGTAATTTATTGGTCTCATTTATGCCTTGGAAAGGATATAATTTTGAGGATGCAATTGTTATTAACGAAAGAGTCGTTAGAGAAGATATTTTTACGTCCATCCACATGGATGAGTATACTTTAGATGTCCGCGACACGAAGCTTGGCATGGAGGAATTGACCTCCGACATTCCCAATGTCAGTGAGGAGGCAACTAAAGATCTTGACGAGAACGGGATTATACGTATTGGAGCCGAGGTTAATCCAGGTGATATTCTCATTGGGAAGATTACACCAAAAGGAGAAAGTGATCCTTCACCAGAAGAGAAGCTTCTGCGTGCAATATTTGGGGATAAAGCTGGCGATGTAAAAGATGCCTCTTTGAAAGCCTCTCCATCTTTGCATGGAGTGGTCATTGATAAAAAGTTATTTAGTCGAAGCGTTAAGGATAAACGTCAACGCATAAGAGATAAAGAAGAACTTCAATCACTCGAATTGAAATTCAATCTGCAGTTAGACGAATTGAGGATTATCTTAATAGAAAAGCTTGCTAAGCTTGTTGCAGGGAAAACATGTCAAGGAGTCACAAATGACTTAAATGAGGAAATTGTGGCAAAGGGCACCAAGTTTACTTTAAAGATTTTGAATGGAATCGCTGATTATACACACCTAACCGGTGGTATTTGGACAACAGATGATACTCGTAATAAGTCAATCGATAACCTTCTTCACAATTATAAGATTAAAGAAAGTGATATGGGCGGTGTTTATCGCCGTCAGAAATTTACTATTTCGGTAGGTGATGAACTTCCGGCCGGTATAGTTAAAATGGCAAAAGTTATCATTGCTAAAAAACGCAAACTCAAAGTTGGTGATAAGATGGCTGGACGTCATGGAAATAAGGGTATTGTTGCTAAAATTGTAAGAGAAGAGGATATGCCTTTCTTAGAAGATGGGACTCCAGTTGATATTGTTTTGAATCCATTAGGAGTTCCCTCTCGAATGAATATTGGACAGATTTACGAAACTGTACTTGGTTGGGCCGGTCTTAAAACTGGAGAAAAATTCGCGACACCTATTTTTGATGGGGCTACTCTCGATCAAATAACAGGATATACAGAAGAAGCTGGTATTCCTACTTTTGGTCATACTCAGTTGTTCGATGGTGGAACCGGTGTTGCATTCGATCAGAAAGCAACAGTAGGGGTTATTTATATGCTTAAACTGGGGCATATGGTGGATGATAAGATGCACGCTCGTTCAATAGGGCCCTATTCTTTGATCACTCAGCAACCATTAGGTGGCAAGGCCCAGTTTGGTGGTCAGCGATTTGGTGAGATGGAAGTATGGGCTTTAGAGGCATTTGGTGCATCAAATATTTTACGTGAGATCCTTACTGTGAAATCGGATGACGTTATCGGTCGTGCCAAAACATATGAAGCGATAGTTAAAGGTGATCGTATGCCTGAACCAGGAATTCCTGAGTCTTTCAACGTTTTACTTCATGAATTACAAGGACTCGGATTAAAAGTCAATTTAGACTAATTCAAATCATCTGAAAAATATACTGATAGAATAGCAATGAGAAAATCAGAAACAAACACAACAGGTAGTTTTCAATCCATAACGATTGGACTAGCGTCACCGGAGTTCCTATTGGAACGTTCTAGTGGAGAGGTATTAAAGCCAGAAACGATTAATTATAGAACCCATAAGCCTGAACGCGATGGACTTTTCTGTGAACGAATTTTTGGTCCCGTTAAGGACTTTGAGTGTGCCTGCGGAAAATACAAGCGTATTCGTTACAAGGGGATTGTTTGTGATCGCTGTGGAGTTGAAGTTACAGAGAAAAAGGTTCGTCGTGAACGTATCGGACATATCAACCTCGTAGTACCTGTTGCCCATATTTGGTACTTCCGTTCATTACCTAATAAAATTGGATATTTATTAGGGGTTCCAACGAAAAAATTGGATATGATAATATATTATGAAAGATATATTGTTATTCAAAATGGACTTGCTGTGGATCATGAAGGCAATGAATTTGTTCACATGCAGTTCTTAACTGAAGAGGAATACTTGGATGCCTTAGATAGACTGCCTGCTGAGAATATGTATCTAGATGATACCGATCCCACCAAGTTTATTGCTAAAATGGGCGCTGAAGCTTTATTAATGCTTTTAAATCGTCTCGATTTAGATAAACTTTCCTATGACCTAAGAGATAAAGCTGCTAAAGAGACTTCCCAACAACGCAAACAAGAAGCTTTGAAACGACTGAAGGTTGTTGAATCTATGCGTGACGCTAATTCTAGAATGGAAAATAGACCAGAATGGATGCTCGTTAAAGTTGTTCCTATTATTCCGCCAGAATTGAGACCACTGGTCCCTCTGGATGGTGGACGTTTCGCTACATCTGATCTCAATGACCTATATCGTAGGGTTATAATTCGTAATAATCGTTTGAAACGATTACTTGAAATCAAAGCTCCTGAGGTCATTTTGCGAAACGAGAAACGAATGTTACAAGAGTCTGTGGATAGCTTGTATGATAACACTAGAAAGGCTAGTGCTGTCAAGACAGAAAGCAATAGACCACTAAAGTCTTTGAGTGATAGTCTCAAGGGCAAGCAGGGTAGATTTAGACAGAATTTACTTGGGAAACGCGTTGATTATTCTGCTCGTTCAGTTATTGTAATTGGACCAGACTTAAAACTTCATGAATGCGGACTTCCTAAAGGTATGGCTGCAGAATTGTACAAGCCTTTTATTGTGCGTAAGCTTATTGAACGCGGTATAGTTAAGACTGTCAAGTCAGCAAAGAAAATCATTGATAATCGCGAAGCTGTTGTTTGGGATATTCTCGAGAACGTAATGAAAGGTCATCCGGTATTACTTAACCGTGCCCCTACTCTGCATAGATTAGGTATCCAGGCATTTCAACCTAAAATGATTGAAGGTAAAGCAATACAGCTTCACCCGCTTACTTGTACGGCTTTTAATGCTGACTTTGATGGTGATCAAATGGCGGTCCATCTTCCTCTTGGACCTGCAGCAATTTTGGAGGCTCAAATTTTGATGCTCGCATCTCACAATATACTTAATCCTGCCAATGGATCTCCGATAACAGTCCCTTCTCAAGATATGGTATTGGGTTTGTATTATATGACGAAGGCTAAAAGAAATTTGCCTGGTGATCCAGTAAAGGGCGAAGGGATGACTTTCTACTCATCTGAAGAAGTTAATATTGCATACAATGAGAAGCTTGTTGACCTAAACGCTTATGTCAAGGTTAGAACTTTAGTTGATAGTGTTGCAAATGGCGAATTAGTTCTCAAGGTTATTGAAACTAGTGTCGGTAGAGTTTTATTCAATCAAGTTGTACCTGAAGGTGTTGGATTCATTAATGAGGTTCTTACAAAAAAAGCATTGCGAGATATTATTGCACATGTTTTAACAAGGACGGATGTGCCACGAACTGCAAAGTTTTTAGATGATATGAAGGATCTGGGATATTCTAATGCATTTTTTGGAGGGTTATCTTTCTCCTTAGGTGATATTATGGTTCCAGAGATAAAGGAATCGTTGATTAGTGGCGCCGATAGTGAAGTTGAAGGGATACTTGCCAACTACAATATGGGTTTAATAACCAATAATGAAAGATATAATCAGGTTATCGATGTTTGGACTAATGCGAATGCACGACTAACTCAATCTGCTATGTCTCAGCTTATTAATGATCGTCAAGGGTTTAATCCAATTTATATGATGTTGGATTCCGGCGCACGTGGATCTAAAGAGCAGATTCGTCAGCTTTCAGGAATGCGAGGTCTGATGGCTAAGCCTCAAAAATCTAATTCTGGGGGCGGGGAAATCATAGAAAATCCAATTATATCAAACTTTAAGGAAGGACTCTCTATTCTTGAGTACTTTATATCAACTCATGGAGCTCGAAAAGGTTTGGCTGATACCGCTCTCAAAACTGCAGATGCAGGATACCTTACCAGACGACTACACGACGTGGCTCAGGATGTTATTGTAAATCAAGATGATTGTGGAACTCTGCGTGGCCTTGAAATACATCCTCTTCGTAAGAATGATGAAATAGTTGAGTCATTATCTGAGAGAATATCAGGACGTGTTTCTCTTCTGGAGGTGGTTGATCCACTTACTGGTGAAATTTATGTTAATTCTGGTGATATGATTTCAGATTTGACTGCTTCGAAAATTGATAAGTCTCCCTTAGAGAGCATAGAGGTTCGATCTCCACTTACTTGTGAAAGTAAAAAAGGTATTTGTGCCAAATGTTATGGACGTAATTTATCTACTGCAAAATTTGTTCAAACAGGTGAGGCAGTAGGTGTTTTAGCGGCCCAATCAATTGGAGAGCCCGGAACTCAGCTGACCCTGAGAACTTTCCACGTAGGTGGAACTGCCGGTAACGTTTCAGAGGTAAGTAGTCTAACAGCAAAATTTGATGGTGTAATTGAGCTTGAAGAAGTCCGCACGGTTGTTAGTGAATCCAGTGAAGGAGGAAAATCTAATATTGTTATAGGGCGTACTGGTGAAATGCGAATAATAGATTCGAATACAGGTATTGCTATTATGACAGGGAATATCCCCTATGGTTCTACTTTATTAGTAAAATCTGGTGATAAAATAAAAAAGGATGATGTGTTATGCTCATGGGATCCATATAATGCTGTTATTATTTCTGAGCATTCTGGAACGATTGCTTACCAAGATATTGTCCAAGGTGTGACCTACAAGGTTGAGATTGACGAGCAGACAGGCTTCCAAGACAAAGTTATTTCTGATAATAGGAATAAGAAGCTTGTTTCAATGTTAAGAGTATTGGATAAGAAGGGTAATGAAATGAAACATTATACTTTACCTGTTGGCGCACATCTTATGGTAGACGAGTCTGAAGAAATTAAGGCAGGTAAGATCTTGGTTAAGATTCCAAGAAGAGGAGCTAAAGCCGGTGATATAACAGGTGGACTACCGCGTGTTACGGAATTATTTGAGGCAAGAAACCCATCTAATCCATCAGTGGTGGCGGCCATAGATGGTACTGTTTCATACGGAAAGATAAAGCGTGGAAATCGTGAAATTATAATAGATAGTAAAACCGGTGAACAGAGAAAGTATTTAATTAATCTGTCGAAGCAGATATTGGTCCAGGAAAATGATTTTGTTCGTGCGGGAGCGCCATTAAGTGATGGTGCAATCACTCCAGCAGATATCTTGTCAATTCAAGGTCCTACTGCAGTTCAAGAGTATTTGGTTAATGAAATCCAGGAAGTATATCGGTTACAAGGGGTGAAAATAAATGATAAGCATTTTGAGGTTATTGTGCGTCAAATGATGCGAAAGGTTGAAATTGTAGATGGAGGTGATACTTCTTTCCTAGAAGGACACTTAGAGCATACAAAGGACTTTATAATTGAGAATGACTCTATTTTCGATAGGAAGATTGTCGTTGACGAGGGTGAGAGTGATTCTTTAAAAGCGGGCATGAAAATTTCTTCACGTCGATTGAGAGATGAAAATTCTTTGTTAACTCGATCTGATAAGAAATTAGTTGAGGCGCGTGATGCTGAGCCTGCGACGGCTAAGTTGATCCTTCAGGGTATAACCAGAGCTTCATTGCAGACTAAATCGTGGGTTTCTGCTGCTTCTTTCCAAGAGACAACTAAAGTTCTTAATGAAGCGGCTATTGCTGCTAAAACAGATACACTTGAAGGTTTAAAGGAGAATGTAATAGTTGGTCACCGTATCCCTGCAGGTACGGGTCTGAAGAAATATTACACATCTGTAGTAGGAAGTAAGGATGAGTATGAGAAAATGATGGAAAAAAAATCAGTAGATATTGAAATTGAAGATTAATTTTTTTTTATTTCGAACATGAGTGACGACAAGGAAAATCAAGTTCAAATTGAGTTAAGTCCAGAAATGGCAGATGGTATTTACAGTAATTTGGCTGTAATCAATCACTCTCCTTCAGAATTCGTATTGGATTTTATCCAAATGATGCCTGGTCTTCCTAAAGCTCGAGTTAAAGCTAGAGTTATATTGACCCCACAGCACGCGAAAAGACTAATTCGTGCCATAGAGGAAAATATAACTCGTTTTGAAGCTACTCATGGTGCTATATCTGAGACAGATCAGCCTCAAGTTCCTATTCATTTTGGGGGACCAACTGGGCAGGCGTAATAAATATAATTTTTTTTTGTAGTGAATTCATCCCATGGTAAAGAAAAAAAATATCTTCCTTGAATTATATTTTCAATAGTAAATTCCCTATTTCATAGTTTAAGAGGGTTAGTGTTGATGTAGTAGATGATCCCTAAAATGTAATTATGTGTGTTAAAAAGCTGGGTTTCACAAAATAAATTCTTCGGCAATTGTGAGGATATTCGAGAGGCCAATCTCGTATACTGATCTATTTGAATTATTATAAAATGAGATTTTTACTGAAACTACTCTTCCTCAAAAAGACCATCTAGGATAGCTACTATTCCTCGAATAATCAAGCCCGCTCCTACAAACATTAAAATGACAATAAAAGCAGTCCATCCCCAGTTCCCTTGTCTTAATGCAGGTGCTCCTATCCAAAAATAGAATGCAGGACCCGCAAATAAAAAAGGAAATGAAAAAGCGAGAATCAATACACCTTTCATTAAACTTGAGTTTTTTGTTGATTTTTTCATGTGGTTCATTTTTTATAATTCATCAAGTGCCTCGATTATGTTTTTGATGAAATGATTTAATTCGGCTTTTTTGATACAAATAGGTGGTGTGAGACGTAAAGCTGAATCGTTAAATAAAAAAAAGTTTGTTATTATACGGCGAGATATTAGCTTTTTTTGAATCCTTATTGCGGAGTTAGGGCTATCTAGAACTAAAGCAATAAGTAATCCTTGACCATTAATGTTTATTATTCTTGGATGCTTTATTAGAGCACGTCTGATATAATCACCTAGTGTAGTTACGAGATCCATCCAGCCTGAATTAATTAGGACTTCAAAAGCTGCTTGCCCCGCTGCGCAGCTAACTGGGTTTCCTCCAAAAGTTGTTATATGTCCCAACATAGGCTCTCGTGATAGCTTTTTCATATTAGCTTGGGAAGATATAAAAGCACCTAATGGCAATCCTCCCCCAAGTGCTTTTCCTAAACATAGAATATCAGGATTAACTCCGTATAACTGATGAGCAAAAAGTTCTCCGGTCCTTCCAAATCCTGTTTGGCACTCATCAATAATTAGCATAGCCCCTTTTTCAGAGCATATTTTTGATAGCTTCCTTAGAAATTCCTTAGTTCCCTGGATATAGCCTGATCCCGCTTGTATACATTCTACAATCACGGCTGCCGTGTTTGTAGTGATTTCATCTAAGTGTTTAAGATCATTATAAATCAACTGCCGGTGGCCCGGTACCAATGGCCTGAAGGCTCTCTTAAATTTTTCGTTACCCATCGCCGATAATGACCCTAGTGTCGATCCGTGATAAGAACCTTTAAATGATATTATTTCGGATCTACCAGTAGTTCTTTTGGCTAACTTGAAAGCTCCTTCTGTTGCTTCAGTTCCAGAGTTAACCCAATAAATGCATTGTAGTTTTTGAGAAAGAACCTTAGAAAGAGATTCTGCATAGGTGACTTGTTTTTGTTGAATATATTCTCCATAGACCATTAAATGCATGTGAGAATCAACTTGTTTGTGCACAGCCGCAATTACAGAAGGATGGCTATGGCCAATATTGGCTACACCAATACCACTTATCATATCCATATATTTATTTCCTTCTAGATCAAATATGTATATCCCTTTAGCTTTTGCAAATGTTAAGGCAATAGGAGTATCTGTCGTGGGTGCTAAATAGCGTCGAAATGGTTGGTCTAAATTCATAGTTTTTGTTGATTGGCAAACTAAATCTAGTAAAACTAATTTTTTGTGATTTTCTCCTCTAACGTTTCATGACCTTATTAACAGCCTTAATAATATTTTCAGCATCGAGACCGTATTTTTTTAATAGCTGAGCTGGTTCTCCACTTTCACCAAATGAATCATTTACTGCTACCATTTCTATGGGACAAGGATTATTTAAAGAAAGTGCTTGCGATATTGAATCACCAAGGCCACCATTTCTTTGATGTTCTTCTGCAGTTACTACTTTTCCTGTCTTACTCACACTCTTCAATAGGGTCTTAATGTCAAGAGGTTTAATAGTTGAAAAGTTAATCACCTCCGCACTTATGCCATTGGCAATAAGATAATTATAGGCTTCTAGCGCTTCCCAAACCAAATGCCCATTCGCGATTATAGTGACGTCTGAACCTTCAGTGAGAATATCAGCTTCACCTATTTGAAACGTTTTTTCTGGGGAAGTAAAATTAGGCACTTTTGGTCGGCCAAATCTTAAATAAACTGGTCCTACGTAATCTGCAATAGCTATTGTTGCTGCTTTTGTCTGATTGTAATCGCAGGGCGAAATAACAGTCATTCCCGGGAGCATTTTCATTAGTCCAATGTCCTCAAGTATTTGATGAGTTGCTCCATCTTCTCCAAGGGTCAGTCCAGCGTGCGATGCGCAAATTTTTACATTTTTACCTGAGTAGGCAATGCTTTGACGAATTTGATCATAAACACGGCCGGTTGAAAAGTTTGCAAATGTTCCAGTAAAGGGAATGAAACCTCCAATTGTAAGCCCCGCAGCCATGCCAATCATGTTTGCTTCTGCAATTCCAGTCTGAAAGAATCGTTCCGAAAATTCATCAGCAAAGGCATTCATTTTCAATGACCCTGTTAAGTCAGAACATAGGGCAACAACATTGGGATTTGTCTTACCAAGATGAAGTAACCCAGAACCAAATCCTGATCGAGTATCTTTATTTCCTTGATTTAAATAAGAATTCATAACGTATTTATTTTATGGTAGTCGCACTAATGTTGATGTGCCAGATGAAACATTAAATTTTTGTGTTTTGGAATAGGAAGTCTGCTTGGAGCTGCGTGAGCGAAAAACAAGCATATAACTACCTGGTTGAATTGCATAACGTTGACGTGTTTGTTGATCGTCTAAATTAGTAACCCACTTTATTTTTTCGCCGATTATTTCAAAAATAGCTCCATATCCATTTGTTTTGAGCTGGATTGTTACATCTCCCGGGGCTGGGATACTTAGATCTTGTAACTGTCCAGCTATTATTCGAATTTTTTCACTAATTCGGGGAAGAGTGAGAATATCTAATTCATAAAACCCCGCTAAATATTTATTTGTAGAACTAAATGATTGAACATTTAATATCTCACTACTCCCAGGAAGCCGAATGAGAGCTTGAACCTTCTGTTGCGCTGGTTTTGATCCTGGCATACTTAATTTTAATCTCCCTAAGATGACTGGTGCTCCTAATTGATTGTGCTTTCCTGCAAAAATATACGTAGAGTCAATTGATACTGGAGGAATAGAGTAGACCATGCCTTTGTATTGGACTAAAGGGTCTAAGGTTATTGTGTCAGGTAAGTTTCTGTAATTTAGGGTATGAATGAAGGTTTCTTCAATGAGATTGCTTTTTGTGTTTTTAAGTATTATTGGTAAGTTACTCTCCGAAGCCAAGCCTTTTTTGTCGATAAGATTTATTTGAGCTGAAGTATTATCTAGAACTTGAGTTACAATAACTCCTAAGGCTTCTTTAAATGTGGCCTCATCCTTTGCATCATAATATGTTCCTACACAGTCAAATGATTTTATCAATTTAGGGTCTAGTCCAATTCCAATAACAAAAGGCTTCAAGGTGATTCCTTTTTTTTGAAGAATATTTGAGGCTGCACATGGATCCTCATCGCAGGCTTCTACACCATCCGTTATGAGAATTATAATATTTCTACAATTTTCGCATTTTGGAAAATCACTACCGGCACTGAGTATAGATCTAGCAATTGGAGTTGTCCCCATAGGTCGAAGCTCTCGAATTTTACGCTTAATTTTTGTTAGGTTTCTAGGACTGAATGGAACCTCAAGTTTTGTGTCGTTACAGTCTTGCGGAGGAACTGGCTTTTGATGACCATATACCCTTAAACCTAGTTCGAAATTGGGATTTTGAATACGGGATAAACTATCAATTAGTTCCGACATGAGTCTCTGCGCGATTTCCATTTTTGTTCCATTTTCCCATCGGCCATACATTGAGTTTGAAGCGTCGAGAACAAAAAGTATCCTGCTAACTTCATCTGCATCAGATATTTCTTTTGTCAATCTTGCCTGACAAAATATTGCGCTATTAAAAAATAGTGCGAGAAGGATAAAAAAAGATAATCTCATTAAATGGGGTAATCTCCCAAAGTCTCGGGTAATTGCTTCAGAGCATCAGCCAATTGTTCATCGTTCGGTGCTATTCCATGCCATTTGTGCGTTCCTGACATAAAGTCTACGCCAGCACCCATTTCAGTTTTCATGATTACGCAAATAGGCTTTCCATTTCCAGTCCGCCCTATTGCCTTTTGAATTCCATTAATAACTTCTGATAGTTTATTTCCTTGATTTAAGTGAATTACTTCCCAGCCAAAAGAAGAAAATTTAGCTCCAATATTGCCCATTGGCATAACATCATCCGTTGAGCCATCTATTTGCTGACCATTTGCGTCTATCGTTGAGATAAGATTGTCGATTTTCTTCGCTCCTGCATATAGTGCTGCTTCCCATATTTGACCTTCTTGGAGCTCACCGTCGCCGTGTAAGGTGAATACGATGTTTTTATCTCCTGATAATTTCTTGGATTCAGCAGCCCCTATTGCAACTGACATACCCTGTCCTAAGCTACCTGATGCAACTCTAACCCCGGGCAGGCCATCGTGAGTCGTTGGGTGACCTTGAAGCCGTGAGTTTATTTTTCTGAAAGTATTTAATTCTTCAATGGGAAAGTATCCTGATCGAGCTAAAACGCTATATAGAACTGGGCTTATATGTCCATTACTAAGAAAGAAAAGATCCTCATTTTTCCCATTCATATTAAATGGCTCAGGTACGTGACGAAGTAATTTAAAGTAAAGAGCTACAAAAAATTCTACACATCCCATCGATCCTCCAGGATGTCCGGATTGAACTGCATGTACCATTCTAAGTATATCTCGTCTCAACTGAGAAGGGATTAATTCAATAGACTTATTCATAAAATATTTTCTTCAATTGTGATACACAAAAGTAATGTCTTTATCGGAGTACATTTGTGCAAAATATGAGATTATGAAATGCGGTATTGTGGGGCTCCCGAATGTGGGGAAATCGACTTTGTTTAATTGCTTAAGTAATGCAAAAGCTCAGGCAGCAAATTTTCCTTTTTGCACTATCGAGCCCAATGTCGGCACTGTAAATGTACCAGATTCTCGTCTTCAGATGTTAGAGTCTCTTGTTTTGCCCGACAAAGTAGTTCCAGCTACTGTTGAGATAGTTGATATTGCTGGGTTGGTCAAAGGTGCTAGTAAAGGTGAAGGTTTAGGTAATCAGTTTTTAGGAAACATTCGAGAATGTAATGCGATATTGCATGTTTTAAGATGTTTTGATAATGATAATATTATCCATGTTGATGGTTCTGTAGATCCAATAAGAGATAAAGAAACTATTGATATTGAGTTGCAATTAAAAGATCTTGAGTCAATAGAAAAACGTTTGGATAAAGTTCGTAAAATATCGAAAACAGGCGATAAGGATGCTATGCGAGAGACAGAAATGGCTGATCGTTTAAAGAAATTTATTGAGTCGGGAAAATCTGTTCGCTCATTTGTTCGTACTGAAGAAGAGTCAAGATGGATTACCAATTATCAACTCATTACCGATAAGCCTATTTTATACGTTTGTAACGTCGACGAAATGGCAGCAAAAAATGGTAATCACTATGTTGATGAAGTTAAAATAATGGCTTCTAAAGAAGGCTCTCATTTAATGCACTTAGCTGTTGCTATCGAGGCAGATATAGTTGAACTTGATGATTATGAAGAGAGATCTCTTTTTTTAGATGACATGGGTCTAGATGAGCCAGGTGTAAATAGAATTATTAGAGCAGCATATTCTATGCTAAATTTACAAACATACTTTACAGCAGGAGTAAAAGAGGTGAGAGCATGGACCATTGAAAATGGATTTACTGCGCCACAGAGCGCTGGTGTAATACATAGTGATTTTGAGAAAGGATTTATTCGTGCTGAGGTTATTTCGTATTCAGATTATATTGAATTTAAAAATGAGATAGCCGTAAAAGAAGCCGGAAAAATGAGGGTGGAAGGAAAAGAGTATTTGGTGCAAGATGGAGACGTAGTTCATTTTCGATTCAATGTTTAAATTACATATTTTTATAAGAGAGTTCTAGATTGAAACTCTTCTTGTTAAAAACTTCCTTAAATAGAGCACTAAAAGCCCTGGATTAAGTTGGCGAAGTTGAGTAGTGTAATGTAGATTCGCAACATAACTATGTCTGAAATTACAGAATACACCGAAGACAGTATCCGAAGTCTAGAATGGCAAGAGCATATTCGACTTCGGCCTGGCATGTATATTGGGAAGCTTGGTGATGGCTCATCACCAGATGATGGTATTTATATCTTGGTAAAAGAAGTTGTTGATAATTCTATTGATGAATTTGTCATGGGTGGTGGGCGTATAATCGAAATTAACATTTCGGAAGGTTCGGTGATTGTAAGAGATTTTGGAAGAGGTATTCCTCTTGGTAAAGTAGTCGATGTTGTTTCTAAAATGAATACTGGTGCTAAATATGATTCAAAGGCATTCAAGAAATCTGTCGGACTAAATGGTGTTGGTACAAAAGCTGTCAATGCTTTATCTGAAAGTTTTACTGTTGAGTCTTTTCGTGATGAAAAAAGAAAATTAGCAAAGTTTGTCCGGGGTGTTCTGATGGAAGAAAGTGATATTGCAGAAAGCAATTCTAGACGCGGAACAAAAGTAAATTTCAAGCCGGATTCAAAGGTTTTCCCAAATTATAAGTTTCAAATAGAGTATGTAGAGAAATTAGTTTGGAATTATGCTTATCTCAATCATGGTCTTACTATTCTTCTTAACGGCAAAAAATATTTTTCTGAAAATGGACTGAAGGATTTATTGTCAAATAATCTTTCTGGAGAAACCATTCATCCAATTATTCACCTTCAAGGAGAGGATATCGAAATTGCATTGACTCATGCTGAAAGATCTCAAAGTGAACAATATTATAGTTTTGTTAACGGCCAGCATACAACTCAAGGAGGGACTCATCAGAGTGCATTTAGAGAAGCTTTAGTTGCCACCATCAGAAATCATTTTGGAAAGCAGTATGAGGTCTCTGATATACGTCAAAGTGTTATTGGTGCAATTTCCTTAAAGGTTATTGAGCCAATTTTTGAGTCGCAAACAAAAACAAAATTGGGAAGTAATGATATGAGTCCTGAGGGATCAACAATCAGAATCTTTATTTTAGATTTTATTCGAACGAAACTGGATAATTATTTACATAAGAATCCAGAGGTTGCAAGTTCTATTCAAAAGAAAATTATACGAGCCGAACGAGAACGAAAAGAGCTTTCGGGTATTCAGAAATTAGCCAAAGAGCGAGCTAAAAAAGCAAATCTTCATAATAGGAAATTACGAGACTGCAAGTTGCATTACAGTGATACTAAACATGAGCGCCGTCTTGAGACAACTTTATTTATTACCGAAGGAGATTCAGCTTCAGGTTCTATAACATCTTCGCGTGATGTTCAGACACAAGGAGTATTTAGTCTTAAAGGAAAGCCATTGAATTGCCATGGTTTGACAAAAAAAGTTGTTTATGAGAATGAAGAATTTAATTTGTTGCAAGCAGCTCTTAATATTGAAGATGGTTTAGAAGACTTACGCTATAATAATGTGGTTATTGCTACTGATGCAGATGTAGATGGCATGCATATTAGACTCCTTTTAATTACATTTTTCCTCCAGTTTTTTCCTGAATTGGTTAGAGAAGGTCATTTGTATATTCTTCAAACACCCCTTTTTAGGGTGAGAAATAAGAAAAAAACAATCTATTGTTATGATATTGACGAGAAAAAAAGTGCAGTGTCTGAACTCGGTTTGAAACCAGAAATTACTCGTTTTAAAGGTTTGGGTGAAATATCTCCTGGAGAATTTAAAATGTTTATTGGCGAGAATATTAGACTTCAGCCAGTAATGATTGGAAAAGAGCATATCGACTCTTTGCTGGACTACTACATGGGGAAAAACACACCAGAACGGCAGGAATTCATCATCGAGCACCTTAAGGTGGAAAAAGACATAGCTGACCTATGAATGATTTAACTGAAAATTTGCTAGATGCTCAATACGATGAAGATTCGAGGCCTTTAGAATCCCGCGTTCGTGGAATGTATCGGGAATATTTTTTGGATTATGCTAGCTATGTGATTCTTGAAAGAGCCGTTCCAGCTATTGATGACGGATTGAAGCCAGTTCAGCGTCGATTGCTTCACGCCTTACGTGAAATGGATGATGGCCGTTTTCATAAGGTGGCCAATGTTATTGGACAGACAATGAAGTACCACCCTCATGGTGATGCGAGTATTGGTGATGCATTGGTGCAGCTGGGACAGAAAAATATTTTAATTGACGCTCAGGGTAACTGGGGCAATATTTATACTGGAGACAGAGCTGCTGCATCTAGATACATAGAGGCTCGACTGAGCAAATTTGCTCTTGAAGTTGCGTTTAATTCCAAGATAACAGTTTGGCAATCTAGTTATGATGGGAGGGGTAGGGAGCCCATTGCTCTTCCAATGAAATTCCCGTTGCTTTTGGCCCAAGGCGTGGAGGGTATTGCTGTAGGTTTAAGTACAAAGGTTTTACCTCATAATTTCATAGAACTTATAGATGGTTCGATATCTATTTTAAATGGTAAGAAGGTTGCTATATTTCCTGATTTCCCAACCGGAGGAATCGCAGACTTCTCCCAATATAACGATGGTTTAAGAGGTGGTCGAGTTCGAGTTCGGGCGAAAATTTCCGTTGAAGACAAGAAAACATTGATCATTTCAGAATTACCTTACGGTTTAACTACTCAGTCTTTAATTGATTCAATTATTAAGGCAAATGATAAGGGTAAGATTAAAATAAAAAAAATTGAGGACAATACAGCAGAAAAAGTTGAAATTGTCCTTCAGCTTGTTCCGGGCGTTTCTCCAGATCAAACTGTTGATGCACTATATGCATTTTCGTCATGTGAGATTTCCATTTCACCTCTCTGTTGTATAATTGAAAATGATAGACCATTATTTACAGAAGTTTCAGAGATATTAAGAATATCTACCGAGAATACTAAAAATTTACTTCGTTCTGAACTCGAAATTCAATTGCATGAGCAGCAAGAGTTTTGGCATTTTGCGAGTCTAGAGAAAATTTTTATTCACAATAAAATATATCGGGACATTGAGGAGGCTGAAACTTGGGAGCAGGTTTTAGAGAATATTTGGGAAGGTTTAAAACCATATGTTTCGCACTTAATAAGAGATGTCACGGAGGATGATATTATTAGGTTGACAGAAATAAAAATTAAGCGTATATCCAAGTTTGACGCTGGCAAAGCAGATGAAAACATTCAGGCTCTCGAGTCTAAGATATTAGATATTAAAAATAACTTAGACAATCTTATTACTTACTCAATACAGTACTTTAAGAGTCTAAGGAAAAGGTTTGGTCAAGGACGAGAAAGAAAAACAGAAATACGATCTTTCAATACAGTAGTTGCATCTAAAGTTGCTTTAGCAAATGTAAAATTATATTCAAATAGAGAAGAAGGGTTCATCGGCACTTCGCTTCGAAAGCAAGAGTTTATATGCGAATGTTCAGATTTAGACGATATTCTTATCATAAGAGAAGATGGAACACTTACAGTGACTAAAGTTGACTCAAAGAAATTTGTTGGTATTAATATTCTATATGCTGGTGTATACAGAAAAGGCGATGATCGAACGATTTATAATTTAATATATCGTGATGGAATTAAAGGCTCAAGTTTTGTCAAGAGGTTTGCTATAGGTGGTGTAACTCGTGATAAAGAGTATCCCTTGACTCAAGGAAAGAAAGGCTCTTCAATACTTTATTTAAGTGTTAATCCAAATGGTGAAGCTGAGACTATTACTGTCTATTTAAGAGCTTTGGCAAAATTAAAAAAAATAAAATGGGATATTGACTTTTCTGATTTAAGTATAAGAAGCCGTAACGCGCGCGGCAATACAGTTACTAAAAGTTCTGTTAAAAGATTAGAGCTAAAGGCCAAAGGAATTAGTACATTATCTGCTCGTGAGCTTTGGTTTGATGATAGTGTTCTGCGAATCAATGATCAGAGTAGAGGACGTTATTTAGGAGCTTTCCGAGGTGATGATTATTTACTTCAATGCGATATAAATGGACATTTTCGAATTTTCATACCTAATGAGAGGACTCACTTTGATGAGGTTCCTTTTTATTTGATGAAATGGGATTCAAAAAGACCACTGAGTTTACTATACTTTGATGGTGAAAAAGGGAAGCATTTTGTTAAACGATGTATGTTGGAGGTGAAAAGTGATCAATGGGATTATATTATTAGCGAACACGCAAGATCGGAAATAGAAGTTATTAGCCAATTTGATACTATTGATTTTGAAGTCACTTATTCAAAAATAAAAGGAAAAGAAAAAAGCTCTGAACGATTAATCCTTTCTGATTTAATAAATGTGAAAGGAATGAAAGCAGCAGGAAATAGAATTTCACCTTGGCAAATTAAACGAGTCAATATTATTAGTGAGAAAAATACCGATATTGACAAGGATTTACTTAATTCAAATAATATTAAACAAGAAGAAAAATCAATCGAAGTAATTGATCACGTTTCCAGCACTTCTGCAATTGAGAAAGTAAATATTGATGACATTGCTAGTATTGATAAAAAATCCATTGGTGATAGTGTCCAAACAATCGATCGTAACTTAATGGATGATTCTAAAGATGAAGGTCAATTCACCTTAGAGTTTTGATTATTATGACTAAAAATTTATATTTAGTTTTCTTTGTTTTAACATCTGCTCTATTTGCTCAGCCTAGTAATGATAGCCTTAATGTCATAAATAAATTACATTACCCAGTTTCAGATTGGGTTGATACAAATGCTGGCGCACTCTGTTCTGATATATGGGGATATGTAGACTCAACAACGGGCAAGGAATATGCCATTGTCGGCAACTATAATGGTGTTTTAATAGTTAATATTACACAATTAAATCAAGTCGGGGATTCATACTGGTTTTCTGGCTCCCCCTCAATTTGGAGAGACATAAAGACTTTTGGTCACTATGCTTATGTCGTTCACGATGTTCCATCAGGAGCCAATCCGGTTTTTGATGGTTTGTTGATTATTGACCTGGATAGTCTGTCTTCAGGAAGGCATAAGTTTATAAAAATTCCAATCCCAAGAAATAATGGTCAAATAGATACATTGGTTCGCGCTCATAATATTTGGATAGATGATTCTGGAGTTTTGTATGCCTTTGGCTCAAATGTTGGAGTGGGGGGAGCAGTTTTATTTGACTTAACCTCTGACCCATGGAACCCTACACCTTTAAGTGTCTATAATAACCATTATTTTCATGATGGTTTTGCACGTAATGATACTTTATTTGGTGCAGCTCTATATTCTGGAGTAGTTGCTGTTGATATGACTTTAAAATCCAGTCCTACACTAATTAGAAGTTGGCCAACTCCAGGAAATTTCTGTCATAATACTTGGTTAAGTGATGATGGAAATGTCCTATATGCTACAGATGAATTAGCCAACGGTTATATATCTGCTTTTGATATTTCTGATATGAATAATGTGAATGAATTGTTTCGACATAATGTTCAGCCTAATACTTCTTTAATCCCCCATAATACTCATGTTTTAGGGACTAACCTCATTACATCGTATTATACTTTTGGATTGCATATTTTGGATATAGAATTTCCGGAATTACCTGTTTTATCGGCTTATTATGATACTTCTACAGACTCTGCAGGTGGCTATTCCGGTTCATGGGGTGCATATCCTTATTTACCTAGTGGTAAAATTTTAGTCTCTGATAGGCAGGAGGGATTATTCGTTCTTGAGCCTGAATATCCTGACGTGAGTAGATTACATGTCCAATTAGGACATGTGAACTATTCAACCGGAGGAAATGTTATTTATGGGAATGCTAGCGGAAAAGATTTTGTTTTTTGGAGAAATGCCGGAGATACACTATTTGCTGATGATAATGGTATTGTTATTTTTAGTTCTCCTCAAGCGACAAATGATATTCTCATATATCCCTACTTTGGTTCATCAGCACCGTTAGTTTACGATTCATTAATTGTCAATTTAGGGTCAGGGATTTATCCGCACGATACATTAATCGCATCCTTATTTGCCCATGATGTAAAAGAACTTCCTGTAGCTCCATTTCAAATTTTAAGTGCAAATAAAGAATGGAAATTAATTCGGTCAGTTCCTAAACAAGAAGAGATTTTAATTAATATATTAGGTATTAACGGTCAAAAATTATACTCAGGCAGTTGGTTAGACGAACAAATTAAATTTATTCCGATGCCTGAAAATTCTGGTATCTACATAATGAATTATAAATTACAGAATGGAGATGAAGGGGCTATTCGATTGTATCGACCATGATATGACCTTTAGAAGTTTGGCTTTAAGAGATATTTATCGTAAAAATTGTTTATTGAATCGATAGCCTCTTTGGCGCTATCGACTACAATTAAAAGATTTAAGTCATCCTTGCCAATGAGAGAATTTTTATTTAATGTATTTTTTATCCAATCTATTAAACCTGACCAGTAATCTTTTCCGACTAGAACTACGGGGAATCTTCCTATTTTTTTTGTTTGAATGAGTGTTATTGCCTCGAAGAGTTCGTCTAATGTCCCAAACCCTCCGGGCATTACAACAAATCCCTGTGAGTATTTTACGAACATGACCTTACGAACAAAGAAGTAATCGAAATCAACGCTCTTATCTAAATCTATAAAAGTATTTGGACTCTGTTCATGTTCAAGTTCAATATTTAGTCCAACAGAGGGAGCATTTACTTCTTTTGCTCCCCGATTGGCAGCTTCCATTATTCCGGGACCGCCTCCAGATATTATTCCGTAACCAAGTTTCCCAAGACCTTCTGCAATATCTTGTGCCTTTTTATACCAATCATGATCTTCTTTTAATCGAGCAGACCCAAAAATACTTACGCATGGACCGATACGTGATAATCTTTCATAGCCTTCAACAAATTCTGACATGATCTTAAAAATGGCCCATGAGTCATTAGTTCTAGTTTGATTCCATGTTTTTGGTTTGAAAGCTTCGCTAATGAGATTTTTGGTCTTGGATATCATATGTTAGGAATTATTTTAATTATAAAGTAACTTAAAATTTACAATATCAATTTAGTCTAATTATCGTTCACAAGCATTGTTAAAACTAATGACATCATATTTATTATAACAAATATTTATGATAAGGAACTCTTCTCTAGTATTGATTTTAGAAATGGAGCAGTGATACTCAGCTTACTTTTGGAAACTTCTTCTGGAGTTCCACAAGCTACGATCGCTCCTCCTGAATCTCCTCCATCTGGACCTAAATCAATTATGTGATCGGCTTGTGCCATTACATCAACATTATGTTCAATTATAATTGCTGTATTCCCCTTATTAACTAGGTGTTTAATTACATTCATTAATATCCGAACATCTTCAAAGTGAAGACCTGTAGTTGGTTCATCAAGGATGTATAATGTTTTACCGGTGTCTTTTTTAGATAATTCGGTAGCTAGTTTGATTCGTTGTGCTTCGCCTCCGCTAAGAGTTGTCGATGGTTGGCCCAAGGTGACATAACCCAATCCAACTTCACTGAGAGTCTTTAAAACTCTAAATATTTTTGGAATTGGTTCAAAAAAAGTAAAGGCGTCTGATATCGAGAGATTTAAGACGTCACTGATACTTTTTCCCTTGTAACGAATTTCTAATGTTTCTCTATTAAATCTTTTTCCCTGACATGTTTCGCAAGGAACATAGACATCTGGAAGGAAATTCATCTCTATGGTCTTCATTCCACCCCCTTGGCATGTTTCACAGCGCCCCCCTTTTACATTAAAGGAAAAACGACCTGGTGCATAACCTCGAATTTTTGCTTCAGGAAGATCTGAAAAGAGCTTTCGAATATCACTGAAAACATTAGTATATGTGGCTGGATTTGATCTTGGTGTTCTACCTATCGGACTTTGATCAACATCAATAACTTTATCGATATGTTCAATTCCCAATAATGACTTATGACTTTCTGGTGTTTTTAACAATCCATGCAATGGTCCAGCTAATGCTGGATATAAAGTATTGTTGATCAATGTGGATTTTCCAGAGCCAGAGACACCAGTTACTACAGTTAAAACTCCTATTGGAACCGTTAAATCAACTTCTTTAAGATTATTCCCATTGGCTCCAATTATTTGAATAATATCTCCATTTCCTTTTCTACGTTCACTTGGAATTGCCATCTGTATTTCTTGACGTAAAAATTTCCCTGTTAAGCTATTACTCTCTGCGATGGTTTGAAAATCTCCTTGCGCCATAATTTCTCCACCGTGAATTCCCGCATTAGGCCCTAAGTCTATTATGTGATCAGCAGATCGCATCATGTCTTCATCATGCTCTACTACGATCACGGAATTACCTATATCTCTTAATGATTCTAGGCTATTTATTAATCTTTTATTGTCCCTTTGATGCAGACCTATACTCGGTTCATCTAATATGTATAAAACATTAACTAGCTGTGAGCCTATCTGAGTTGCCAATCTTATTCTTTGAGCCTCGCCTCCAGAAAGTGATCTAGCACTTCTATTTAGTGACAGGTAATTCAAGCCGACATCAGATAGAAAGCCAATCCGAACTTGTAGTTCTTTTATTATTTCTTTTCCAATAATTTTTTTAGAATGTTCTAATTTATCTAAAATAGTATTAGACCATTCTTTCAATCCTTCGATACTTATTTGGGTTAAATCAGCAATATTTTGTTCATTAATCTTAAAATTTAGAGACTCATTTTTGAGTCGCGAACCTCCGCAGGACTGGCATATTTCTTCAATCATAAAATCATCTGCCCAGCGTTGGAGACTTTTGCTTTTACTTTCTCTCTTTTGAGTTTCTATAAAATTTATTAATCCTTCATAATCAATATTTACTTTTCTAGTGACACCCAAAGTTTTATTGTCAATTTGTAATCGCTCTTTATGACCATTTAAAATTGCGGATTTCCCCTCTGCCGAAATTTTTTTCCATGACGTTTCAAGATTAAATCCGAAGCGTAATCCTAAATACTCCATCTGTTGAAATATCCATGATTTACGATATTCTCCAAGAGGTTTAAGAGCTCCATCTTTCAATGATAATTTTGAGTTAGAAATTACCTTTACTAGATCAACAACTTGAACCCTGCCGAGTCCGTCACATTTTTTACATGCACCTTTTGGAGAATTGAAACTAAACGAATTTGGCTCTGGTTCTGGATATGAAATTCCAGTAGTAGGGCACATTAGATTTCGACTAAAGTGAATGGCATCCAGACTTTCGTATTCAAGAACAATCATACTTCCCTTTCCAATTCGCATTGCTAGAAGAATGCTTTGTTTTAGTCTATCTTCAATATTTTCTGTTATTTCTATTCTATCTACTACAATTTCAATGTCATGTATTTTATAACGATCTAATTTTAGATTTCGATCTAAATCCATCCATTCACCATCAACACGAGCTTTAAGAAATCCTTGCTTAGCAAAAGATTCAAACAATTCTCTATAATGTCCTTTTCGTGATCTAATTGCTGGTCCTAGAATTGCAATTCGTTTACCCTTAAACCGTTCTATGATTTTTCTGAATATTTCATCGTCTGTGTAGCTCACCATTTTTTCTCCTGTGTTTAGAGAGTAAGCTGTAGATGCTCTAGCAAAGAGTAGTCGTAGAAAGTCATAAATTTCTGTAACTGTTCCTACTGTTGAGCGGGGATTTCTATTTGTTGTTTTTTGTTCGATTGCAATAACTGGACTTAAACCTTCAATTACATCTACGTCAGGACGCTCCATGGTTCCTAAAAATTGCCGAGCATAACTTGAGAACGTTTCCATGTAGCGTCTCTGGCCTTCGGCATAAATTGTATCAAATGCCAATGATGACTTACCACTTCCACTTAGTCCTGTGATTACGACCAGTGAATTTCTTGGTATTTTTATATCTAGATTTCGTAAATTATGTTCTCGAGCTCCGAGAATGACAATTTCATCACTCATAAAATTATTTTAATTTTTTATTTCGAGTGCTGTTTCTTTGAGCGGAACGTGTATATCATAAGTTTTTTCTGAAGCATTTGTTAAATGAGCATCTCGTAACCAAGGATTGTGAATTTTTAGCTCATTATATGACCAACCAAATTGATGCGCAAATTCGCCCCAGCTTTCTACGCTGCTGTCCAAAGGTATTTTTCTATCATTCCATGGTTGGTAATAATCACTTGGAAGAATATCAAATCCATATGCGCGGGGTTCTTTAAATATATACTTTAACGCTAAAATTCTAAATACATAACGTTTAGTCTCTTCGTTGAGAAGCAAGTCATAGTAGTTTGTCTCTCTTTGACGTATTAACTGCTTTTGTAATCCTGCCATACCCATATTGTAGGAGGCTGCTGCCATAGTCCATGAACCAAAACGTTTCTTTGCTTCTTTTAAATACTTGCATGCGGCTCTTGTTGCCTTTTCAACATGATACCTTTCATCTATTTCATCATTAACTTCGAGGCCATAATCCATGGCAGTGCCTTTCATTATTTGCCATAAGCCAGCTGCACCGGCTGGGGAAAGAGCAGGAGATAAACCACTTTCGATAACAGCTAAATATTTAAAATCTTTTGGAACTTGTTCGTCTTCCAAGATAGACTCTATTATTGGAAAGAATCTGCTACTTTTTTGTAGTAGTTGAAGAGTATTACTGTGCCAAAATGAATTCACTTGCATCTCTCGACTTAGATATTCTCTTGAAGTACTTATGTCTGGCATTAACTCTCCAGCAAGATTAACTTCTTCAGGTAGAGGAACTACCATTACATGATTGGAAGTTGAAAGATGCATCATTCTTTCACTTCTCGTAAAGGTTCCAGGAACTGCAAAAGTCAGGATAGTAAGCAGGATTATGGAGCTAAGAATGAAAATCGAATTGGAAAGTTTCATTTTTTTGAGAAAAGTCTACTATTAAAATTATTGAAAGACGGTAGTTGAAGATCTTTTTTGCTTACTAAAAATTGATTTTCAGGAATTCCTGAAACTTCACTCCAGTTGATATTTATTTCGGGATCATTAAATAAAATTCCTCCTTCTGATTTGGGGGAATAATAATTTGAGCATTTATATTGAAATACTGTCTCATTTTCCAAGGTGATAAAACCATGTGCAAAACCTTCAGGGATGAAAAGTTGTAAATTATTATTTCCTGAGAGAATCTCTCCAAACCAATCACCATATGTTGTTGAGTTTTTTCGGAGGTCGACGGCCACATCAAACACAGCTCCAGAAGTCACTCTCACAAGCTTAGATTGAGCGAATGGTGGTGTCTGAAAATGTAGTCCCCTTAAAACTCCCTTGTGACTTAAGCTTTGGTTGTCTTGAATAAAATTTATTGAATCTGAAGGCATATCATCATTTCGAAAAGTTTCAAAAAAATAACCTCGGTCATCACCATAAATAGTAGGCTCTAACTTTAATAATCCAGATATTTTTGTTGAGGTTATATTCATTATTGAATCTTTTTAAAATATTTACTTGTCCAAGAGGACAAGTTTGAGAAACTTTCAGGATTTCCAGCTACAATATTACGAGCAAATAGAATATCTCTATCCGAAAATTGCATTGAATGGAAGGTATCCACAAAACCACCAGATTCTCTTACTATCAAGAGTCCGGCGGCGACATCCCAAGGTGCTAAGCCATATTCAAAAAAAGCAACAAATCTACCTTCGGCAACCAGGCACAAATCAATTGCAGCAGAACCGAACCGTCTAACCCCTCTTGACTTTTTGAAGCATTCTTTTAAAACATTTAAATATGGATCTACCTGCGAGAAATCATAATATGGAAATCCTGTGCCAACTAGACCTTCAGATATTTTACTTCCTCTTTTGATATCAAGTCTAACTTCATCGCAAAAGGCTCCATTCCCTTTCTCTGCTGAATACATTTTAAATGACGATAGATCCAATATTGCAGACCAAATAATTTCCTCATTTAACATAAGCGCTACAGAAATTGCACAAGGGTTTATGTTATGGATGTAATTTGTTGTTCCATCCAATGGGTCTATCACCCAATTGTAACCACCACTTAATTCAGAGACTCTGCTCTCCTCCGCTATTAGTCCTGATTTAGGGATAATTTCTTGAAGTCCTGAAATCAGTTTTTTTTCTGCTTCAATGTCTACATAAGAAACAAATGAGTTGAGGCTTTTTGTTTTTATAGTATCACTCAATAATTTCAATTGTTGGTCTTTGATCCATCGGCCAACGTCGAATATTAATTTTAATGCTTTCTTTATCTCTGCACCTTTCATGCTGATTAAATTGTCTTAAATTCAAAACATTCATCAGATTGAATTTGTCCTATAGTTCCATACTCTAAAGAACCTACCCTTTCTAAACTAAATACAGATGAAACTTTAATATAATTCTCGGTATATCCTTGCATCCGACCATTTCGATTTGAATCTTCCCATAATACTCTGTGAGTAGTATCGATATGAGATTCTGCAAAAACTTTAGTTTTTTTTGCGCTTAAAAGTCGCAGTCTATGATTTCGTGCCTTTCGTTCAACTTTAGGTATCGAGTCAGGTAGATGTATTGCCTCTGTATTAGGTCTTTCAGAATATGTAAACACATGTAGATATGAAATCTGTAAGTTGCTTAAAAACTCATATGAATCTAAGAAATGTTCTTCTGTCTCTCCTGGGAATCCTACAATTACGTCTACACCAATACACGCATCTGGCATAATGGCTGTAATTCGATCTACTCGTTCCTTGTATAATTGACGGTTATAACGCCTTTTCATTTTTCCTAAAATTTCATTGTTACCACTCTGAAGAGGAATATGAAGATGCGGTACAAATCTTTTACTTGTTGCTATAAAATCAATCACCTCATTCGTAAGGAGATTTGGTTCTATAGATGATATCCTTATTCGATCTAGGCCTTTCACTTTGTCTAGGGCAATTAAAAGATCAATAAAGCGGTGCTCATGTTTTTTGTTACCAAACTCACCTTTGCCATAATCTCCTATGTTCACTCCTGTTAAAACGACTTCTTGAATTCCTTTTAAAACCAGATTTTCTGCTTCAAAAATCACTTGAGAAAGAGATGCAGACCGACTAATACCACGTGCCATTGGAATTGTACAATAAGTGCACTTGTAGTCACATCCATCTTGAACTTTTAAAAAAGCACGTGTACGATCTCCAAGGCTGTAGGCAGATTGATAATTTTCAACATTTCCAATTTCGCAGCTGTGAATCTCTGTTTTCGGAGTTTTTTCAAGATCCGTAAGAAATCGCCTTAGGTGTAATTTGTCAGCAGCACCAATGACAATATCAACACCATCCATGGAGGCTATTTCACTTGGTCTAAGTTGGGCATAACAGCCTGTTACGACTATAAATGATTTTGAATTTCTCCTAAGAGCTTTACGAACTATTGATCGACATTCAACGTCAGCTTTTTCAGTTACTGAACATGTATTTATTACAACTAGATCAGCCCCGTGTTCAAGCTTAATTGTTTTCATTCCTGCGTTGTTCAGATCTCTAGCGATTGTGCTTGTTTCTGCAAAATTAAGTTTACAACCAAGAGTATGAAAGGCTACTGTTTTTTCTGAGAGTGGCATTCGGCAAATTTAGGACTTTTCATCGGCTATCTTTGGAAGTATGTTCAGGCAATTATTTTTTATTTCTTTTACCTTTTTTGGGTTTTTTATCTCTTGTGAAAATTCTAACAATATAAATAGGGGTGAAGTTTTTAGATATAACGAGGCTAGTGGGGTGTCTTCTCTGGATCCCGCATTTTCAAGAGATCAAGCCAGTAATTGGATATCAAAGCAGATATTTAGCACTCTTGTTGATACTGATTCCTCTCTTCAGATTGTGCCAAACTTATCACTTTCATGGAATCTATCCAATGACGGTTTAGTTTATGATTTCTTTCTAAGGTCAGATGTTATTTTTCATAATTCTCCGTGTTTCAAGAATCAAAAGAGATACTTGACTGCTCATGATGTAGTTTATTCACTTCAGAGATTAAAAAATGTAAAAACTGCTTCTCCAGGGGCCTGGGTGTTGGAAAATGTCAAAAGCATTTCACATGATGGTCCCTTGCACGTAGTAATTATTCTTGATGCCTCTGACCCTTCTTTTCTAGGGAGACTTAGTATGCCTTATTGTGGAATTGTTCCAGAAGAGGCCATTGATTTCTTTGGAAAAGAATTTTCCTCAAACCCGATTGGCACCGGCCCGTTTTACTTTAAAGCTTGGCGTAGGAATGATAAGCTAGTTTTAAGACGGAATAAACATTTTTATCAAACAGATCATGAAGGAATTAGATTGCCTTATATCGAGGCAGTTTCAATTCGATTCATCCCCGACAGACAAGCAGCATTTCTAGAATTCATTAAGGGTAATTTAGATTTTTTGACTGGGGTCGACCCCTCTTATAAGGATCAACTCTTTAATACAAACGGAAATCTTCTAGATCAATGGAGAAATAAATTTAAACTTTATCGTTCTCCTTTTTTGAATACAGAATATATCGGAATAAAATGTAATAATCCAAGCCCTGCTTATCTATCCGATGCTCGTGTACGTAGGGCATTGAATTTGGCGATTGATAGAGAAAATATGATTCGCTATCTTAAAAATGGAATAGGGAAGGCTGCTTACGGCGGTCTTATTCCAGTTGGTTTGAAAGGTAACCGTCCAGATTCCAGTTGGAAAGATCCTTATTTTTTTAATAAACAAGCCGCTGTTAAGTTGTTAATTGATGCAGGTCTAATCTATGACTCAGTGAATCCCTCAAATTATGTTGAGCCAATTATTTTATCAACGACATCAGGTTATCGTGATCTTTGTGAATATTTACAGAGTGCATGGGGGAACATTGGGATTCCGGTCAAGGTGGATGTTATTCCTGCTGCATCATTTAGAGAGGATAAATCAAAAGGTAGGCTTTCCGTTTATCGGGCTAGTTGGATAGCTGACTATCCGGATGCTGAAAATTATCTTATGCTTTTTGAAGGCAAGCGAGCAGCTCCTCTAGGACCTAATTCATCTCAGTTTGTAAATTCTAAGTTTGATTCACTTCTCTCTGCGGGTAGAAATGCTATATTAGAGTCTTCAAGAATAAATGCATACGAAAGAGCAGACAAATTGCTGCATGATCAGTCTCGACTTATTCCACTTATATATGACGAAAGTGTAAGAGTTATAGAGAAAAAATGGATTGGCTTGCCAGCTCATCCAATGAATTGGCTTGATTTGAGGCATATTAAAAAAGCCGAGAACTAATTATTGAATACAAATGGAGATATTTCTATGATCACTGGGTTGTGATCACTCCATTCCTGATCAAATTGTTTTGTCGACTGGAGAATACTTTCTTTTGGACATAAAATCCAGTCAATTCTTAATGGTATTTCCCAGAGGTTTTTAAAAGTTGAGCCTATTCCTGATCCTGAAATCGCAAAGGCATCTATCATTTCCTGGGTCGCCCTGTAATAAGCATTTGAAGTAGGGAGTTCATTAAAGTCTCCTGCTATAAAAACTGGATGCTTAGAGTGGTTTTTCCATTCAAGAATTTGCTCCAGTTGCTCATTTCGTTTTTTCGCTGTTTTTGTTAGACTTTTAAAACTGTTGTAAATAGATCGTGAAAATCCTAATTTTTCATTTGTTTTCAAGGCGTTATTTTTATCAAAGGTGGTAGTTACTAAATGAATGTTCGTGATCCTAATCGTGTCTATATTTCCATCTGGATCGCTTAACTCTATATCTGCCCATATAAATCCTCTGTGACCTGGATAGTCTGAATAATATTGTTCGAAATCCCACTGAATAATGGGATATTTCGAATAAATAGTAAGTCTTTCATCTTTTCTTGCTGTTTCATATGGAAAACTATCTCGCAGTATTTCGAACGCTGATGTTTTTGATTCGTTTTCCTGAAGACATAATATATCTGGATTAATTCCTAACATCCAATTACTCATTTTGATTTCTGTAGAGTATGGGTCAGTCCAATTAATATTGCGCCAATGGTGAACATTCCAACTTGCGATTTTAAATGTGGAATTAGAAATCTCTTCAGGCCTATGAATATTGGCTAACCCTTTCCATTGAGGGTATGATAGTCCGATAATCACTATTCCCAAAATTGATGCGGATTTTAATCTCAGAATGGAAATAATTGTCCAGAATAAGATCCAAATAATAATGACAGGAAATATTAATGCAAATGGCGCGAAAAATGCAATGGGGTTCGGGGAAAAATAAAATCCTAAAGTGGAGAGTAGCACAAAGGGAATTCCAATTAATTGGGGCCAAAACCAAATATTCCAAATTCGAACATGCCAAGAATTATTTTTCACCGTACCGTTTTAAGAATGCTTTTTCTTTTTCGTTTAATTTTTCATAACCAACGCTTCCGACTTTGTCTAAAATAGAATTTAAATATTTAGTTCTATCACTTTCTGTTTCTGAATTTGATCGATCGATTTGCATTGATCGATTTCTTTTTAAATAAAATTTTCTTTTATTAAAAAAATCAGGACGCTTCGCTATAATTAGTCCAAGGATACTTCCACCTAAATGTGCCAATTCACCTCCAAAATTAGAGCCATTAAGCCCCGTGATAGAAACAAGTAATAATCCTGTTGATATGAGCCAAAGTGGCATTGGGAATATTCCAAAAAGATAAATTGACATATTGGGAGAAAATCGAGCTGCGGCAAAGAGAATAGCGAAAATCCCCGCAGAAGACCCGACAATAGCTCCTGTTTTCCCCAATATCAGAGTTCCAAATAAAAAACTAAACCCTCCTGAGATAATCCCCAATAAAAACAAACGGATAACTTGTTTTGGACGCCAAAATGTTTGAAGTATTTGGGCAGAAAAGTGCAGCATGAATAAATTAAAAATGAAATGGAAAAGTCCATTGTGAAGAAAACCGTAAGTCAATAAACTATGAATTTTCCAGTTCAATTCATTTTTCAAGGCAAAAAAGTTAATTAAACCTTGCTCAAAAGGAATATTTAATATCCAGCCGATTATTTCCAATATGGTTTGAAAGAGAAAACACAGAGATAGAATTCCTATCCATTTATTTATAACAGATGCTTTAAGCCAATTGATTAATTGTCTTGTCATCTTTTAGAAACGTCTTTGTTTTCCTTTCCAGTATTTAAGAATTAGAAAACCAAATACCATTCCTCCGATGTGAGCAAAATGCGCTATGTTGCCAGTGCTTGCGAAACCACTAAATAGTTCAAAAAGACCATAGAATGCTACAAAATATTTGGCTTTTATAGGCATCAAGAAATAGAGATATATTTTTTGATCGGGGTAAGTCATACCATACCCCAATAGTAGTCCGAAAACAGCTCCTGAAGCTCCAACAGTTGGTATCCAAAGTAATCTCTGAGCATTGACTGCATAATCATTTATTCCCGTCACACTAAAATTATTTAGATAACTGTAATATTCGAAAATATTAACACCAAGGTGAATAGTTGCCGCACCTAGCCCTGTAATGAAATAGAAAATGAAAAACCGTCTCGACCCCCATAAGTTTTCTAATGGCGTCCCAAACATCCATAAGGCGAACATATTTCCGAGAATATGACTAAAACCAGAAATGTCATGAAAGAATAGATGCGTAACAAGTTGATAAGGTTGAAATAACTCAGATTGAGGTATATATAATCCAAGAAGGCCAAGTAAATTGATGCCCATGCGTTTAAATATAATAGCTGCAAAAAAGGCTAGACCATTAATTATGAGGAGGTTTTTTATTACCGGCGGTAAAAAAGAAAACGATTGAGGTCTGAAGTTCATATTACTTGAATTGTTCGGCTAATGCTTTTGAGTCTAAGATACGTGTAACGGTTTTCCCATTTGGATCAGTCCAGGGATTATCACATTCAAAAAGGATATCAATAATATTAGAGATATTTGATTCAGGTATTATTGGATATTCGTTTTTCATAGTTGATACCCAAGAGAGGGTTAATTTGTCAAGGTTAATATCTTCAGGACTCTCTTGAATAAGAGCCTCTAGCCAACTAATTGCCTCAGATTGATTCAAAAACAATGGTCCTGCGGAAAATATATATTCATCGCCTTTTATTTCCCAATGATATCCAAGTCTTTTTAACTGGTTACTCCAAATCTCAAAATTATTTTTTGAATAAATCTGAATTATTTCTGGAAAAACCCATGATTGGGCACTTAATTGATCATCTCCTTTAAGAGCAGAAATAAGTTGATCAAATAAAATTCGATTTTTTGCTCTCTCAATATTTATTATTACTAGACTTGTTTTTAGACTAGTAATAATATAACGCGGAGGCAATAAGAAATAAGATCTAGAGTAATCTACTTTAACTTTGTTTTCGTCCCATGAACTTGATAGCTCCAGTGATTCTTGCTTTGGAACTTTGTTAGATTTTTTTTTGAAAAAATCTTCTCTTGTCATTTCAACTCTTTTGCTTTTTGAATTAAAAGGGTTGAAGTCTAAATTAACTTTTATTTTAGGCTCTAAAGCAATTGAGCTGCTATCTAGACTAATATGTTGATGAAGATTATTTTCAAAATCAAGGGTAGGGGTAATTTGATGAATCCCTAGAGAGCGTTTAACTGCTGATCGTAAAATAGCATATATTGCGCGCTCATCTTCAAATTTTACTTCAGTTTTTGAAGGATGAACATTGACATCTACGCGATCTGATGGAACTATTATTTTTAAGACATATGATGGGTTTAGTTCTGGAGACAGTAAACCCTCAAAAGCTTTTGTTATTGCTTTATGAAGATATCCACTTTTTATAGGACGCTTATTAACGAATAAATATTGGTTTCCCTTTGATTTTCTTGCATTTTCAGGACGCAAAACATATCCATTAATTGAAACTAGCTCTGTTGATTCGCTCACAGGGACTAGATTTTCATTTGCCTTTTTTCCTAATACATGTGAAATTCTTTGTCTTAAATTTTCTGGTTCAAATTGTGCTTCTTGTCTCTTGTTATGATGAAGTGTCAACTTTGTTTCTGGATTGGCGAGAGCAATTTTAGTAAACACATCTGCGATATGTCGAAATTCTATAGGGTCAGCCTTTAGAAATTGACGCCTGGCAGGTACATTATAGAATAAGTTTTTCACTGTAATTACAGACCCTACTGGTCCAACATCCTTCTTTATTTCTCCATATTCAATGCCATGGACACTAATTTGATATGCTTCGTTAGAACTTTCTATCCTGCTCTTGAGAGTTACCTGAGATATTGCGCTTATGGATGCTAGTGCCTCTCCTCTAAATCCCATTGTTGAGAGAGAAAATAAATCATCTACACTTTTTAATTTAGATGTGGCATGACGAATAAAGGCTAGTTTTAGTTGATTTTCAGGTATTCCGCATCCGTTGTCAATTATTTGGATACTCGTTTTTCCAGATTCCATTATGTTTATCTGTATCTCAGAGGCTCCAGAATCAAGCGAGTTTTCCAGTAATTCTTTCACAACGGAAGCTGGTCTTTGTACTACTTCCCCTGCGGCTATTTGATTCGCTATATTATCTGGTAGTATAGATATTCTTTTTCCCATCAACTTATTGGACAAGTTTATTAGATAAAAGAAAATCTGGTAGAAAATTATAAGAGATCCAAATTAATATTATCGCGATAAGAATAATTAATAATCGAGATTTTTTTTTATAATTAGCACTTTTTCGTTTTTCATTCCATGCTTGACGAATTTTTTTTCGCTTATTTTCTGTACTAATTGCGTTATTAGATTCCAGCTTTTTCAGGCGCGATTTTCTCTCATCATGATATCTATGCTGCAAGTGAAAACCTCTCGGTTTACGTTGTTTAGAAAAAGAGGTGAATAGTCCCATAAAAGTTCAAAGGTAAAGCCTTTTATGGGCTACATTTCGACTATGATATTTGAGACAAAATTACCTTTCTTTCTTCTGTTTCTTTTTTGTAGTTCATTTCCTATTGGAGCTCAAGATATTGCAACTCCTGAAAAAGAAAAAGATCTATTATCTATCGTTAAATCTATGCCTTTAGACTTGTTATGCGGTCAGATGATAATGGTTTCAGGATATAGCAACCTTGATAGGCGTCATCTTATGTTGTTGAAAAAGTGGACTAAAAAAGGACAAATTGGTGGAATTATATGGATGCAGGGAGGTCCAAATCGCCAACGTAATATTATTGCTCAACTTCAAGACTTATCTCAGAGTCATATTGGGTTTCGGTTGCTTATGGCTCAAGATGCTGAATGGGGAGCCTCAATGCGTTTGGATTCTGTTTCAAGATTACCTTGGCCTCTTACCCTAGGTGCTACACAAAATCAGGAATTGGCATATAATTATGGAGAATCGTTGGGCGCAGAGTCTAGGTATCTTGGGATTAATATTAACTTCAGCCCAGTAGTTGATCTAAATACAAATCCTCGGAATCCCATTATTGGTCAGCGATCTTTAGGCTCTGATATGACTAACGTGAACAAAATGGCATCTCAAGAAATTTTCGGCATTCAAAGCCAAAAAGTAATGGCTTGCGCAAAGCACTTCCCTGGTCATGGAGATACGGAAAGTGACAGTCATAAAACGTTGCCGACTTTAACGCAGGATTGCAAAACACTTAAACGCCGAGAAATGCATCCGTTTATCAGTGCGATTGAATCAGGGGTTGAAGCTATCATGGTTGCCCATTTAAATATACCATCTTTAGATTCAACAGGAACGCCTGCGTCGATTTCAAGACCTATTGTTACAAATTGGTTAAGGGACAGTTTAAATTTTGATGGATTAATTTTCACTGACGCCTTAAATATGAAAGGATTATCTCAAGATCTCCCCCCAGGGGAAATTGAAGTGCGCGCTGTCGAAGCAGGTAATGATGTTTTGCTTTTTGTTGCTGATCCTGAAATTGCTATTGAAGCAATTATGACAGCTGTAAAAAATGAACGTATTAGTCGAGAGGATATCGAAAGTCATGTCATACGAATAATAAAATCGAAAGAAAGATATGCATCGTATGATCACAGAGAATTTGACAATAAATACCTTTCAGATCTGATGAAAAGACGATCGTTTTTATCTAAAGAAATTTATCAAAAGGCTAACACCCTTGTTTACGATGTAAAGAATGTTTTGGATTCAACAAAAACATCTAGTATTTATTTAAAAACTTACACCGAAAATTCAGTAAATTTTGGAGATAAATTAATTGATACTTTCTCTGCTCATAATGTTGATGAGGAACTTGAATCTGGTCACGGTAGAACAATTTGGTTGCTGAATTGTGAATTCGCTATAAATCCATGGGAATCTGGAAAAATACCAAACAGTTTATTAAAAGATGCAAAAGAATTTAAGGATAAAGGATTTAAAGTAGGTTTTGTCCAGATGGCAAATTTATATGGATTAATAAATAGTGCAAACCCAAATCAATATTTAAAAAACATAACAGAATTATTTGATGCGGTCATTATAGGTTACGAAGCGACGAATATTGCTATTGAGGAAATAGTCGATTTGATTCTATTAGGCAAGAAGAAGGACTTTAAAGGGGTGATTCCAGTTTCTGGGATAAATCTAAATCCTGAAAAAAAAATTGTCTCCTTCTCTTCTATGAAAATAAAATCAGATGTTTTAAAAAAAATTGATTCTATCGTTAATCAGGGGATTCAAGCTAAGGCATTTCCGGGTTGTCAAGTTTTTGTTTCTAGGTATGGTGAGGTCGTATTAGATTCTTCCTGGGGAACTCTTGATGGTATTAATCCTTTAAAAAAAAATCATCTTTTTGATATTGCTAGCTTAACTAAAATAATGGCATCAATGCCGTTGCTGATGAAATCATATGAAGAATATGGAGGTGATCGTTTTTTGGATAGTCCTATTTATAAATTATTACCTGAATTTAAGGGATCCCCTATCGGGTCAATCCTTGTAAAGGAAGTTCTCGCTCATCAGTCAGGTTTGCCATCTTGGATTCCGTTTTATGAGAGTTTCTTATGGTCTGATGGATCTTTAGATAACAGATTCTTCCGATCGATTAAAAGTCACGATTTCAACACTTTTGTTGCTCCAGGCATTTATGCTCATAAAATTACTTATGATAGTATTTTTCACCATATATCAACTGTCAAACTTAGTGATGTTGGTTTTTATAAATATTCAGACTTAGGTTACTACCTTTTTCAGAGATTTTTAGAAAGGAAACTAGGTAAGAGCTTAGATCAAATTCTACACTCTCAGTGGTACGTTCCCTTGGGTTTGAATATGACTTATCTGCCTTTGCAAAATGGTTATAAATTGATTGATATTGCTCCAACAGAAAATGATATTATTTTTCGAAAACAACAGATTCGAGGAACTGTACATGACCAAGGAGCTGCTATTCTTGGAGGAGTTGCTGGTCATGCTGGTCTTTTTGCAAATGCTAATAGCGTAGGTAAGATGATGCAGCTTTATTTAAATGGCGGTAGTGCTAATGGCTACAAGTATCTTAACTCTAAAACTATTAAGCACTTTACTAGTTGTTATTCTTGTGAGACTGGAAATCGTCGGGCGCTAGGATTTGATCGTCCTCAAGATTCTGGTGATGGTCCTACATGTGGTTGTGTAAGCCCTAAAAGTTTCGGTCATACTGGATTTACAGGTACTTTTGCTTGGGCAGATCCTGAATCAGGAATTATATTAGTGTTTCTTTCGAATCGAATTTATCCAAATGCAGAAAATAAAAAAATTTACGAACTTGATATTCGGACTAAAATACAAGAAGTCGTTCAGAATTCTATTTATTAGTATTCTTTTTTTTCCCTTTTTGAGTTCAGGTCAAGTAATTAATAATTCATCTGGTTCAAGTTTAGATTCAACATTTGTGAATTATTTTGAGAATGGAAAACCTAATAGGATTCAATTATTTTACAAGGGTTTATTGAATGGACCATCCTGGGAATTCCATCCTTCTGGTCAGCTAATGTTTTATAATCAATGGGCAAAAGGTAGAAAGGACGGTATCCAAATAATTTATAATCAGGCTGGGAAAAAGATAAAAAGTTCAAATTGGCTTAATGGTAGATTAGATGGAGAAGAGCTTGTTTTTTATCGAACAGGAATTATTCAGAGCAGAACTGAATGGGTATTAAATTTAAAGCACGGTAAATCAATCTGGTATCATGATAATTCTATCCCAGCGGCTATTTATCCATATAGCAAAGGTGAGATTCATGGTGATGTCATCTTTTTTGATGTAAATGGTAGTGAAGAGTCACGAAAAAAATATTTAAATAATGAACCGATAAAAATTAAATAATGCGAATTGGAATTATTTGTCACCCAACCTTTGGTGGGTCCGGTGTTATGGCAACTGAACTGGCTAATTATTTAGGTAGGAAAGGACATATTTTACATGTCATCAGTCATGCCCTTCCAGTCAGATTAGATCAATGTAATGGAAATGTAAATTTTCATGAAGTCATTGTGGATCCGTATCCTCTTTTTCATTATCAACCTTATGAACTTGCGTTAGCGAGCACTATTGTGGAAACTGTTCGTCGTGAGAATTTAGATATTCTTCATGTGCATTATGCAATACCTCATGCTTATGCTGCATACATGGCCAGTCAAATACTAAAAGATCAGAACTTAAACATTCCTATTATTACTACTCTTCATGGAACTGATATCACTTTAGTTGGTAAAAACCCGGCATACAAACCTGCAGTTTGTTTTTCCATAAATCATAGTACTCATGTGACGGCAGTAAGTCAAAGTCTAAAAGAACAAACAACAGAACTTTTTAAAATTCAGAAGCCTATTCAAGTTATTCCAAACTTTGTCGACTCTTCTCAATATAGACGCGAGCCTATTAGTTTGCGACGTACAATAGCAATGGACTCTCAAGCTATCATATGTCACGTGAGTAATTTTAGACCAGTAAAAAGAATATTAGATGTGATTCAAATTTTCAAGAAGGTTAATGATCAAAGAGATTCTAAATTGATTATGGTTGGCGATGGGCCTGATAGAGTTCAGGCTGAAGAACTTGTTCATGATTTGGGACTAAGCGGAAATGTCATTTTTCGAGGAAAAACATATGATGTGCAATCCATGCTTGGGATTTCTGATATTTTTTTATTACCCTCAGAGACAGAAAGTTTCGGTTTGTCTGCATTAGAGGCTATGGCTTCTTATGTGCCAGTTGTGGCCTCTAGAGTTGGGGGATTAAAGGAGGTTGTTGATCATGGAATTAATGGTTATCTTGAGGAGGTTGGTGATATTGGGGCGATGGCAGAAGATGTTTTGCGGCTTTTAAATGATGATATTAAAATTTCAGATTTTTCAAAATCTTCTCGATCCAAAGCTGAAAGTTTTTCTATGGAGAGAGTTGGTGGTATTTATTTGAAACTGTATAAATCTATAATTAATGAGAAAGAATAATGATTTTCAAGCAGGATCTGAAAAAGATAATTCCTTTTCTGATGCCTTGTCAAGTGCATTAGGCATTGATAAAGTAAAAGATTCAACATTTTTTTCTATTGATGATTGCTTGGAAAAATCAGTCTCTGGATTAGTGGAAATTTATTTTGAAAAAAAAGGACGTAATGGTAAAATTGCAACGCTAGTTGATTTTAATAAGATGGATGGAGGCGACTTATTTTCAATGGCAAAATCACTGAAAAAATTGTGTGGGGTTGGTGGGAGCTTAAACGGATCCGTTTTACTTCTTCAAGGTGATGTTAGAAATAAGTCTGAAGCCTTCTTAAGTGATTTAGGCTTAAAGACAAAAAGAATAGGGGGTTGATTTACATTGAGAGCATGCAAAATGCTAGAATAAAAAAGCTTATTCATTGGTCTAAGAAACCAGGCACGCAAAAAAAAGATGGAATATGTATAGTCGAAGGGGAAAGAGAAATTATGCGTGCTATTTTATCTGGATGGTTGATTCGAGATTTATTTCTTTGTGAAGAATCAGATTTAGTGTCTAAACTCCAAGAATATAGTCCGATTCTTTGCTCTAAAGACGTATTCTCTAGATTAGTTGTTCGTCAAGGAACAATTATGTCTCTCGCTGTTTTTGAAAGACCGATTCAGGACTTATCAAATTTAGATTTACCAAAAAATCCTTTACTTCTTATTCTTGATGGCCTAGAGAAACCGGGAAATGTTGGGGCATTGTTACGAACAGCTAACTCTGTAGGGGTAGATGCAGTAATATTTTCGTCATTGAAATGCGATCCATTAGGAACTAATTCAATCAGAAATAGTATAGGTGGTATTTTTAACACTCAATGGGCTCAGTCTAATAGTTCAAATGTTCAGAAACTATTAGTGGATTTAGAAATAACACCTTATTTGATGCACTTATCAGGAGCTAAATCGCCTTTTGAAATGGATTTTATTGGCCCAAGTGCTATAATACTTGGCTCTGAGGATAAAGGATTAGGTCCGAGTTGGGAAAAGATAAAATCTCACAAGCTAAAAATTCCAATGAATGGAATTGTTGATTCATTAAATGTTAGTGTTGCAGGTGCAATAATACTTTATGAGGTTCTGAGACAACGTTCTATTTAAGCTATTTTTCATCTTGATGAATTAATTTTTTTCGAGAAAGACTAATGTTGGTGATTTATCTATTCCATGAAAATCTTCTAGTGCTCCTTGGAATAGTAGATATCCTCCGTCATCTCCTCCTTCAGGTCCCAATTCAATTACCCAATCTGCATTAGAAATCACATCAGTGTGATGTTCGATTACTAGAACAGTATGCCCTAAAGCAATAAGAGCATTAAAAGAATCCAGTAGTTTTTGAACATCATCAAAGTGCAAACCGGTTGTCGGTTCATCAAAAACGAAAAATATAGGATCAATCGAGTTTCCTTTAGATAAATAGTATGCAAGTTTGACCCTCTGGCCCTCACCTCCAGATAACGTAGAACTAGTTTGTCCTAGCTGAAGATAACCTAACCCTACATCGATAAGTGGTTGAAGTTTAGTGGCGATTTTGCTTAGTCCAGAATTGTTAAAGAAAACGTAGGCTTCATCAATTGTCATCCTCAATATCTGGGCTATGTTTTGGCTATTAATCTCTACATCAAGTACGTCATCTTGAAATCGGTCTCCATTGCAATGTTCGCATTTGAGGTGTACGTCAGCCATGAATTGCATTTCTATCGTTACAAATCCATCACCCTTGCAAATATCACATCTACCACCTTCGGTATTAAATGAAAAATGTTTCGGTTTTAATCCTCTTAGTTGAGCATTCTTCGTTGATGCGAAAGCAGTTCTAATATCATCATATATTTTTAGATAAGTTACAGGGTTCGATCTTGATGATTTACCCATTGGGTTTTGATCTACAACTTCAACAGAATTAATTTGTGCTATTTCGCCAACTAATGTTTCATAAGAGTTTGCTTTTATACTGCGTTCGCCAAGATGTTTCTGGATTGCTGGTACTAATACATTTCTGATTAATGAGGTTTTACCACTCCCGCTGACGCCGCAGACTACAGAGAAGTGACCAAGTGGTATATCAATATCAACTTTTTTTAAGTTATTCAGAACCGCACCGCGAATTCCAATAGTTTTCGGCTGTTTAATGCGTAGAGCTGATCTTGAGACTTTTTTTTCACCTTTTAAATACTGAGCAGTTAGACTTTTTGACGATTGGATATTACTGCCTGGACCAGAATATATTACATGCCCTCCATTTAAACCAGCTTTTGGTCCAATGTCTATTAGAGTATCGGCAGATTTCATAAAAAGAGAATCATGTTCGACAACGATGACCGTATTACCCATATCTCTTAGTTTAAATAGTACTTCAAGAAGTTTTTGAGCATCTCTAGGGTGAAGTCCGATACTTGGTTCATCCAAAATATAAATTGATCCAATTAATGAAGAGCCAAGGCTCGTTGCAAGATGAATTCTCTGGGACTCTCCCCCCGAAAGTGTTCCAGCAGGTCGCTCAAGTGTTAAGTAGTGAAGTCCAACCTTTTCAAGTACGTTTAGTCGATTTTTTATTTCTATCAAAAGCCGTTCGGCAATTTTAATATCGTTTCCTTTTAAATTCAATTCATTGAACCAAATAGACGCTTTGGATACTGACCAAGATAATATTTCAGCTATTGATATTCCTTCTATTTTTACATATTGAGCCTCTTTCCTGAGTCTTTTTCCTCCACAATCAGGACATATTGTCTTCCCTCGATATCTTGCTTGCAGAACACGAAATTGAATTTTATAAATTTTACTTTCAACATATCTAAAAAAATCATTAATTCCTTTGAAGTGCTTGCATCCATCCCAGATAAGTTGCTCTTGATGAACTGTTAATTGATTTATCGGTTTATGGATTGGCATGTCTGCTGCTTCTGAGCCTAGTATCAAATCATTTTTCCATTTTGAAAGTTTTTCACCTCTCCAAGGTGCTATAGCATTTTCGTAGACACTTAAATTTTTGTCTGGAATCACTAAATCTTTGTCAATTCCCATCAAAGAGCCAAAACCTTCGCACTCAGGACAAGCTCCTTGGGGCGTATTGAATGAAAACAAAGCTGGTGACGGGTCGTCAAAATCAATTCCATCTTCATTAAATCGATTTGAAAATATATCTTCAGCACCGTTTTCCCAACGTAATATTAATTCACCCTGACCCTCAAAAAAAGCAGTTTGAATAGAATCATTTGCTCTGTTTATTGTCTCTTCATTTAAATCCTTTAAATGCATTCTGTCGACAACGAGAGAAAATATTTGTGTACTCTCAGGTATATCTTCAATTTTATATATTGTACCAATCTTATCTATTATTCTAGAATATCCTTGCTGAATAAGAAGATCACACATTTCTTCTTTGGTACGATCTTCAAAATTAAGAGGACTTATTATAAGTACTAAAGATTCTTTTTTTTCTTTAATTCTATTTAAAACATCTTTATTTTGGTGACGTTTAACTTCATTTCCAGAAATTGGAGAATAGGTTTTCCCGATTTTGGCAAATAAAACTTTTAAATAGTCATGAAGTTCAGTAACTGTCCCTACTGTTGATCTGGGGTTACGTGAGATTACTTTTTGCTGAATGGCTATTGCTGGAGCAAGTCCAGTTATGTTATCGACCTCTGGCTTATCTAATTTTCCCAGGAATTGTCTTGCATACGAGGATAATGATTCAACATATCTTCTTTGACCTTCAGCATAAAGTGTATCAAATGCCAGCGAAGATTTACCACTACCACTTACTCCAGTGATAACAACTAAATGACCATGCGGAAATTCGATATTAATATTCTTGAGATTATTAACTCTCGCACCAATAATTTTTAACTTATTTAATTTTGTCATATCTGAATTGCAAAAATACCCTTTGTAGTTGAAGAAAAAATGCTAGATTCGTTTAAACAAAAAAAATACTGCCTATAAAATAAAATACCTACTTAAACTTTTAATATTTTGGTTTATGAAAAGCGTAGGTAAGAATGATGCTGAACTTGTGGCATCATACATAATTGGTGATGAATTTGCTCTGGAGAGGCTTGTCATGCGCCACTCAAAATCAGTTTTTAATTTAATTTTCTCGAAAGTTCACAATGAAGAGCTTTCTAATGATATTTTGCAAGAAGTCTGGATAAAATTTATTCGTATTTCAAAAGCTAACGGATATAAAGAGAAAGGCAAATTTTCAGGATGGATTCATCGTGTTGCCAGAAACGCAGTAATGGATCATTTTCGAAAACAAAAACGTTCAAAAGTTATAAGTATTGACGATTGTCGGCATTCGATACTTGGAATAACAGACGAGACTTTAAATTTTGAAGAGGAAACTCTTCAAAACCAGTGGTATTCTGATATGAAAATTGCTGTTGAACAACTACCGCCTGATCAACAAGAGGTTATAGAATTAAGAATGACCTCAGGATTAAGTTTTAAAGAGATTGCTGAGGAAACTGGAGTGGGAATTAATACTGCGCTTGGTAGGATGCGTTATGCTCTGATGAATTTGAGAAAAATAATGAAAATAGATTTATACTAAGGGTGTGTCTTCTTGCGTTATTAGTTAATTAATGAATGCCTATGAATGAAATTACACAAGAGTCCGACTCAACATTACTGCCGTCTAGCGAAGTGCTATCAATAGTTTTAGCTTACTCAAAATGTACATCATTTTATGATTTTTCTGGAGATGGAATTCCTATGAATTTAAAATGGCTTAACAAGAATTGACTTAAATAACTTCACATAGAAATTTCAATCGGACAAGACGAAGTTCCTCTTCACTGTAGGATTTATCAAAATAATTTATTGCCTCTGATATTTCTCCCGATTTAGACTCTTGAGAGAAATATTCTAGAATCTCAATTATTGAATCATCGTCATCAACCATTTCCTCAATTATGTGATCAAGGGCAAGGCGTGTTCCATTTTGTACAATTCGCTCCATTTCCTCAAGAATCACATCTTCGCTAACACTTTTATCATTAGCCATTTCTTCAAGAGAAAGGAGACGGTCTATAGATTGAATAATATAAATTTTAAGTGAACCTTTTTTACCAGCACTACGAATTGTATAATCAATGAGTCTTTCGATTTTATTGTCCTTGCAATGATTTTTTATTTCTTCTAGCATTGGTTGTCCAAACCTCTTAGCTTTTCCCTCTCCGACCCCAGGCAACACCATGAGTTCAACTTCGGTGAATGGGTAAGAACTTGCCATTTCATTAAGTGATATATCTGAAAACATCGCATAAGGAGGAATATTCCTTGCTTTTGCTAACTGTTGATTTACTGATTGGAGTTTCTTGTAAAGTTTTGGATCTAGGACGGAATTGACTTGTTTTGAAGTTTCTTCTGAGTTTGATTCAGCAGAAATTTTGCGATATGGTTTTGCTAGAAAATCACTTTTTATATTTAGAAAAGTTTGTCCTTCCTCAGTCAGTCTTAGAATTCCATAACGCTCTATATCTTTTGAAATAAGTCTTTTTATTGAAATTTGTCGAATCAGATCTGACCAATAGCCATGGCTTTCAGTTTTCCCACTTCCCCATTGATTTAATTTAGAGGCTCCAAAGGTTTTAAGAACTGAAGTCTCATTTCCTATTAAAACATTAACAACCTGTTCAGATCGAAAATTTCTTTTTCCTTCCTTAATAATATTGATTATCAACGCCACTTTGTCAGGAATGCTTACTCTTTCTATGTTTCTTGAGCAATTGTCGCATGAACCGCAATTTTCTTGATTGTATACTTCGCCAAAATAGTGAAGTATATATTCTCTTCGACAAGTAGAAGCCAGGGCATATCCTTTTGATTCCTGAAGCAGTTGACGACCCATTTCTTGCTCTGCAACAGGCTTTTTACTTAGGAATTTATCTAATTTATCTATATCTTTTTCAGAATAATATGTTACGCAAATACCCTCTCCTCCATCTCTTCCTGCCCTACCTGTTTCTTGATAATAGCTTTCTATGCTTTTAGGAATATCATGGTGGATGACCAATCTAACATCTGGCTTATCTATTCCCATTCCAAATGCAATTGTCGCAACAATTACATCAACATCTTCGTTTAAGAAGGCATCTTGATGTTTTGCTCGTTTACTTCCGTCCAGTCCTGCATGATAGGGTAAAGCTTTGATATCGTTTAGTTGAAGTAACTGAGAAATTTCTTCAACTTTTTTTCTGCTCAAACAGTATATAATTGCAGATTTACCAGAATGTTTTTTTATTAATTTTACTATGTCTTTTTCAACTTCACATTTTAAATTGACCTGATAAAAAAGGTTTGATCGATTGAAGGATGTCGCAAATACATTTGCCGTTTTCATCTCTAAATTCTTTTGAATATCGGAGATTACTTTCTCTGTTGCGGTTGCAGTTACAGCAATTATTGGTCTTTTTTGAATTAAGTTTATTGCGTTACGTAATTGTCTGTATTCGGGACGAAAATCATGTCCCCACTCTGAAATGCAGTGCGCCTCGTCAATAGCATAAAATGAGATTTTAAGTTCTTTGAGAAAATCAATATTTTCAGTCTTGTTAATGGACTCAGGAGCCATATATAAAAGCTTAGTAATTCCTGAAGAAAGATCTTTTCTTACTTGAACCATTTGCCTTTTCGTTAAGGATGAATTCCAAACATGTGCTATTCCGTCTTCTGAGGAAAAGCTCCTAATCGCATCAACTTGATTTTTCATTAACGCTATCAAAGGAGAAATTACGATAGATAATCCTTCCATTTGTATTGCAGGAAGCTGATAGCAAAGAGATTTACCCCCGCCTGTAGGCATCATGACGAAAGTGTCATTACCGTTAATAATAGAATTTATTGCTTCTTCTTGATTTCCTTTAAACTCATTATGACCGAAGAATGTCTTCAGGAGCGCTCTGCTTTCAATAATTGATTTTTGAGTCATCTTTTTTTGAAGAAATACAAGTTTAAAGTTACGCTATAAACTACTTTTGTATATCATGTCTAAAGAAGATTCAATGTCTTTTCTAAAACACCTTGCTGCATTACGTAAACACCTAATGCGTGCATGCTTGTTTATACTGATAGCTGCTGTTTTTGCTTTTTGTTTTAGAGAAATCCTTTTTGATGGATTGCTTCTTGCTCCAAAATCCAATGATTTTATTACATATCGATGTTTTTGCCTTTTATCAGAGTCATTAAATATTGCTGGTCTATGTATAAATGAAATTAACATTGAATTGATTAATAGTAAAATGTCTGGACAGTTTTCTATACATATTAGACTTTCTTTAATTGCAGGACTTATTATATCTGCACCATTTGTGCTCAAAGAATTATGGTTATTTATATCTCCTGGCTTGACTTTAGGTGAGCGTCAGCGATCCGTCGCTTTTATTAGTATATCATCTATTCTTTTTTTTATGGGAGCCACATTTGGGTACTTTTTAATTGTTCCATTAAGTGTTCAATTTTTATCTAATTATATCGTTTCAGATCAAATCATAAACCTCATTGAGATGTCATCTTATTTGTCTACGATTGCAGCTATTATTTTAGCTTGTGGATTGCTTTTTGAATTGCCGATTGTAGTTTATTTCCTTTCTAAATACGGAATAGTAACCCCTGATGGTATGAAGACTTACAGGAAGCATGCGTGGATTGTGATTCTAGCAATTTCTTCAGTAATTACCCCGCCGGACATATTTAGTCAGATTATAGTTTCGATACCTGTGGCTATATTGTACGAATTAAGCATTTCTATTAGCCGTAGGGCACAACCGAATAAAGTATAATCCCTTGATAAATGAGACTTGAAGTTATCGAAATATCTAAAGATTATAAACGCAAAAGAGTTGTTGATAGGGTTAGTTTTCATGTGGACCAGGGAGAGATAGTTGGTTTGCTCGGTCCTAATGGAGCTGGAAAAACAACTTCCTTTTATGCAGTTGTTGGCATGGTAAAGCCAGATGAAGGAAGAGTTTTATTAGATGGAAATGAAATTACCCGCTTACCCATGTATCGCAGGGCCCAAAAGGGGTTAGGGTACTTAGCTCAAGATCCATCTGTCTTTCGGAAGATGACGGTTGAAAATAATATTGCCGCAGTTTTGGAATGGCGAGGTCTTAATAAAAATGAAATTAAAACACGAACAGAGGCTCTTTTAGAAGAATTTTCTTTGACTAAAATCAGAAATTCCAAAGGCGACTTGCTATCAGGAGGAGAGAGACGAAGGACGGAAATTGCACGTGCACTCGCTTCGGATCCCAAGTTTATTCTCTTAGATGAACCATTTGCTGGTGTTGATCCAATTGCTGTTGAAGATATACAGTCAATAGTTGCAAAGCTGGTAGATAGAAACATAGGTGTCTTAATTACCGATCATAATGTTCAGGAGACCTTAGCAATTACAGATCGAACATACTTAATGTTTGAGGGGAAAATATTGAAAAGCGGTACAGCTAAGGAATTATCTGAAGATCCTATTGTTCGTAAAGTTTACCTAGGACAAAATTTTGAGCTTAGGAAGGATATGCGGCACGCTTAAGGCGATCGTTTATAGCCTCTCCTAGTCCGATGTTCGGAGCTTGTTCAATATAAATTTTTCGAGTTTCTTTTTTGTCTAGGTCCCTTAATAAAGAAAATAATCTTGATGCCCCAGATATATCTGTTCCGTCTGCACTGATGGAATCTGTGCTCATGGAACTGGGTAGCCATGATATAAGTGTGTCTTCCTCATGGATTCGCGGTAAATCGGAGCCAAAAGGAATTAAAGTAATCCGTTTATTAGGGGAATAATGTTTTTTATTTTGCCCTGGATACTTATGGCTGTCATTTGTCTCGAATAGTATAACAGATTTCTTTAGAGTCCTTTCTATTTCTTCAATAGTTATTCCACCAAGCCTGTGCACAATGACTTCATTATTTTCAAATCCAATTATTGTGGATTCTAATCCAATATCACAATCGCCACCGTCTAAAATTAATGGTATAATATTCTCCAACTGATCGGCAACGTGCTGGGCACTTGTTGGAGATACGTATTTATATGGATTAGCGCTTGGCGCAGCTAAAGGGTAATCTATTGATTTCAGTAACTGAAGAGCCATAGGATGAGACGGCATGCGGACAGCTAGGTGTTCTAGTCCAGATGTGAGTAAATCTGGAATAGAATTAATTTTAGGGAGCAGAAGAGTAAGGGGTCCAGGCCAAAAAACATCAATTAAAACCCACGCTTCATTTGGAATATCTTTACAAAGATTGCTTAGTTGACTTATTCTTCCGATATGAGTAATTAACGGATTTAAATAGGGTCTTTTTTTTGCTTTGAATATCTTTATTAACGCATTTTCATTTAGGGCGTTACCAGCAAGTCCATATACAGTTTCTGTTGGAATTGCAATTATTTCTCCGGAATTAAGGAGATTAATAGCTAAGTTCAAATCGGTGCTGATCACTTTTTTAAAATAAGGTTCTTAAATGACATTCATTAATTCAGACCTAGGCCCAAGCTTCCATTTGTCCGAATGTTTTTTATTGCGATTACTCGATCATATCTTTTCCCCCATTCTCGCATATATAAAATACTTGTATAATTGTTTGGGCATTGCCAATGGTTTCCCTCCGTCCATGATAAGTCCCAAGTTAAATCATCAATTGATGGGTCGAAGTTATATTCTCCAATTGCATATTCTAAATATCCTTGTTTTACTAGAACACGACCCCGGTATGCTTCAACTAAAGTATCATAGTGTAACAAACATGACTCTAAAGCTCTGTATTGATTAAAATCACCAATTACATAAAGATTTCTATCTCCGGACTTTTCAACATCTTTAACAAACAAGTCTAAGACAACATAATCCGCTTCTAAATTGGGCATAACAGAATTCTGCTTACGGAAGACAAATCCTCCACGTGCGTCATCTTGAAAAAGAAATGGATCTATTCCTCTTGGTTTTTCGTTTCTCACAGTTGCTATCCAGATTTTTTCGAGATTATAGCCTCTTATTCGAAGAGTAGGAATCGGGATGTTTTTTGTATCAACAAAACGAAAAACATTTCCGCCCTCAAAAGCATTTTCCCCGTTATTGTAGTTAAAATCATAAAAACCATTTCTCAAAAATCTTGGCGCAAGCATTTTAATGCTCCTCCAGTTTCTATTTTGAACAATACCTATTCGGATATCCCTGAATGGGTTTTGCACAGATAAATTAGTTAAATCTGCAATTATGTCAATTTCCTGATGGCTATTCCGGAGTTCCAAATTCATAGTTCTGTGAATTTCACTTTGTACATCTGCAATTTGCTCAAATATCACAACGGGATATTGAAGAAGAAAGTCTTCAGGGTCTTCTTCGTAAATTCTTAAGTAATAATTGCCCGAAATTCGAGGCATGCAGTTTTCTTCAGGTAAGGTTGAGCTAATATGGCTGTAAGGCTGGTAAGTATTAAAACATAATTCAGCCAGAGGTAATTGTCCCTCTAAGAATCCATTGATATATTCCGATGAGATCAAACCTGATGGAGTCCAGTCACGATTGCAGTGCACCCATGTATAACTTAGGGACTGTGTATTAGAGCTAAAATCATCAAGTGACACTAATAGAGTTTGTTTTTTTCCTAAAGGAATAGTTGCAAGCGATTGGGGGTTTCCGACAGGGTGAATTTGAACACTTTGAAAATCTTCAATTATAATAATCTTTGGAATTATAGACTGACTATAGACCTCGGGCCAAGCTAAAAAAAATAGAGGGAGAAACCTTAACACTCGGTAAAGTTGAGAAAAACTTACTAATTATGGCTTTTAAAAACTTAAATGTTTCATTTTACGTTATATATACCTAATAGGTAAATTCAAACGTGATTTGAAAACAGAATATAATATCAACTTTACAAAATAACCTTATTTAGAAACGTTTTAAATTACAAACAACACACAGATTATGACTTCTTTGAATCCTTTCAGCGCTTTAATTATATTTACATTTGCGTCGAAATTTTTCGAGATATATTAATACCAGAGATGTCGAAAACACACATTATCCGAAGAGGACTAAATTTACCTATTGTCGGCGAACCATCCCAGAAATTAGATTTAACTGAATTCGTTAGATCTTTTGCTTTGTCTCCTTCAGATTATATAAACCTGAATCCCAAGCTAATAGTTAAAGTTGGAGACAAGGTGAGAGCAGGGGACTGTATTTTTCATGACAAGTCAAATGATAATATTCGCGTGACGTCTCCCATTAGTGGCGAAATATCGGCTATTGAAAGAGGACCCAAACGAAGACTTGATCGCATCGTTATTCGTTCTGATGAAAAATGTGAATATGTCGATTTTGGCAAAGAATTCTCTGCCGACAAGGAGAGTACTCAAAATAAGCTACTCCTTTCTGGTGCCTGGACCTTGATTCAAATGCGACCTTATGGTTGTATTGCAAACCCCAATGATACTCCAAAAGCAATTTTTGTTAATGGAATGAATTCATCTCCTCTTGCTCCTAAGACATCTATTTCGCTAAAGGGAAGAGAAGAAGATTTCGCTACAGGTTTAATTGTTTTAAAGGGGCTTTCACCAAGAACCATACTTTCTATTGATGTCGATGAGGAATCTAAAACACTGATTGAAGCTGAAAATGTTGAAGTACATAAATTCTCAGGTCCCCACCCTTCAGGAAATACCTCAGTTCATATTGCGAAAATATCTCCCATTAATAAGGGAGATGTCGTTTGGACTTTGGGAGCTCAAGATGTGGCAATTATTGGTCATTTATTTAATTCGGGTGAATTACACTTAGATAAATGTATATCAGCGGCGGGTTCAGGAATGATAGAACCTCGATATGTGAATGTTCGAGCTGGCCAATCCTTGACCGAATTCTTCAAAAAAAATGCCAAACCTGGGAATTATCGTTTTATATCAGGGTCAGTTTTGACTGGCGCTAAAGTTGAACGAGAAGGTTATTTAAGTGCTTATGCAAACCAGATTACAATAATTCCAGAAGGAGAGAACACTGATTTTCTAGGTTGGGTTTTACCAGGCTTTGCTAAGTATTCGATGAGTAGAGCTTATTTTTCTTGGCTCTTTCCAAAACGAAAGTACAATTTGACTACCAAGGTTCATGGAGAAGAGCGAGCTTTTGTTGTTACAGGTCAATATGACAAAGTTTTTCCTTTTGATATTTTTCCGAATCAATTGCTTAAATCTATTTGGGCTAACGATCTTGAAAAAATGGAGGAGTTGGGTATTTATGAAATAGTTCCTGAAGATTTTGCTCTTTGTGAAGTTATTTGTACTTCAAAACAACCTTTACAAGAAATGGTTAGAAAGGGCCTAGATGTTCTTTATGCCGAAATGAATTAATGCGTTTAAGTTTATGAAAGTTTTACAAGACATTCTTGATTCCGCTCGTCCTGCTGTAACTACAGGGAAGCTAAAGCCGTTATATCCTCTATATAACGCTCTCGAGACCATGTTATTTGTGCCCGATCATAATGCAAGTAGTGGGGCTCATGTGCGTGATGCAATAGACTTGAAACGAACAATGATTACTGTTATATTCGCTTTGATTCCTGCATTAATATTCGGTTTATATAATTCTGGATATCAGCACTATAGGGCCTTAGGAATGTTGAACGACTCTATAGGTTGGCTCCAGTTTTTCACTCTTGATAATTTTATTTTTGGTGCTATTAAAGTGGTTCCAATGATAGCAGTCACATATATAGCTGGTCTAGGTGTTGAAATTTACTTCGCCTACATTAACAAACATGCTGTAAATGAAGGTTTTTTAGTTTCGGGTCTTCTAATTCCCATGACAATGCCAATTGACATGCCGTTGTGGATGATTGCAATATCTACAATATTTGCCGTGTTAATTGGTAAAGAAGTTTTCGGTGGAACTGGTATGAATATTCTTAACCCAGCTTTGACAGCAAGAGCATTTGCTTTTTTTGCATACCCATCTTTTATGAGTGGTGATAAGGTTTGGATTAATACAAGCGTTGAGGCGAATCAAAATGTAGTTGATGGTTTTTCAGGAGCTACAGCTTTAGGTCAATATGCAACTACTGGTAGTAATAATTATTCTGCTTGGGATGCTTTCTTGGGTATTGTCCCAGGTTCCATAGGAGAGACGAGTACATTATTAATATTGATAGGCGGTATTTACCTCATTGCCACAGGTATTGGGTCTTGGAAAATCATGTTGTCGTCTCTTTTGGGTGCAATTGCGATAAGTTTAATTTTTAATTTAGTTGCGCCAAGTATGATATCTCCAGAACAACAGGGATTCTTAGCTATTCCATTTTATTTTCATCTGGTATTTGGTAGTTGGGCATTTTCAACAGTTTTTATGGCAACAGACCCAGTATCAGCATCTCATACAGAGAGAGGTAAATGGATCTATGGATTTTTTATTGGTTTCCTCGGAATAATGATCCGCGTATTTAATCCAGCATATCCTGAAGGAATGATGTTGGCAATAATATTTATGAATGTAATGGCCCCATTGATTGATCATTATGTCGTCGATGGAAATATTAAGAAGCGCCTAAAACGTTTAAAAGCTAATGCTCAGTAGTAAAATATTATGAATATTAATTCAAACGGTTATACCTACATTTTTGCTATAGCAATGGTCGTTATTGTAGCTTCTTTGCTTTCTATCGCGGCGACTAGCTTAAAACCATTTCAAGATAAAAATGTTGAGCTTGAAAAAAAATCTGATATTCTTTATTCCATTGGTATTGAAGGAGAAGACTCAGAATTATTATTTGATGAATACATAATTGATCAATTAGTTATTCAAGACGGAGAAATTGTCTCTTCGGATATAAAAGCCTTTGATATCGATATGGCAGCAGCTGTAAAAGAATTAAATAATATTCGTAAAGTTCCATTGTTTAAAGCCTTTAAAGAAGGAAACACTTTTTACGTGATCCCTATGCGGGGAAAAGGACTTTGGGGACCTATTTGGGGTTATATATCTTTAAAAGGAGATGGGAATACAATTTTAGGCGCGTCATTTGATCATGAAAAAGAAACTCCAGGACTAGGTGCTGAGATATCCACTTCTATATTCCAAGATCAATTTCCGAATAAAGTCTTGTTCTCCGAAAGCCGTGACGGAATTGAAGTTAGAAAAGGAGATGCTTCAGGTTATCAACAAGTTGATGGAATCTCTGGCGGAACAATAACATCTGTTGGTGTTCAGTCAATGCTTGAGGATTGTCTAGTCCCATACAAGGAATTTTTATTAAAGCTTTCAGTTAATGAAAATCAGATCTCAATGGATTCAATCATCAGTATTGTTTTATAATCAGTATGGAAAAAAATAAATCGAAAGAGGCTTTGTTCTCAAAGAAAAATAGAGGATTACTCAAGGATCCCTTAAATATAAATAATCCTATCACAGTTCAGGTTTTAGGGATATGTAGCGCATTAGCCATAACAGTGAAATTAAAGCCTGCTATAGTAATGAGTTTATCAGTTATTGTTGTTATGGCTCTTGCGAATGTTATTACATCTTTAATGCGAAATATGATTCCTAATCGAATCAGAATAATTGTGCAACTTGTCGTTGTAGCAACCTTAGTGATTTTAGTGGATCAAGTCCTGAAGGCATTTGTCTACGATGTGAGTAAGCAATTATCAGTATTTGTTGGACTTATCATCACCAATTGTATTATCATGGGTCGTATTGAAGCATTTTCTCTTGGAAATCCGCCTTGGAAGTCATTTCTTGATGGGGTCGGAAATGGAGTGTCTTATGGATTAATTTTGATAGTTGTTTCATTTTTTAGAGAACTGCTCGGTAACGGAACACTTTATGATTACCCTGTTGTTGAAAAGTTAGGTTTATACGAACTGGGTTACCACAACAATGGGATGATGCTTTTGCCCCCAATGGCTTTAATCGTTGTCGCATTGATAATATGGTGGCAGCGTTCAAAGACTCCTTCATTAATTGAAAAAGATTAACGAAAAGAAATTATGCAAGAGTTAATAAATATTTTTGTCAAAAGTATTTTTATTGATAATATGATCTTTGCCTATTTCTTAGGTATGTGTTCCTATTTGGCTGTTTCAAAAACTGTAAAAACTGGAATGGGACTTGGTCTTGCGGTGACATTTGTTTTGACAATAACGGTTCCAGTTAATTATTTATTGCAAACTCGAATTCTTGATAAGGGAGCTTTGACTTGGCTTGACGCATCATTCTCCGAAGTAGATTTAAGTTTTTTAAGCTTTATTATGTTTATCGCTGTCATTGCTGCGATGGTTCAGCTCGTTGAAATGATTGTTGAAAAATTTGCACCTGCTTTATACTCTGCTTTGGGAATATTTTTGCCGTTAATTGCCGTTAATTGTTCAATTTTAGGAGGGTCTTTATTCATGCAAGAGCGTGCGTATCAGACTATCGGACAGGCGACTGCTTTTGGTTTTGGTTCTGGAATCGGTTGGCTTTTAGCTGTTTTGGCTATTGCTGCCATTCGCGAGAGATTAAAATATTCTCATGTTCCACCAGCCTTGAAAGGCTTGGGTATAACCTTCATAATAACTGGACTTATGGGCATAGCCTTTATGAGCTTCATGGGTATTAAATTATAATTCAATCATAATTATGTTTTTCGCTATATCTACTTCTGCTGTCTTATTATCAAGTGTAACCGTATTTACTCTTGTAATACTGGCGCTTGTAACAATTTTGTTACAAGCTAAAGCCCGTCTCTCTCCTTCTGGCCCCGTACAACTAGAAATAAATGGAGATGTAGTTGAAATCGAATCAGGTTCAACATTACTGACAACTTTGAGTGAGCAAAAAATATTTCTTCCATCTGCTTGCGGTGGTGGAGGAACATGTGGAATGTGCGAATGTCAAATTACCGAAGGTGGTGGCGAAATTCTTCAAACTGAAAAGGGTTTTTTCAATCGTAAACAAATTGCAGACAACTGGAGATTAGGCTGTCAAGTGAAAGTTAAAAATGATATGAAAATAAGAGTTCCAGACGAAATATTTGGAATTAAGAAATGGGAATGTGAGGTTGTTTCTAATTACAATGTTGCTTCCTTTATTAAAGAATTTGTCGTTAAACTTCCAGATGGAGAAAATTTAGATTTTTTAGCTGGTGGTTATATCCAGGTTGATGTTCCCGAAGTTAATGTGGATTTTAAAGACATGGATATTACTGCACATCCAAGTCTGGGTAAAAAAGATGATGAGTTTCAGGGTGAATGGGACAAGTTTGGATTGTGGGATTTGAAAATGAATAACCCTGAGCCTTTATTCCGTGCCTATTCAATGGCTAATCATCCGGCGGAAGGAAACATAGTCATGCTGAATCTAAGAATAGCAACACCTCCATGGGATCGCGCTAATGGGGGATGGATGAATGTTAACCCAGGTGTTTGTTCTTCTTATGCCTTCAATTTAAAGGCAGGTGATAAAGTGACAATCTCTGGGCCATATGGCGACTTTCATATTAAAGATACAGACACAGAAATGCTATATATTGGAGGTGGCGCAGGAATGGCACCTATGCGATCGCATTTATTCCATCTTTTTCATACTTTAAAAACTGGAAGAAAAGTGAGTTATTGGTATGGAGGAAGATCTAGAAAAGAATTATTCTATATCGATGACTTTGAAAATATCGAAAAGAAATTTCCGAATTTTAAATTTCATATGGTATTATCGGAACCTCTTCCAGAGGATAATTGGACTCCAAAATCAAGTATGGAAGATTCCGGAGACGGATTCGTGGGTTTTGTTCACCAAGCATTGATCGATAATTATCTTGGAGCCCACGAAAGTCCTGAAGACATCGAATATTATTTTTGTGGTCCACCAATGATGAATGCTGCTGTGCTAAAAATGGTAGATGATCTCGGAGTACCTCCTGAGAATGTTGCATTTGATGATTTCGGCGGTTAAACTAGTTTTAAAGAACTTTTTTGAGCTGATTCTTGTTTGTGTCTGTTTGCAATGTATTTTGTGTTTGAAATGTTGAGATATATAATTTTAGTATTTGTATTTTGCCTTGGCATCTCTTGCTCAAATGAAGAATCGTACATGAACGTATTTGAGGGAAAAGCTCAAGGGACATCTTTTCATATTACATTATATTATAATCAAGATTTCAGTGGTGATCAGATAAATCAAAATGATATTGAAAGATGGTTGTCTCATTATAATCGAGTTGCCTCTCCTTGGGACCCTAACTCTGAAATATCAAAATTGAATATGGGCGATTCAGTTTTTTTATCTTCAGAATTGTTTGAATTATGTCATCTATCGCATAAAATGAAAATATCCACTGACGGGGTATTAGACCCGACGTTAGGTGATCTGATCAATGGGTGGGGATTCGGAGTGTCTGAAGGTTTCCTTGAATATACGGATACTGTGAAAGTTGATAGTCTTATGAAATATGTTGGTGATGAGAGTTGGATTCCTTTCCAAATTTCTAATTGGGCATGGCCTCAAAATGTAAAATTAAATTTCATGAGTTTGTCTCAAGGTCATTCAGTAGATATTATCATCGATTCTTTGAAATCTAAGGGCGTTGATGCAGCATTTGTTGAAGTTGGAGGTGAGATCCGAACATTTGGCACTAAACCTAATGAAGATGTATTCACAGTAGGCATAGAAAGACCGCTCTTAGAAAATAGTGGGGAATTTCAAGTTATTATTCCTATCAAGAATCAAGCTCTAGCAACTTCAGGTAATTATCGAAATTATAAATTTGATATATCAACTGGCGGAAAGTATGGCCATACAATAAGCTCATTTACTGGATGGCCAATCGAAACAGACATAATTAGTGCCACTATTATTGGGCCAACATGCGCTGAGGCTGATGCAATGGCTACGGCATCGATGGCAATGGGGTTTGGTGAGACAAGATCTTGGCTAGCTAAACACCCAAAATGGAATGCTTATATACTATTTAAGGATGAAAATGGTAGTCTGAACGAATGGACCACATTGAACAATCTCAATTAATAATAGTTTGGTGTACTTAGATTAAGGAATGTCTAAGTTATCGCACTTTTGATTTGGTTCTGCTCCACAGAATGAACAATTCTCACCCTCTGTGTTTAAGTAAGGGCTGTTACTTGCGCATGTTCCAGCAAATTCTCCATCTTTTTTAGCCCATATTTTTACTGCCATACCAATTAAGCCAATGCCTAGCAAAGCTGAAGAAACAAGAATTAATTTAAACGTTAAAAGCATTAGACAAAATTAGTGATTTTGTACGCACTGATGTTATTCAATTCCAATAATATTAACTTCATGTTCAAGTTTGATATCAAAACATGTAAGTACGTCTTTTTTTACTAGGTTAGCAACCTCTAAAAGATCTTTTCCTGATGCCTTTCCATAATTAACAAGAACTAAGGCCTGATTTTCATGCATGCCTGCATCCCCATTTCGTTTCCCCTTCCATCCAGACATCTCGATAAGCCAACCTGCTGATAATTTCACTTTTCCGCTTTTTTGATCATGAAATGGAATTTTAGGATTTTTTTCTTGCATTTTTAAAAGAAGACTTTTTTTTATTATTGGGTTTTTAAAAAAACTCCCCGAATTCCCAAGCTTAGAAGGGTCGGGTAACTTAGATATTCTAATATTGACAATGGCTTTGGATATGCTTGATATACTCGGAAGCTTTTCCATTCTTGATAATTCTTCTGTTATTGGCCCATAACTTGTATTTAATACATGGTTTTTTTTTGTAAGTCTAAAATTCACCGATAAAATCACTCCTTCGTTAACCCACTTAGTTTTAAATATGCTTGTTCGGTATCCAAAATCGCAGATATTATTATCTATAATTTCAATCTTACCAGTATTCCATCGATAGTATCTTAAAGATTTAATACAGTCCTTAATTTCCACACCATATGCACCGATGTTCTGGATGGGAGATGTACCTACTTGGCCAGGTATTAAAGATAAATTCTCAATACCACCAAGGTCATTTTTTAAGGCCCAAAGAACAAATTCATGCCAATTCTCGCCGGCAGCAACCTTAACAATTAGATCATTCGATGTTTCATCTATTATAGTAATTCCTTTCCATTCAATTCTGGCAACTGAACCATTTAATTCAGAACACAATAAAATATTACTTCCACCTCCTAAAAGTAATTGTTGCTTCCTATAGCCTAGTGGATGCCTGTGGTATTCAACGATATCTTTTTCTTCTTCCAGATGAAAAAGACGATTAGCGTAACAATCTATACCAAACGTATTAAATTTTTGAAGATTAGCATTTTCTAGAATAAGCATTATCTAGCTTTGTACTTTTCTAGCCCAATTTCTAAGCACGTCATTGCGCGACTCAAGTCTTTCACGTCAAGAACATAAGCTAACCTCACTTGATTTAATCCTGTTTCCTTATTTGTATAAAATCCTGAACCCGGAGCCATCATGACAGTTTCTTTTTTATGACTAAATGATTCCAGCATCCACTTGCAAAAATCATCTGAATTATTTATTGGTAATTCAGCAATACAGTAAAAAGCACCAGAAGGGATTGGACACTTAACACCGGGAATAGCATTTAACCGTTCTACCATATAATTCCGTCGCTTAACATATTCAATTTTGACTTTCTCAAAGTAGTCATCTTCGGTTTCTAGAGCTGCCTCAGCGACTATTTGAGCTAACGTTGGTGGAGAAAGTCTAGATTGAGCAAATTTCATTGCAGCTCTCATGATATCTTTATTCTTACTTGCCAATAGCCCTATTCTCGCGCCACATAAGCTATATCTTTTCGAAACAGAATCTATCAAAACCCCATATTGCTCCAAGCCCTTTAAGCTTAGAATAGATGTGTGTATTTTTCCATCGTAAGTGAATTCTCGGTAAACTTCATCGCTGATAACAAACAAACTGTTCTTTATAGCAAGAGTCCGAATCTGTTCTAATTCGTCATCATTACATAGTCTCCCTGTAGGGTTTCCTGGATTACATAATATGATGGCTTTGGTTCTTGGTGTAATTAGAGACGATAGTTTGTCATTAGCAGGTAGGGAAAAATCATCATTGATAGAGCACTCAATGGGAACTACTTTCACTCCTAATGCAGTTGCAAAACCCAAGTAATTGGCATAATAAGGTTCGGGTATAAGAACTTCATCACCAGGATCGAAAATACAGCTTACTGCAAAGGACAAAGCTTCGGACCCACCCGCAGTTACTATTATGTCGTCTGGTAAAAGATTGATGTTCTGTTTTGAGTAGTGATGTGATAATTTTTTCCTGTAGCTTTCAAATCCATCAGATGGAGAATAGGAAAGTATGTCAATATTATGATTTCTGATTGCATTTAAAGCTTTTTTCGGGCTTGAAATGTCAGGTTGTCCTATGTTTAAATGATAAATATGTATTCCGTTTTTCTCTGCTGCTTCAGCATAAGGAACGAGTTTTCGCATTGGTGATTCTGGCATTGAATTACCGCGGTCAGATACTTTAAGCATAATTTTAAGTTCATAAACCCTTTTGAGATAACAAACGGGTTTAGTGAATTTTTAATTCATTTAAACGAAATATTATTTAGAAATTTTGGAAGAGCCCATAGGGGTATTAACTGGAGCAGTATTTACTGCTGCTACATCCTTTACATCGCCTTTGATAGTTAAAACTTTAGTTGGAGTTTTTGAGTTGCTCTGAACTGTAACAGTTTTTTGAAAGCGTCCAACTCTGCGCGTGTCATATTTTACCTTAATAGAAGCCGTTGCACCTGGTGCAATCGGGGTGCGAGGCCATTGAGGCACTGTGCAACCACAAGATCCTACGCAATTGGATATAATCAATGGTTCTTTTCCTGTGTTTTTGAATGAGAATTCTCGAGAGCCATTTGCGTTTTTCTCTATTTGTCCGTAGTTAATGGTCTCTATGTCAAAAGCAATTTCGGCAGAGTTAGAGTTAGACTCTTGAGCGCAGATAGTTAGGCTAGAAGTCAATATTAGAGTGGATACGGCTATGAAATTTCTCATTTCTATTCTTAGGTTTTAATTAAATCTATTTGACAAATGTAATCTGAAGGAAAGGTATGGCAAAAAAAGTTGAACACTATATCTTTGTGGAATATGAAAATTGCTTCAAAGTACATGCCTGGAGAGGTCGAGAAAACCTGGTATCAGGTATGGATGGCTAATAACGCATTTAGATCTGTCCCCGATAATCGTAAATCCTACACAATCGTTATGCCTCCGCCAAATGTGACAGGCGTGTTGCATATGGGGCACATGCTTAATAATACGATTCAGGATGTGTTAGTGCGTCGAGCAAGAATGAAGGGATACAACGCATGCTGGGTTCCCGGAACTGATCATGCTTCGATTGCTACAGAAGCCAAGGTCGTCCAAAAATTGCGTTCGGAAGGAATTAAAAAGTCAGATTTGTCAAGAAATGATTTTCTAAAACATGCCTGGGACTGGACAGATAGGTATGGAGGTATAATATTAGATCAGCTAAAGAATATTGGGGCTTCTTGTGATTGGGATCGAACAGCATTTACAATGGACCCAAGACGCACACAGTCTGTATTAAATGTTTTTGTTGACCTTCATGACAAGGGATATATATATCGCGGCTTGCGGATGGTTCACTGGGACCCTGAAGCTAGAACTTCATTAAGTGATGAAGAGGTTCTGCATAAAGATGTTGAAGCTGAGCTGTTTTATGTGAAATATGAAATATTAGAAAAGCCTGGAACCTTTTTAACCATAGCAACATCGCGTCCTGAAACTATAATGGCAGATAAGGCCATTGCAATAAATCCAAAAGACGAACGCTATAAAGACTTGCATGGATTTCATGTCAAAATACCGCTTAATGGTGTTAGTATTCCTATTATTCTGGATGAATACGTAAGTATTGATTTTGGAACAGGATGCTTAAAGGTTACACCTGCTCACGATTGGAATGATCACACGATAGGCGAGAAGCATGGATTAGAAGTTATTGATATCCTAAATGAAGATGGAACTTTAAATGATTTTGGTCTTCAGTGGAAAGGTCTGGACAGGTTTGAAGCCAGACAAAAAATATCTGATTTTTTAAATGAATCAGGATCTCTAATTAAAATCGAGAAATATAAATCATCAATAGGGATATCTGAGAGAACAGGTGCAGTTGTTGAACCGCGTTTATCTCTCCAATGGTGGATAAGTATGTCTGATTTAGCAAAGCCTGGATTAAAAGCTATCATGGACGATGAGATACGGTTAATTCCAGATAAATTTAGAAACACTTATGCGCATTGGATGAATAATGTCAAAGATTGGTGTATTTCAAGGCAACTATGGTGGGGACATCAAATACCAGCCTATTTCTATGGAGAATCAGACAATGATTTTGTAGTAGCATTAGATGCCAATGAGGCTCTAACTAAAGCTATAAAAGTTACAGGGAATAGAGACTTAACTCTGTCTAATCTTCGTCAAGATGAGGATTGCTTGGATACATGGTTTTCGAGTTGGATTTGGCCAATTTCAGTTTTTAATGGCATTAATAAACCAAATAATTCTGAGTTAAATTATTATTATCCAACGCAAGACTTGGTTACAGCTCCTGAGATTTTGTTTTTCTGGGTTGCCCGGATGATAATGGCTGGTTATGAATTCACAGGCGGGAAGCCTTTTGAAAACGTATACTTAACCGGGATTGTACGAGATAAGAAAGGGCAAAAGATGTCAAAATCTCTTGGTAATAGCCCTGATCCGTTAGATCTGATTAATAAATTTGGAGCGGACGGTGTGAGAATGGGGATGCTACTTTCGTCACCTGCTGGAAATGATTTACCTTTTGATGAGGACCTATGCCTTCAAGGAAGGAATTTCTCAAATAAGATTTGGAATGCACTCAGATTAGTCGACGGATGGACTGTCGATGAATCGTTGGGGGCTAATGATGCCGAAATATGGGCTATTAATTGGTTTGATGAGGTACTATCAAAAACACTTTTAGACTTAGAAGATGATTTTGATAAATATCGACTTTCTGAAGCTCTCATGCGTATTTACAAGCTTGTTTGGAATGACTTCTGTTCATGGTATTTAGAGATAGTGAAGCCAGCCTATGGCGCGTCTATATCAAAAAAATTAGCTGATAGGTCAAAAGAGTTTTTTGACTCAATAATGAAAGTTCTTCATCCTTTTATGCCTTTTATAACTGAAGAGGTTTGGCATGTTTTAGGTTCAGTGCCGAAAACAGATTTTATTAATAATGAAACTTGGCCATCCAAAACAACATCCTCTACTGAGTTTATAGAACAGTTTAAACATGTCGAGGAATTAACCATGGCTCTCAGATCTTTTAGGAAAGAAAAAAATATTCCATTTAAGGAAGGCTTGGACTTAAGATTTAAAGATCAGTTGCCATTTGGACTGCCTGCTGTTCGAAAATTAACGAATATTAGTTCGTTTAGCTCAGAATGGACTGAATCTGGATTTCCATTATTGGCAGGGATAAATGAGTATCAATTGGTTTTAGCTCAATCAAATTCGAATATCACTTCTGAAGAGATTCTTGTTATTCGAAAAGAAATTAACTATTTAGAGGGTTTTATGAATTCTACTGAAAACAAATTAGCGAATAGTAGTTTTATAAATAATGCTCCTCCTAAAGTAGTTGAACTTGAGCGAAAAAAGATAACAGATTCTCAAGCCAAAATTGCCTCTTTAAAGTCCCGTTTAATTTAACTCGCTTCTCTGTCTTAAAGCTTCATAGAGGGCAATTCCTGCAGCTACTGATACATTAAGCGAGGCAACATCTCCAACTATTGGTATTCTAGAGTGAACTCGGCAACCTTTCCAAACTGATACGGAAATGCCATCTTCTTCTGATCCCATTACTATAGCGCATGGAACTGTCATATCAATATTTGCAATATTAGAATCTCCCTTCTCTGTGCAGCCAATAATTTGAAGTCCTGACTCCTCTAAATATGCCAATGTATGTGATAAGTTTTTTTCTCGGCAAATGGGAAGTCGTAAGAGAGCACCTGCAGATGACTTTACAGAATCTCCGTTCATCGGAGCTGAGTTGTTTTCAGGAATGACTATGGCTTGCGCTCCGCAGCATTCAGCAGAACGAGCTATTGCTCCCATGTTTCTGACATCAGTAATCCTATCTAAAACTACAATTAAAGGCGTTTGACCTTTGGCATATGTCGTCTCTATTATATTTTCTAAGGAAGAAAAGCTTACTGCGCTCAGGAAAGCGATTACACCTTGATGATTTTTTCGCGTTAAGCGATTCATCTTTTCTATTGGAACAATCTTTACTGTTACATGAAGAGACTTTGCTAGCTCTAAAATGGGATCTACATTTTCATTTCTCCCACGGACGACAAAAATTCTATCCACCTCATTATTTGACTCTAGTGCTTCTAGGACTGGGTGCACCCCAAATATCATAGTTTCATTCATTCTTCTGAATTATTATCTAATTCATTTTTTTGCATTGCTCGGTCTACCATATTTTGGTTGACTTTTTTACTATTTTTCAAGCCTAAGAGTCTTAAATTTTCAGTTCTTTTAATCAAATTACCTCTCCCTTCAATTAGCATTTTCATACTGTTTTCATATGTTCTTTTCGCCGTATCCATTTGATTGCCCACTTTTACAAGTTCTTCTGAGAATCCCGCAAATTTGTCGTAAAGATCTGATGCCTGACGTATGATTTCTTGAACATTAGCGTTTTGGCGTTCTTGACGCCAAAGAGTACCTACTGTTCTTAATGTGGACCATAGGCTTGTGGCACTTACCATCGCAATATTTTTATCAAAAGCCTCTTGATATAATCCTGGTTCCGCTTGCAAAGCAACGCTGTAGGCACCTTCAATCGGAACAAAAAGTATCACGAAATCAAGAGAAACTCCATATAAATTTTGATAGTTTTTTTCTGACAATCCTTTGATATGACTGCGTATTGAAATCAAATGATTTTTCATAGCTTCAGCTTGGTCATCAACACTGTCAGCATTGACGAAACGCTCATAAGAGACTAAGGACACTTTGCTATCAATGATTATATTTTTCTCATCAGGAAGATGTAATACAACATCTGGTTGATATCGTTTTCCATCTTCTGCAGTTATACTTTCCTGCACACTATACTCTATTCCTTTGGTGAGCCCTGTTCTCTCTAATAATTTTTCTAAAACCATTTCCCCCCAATTCCCTTGCATCTTGACATCTCCTTTAAGGGCTTTAGTTAGCTGATTTGCTTCGTTTTTTAATTTTTCATTTTGTTCAACAAGTTTATTGACTTCAGTTTTTAATTCTATTCTCTCACGCTGTCCTTTTTCGTGAGTCTCTTGAACATTTTTCCCAAACTGATCTAGCTTTTCTTTAAAAGGGGATAGGACAAGTGAAAGCTGAGATGAATTACTTTCATTTAATTGTTTTTTTAGGGTTTCAGACTGTTGTTCTAAAGCTTCATGAGCCATCAATTTAAATTCTTTGGTCATTTCAGACTTTTTTTCCTCCAATAATAAAAGTCGTTCCTGTAGTCTCGCTACTTCCATTTCGGAATTTCTTAATGAGGCTTGAAGGTCTTTAATTTGAATTAAATTCCCCTCATCAAAAACTGAATCCTTTTGAGAATTAATCTTCCAAGCGGTAAATATTGCAGCACCAGCTGTTAAAATTAGTAAGAGGTAAATGAATATTTCCATAATGCATAATAAAGGTAGCGTCTATGGTTCAAGGCTCCACTTAATTGGAGGTACTTGTTTTTTTTTTAGATAGTCATTGGTTTTAATAAAAAGTTGTGATTCGTGAAATCCTCTGTAAGCTGCCAGTGGTGAAGGATGAGCTGTTTTAAGACAAAGATGTTTATTGCCATCAATATTTTTACTGTGGAGATGAGCGTGATTTCCTAATAGCCAAAAAACTAGACCACTTTTCGTTTCATTTAAATACGAGAAGACTGCGTTTAGTAAAAACTCATAAGGCAATCCTACGTGACTTCCTGGGCTTTTTTTTCTTACCGTAAGTGAACTATTAATTAACAGAGCTCCTTGCATTGCCCATGGACGAAGATCACCATTTCTTAGTGATGAAAAACCAGTATTGTTGGAATAAAGTTTCAATATATTCTTCAGACTAGGTGGTGTTTCTACACCTTTGTCTACCGAGAAACTTAATCCATTCGCTTGTCCCATATTTGGATATGGGTCCTGGCCAAGTATAATAACTTTAACACTATCTGGAGGTGTTAACGCGAATGCATTCCATATGTTATGGATCTCTGGAAAGATAATTTCGTTGTTGTATTCTGATTGAATTTTTTTTAATAAATCCTCTTTAGATTTAGATGGCCAATAATTCTTGAGTGCTTCGCTCCATTTCTGAGGAAATGGCGGTAGTTTTTCACTTTTTATAGTTGTGCGCTTCATACAGCTAAATTCGTACTTTTGATTAAATTTCAAAATATGAAACGTACAGGATCTTTTTTATTTATCATTCTTTTCGTATTTGGTTTAGCTTCATGCGGAACCGTCGAGAAGTGCCCAGCTTTTATTGGATCAATTGAATCTGCCCAGGCAGAGGTTCATGTTTAACACATTAAATTGACTAATAATTTTCAAATAAAATTCTAGTTCAATTGAACATATTATAACTTTATCTGTTTCAAAACATATGTCTGGTGATGTAACTTTAGTAGCTCCAAAGCGCAAGCCGAAATGGCTTCGGGTAAAACTCCCTACTGGAGATAATTTTAAGCAGGTACGTTCTCTAGTTGACGAATACAAGCTTCATACTATTTGTGAATCAGGACACTGTCCTAATATGGGGGAGTGCTGGGGAGCTGGTACCGCAACATTTATGATCTTAGGCAATACTTGTACTCGATCGTGCGGGTTTTGCAATGTTGCAACAGGAAGACCTTTACCAGTAGATTGGGATGAACCTGATCGTGTAGGCCGGTCTATAAAGTTGATGAAGGTAAAACATGCTGTAATTACAAGTGTTGACCGAGATGACCTTCCTGATGGGGGGTCAATCATGTGGGCCGAAACTATAAATGCAATTCGCAGAATTAGTCCAGGAACAACGATGGAAACACTAATTCCTGATTTTAGAGGCATCCGTAATCAATTGGACCGAGTTTTACAAGCAGCTCCTGAAGTAATCTCGCACAACATGGAGACCGTTAGAAGACTCACAAGGCAAGTTAGAATTCAAGCTCAGTATGATCGCAGTCTAGGTGTCCTTAAATATCTGAAAGAAAATGGAGCTCATCGAACTAAATCGGGAATTATGCTTGGTTTGGGTGAAGAAATCGATGAGGTTAGACAATCTCTGTATGAACTAAGGGAAGCTGATGTAGATGTTGTTACTCTTGGACAATACTTGCAGCCTACAAAAAAACATTTACCAGTTAATGAATTTGTCAATCCTGAGACTTTTGATACCCTTAGAGAAGAGGCATTATCGTTAGGTTTTATTCATGTTGAGAGCGGACCATTGGTCAGAAGTTCTTATCATGCAGAAAAACACATTTTATAACCGATTCCGTAGTATTTTTAACAGATAGAAAATTAAATAACAATGCGATTAAAAATTCAACATTATTTTTTAGGCTCAGTTTCTTTAGTAATTGCGATAGCCTTTTCATTCTTTAATTCTGGCGAAGAAGCACGATACCAGCCGCGTGACAACAATGCTTTTGCACCGAATGGAATTGCTGATTATGGAGAGTACATCAATTCAATGCGTGCCAATGAAATAACCGGGTTAGTTACTCAAGCTGATATCCAAAAAGCAACAGATGAGATAAATGCTCTTCCAATTAACAAAACTAATTCTTTAACCTGGGAGACAAAAGGTCCTGACAATTATGGTGGGAGAACGCGCGCTTTACTTATTGATAAAGACAACTCTTCCCATCTTTACGCCGGATCTGTTGGAGGAGGAATATTCAAATCAATTAATGGTGGAGCGACCTGGAATCATATCGGTGATCCAACCCATAATCAGAGTATTGTTTCCATGACCCAAACTCCTAATGGCGATATTTATGTTGGAACCGGAGAGCTTTTTCAAGGTTATGGTGGTGGTGGAGCAAGTTCATCACCCCAATTCATGGGTAAAGGTGTTTTAAAGTCAACAGACAGGGGGAACACATGGACGGAATTATCTACCACACTAGGATGGAGTACCGTCCCTAGGATTGAAGCAGACCCTACTGATCCATCCGGAAACACAGTATATGCTGCCACCAGTACAGGGTTTAAGAAGACAACAGACGGTGGACTCACTTGGGCCGGGCTCTTAGGAGGTAATATATGGGATTTTGCAATTTCAGTTACTGGAAAACTATTTGTGAATCGCAATGGAAATACAATGTATTCCTCCGATGGATCAACCTTTACAGAGATTTCTTCAGCCTTGATAACTTCTACTAGTCTTCCGCGCGCTGGTTCATCACGGATTAGATATTCAATAAGTCCTCAAGATGAAAATTATGTATATTGTGTCCAAACAAATGGAAATAAGCTTCGGGCTGTATACAGATCAACAGATGGCGGTACAACTTGGAGCATGATAGGTCAAAAATCAAATAATTTTGACCCACTATGTTACTCAAACAGTCAATTTAGTTCAAATCAAACTTGTCAGGGTAAGTACGATCTTCTTTTTGCTGTCTCTCCTTTTGATAAAGATAAAATTTTTCTAGGTGGTATAACTGTTTGGAAATGGTCTTTGACGCAGGGGTGGAGTCAAGTAAGTACAAACTTCGGGGGCATATCCAATCCTACATATATTCATTCCGATAGCCATGAGATGGTATTTGATCCTAATAATTCCAACATCGTGTATGCCTTGAATGATGGTGGTGTTTTTAAATCTTCGGATGGAGGGTTTACGTGGTCAGAAAGAAATAAAAATTACAACACTTTCACTCAGTTTGGAGTATCAGTTGGTCGCGATCGGAAAATCCTAGGAGGAGGACAAGACAATGGAACAATCTATTTAGATGGAAGTCTTCTTTCTCCAAATTCTGGCATTAAAACCGGAGGCGGTGATGGAGGATATGCCGAGATTTCATGGTTGACTCCGAAAGTTCATTTTTTTGAATCTCAGAGTGGCTCTTTCTATCGTTCTAATGACGGTTATGGTGACAATGCCGAGACATTCTCGTCCCCTCTTATGGCTTTACCTGTTTCACAAGGTAAAGCCTTATCGAGTTTCATGATGCCAATGGAACTATGGGAAACCAGTAATGATCCAAATTCAGAAGATACCATAAAATATGAATTACTTCCGGGTCTGAGATCCATGGGATATGGTGATGGTATCAAAAAAGTTTTTAAAGGAAAGATTAATCATAGTCAATCTGCTGTAGATTATTTACCTGGAACATTTAAGATTGACGCAGGTGCCATCTCTGAAACTTCAGATGCCCAAGGAAATATTAACACTTCAGGTGTTACAGGTTTTTTCCATCCGGACAGTGCCTATTTTGAATTGACTTTCACATCTGCTCCTATTGCTGAAATCATTCTCACTTGTGATGTTTTCTTGCCTTCGGGTTCGGATTTGATTTTGCCATCAGCAATCGGTGCGCTTCCAATAGATGTAACTACAACATCAGTAATGAATATCGGAGATATTTTAGCTGTTCAGGACCCAGTGCAATCAATATATATTGTCGGTAATGCATCTCAGAATAATGCAACATTTCCTACAATGGGAGGAATATGGATGACTAGAGAAGTTCATGATTTTAGTAAAACTCCAGAGTGGTGGCAAATTGCTCATTTTGGAACTAGTGGCAATGGTATCTTTCCTCAGTATATGGAAATATCAGCAGATGGTGACCATCTTTTTGTAGGAACTACAAACGGAAGATTGTATCGAATATCCAACCTTCAATCTGCCAGGTCTGCAGGAGATGCTCATATTGACAGTGCGAATAAGTTAATTACGGTTGACCTTATTGAGACATTTGGTAATCGTAGCGTAACGGGTATTGATGTTGATCCGAATAATTCTAGCAGAGTGGCTGTCTCTCTTGGTAATTATAATAATACAACTTTCGTCTATTATTCAAGTAATGCTCTATCAGCAAATCCCTCTTTTGCTGCGAAGCAAGGGAATCTTCCAACCGTTCCAGCGTATTCTATTTCCTTTGACAAACACGATAACAATCGCTTGATTGTTGGAACAGAATGGGGAATATTTATGACAGATAATTTAACGTCGGCAACGCCTACTTACACTGAGGAAAATAATGGAATTGTTCGTGTTCCAGTTTTCCAGATTGAGCAATATCGCACGGAATACAATTACGATTCAACTGCAGCAGGATCAAGTCCTGCAGAAGGCGATTTATTTATCGCTACTCATGGCCGAGGTTATTACAGGACAACTTCGACCCAGGTTCTCAATACTATTGGGTCTGATGAAGACCAGATTTCTGATGAGGCTTTCGCTTTAGGTATTTATCCAAGTCCAACATCTGAAACTCTAAATATACCATTGGTATCTGGTGATCTTCAGGTGAATATTAGAAGCATGAATGGATCAATAGTTCGCCGTATAGATATGTCCCGAGTTCCATATGGCATGGACAAAATAACCTTGGATGTATCGGATATTGCCGCGGGTAATTATGTCGTTTCACGAATTCAGAATGGTGAGGCCCTGAGCGAAATAATCGTTATTCAATAAAAAAAGTATGTAGTCTAAAAAAAGCCCTATGAGAATAGGGCTTTTTTTATATCTACCAAAAAATCATTTCCTAAGCATTCTCTTCCTTTCGAGAATAAATATTTGGGCAAGAGGATGGTTTCGGTGTTTCTTAATAATAGCATCTCCAAATTCTTGAAAATAGATATAGTCCTCTTTTTTTGATGTAAAAAGAGGAGCTGCCGCAACTTTTTGAAAGAACCCAAAAACATTGGATAAGTTACTTGAATCAATTTCCATTATTTTTAAGACTTCATTTTTGTGACTGAAATAACGATTCTCTAAACATTTATAGTGCCTTGATTCCATATTAATTTGAGAACTATCGATATCTTTATTGAGCTTTCTAAATTCATCTAAAGAATCAATAATTATTGATGATTCAAGAACAGGTTTGTAAAGTGCTAGAAGTTGCTCACTCAATTTTGACCCTTTTAAATCGTATTTAGTCATTGAAGCTGAGGCGTCTACATATCCACTAATGTCATCATTAGGTTCAATGCCAATTCTTAAACTAGCCCCAGTGTTAAAAAGAAAATAGTAAAATGTTTTTCTTGTTGAATCTAGGGGAAGATTTATCTTAAGTTGATTTTCAACGACTTTTATTGTATCCCACGGGACCGTGTGCTCCCCGTCTATTCGAACAATTATAGCATTAGACGCACCTTCAACTTGAAAATTAACATTGACATAATCTTTCGTACAGCTAGTATTTGCTAAAAGGACTATGATGACAGCGATAAACCTCATGAATCTAATATCTTTCGAAGTAATTTATTTGTAATTCCTGGATCCGCTGAACCTCTGGTCATTTTCATCACTTCTCCCATAAATAAACCAATCAAACCTTTTTTGCCCGCACGGTATTCTATGACTTTATCGGGATAGGTATCTAGTGCTACCTGAATATGTACCATAAGCGTATCAGAATCACTCTCTTGGATTAATTCTAGATCCTCTGCTATAGTTTTTGGATGTCCAAAAGGGTTATTTATAAGTTTGGGAAGGATCTGCTGTGAAGCTGCACTATAACTGACCAAATCACTTTCGACAATAGAAATTAATTCTCCCAACTTTGTAGCTGGCATCGACCAGTCTTTCCAGTTCTTTGCATTTTCATTTAAGTAACCTTGAATAGGTCCCATTAGCCAGTTTGCGCCAGACTTAGCTGTGCAACCAGTTTTGAGTAATTCTTCAAAATACAATGCGGTTTTTTTATCGTCTGTAATTAATGTTGCGTCATAATTACTAAGCCCAAGTTCTTGGGTATATCTTTTTATTAATGCCTGTGGTAATGGGGGCATCGATTCAGTAATTGTGTTCTTAAATGATTCAGTAATACGTACTGGGGCCAGATCAGGCTCTATGAAATACCTATAATCATTAGCATTTTCTTTTACTCTGAGCAATATAGTTTTATTAGAGGCAGCATCGAAAGTTCTCGTTTCTTGAAAAACAGTTTCTCCTGCATTCAAAACATCTTCCTGACGGCCAAATTCAAATTCGATCGCTCGTTGAACGTGACGAAATGAATTCAAATTTTTTATTTCAACCTTGGTTCCAAATTTTTTTCTTCCAACCGGCCTTAGTGATATATTAACATCACACCTCAATGAGCCTTCCTCCATGTTGCCATCAGAAATATTTAAATAGCGAACAAGCTTTCGAATTTCCTGTAAATATAAATATGCTTCTTCTCCACTTCGAAAATCTGGATCAGAAACAATTTCTAATAAAGGCACACCAGCTCTATTAAGATCGAGTAATGTATGGAATGGATCAAGTTCATGAATAGACTTTCCCGTGTCTTCTTCCATATGAATTCTGGTCAATCCAATTTTCTTCTTACGTTCATCTTTAAAAGTTATCATTACACCCCCTCCATGGCAAATTGGAGTTTCGTCTTGAGTTATTTGATAACCTTTTGGAAGGTCAGGATAGAAGTAGTTTTTTCTAGCGTATGAATTGAATTCTCGAATATTGCAATTGCAAGCAATCCCAAGTTTAATGGCATTTTTAACAACTTGAATATTTGCTTTTGGAAGTGTTCCCGGATGTCCGAGAGTAATAGGGCTAACTTGCGTATTAGGATTTGATCCATAATTATATCCATCGGAAGAATATGCTTTAGACAAAGTATTCATTTGTACATGAACCTCTAATCCGATAACTGACTCATATAAAGGTGTCTTTAGATCGCTCATAGCTGCAAAGGTAAGCGGTAACCATGTGCCTTCCATTGATCTTTTAGCCACGATAAAAAGATGTTTTCGTCATTGCCAAAATTTAATTTATGGGGTATCGAGTATATAGTAAAACTGGACCATTCTTCAGGTAGTTTGTCCAATCTTGAGATATCTTTTTCAGTCATTATTATAGAATCACAATGAACTGAATTAGCTGTGTTTTTAACTTTTAATATGTTTTTTTTATTCCATGGTACGTGATCATTGAATCTTAAAAACCCAACAGCGTTTCCATCGTTATTAAAAAAATCAGAATTTCTAACATGGGTATAGTACGAATCGGGTTCACCTATTCCAGATATTACCAAAGCCATTTCTTTACCTGTCCATAGTGGCGAATTAAACTCAGCATTTGGCTTGCCCATATTTTCTTGTGCACAGAATAACTTTTGATTTTTATTGATATTTAATTTTTTACGAATCTTCAGTCTATCGTATTCGTCAATTTCTCCTGGGCATCGTGTAACTACTATGGCACTAGCTCTTTCGGCACCGCTAGGAGATTCCCTAAGAGGCCCAGCTGGAAGAATCTGAGCATCTGTGTACCACTTTCCGTAAGGGCAAACGAGAACACTCAAAGGTGCTTTTAAATCCCAATGCTGATATGCGTCGTCAAGAATTACTGGAGCGTTTATGGGGATTAAGGGAAATGCTGTTCGTCTTTTTTTTGCTACAATAATTGAGATGTTGCTATTTTTAAACTTAGCTCTTATCATTCGGGCTTCATCTCCAACGTCTGCTACCGACGAAGTGGTTTGCACAACTTTAGTTTTCCAATCTTTTCGTCCATAACCCCGGGATACGTATGCTATTTTTGGAATTTCTCTCTCTAGTTTTTTCAAAATCCAAATCGCTAGTGGAGTCTTTCCTGTTCCGCCGGAATGTAAATTCCCAAGAATGAGTGTTGCTTGATGTGGTATATAAGGAACTAATATCTTCCAATCGTAAATTAAACGATGAAATTGTAAACCCACTAAATAAAAAGGGGTAAGGAACTTTAGAAATCGATAAGGGTTACTCCAATTCATAATTAATATTTGGAGTTTTCAATTTCTGTCTTTGCATTGCTTTCTGGCAATATTTTTTTTAAATCTGTTTGTTGTTTTAACCAAGTGATCTGTCGCTTCGCATATTGCCTCGTATGTAGTGTTATACTTTTGATCAAATCAATTCTTGAGGCCTCTGGATTGCTATAGAATTCTTTATAACCTACAGTTTGCAGAGCTCTCAGGTCTTTATATGGAGCTAAACTTTTCACTTCTTTAACAAGACCAGAATCAAACATGCTTTGGGTTCGAGATGAGATACGTGATTCGAGAGCGTTCATTTCAGGCCAAATGGCATATTGGTGAATCGAAGCTTTAAAATTAGGTTCTAATTTTCTCTGAGTACGTTGACTTGAGTATTTTTTGCCAGATATTGAAATTATTTCTAGGGCTCTAATTACTCTTCGCGAATTTTTTAAATCGCAATTTTCTGCATAGATCGGATCAAGCTTGATTAATTCTTTGATGAGAATGTTTGGATCTAATTTCCATTGAATTTCAAGTTTTTTTCTAAGATCTATATTTTCTGCTGGAAGTGAATCTGATTTGAATAAAATAGACTTTGCGTAAAGTCCGCTACCACCAACAATTACTATTTCGCCATTTTTTTTTAATGAGGACTCTATATATTCCTTAGCCCAAGCAGCGAAAGAAACAGCAGTGGCAGGTTTGTGTATTGTATGGCTACCTATACCTATATGGTGAACTTCTTTTAACTCTTCTAGGCTGGGTCTGGCGACTCCAATATTTAGTTCCTTATAAATCTGTCTTGCGTCACAACTTAGTATTTCGCAGTCACGTTCCTTAGCCCACTCAATAGCCATTCTAGTTTTTCCAGAGGCTGTGGGTCCATGAATCATCCAAATATGCGATCTATTCATTTTACGAAGGTAAACGTGAGAGGGTTACTTCTTTGTAACTTGTAGTTAAATGATGGCAAAAAACAAGACTAAATGTTCTGATATTGAAAGGAATTCTCTAAATAATTTAGAATTTCTTAGTGATGATATATTACTTTATGTTGACGAACGTAATTCCCGTCAAAAAAAGCTTCAGGAAGCAACATTTTTGGGTAATCTAGAAGAAAAAAAAGTAATGATTGAGTTTGTTAGTAATAAAGGTTGTCATGTAATTCATACAACTTTATGGGCTTTTACGAGTGATTGGGTAGTTTTTAAGGAAAGTCAGCGCATACCTACTAGATCGATTCGGAAGGTTTATTTTTAATATCCATCGGATGAAAATCCGTCATTCAGATCCTCTTTATCATATCCATATTCTTCTTCATCATCCTCTGCCGTGAATCCACCTTGACCTTCAAACTCTGGTTCTGGAGCTTTTTCTGGACGTTCTCCATATTTAAGAACAATTTCTGGATTCGTTACATCGTTTTCTGAAAAACGAATAAACTCTATCATGAAAGTCCACATGGATAAAAAATCATAGACAAAAATAAGTCTAGCTCCCGCTTTTCCTAGGATATCATCACATTTAAAATTACCCATAGAACCAATATTTTTTGGGTCCATCGCAATCAATGGGATCTCTTCTAACTGAACCCAGCTGTCGTCTGTTTTGTAAAATGAACCTAATTGTCCATTTTCTAAATCATAGGCTTTCACTATTTCCAAATGTAGATCTTCCAAGGTACTCGAACCCGGTATTAAAATATCGCGGAAAACGTCTTCCTTGCAATTTAAAATCGCTCTTACAATAAGTGGTTTACTCATCTTTAATTTTTAATAATTCCTTTTTTTTCAGCATAATCAAATGCCAAATCTTTTGCAGCCTCGAAGGTATTTGAGATTTGCCCATCAAGAACAGCTTCTCGAATGATGGCTTTAATAATGCCAATTTCTTTTCCAGGTTCCATATTAAACCATTTCATAAGTTGGATTCCATCAACTGGTGGTTGCCAATTTCGCAGTTTATCTCGCTTCTCTACTTCAATAAGCCTACTTCGAACTATTTGAAAATTTTCAAGATATTTTTTCTTTCGTTTTGGATTTTTAGTGGTGATGTCAGCTTCGCAAAGAGCCATTAAAAATTCGATGCTATTTCCGGCGTCAAACAATAGTCGTCTCACAGCACTTTCAGTGGCTAAATCGCTAGATACTGCTATTGGTCGTGAGCTCATTCGTATAAGTTTAACTACTAATTGTAATCGATCATCCAGAGGGAGAGATAGTCTTTTAAAAATATTTTTGGCCATTTTTCCGCCGAGAAACTCATGTCCGTGAAATGTCCATCCTATCGATTCAACAAACTTCTTTACCGGTGGTTTTCCGATATCATGAAGAAGTGCTGACCATCTGTGCCATAAGTTTTCTGAGGATTTAGATAAATTATCGACGACTTCAAGAGTATGCCAGAAATTATCTTTGTGCATGTGTCCTTCTATTTCATCCACTCCTTCTAATTCATATACTTCTGGAATTATCAAGCGCATTAATTCCGATTTTTGAAGGAGAGAAAGTCCAATTGAAGGAACTTTACATGACAATATTTTATTTAATTCAGAATGTATTCTTTCAGCTGATAAAATGGATACTCTTTCAGCACTTCTTTTGATTCCATCGAAAGTATTTGCATCAATTTTGAAATTTAGCTGTGAGGCAAAACGAATAGCTCGAAGCATACGTAAAGGATCATCTGCAAATGTTTTTTCTGGATTTAAAGGCGTTCGAATAATTTTTTTTGTTAAGTCATCTTTTCCATTAAAAGGATCTTGAAGTTCCCCCCAATTTATTTTATTTAAGCCATATGCCATGCTATTAATAGTGAAGTCTCTCCTGTATTGATCTTCTTCCAAAGTTCCCGGCTTTACGTTTGGTTTTCTTGAATCAGAGGCATAACTCTCTGATCTAGCTTGAACAAATTCAATGTCCATTTTATTGAACTTAAAATGTGCAGTTCCAAATTTTTTAAAAGTAGAGACTTTTCCCGCTTTAAGACGACTAGATGATCTTTTAGCTACTTCTAGAGCATCTCCAACAACAACAATATCAATATCCATTGAATTATCTCGTTTCAATAGTTGGTCCCTTACCCATCCACCAATAACAAAACATGGAGCATTCATTTCATCGGAAACAGCTCCAACAGTCTTAAATATATCTTGATTTAATATGTCCATGTCAAGGATTAAATGTCCATACTATAATTGCGCAAAGCTTCATTTAACGAAGTTTTAAGGTTCGTGCTTTTTTTTCGTTTTCCAATTATAAGAGCGCATGGAACATGAAATTCCCCAGAAGGAAACTCTTTAGGGATACTACCAGGTATAACAACGCTGCGTGGTGGAATTTCGGCTTTAAATTCAATTTGTTTTTCTCCGCTGACATCAAATATTTTCGTGCTAGATGTGAGAACAACATTGGCTCCAAGCACTGCTTCCTTACCTACTCGAACCCCTTCAACTATGATACATCTGGATCCAATAAAGGCACCATCTTCTATTATAACAGGTGAGGCTTGTAGAGGCTCAAGTACTCCACCTATCCCTACACCTCCACTTAAATGCACATCACTTCCTATTTGAGCACATGATCCGACAGTTGCCCATGTGTCTACCATTGTTCTTGCCCCTACATAAGCTCCAATATTGATATATGAGGGCATTAGAATAACATCACGGTCAATGAAAGCTCCATAACGAGCAACTGCATGAGGAACTACTCGAATTCCTTTTTCAGCATAGCCAGTTTTTAATTCTAATTTGTCATGAAATTCCATTGGTCCAGCTTCTTGTGTTTTTAATTCCCGAATTGGAAAGTATAGAACAACTGCTTTTTTTATCCACTCGTTCACTTTCCAGCCAGTTTTATTAGGCTCTGAAACACGAATTTCGCCAGAATCTAGAAGCTCTATGACCTTATTTATAGCAGCTGAAGTGGCAGGGGTTCGGAGTAAATCACGATTGTCCCAGGCATCTTCTATTTGAACTTTTAATTCTTTCATTTTAAATTTTTTTGAGTGAGAAAACTGTCTAAAATTATACAGGCAGAAGCAGCGTCCAGTATTGATTTATTTCTTCGCACTCTAGCTTTAGCTCCTGATATATGAGCTGCATGTGCAGCTATTTTTGATGTGAACCGCTCATCAATCCAAGTAATTTTCATGCTAGGCCAAAGTTCTTTTAATTCTTTTTGAATTTTTTTGGCAAAAAGAGTGCCATGGGTCTCACTGCCATCTAGTCGTTTGGGTTCTCCAATGATTATACCACGTATATTATCCGGTAAGTATCTTGATTTTAAGTGTTTTAACAGGTTCTCTGTCAGTACTGTTTCTACTGGAAAGGCTATTAAACCAAGTTCATCGGATTCTGCAATCCCGGTTCGTTTCCCTCCAACATCTAATCCAAGCCAAATACCCATTCATGCAAAGGTAGTTAAGCGCTGTATCTTTGCAGTAAATATTCCCCATGGTATATCCTATCGTAGCATTTGGTTCTCCAATACTTAAACGAGTATGTCACGAAGTTGATCCAACATCGGATGATACGAAGACTTTAATAGACGATATGTTTGAAACGATGTATGCATCAAAAGGAGTGGGCCTAGCGGCTCCTCAAATTGGAATGTCAAAACGTATTTTCGTCGTTGATGGCTCTCCTTTTTCAGAAGATGTAGAAGAGGAATTATCTGCTCAGTTAAAAAACTTTAAACGAGCTTTTGTTAATCCAGTTATTATTGATGAGACTGGAGATTCATGGTCCTATGAAGAAGGTTGTTTAAGCATTCCAGGAATTCATGAAAAAATATTTCGTTTAAGAGAAATTAGGTTTCGTAGTCAAAATAGCTCAGGTGATTGGATAGAGGAAAAATTATCTGGTTTATCTGCTAGAATTTTCCAACATGAATACGACCACATTGAAGGGGTTTTATTCCCAGATAGAATGTCTCCGCTAAAAAGAAGAATGCTCCAAGGACGCTTGAAAAACATCTCAGTTGGGAAAGTTGACACAACTTATAGAATGAAATTGAATGTCAAATGAGTAAAAACTTTTTTTTTCTTTGCTTTATGACTTTAGGATTCTTAAACTGTAATCGCGCTCACAATAAAGCTGAGAAACTTTTGAATACCATTCTTCTGGATTCAGAAAAATCAATAAAGTCTCCTCAAGACACTATTTTTTGGAAAAATAAATTAAATATTTTCAGTGATGCTGCTGATTGTTCTGAGAGTGATTCACTTTGGGCGCGTTATACAATGTTATCAGGCGATCTTCAAGCCACCATACCTGGTCGTGCATTATTTGCAATTAGAAGTTATATGACATTACATGATTCTATTCCTAGCTCCAGTCAGGCTGCAATGGCACTTTTTTCAGCTGCTTTAGTATTTGAACAGCAATTAAATGATAGTCCTCGAGCAGTTCAAACTCTTTCTTTATTAATCGATACCTATCCAAAAACTAATTTTGCAGATAGGGCTTCGAAATATCGTGATATGCTCATTTTTGGAAATGATTCCATTCTTTTGGAAAAAATTCATACATGGCAAGAAACATCTCAATCCCCCCCACTATGAAACCTATAAAAAATATTTTAGCAATTAGCGGTCGTCAAGGTTTGTTCAATCTAATAACTCAGACTCGAACCGGTATTTTAGTAGAATCGCTTAATGATATGAAACGATTCACAATATCAGCTCAGCAGCAGGTTCATGCTTTGGATGAAATTGCAATTTATTGTAAAGAAGGAGAAAAGCCCATAAAAGATCTTTACGAAAAGATAGGTAAGTCATTAAATGGAGAAAAATCTGTTTCTCACAAAGCAAATAATCCGAAAATTTTGGCGGCGTTTACTAATCATGTTCCTGATTATGACGAAGATCGTGTTTATATCAGCGATATGAAGAAATTTTTCAATTGGTATAATATGCTCTGTGGATATGGGTTTTTTTTAGTGGAAAAAGATGATGAAAAAGAAATAGATTTGGATATAAAAGACAAAGGAAGTGCGAGCTGAATCCCTCAAGTCCTTTGATCGTCTGTTAACTATTATGGATGATTTACGAGAGAAATGTCCATGGGATAAAGAGCAAACAATACACACTCTGCGTAAGCTTACAATAGAAGAGACATATGAATTGGTAGATGCTATCGATTCAGGCGATTGGACTGAACTAAAGGGTGAGTTGGGTGATCTATTTCTTCACATGGTTTTTTACAGTAAAATAGCATCTGAAAATAAGGAATTTGACATTACTGATGTGCTTAATGATATTTGCGAGAAATTGATTCATCGTCATCCCCATATTTATGCGGATGTCGAGGCAAATGACTCAAAAAAAGTAAAAGAAAATTGGGAGGCTATCAAGTTAAAGGAGAATGGAGAGAAACAGAAATCTGTTCTTGAGGGAGTTCCTCAATCTCTTCCCGCGTTGGTTAAGGCGTTCCGACTTCAAGAGAAAGTCCAAGGAGTTGGCTTTGATTGGCCGGATTCTGAATCTGTTTGGGGGAAAGTTGAAGAAGAGATTGTCGAGTTTAGAAATCCGAAAAGCAGAGATAATGAACTAATGGAGCTTGGTGATTTGTTATTTAGCTTGGTTAATTATGCGAAGCATCGGGGGTTGGACCCTGAGCAAGCGCTGGCTCTTAGCAATGCTAAATTCATTAATCGGTTCCAAAAAATGGAGCAAATATTAGTTCAGCAAAAAAAAAGCCCTATCGGAATCAATATTAAGGATTGGAATGAGCTTTGGGATGAAGCAAAGAAAGAATACCCGTAATTACTTATTAAATACTAATGAATGAATATGTAAATTAAACTTGTGGATAATATTCAAATTCATTTTACATATTCTATTTTCCTTATTGAAAATATTTATTTAGGTCTATCCGTTGTTAATGATTTTAAAAAATGTACAATAACCGTGACTTGAGTTGGTTGCAGTTTAACTTCAGAGTCCTGCAAGAAGCCCAAGATATTACTAATCCTTTAATAGAGAGGATTAGATTTTTGGGAATTTTTTCGAAAAATTTAGATGAGTTTTTCAGAGTTCGTGTAGCTGGAATACAAAGACTCTCAAAATCACCCTACTCAAAAAAATTAGAAAAAAGATTAGGGGACTGGAAGCCTTCTGATCTTTTGAATAAGATTCAAGAGGTTATTACTGATCAAAATAAAGAGGTAGAAAAAACATATTTCGCGTTGATTTCATCGCTCGATAATGTTGGAATTAAGCTTATTACAGAAAATCAATTAACATTAGGGCAAGAAGATTATATCCGTAAATTTTATATCGATAAAATTTCGCCTTCTGTATTTACAATGATTTTAAACCCTAAGTTGCCATTTCCTGATTTAAACGATGAATCAATTTATTTAGCAATTAGACTTACTTCAGATGAAAAAAAAGATGAAATAAGCTCAATCATTGAAATTCCAACGGATTTGCACGGTCGGTTTGTCGTTTTACCTAAATATGGTAAAAGCTATGTTATGTATATAGATGATGTTCTTCGTTATAATTTGCGTTACACTTACTTTATTTTTCCCGCCGATAACATTGAGGCACATAGTTTTAAAATATCTAGAGATTCAGAATTAGATGTAAATAGCAAAAATGTTTCAGAAACAATTTTAGACCGCGTTAGGGCTGGACTTGAAGATCGTTCAGAAGGGGAACCGGTTCGAATATCTTATGATAGATCAATGAAAATAGACCATTTATATCAATTGACAGATCAATTAGGGTTCTTATCTGGCGAATCTCTGTATCCGGGAGGGCGATATCATAATAAGAAAGATTTAATAAATTTTCCAAATATTGGGGGTGCAGAATTGGAGTATCCAAAACTTAAGTCATTACTACACCCAGAACTTGATTTAGATCAAAGTATATTAAACGTAATTCGAGAAAAAGACATCCTTCTTTTCACCCCTTTTCATACGTTTTCTTATGTCATTCGACTATTAAGAGAGGCAGCTATTGATCCTAAAGTTAGAAGGATTTGTATTACTCTTTATCGTTTAGCTGACCAATCAAGAGTAATATCTGCTTTAATAAATGCTGCAAAAAACGGAAAGGTGGTTAAAGTTGTGATTGAGCTGCAAGCTCGATTTGATGAACAGAAAAATATAAATTACCTGGAAAAGATGCTGAAGGCAGGCATTACGGTGCAAACTGGTGTTGAAGGTTTGAAAGTACATGCTAAAATAATTTGCCTGGAGCGTTCATTAGGAAATAAAATTGAACTATTTAGTCTGATTGGAACAGGTAATTTCAATGAAAACACCGCTAATACTTATACTGACTATTATTTGATGACATCAAGTAAGAAGATTACAAAGGAAGTAGTCGCTGTATTTGATTTTTTAGCAGAGCCTCATAAAGTTGAAAAATTTAGACACTTGGTTGTGAGTCCATCTTTTACTCGAGACTTCATAATGAATTATATTAATAGAGAAATTGATAACGCAAAGGCTGGTTTGGACTCAGAAATATGTATGAAATTGAATTCGTTAAGCAGCCACACTATTGCTGATAAGCTTTATGAGGCTAGTTCTGCTGGTGTTAGTATTCGACTCATAGTAAGAGGTGTTTGTTGTGTCAGGCCAGGAGTAAAGGGTCTTTCGGAGAATATTGAGATAATTTCTATCGTTGATCGCTATTTGGAACACTCACGGGTTTTTGCATTTAGTAATAATGGTGATTGGGATATTTTTATTGCTTCTTTTGATTTGATGACTCGCAATTTAGATTCAAGAATCGAGGTAGGAACCCCTATTTATGATAAAAGTGTCAAAAGTCAGATCATGGATCACTTTGAAATTCAATGGCAGGATAATGTAAAGAGTAGAGTGAATGGAAATGATGATGGTAAAATTTATCGTCAAATTTCTGGTCCTAAAATAAGAAGTCAAATGCGTCTATATAAATATGTTGTAAATCAATTAAAAAAAGGCTCTGAGAGATGAAAATAACAAGAATAGCTGCTATCGACATAGGGTCTAATTCGTTGAGATTATTGATTACTAATGTTATTTATACTAAGAAATATACTCATTATAAAAAAGTGTCTATCACTAGACTCCCAGTTAGGCTAGGCGAAGATGTGTTTTCTACTGGGGAAATTTCAAAGAAGTCAGGTTTAAGATTAGTTGATTCAATGCGTGCATTTGCAGCAATAATGAGAGTCAATGATATCGACGGCTACAGGGCTTGCGCCACTTCTGCCATGCGTGAATCAACGAATGGAAATCACTGGTTGAAGGAGATCAAAAATGAAACTGATATTGATATTGAAATTATTGATGGTCATGAAGAGGCGCATTTAGTTTTTAATGCGAAACTTTTTGATAAAATCCAACCTAAAGAAAAAAACCTTCTTTTTGTTGACGTTGGTGGAGGTTCTACTGAATTCACACTCTTTCAAGATGATGAACTGGTGTTGTCTAAATCTTTTAAAATCGGGACAGTAAGAATCCTTCTGGATCTTGATCAAAGTGAAAATTGGTCTAATTTGAAGACCTGGATATCAAATCAAGTCAACGTCTTAAATGATAGAGTGGCTATAATTGGATCAGGAGGTAACATCAATAAAGTCCATAAAATGAGCAATAAATCAATAGACGAACCTCTTTCTATTAATTATGTAAATCATATTTATAACACAATAAATAAAATGAAACTAGATGATAGAATAACATCTTTAGGTCTGAATATCGACAGAGCAGATGTTATTGTTCCTGCTCTAGAAATATTTCAAAAAATTTTATCCTTAACAGGCGCTAATAAAGTGTATGTTCCAAAGGTTGGATTAAGCGATGGAATTGTACGTGAACTGTATAGATCTAAATTTAAGCCTCTTTTAGAGTTATGAATCGCACTTCACCACTCCTATATTTGGATTTGTTTTATAGCCTTTAAAGCTGCCCCATAATCAGGCTCATTGCCGATTTCGGAGACTTGTTCGGTATAAACAACAATACCTTTTGGATTCAATATTATTATGCAGCGACTAAATAAACTGGCAAATTTTGTATCTATCATTCGCACATGATATTTTTTTGAAAAGTCATCATCTCTGAGTTCGGATAGAACTAGAACATTTTCTAATCCTTCTGCTCCGCACCATTGTTGCAGTGAAAATGGCATGTCTCTGCTTATATTTAAAACAGTCACATTATTTAGGGATGTCACTAATTCATTAAATTTGCGGACAGAATTTTGACATACTCCTGTTCCGATACTAGGAAAAATATTTAAAACAATAGTTTCTCCGATAAAATCTGAAAGACTTATTTCTGATAAATCTCCTGATGTTAATTTAAAGTCTTGTGCCTTAATTCCAGCAGCTGGTAGATCTCCGACTGTCAATGCTGGATTGCCTCCAAAAGTTATATTCGCCATTTTCTTAATTATTAATGAATATGATTATTATGAACACCTTGAGATAATAAAAACCCGCTAATCAGTCCAAGGATAACTATTGCCCAAAGTTTACTAGGCATTCGATGATCTTTTTGAAGTTCAAATAATATCGTGCTTGAAACATGAAGAAAAATACCAACTACCAGTCCCCCTATAAATCCTTCCAGACCAACTATGTTTGACGGTAATAATAATGTGCTTGCTAGAGCTCCTGCGGGGGCAGCTAAACTAAAACCAAAAAGAGCAAGTATTATCTTTCTTTTCTTAATATTACATTGCAATAACCAGAAAGTAAGTAATGCAGAAATTGGTAAATTATGAACTGCCAATGATATTGCGAAAGATATCATCTCGCCTTCATCCAAGCGAAATAGAGGAATTCCTTCCACTACGGAGTGAATTATTAGCCCCAAATATGCAGGCCAAGGGTTTGGATCTTGACTATGAATATGACCATGCTCTAAACCTTTTGATCTACTGTCAAGAGCGAATTGTAAAAAGTAACCTAAAACTATCCAAATTCCCCATGGTAAATCTTTGACAGGCTCAATTGAGCCTAATTCAGGGATCCATAAGAATACAGTTACGGCAAAAAGAAAAGCTCCTGAAAAAGCATTACTTGTCGCTAGCCATGATGTCGGAATTGATCTTAATCCTAACCACGATCCGAATATTATGGGAATAATTAAGATAGCAACCGTTATTGTAATAACCATTGCGGTAAAGTTACATAATAGCTTTATACAGAGCTTGAATAGCTCCTCCAGTTATTACAATAATCAATAATAATCTTACATACTGTTGTGCTTTTGGTATTCTCACTATGTAACGAGCGCCAAACCAGGCACCTAATGAACTGCCTGCTGCAAGTATTAAAGCTGGCTTCCAAACAATCATATCATTAAACATATAAATTAAACCTGCAGGTATAGATAAAACTGCTGCCATTAATAATTTAATCACATTGGCATCTCTTAAACTCCATTTATCAGCTAATACCAAAACTGTAAGCATGAGAACTCCAATACCCATTTGCACGTAACCTCCATAAAAACCAATAAAGAAAAAATAAAAAATTGATTTCCAGTTACTTAGGCTTCTTCTTGAATCAGAGTATCCTTTCCAGCGTTCTTTTTTTGAGAATAAAGCAAAGAGCATTCCAGTCATAACAACGGCTAATGACCATTCCATAATTTCCGCTGATATTTGGCTTCCAATAATACCTCCTGTTACTGAGCCTAATGCAGTTGGAAAAATAAGATTGCGACCTTTTAAGAATAAATAATTTTTTCTAGATGATTTTCGAAGACTAAATATACCAGTTAATGTTTGAGACATAACTCCAATTCTATTGGTTGCGTTAGCAGACGCTCCATCCATCCCGCCAAATAATAACAAACTAACCGTTAATGCTGAACCATTTCCCGCAAGAGTGTTAATGACCCCGGCTAATAGGCCTCCAGCGAAAAACATAATATCCATAGTAGGGCTCACAATTTCAAAGATAGGTGAAGGTCGTATCTTTGTGCTAGTAGAATTATGGTCTATTAATTATGAAAAATTCCTATTGTCAATATTATTTCATCTTGCTTTTTTCAGTATTTGCAATTATTGGTTGTCAAAATGTTTCTGGAGTATCAGATATTATTTCTGAAAATTTAGAATCTGGACATTTTAAATTTGATTTAGACACAGCTCAATTTGCAGATGAAAGATTTTATTCGGTAAATTATCAGTTAGTTTCCATAAAAAGTGGGAGTTATAAATTAGTTTTTGAGCTGCAACAAAATAATCATTCTAGTGTCGATTCTATTATCGAGTTTATGTCAAAAGGTGATACTCTCAATGGGGTTTTATATTTTGATGCTGCTCATCTTTCATTAGGGCCTGGAGAGTTAAAAGGGAGCTTTTCTTACAATAGTATTGAGGATTGAGTTCAAACAATTTCAAACGAATAAATAATGTATAAAAATGTCCAATAACCATCCCCCTGACGAGGTATTCATCGCCAAAACCTTGATGGGTTTAGAAGATGTTCTGAGAGACGAATTATTGAAACTAGGTGCGCGAGATATAATATTAATGACTAGGGCTGTTAGATTTAAGGGGGACTTAGGGTTTTTATACAAGGCCAATATATGTCTTGGCTCCGCCATTAGGATTCTAAGACCCATTAAATTTGTTGAGGTTCATAAGTCCGAAGACCTATTGGTTGCCGCTCAAAAAGTTCCTTGGGAAAAATGGTTTCATCCCGATAAGACTTTTGCTGTGTTTGCCTCCGGTACGCATCCTCAATTTAGCCATACAGGTTATGCCGCTCTAGTTCTAAAGGATGGTATCGTAGACCGATTCAGATCCCGAACTGGAAAGCGACCTTCTGTTGAGCGTGAGTTCCCCCAGGTAAGAATCGAACTTCACCTAAGTAAGAAACATTGCACAATAAGTATTGATTCTTCTGGAGATTCACTTCATCGAAGAGGGTACCGACAAGAAATGACACTAGCGCCAATGAGCGAAGTGCTAGCGAACGGTTTAATAAGACTAACAGGGTACAGGGGAGATAGACCTTTCTATGATCCGATGTGCGGTTCGGGAACCTTGGCTATCGAAGCCTCAATAATAGCAGATAGACTTCCGCCAGGGATTTATAGAAAATCTTTTGGATTTATGCATTGGTTGGATTACGATAAGGAATTACACTCGATAATCGAAGCGGCTTCATTAAAACGAATTCAAGAATCTTCTCAGAAAATTTTTGCTTCTGATTTCGATAATGAGGCTCTACGCGTGTCAAAGCTAAATGCCACTTCAGCTTTAGTGGAGGATAAAGTGAAATGGTCTTTAGAAGACTTTACAAAAACTATTCCTCCAGCAGAGCGAGGGATATTGGTTTTAAATCCACCATATGGACGTCGGCTGGACATTAATGTGGAAGAAACTTACACGGCAATCGGTGAACATTTGAGGGCAGCGTATAAGGGCTGGACAGCATGGGTGGTAGTGCCTAGTGCAAAGGCGTCAAAGGCATTGCAAATGAAATCCAAACAACAAATACCTTTTCAGAATGGTGATTTGGATTGTATGTGGCAAGAGTTCGATATTTATCAAGAATGAAACATATCGGGATAATTACATCAGGTGGAGATTCGCCAGGAATGAATGCATGTATTCGTGCGATTGTTAGAACAGCTTCTTTTAATGATATCAAGGTTACTGGATTTTATCGCGGCTATGAAGGCTTATTAGAGAATGACAGCTTAGTTTTAACACGTTATGATGTTCGAAATATTATTCATCGTGGCGGAACATTTCTGAAAACGTCAAGGAGTGAAGAATTCAGAACACAAGCTGGTCGATCTAAGGCTTCTAAAATTCTTAAAAATATGGGAATAGAAGGTCTAATAGTAATTGGTGGAGATGGATCATTAATAGGTGCGAATTTAATTTCTATTGAAAATGATATTCCTGTTATTGGTTGTCCAGGAACAATTGATAATGATCTTTTTGGAACGGATTTTACTATTGGATATCATACTGCTGTAGATACAGCTATCGAGGCAGTAGATAATATTCGTGATACAGCTTCTTCTCATAATCGATTGTTTTTTGTTGAAGTAATGGGTCGAGATGCTGGTCTAATAGCTCTCCGGACAGGTATAGCTGCTGGTGCTGAGGGGATCCTAATTCCAGAGACTCCAAGTGATATAAATAGACTCGTAAAGTATTTAAAAACTGACTTTAAAAAGAAAAGGAGGTCTGGTATTATAATTGTTGCTGAGGGAGAGTCTGAGGGTGGAGCATTTGAAGTAGCTAAAAAAGTTCAAAGAGAATTTCCGGAATGGGAAATGAAAGTCACTGTTCTTGGGCATATTCAGCGAGGAGGTAAGCCCAATGGTTTTGATCGTATTTTGGCGAGTAGGATCGGCCACGGAGCATTGTTAGCTTTGAACAAGGGACGAAATCGCGAAATGATTGGTATATCTGGAGGCGAACTCATTTATACTCCTTTGGAGAAGGCAGTCAAGCATAATTCAACAATTAGCCCATACCTTCTGGAATTAGTGGAGGCTTTGTCATAGGTATATGTGGGTTGAAATCATTCTCCCTGTGCCGGTGCACTCAACATTTACATATTTATGGAATGCTGTCTCAGCACCTATGCGAGGAATAAGAGTTCATGTTTCTTTTGGTAGACAAAAATGTTTGATGGGGGTCGTCCATACTGTTCGTAGTCTGCCTCCAGATTATGAATGCAAACCGATACTCAGAGTTTTAGATGAATTTCCAAGAATTCAGAGTCAGCAAATTGATCTTTGGAATTGGATAGCAGATTATTATATATGTCCTATTGGTGAAGTTATGCAGTCTGCTCTGCCAGCATTTTTTAAGCTTGAGAATGAAGACATAGGCCCATTTACTTTAGGTGATGGTTCTGTTGTCCATTGGAGATGGAGTAGTAAAAAACATAATGAGGGACGGATATCTGAGGTTTTTGCAGAACTATCTAGGGCGAAAATGCAAACAGAAGCACTTTTATCATATTTTCAGATTTGCTCAACTCAAATTGATTCTGATTCTGAATTCTATCCATGGATTTCTCAGTCCATTTTACAAGAATATTCAACAATAAAAACGATACATTTAAGTGCTTTAAAAGATAAAGGTTATTTAGAAAAGAGTAAAATATATTCTGATGTAGAAAGTGTTTCAAATAATAAAAAAATAAAACTTTCAGAGGCTCAAGAAATAGCATTTATGAAAATTTCATCTGGCTTGTTAACAAAAAGGCCAGTTCTTCTGCAAGGGCAAACTGGAAGTGGCAAAACAGAAATTTACCTGAAGCTTGCATATGAAATCCTGGAGAAAGGGAAACATGTGTTAATGTTAGTTCCTGAAATAGCTCTTACCACTCAGCTTCATCGACGTTTAGAAATCTCAATGGGGTTAAACGTTGTTTGTATATATCACAGCCAGGTTTCAGAAAGTCAACGGCGAGATACATGGTTATCTCTTTTAAATCCTTCCAGTGGAGCAAAGCTAGTTCTTGCTGCTCGCTCAGGTGTTTTTTTGCCAATGGAGCATGTAGGCTTGATTATCGTCGATGAAGAACATGAAACAAGTTATAAACAATACGAGCCCTCACCTCGCTATCACGCTAGAGATGTCGCAGTTTGGCTTTCAAATCAGATCGGAGCAGGAGTAGTGCTTGGTTCTGCTACCCCGAGCTTAGAAACTTTTAATAATTCCATAGAGAATAAATATTGCAGAATAGAACTAAGCGAGCGATTTGGTAAATCTGAAAAGCCAATTGTAAAAATTTTATCCTTAGTTAAGTATAAATCATTGAAACAGATGGAAGGGCCTTTTGCTAAGCCTGTGTTTGATGCTATAGGAGAAACCCTGGGTTTGAATCAACAAGTTCTTGTATTTCAAAATAGAAGGGGTTATTCACCATTTCTAACTTGCATGTCTTGTGGATGGACTGAGCCATGTGCGGATTGCGATGTGGCAGTCACTTACCACAAAAAAACAAAATCATTAAAATGTCATTATTGTGGTCAAAGTCGAGAGCTTTCAAACCATTGTCCGTCTTGTCAAAAATCGGCCTGGCAGTTGCGCGGTATTGGTACCGAAAGAATTGAGGAGAATTTAGAATCAATGTTCCCTGAAGCTCACATAATAAGAGTGGATTCGGATACCACAAGAAAGAAGAAGTCTATGTCTCATTTTATTGATTGGTTGGAGACAGGAAAAGTTGATATTGTCGTTGGGACACAGATGATCGGTAAAGGATTGGATATATCTGGTTTGTCACTTGCTGTGATCGTTAATGCCGATAACGCATTGCAGATGCCAGACTTTAGGGCCCATGAGCGTGCTTTCCAATTATTCACCCAAGTTGCTGGAAGGACAGGTAGGAGGGAAGATAAAGGACATGTTATCATCCAGACAGCTACCCCTGAACATCCTATATTACTTGCTGTAAAATCTGGTAAGTATAACGAAATGGCCATGAATCTGTTGGAAGATCGCAGAGTCCACCATTACCCACCTTTTGTAAAACTGATCCGTATTGAGCTTCGTCATAGAAAAGAAATTATTGTTTATGAAGCTGCTAACTTTTTAGCTCAAAAATTACTTGATAATTTTAGAGGTGGGGTATTAGGTCCTGATGAGCCAAGTGTTTCACGCATAAAGAATATGTATTTACAACATATTTGGATGAAGTTTCCTTCTGGCAAAGGTTTAACTGCAATGAAAGATAAATTACGGAAGATAAATAACTCTTTATTTTTTAGTTCTGATTTTAAGTCAGTTAAGATTATTATGGATGTCGATCCGTATTAGCAGAAAAAAATCATTTTATCATAGAGGACTCTTTGGCAAATAATTTGGAAAATCCGAATATAGAAATTGCATGCATTAATATAATAATTGACCAATCAGATATTATTCCGCGAGCAAAGATTTGAGCACTTTGACTAAATGGAATGAACCATGTACATATACTGCTCCCAAGAAACGTTAAGCTGTTCCATTTAAATAATTTTAATTTCATGCAATTAAGATTTTTATTTTTTTAAAAAAGTTTAAGACTTTATTTTTTTATTTAGCTCTATCCAGAGTGTTTCTTGAGGCGTAGGTGCAATTATTTTAATCATTTCATCTTTGACTGGATGCTTAAATTCGATGCATTGTGCGTGTAGATGTATTGCCCCGTTTGGATTAGGTCTCTTTGCACCGTATTTTAAATCACCTTTAATAGGGTGCCCAATTGCATTTAATTGACATCTAATTTGATGGTAACGACCAGTTTCAAGGTTAATTTCCAATAAGCTGTATCTGTCACCAGAAGACAATAAGTTATATGATAGAATTGCTTCTTTCGCTTCTTTTTTACTTGAAACAAAGCTCTTTTTCTTAACTCCATCTTTCCATAAACTATGAATAAGCCGCCCATCTTTATTTAAAGGAATTCCTTCTACTACTGCCCAATAAACTTTTTTTATGGATCTATCAGCAAATGCTCCGCTTATTCGTGTTAGAGCTTTAGATGTTTTCGCTAAAACAACTATTCCGGAACTCGGTCTATCCAGTCTGTGAGGAAGTCCTATAAAAGCTTTTCCTGGCTTATTGAAACGCTTAGCAACATCTTGTTCAGCCCAATCTTTGAGCGTTGGATCACCAGTAATATCTCCTTGGACTAGCATACTTGAAGGTTTGCTGACGATTAAAAGATGATTGTCTTCAAAAAGAATGATTGGATTCTGCACAATATTAATAGCTCTCTTCTTTGTTAGGGAAGTCTTGTGATTTGACATCATCGATATAAGATTCAATGGCTTCAGGAATAAGTTTTTCTAGGTTTAAATAGCGACGAAGAAATCGTGGATTAAATTCTGTGTTCATTCCTAACATGTCATGTAAAACTAGTACTTGTCCATTTGTATGGGGGCCAGCACCTATGCCGATGGTTGGAATCTGTATTGATTCGCTGACTTTCTTGGCTAATCCTGCAGGTATTTTCTCAAGTACAATTGCAAAGCATCCTGCGTTCTCTAATGATTTCGCATCTGCTAAGAGTTTTTCAGCTTCTTCTTCTTCCTTAGCTCGAACAGCATAAGTTCCAAACTTATAAATGCTTTGGGGTGTCAACCCTAAATGACCCATTACAGGGATTCCAGATCCTACGATACGCTCAATTGTTGTTGCAATTTCATTTCCTCCTTCTAGTTTTACAGCGTGGCCTCCGGATTCCTTCATGATGCGAATTGACGATGAAAGGGCTTCTTTAGGGTTTCCTTGATAGCTTCCGAAAGGCAAGTCAACCACGACTAGAGCTCGTTTCACAGCTTTGACAACACTTGAAGCATGATATATCATGTGATCTAATGTTATTGGAAGAGTCGTTTCATGTCCCGCCATTACATTACTTGCAGAGTCTCCAACTAAAATTACATCAATACCAGATTTGTCTACTAATCGAGCCAGACTGAAATCATAGGCTGTGAGCATAGCAATGGATTCTCCAAGCTGTTTCATCTCATAGAGACTGTTAGTCGTGATCTTTTTATATAGTTTCTGGGCGCTTGACATTTTGCAATATTTTGATCAAAAGTACAAAGGCTATCCGTGGTATCTTTGTCAGCATGAATTTAAAAAATATTTTTATTTCAACAGTTTTTTCCATCGCATTTGCGTCTTGTGATAATAGTCTAAGAGTTACTGCTCCTTTCGAAGATATCCCTATTGTTTATGGAATTATAAATCCAGATTCAGATACTCAGTACATTCGCGTAGGAAGAGCTTTTTTGGGTCAAGATGGCCCGAATGGAGGGGTCAATCACTCGGATAGTTTGTATTACAAAGACCTGATAGTTGAGCTTCAGGCGTTTAAAGAAAATAGTGACTTCGTTTGGGCGAAGCAGTTTTCTGAAACAGAAGAAATGCCAAAGGATTCCGGTCTATTTACAAATCAAGGTCACCGTCTCTATAAATTAGTTATTCCAGAATACACAGCGAATAATAACCGATTAGATTGGTCGTATAAGCTACTATTAAAAAAAGATAGTTTAAGTCAAGCATTTGCATCCGCAGAGACACCTGTTGTAAAAGATTTCTCTATAAAGAGGCCGAATTTTCAGGGCACTCAAAGATTTAGTTTCACTTCTAGCAAAGGTGCCGAAATTCAATATTATCAGGCTGTTAATGCCCGAATATATCAAGGTTTTGTTGACTTTTTATACATGGAGATGCCTGAAGGTAATCAGAATGATTCAACTCGTCATTCTGTTAGATACTATTTGCCATACACCATAGGTAGTTCTCTAAATGGCGGGAGCTTTTTGAGTACAACACTTAGATATGATTCTTATTATTCATTTCTATCTGAGGCAATATCTACTAAGCCAGGTTTTATTAGGTTCTTTAGAGGTTTTAGTATTCACCTTTCCGCTGGGACAGACGATTTGGCAACTTACATTTCAGTTTCTCAGCCTTCCAACACCATACTTCAAGATCCTCCATTTTTCACAAATGTCAATAATGGAGCAGGAGTTTTTGCCAGTAAAGTCGGTTTGATCCGCCCCAATGTTGGCTTGGCGTCTTCTTCTTTAGATAGTTTAGTTTTTGGCAAATTGACATGTTCTTTGCGTTTTGCGAAGGCTAGTTTTCTCGATACGCTGACATGTAACTGACAATTTGTCTTACTTGTCTGCTTGGTACGGTGATTGACCTTATCGCAGTCAAATCAAATATATTCAATCGAATAAAAAAATCGAAATGGGTAAAATTATAGGTATCGACTTAGGAACCACAAATTCGTGTGTTTCAGTTATGGAAGGAAATGAGGCAGTTGTTATTCCAAATGCGGAAGGCAAGCGTACTACACCTTCAATTGTTGGATTTATTGAAGGTGGTGAACGTAAAGTAGGAGATCCTGCTAAACGTCAGGCAATCACTAATCCAACTAAGACAGTTTTTTCCATAAAGCGTTTTATGGGAGAGTCTTATTCGAAAATATCAAAAGAGGTCAAAAGAGTTCCTTACCAAGTAGCAAAAGGAGACAATGATACTCCGAGGGTTAAAATAGACGACCGTTTATTCACTCCCCAGGAAGTATCTGCTATGATCCTTCAAAAAATGAAAAAAACGGCGGAGGATTATCTCGGTACAGATGTCTCTGAAGCAGTCATAACAGTCCCAGCATATTTTAATGATTCTCAACGGCAAGCTACCAAAGAAGCTGGTGAAATAGCTGGATTAACTGTTCGGCGTATCATAAATGAACCAACAGCTGCTGCTCTAGCCTATGGAATTGATAAAATGAATAAAGACATGAAACTCGTTGTCTTTGATTGCGGCGGAGGAACTCATGATGTCTCGATTCTTGAATTAGGTGATGGAGTATTTGAAGTGAAATCCACTGATGGAGACACCCACTTAGGAGGTGACGATTTTGACGATCGTATCATCAATTGGTTAGCAGATGGCTTTAAGAAAGATGAGGGAACTGATTTGCGAAAGGATCCAATGGCTTTGCAGCGATTGAAAGAAGCTGCTGAAAAAGCCAAAGTAGAATTGTCAAGTGCAAATACTACTGAAATAAATCTTCCATACATAACGGCAACAGAAAGCGGGCCAAAACATATTGTTAAGAGTCTTACGCGCGCAGAATTTGAACGCCTGTGCTCAGATTTGATTGAAAGAACAATTGCACCATGCAAATCTGCTTTGAAGAATGCCGGTTTATCGGTTGGTGACATTGATGACGTTATTTTAGTTGGCGGGTCTACTCGAATTCCAGCAATCCAAGATGCAGTAACTAAATTCTTTGGTAAAGAACCAAATAAAGGTGTCAATCCTGATGAGGTTGTAGCTATAGGTGCTGCTATTCAAGGAGGAGTTTTAGCAGGTGATGTCAAAGATGTCTTACTTCTTGATGTTACACCTCTTTCGTTAGGAATTGAAACAATGGGTTCTGTTTTGACGAAATTAATAGAGGCTAATACAACCATACCATCGAAGAAATCTGAGGTTTTTTCTACGGCAAGTGATAACCAGCCAAGTGTAGAAATTCATATTTTGCAGGGTGAGCGTCCGATGGCCAAGGACAACAAAACTATTGGTCGTTTCCACTTAGATGGAATTCCTCCAGCTCCTAGAGGCACTCCTCAAGTTGAGGTTACTTTTGACATTGATGCTAATGGTATATTAAACGTTAGCGCAAAGGATAAAGCTACAGGTAAGGAACAAAAAATTCGAATTGAGGCATCTTCAGGTTTAAGTTCTGAAGAAATCGAAAAGATGAAGCAAGAAGCGGAGGCGAATGCAGAGTCTGATAAGGATGCGAAAGAGCGCGTAGATAAGCTTAATTCAGCTGATCAGATGATTTTTCAAACTGAAAAACAGTTAGCTGAATTCGGAGATAAACTCGGAGATAAAAAAGCATCTATTGAAGAGTCTTTAGAGAATCTGAAAAAATCATATGCTAGCCAAGAAATAAGTGCCATAGACGTTTCTATGGAAACTATGAACGAAGCATGGAAAAATGCATCTGAAGAGATGTATAAGGCTCAAGAAGGAGCGTCTCCTGAGGGAAGTCCTGAAGGAAGCTCGGAAGGCAGTTCAGACGATGTTACAGATGTCGAGTTTGAAGAAGTAAAAGAGGAAGAGTAAACTCATAATAAATATTATTCAATAAAAAAGGTCTCCTATTTTGAGACCTTTTTTATTGAATAATATTTATTATCTCGACTTGAACATTCCATACTTAATGATGCAATAAATTGCTCGGAATCCATCTTTCCAGCTAATTTTTTTTCCTTCTTCAAAAGTTCTACCGAAATAGCTTATTCCAACCTCATAGATACGGATTTTTGGAATTCTTGATATTTTTGCAGTCACTTCAGGCTCGAAGCCAAATCGTTTCTCATTTAGTGACATCGATTGCAATAAGTCCCGAGGAAACAATTTGTAGCATGTCTCCATATCGGTCAGATTTAAATTCGTAAACATATTGGATAAAAATGTTAAAAATTTATTTCCAATCGAATGCCAAAAAAATAAAATCCTATGAGGTTTTCCTCCAAGAAACCTTGAGCCATAAACAACATCTGCATGACCTTCGATAACAGGGTTTAACATATCATTATATTCCTCAGGGTTATACTCTAAATCGGCATCTTGAATAATTATATAGTCTCCAGTTGCATGTTTTATTCCTGTATGTAATGATGCTCCTTTTCCCTTATTGATGTCGTGCTTAAAATAAGAAATAGTTAAATCTTTATGTTCGTTTTTGTACGAATTTATTGACTCTTCAGTATTATCAGTACTACAATCGTTAATAATAATTATTTCTTTGTTCCATTCTTGACTTAATTCCATATTTCGAATTTTATCTAAAATCTTGTGAATGGTAGGCCCTTCATTATAAGCTGGAATTATGATACTGAGAATATTCATGGTCAATAAATATAGATTATTTAAAAGATATGTTCATACTATTCCACACATAAAAATATTAGCATTTTTTAACTCATTACATTCAGCTGCATATGCATTAGAATATTCAATTTTAATTCCTTAGGCCTCTCCAAATAGACCGTCTAAAAAAAATGGAATATTCAGTGTTATAATTAAAGTTAAGAAGACGGTCTCTGCTAATTAAGAATAAGCCTATTACTAAAATGGAAACTGCAAATTCCTTGAGTTTTGTGTTAAAAAACAATCAACACAATTTTTATATTTTTTTTAGCCTAAACCCTAATAGTGCCCATGATAAATTAATTATTGGACTGAGCCAATTAAAAAAGCAGTAAAGAAAATAATCTCCTGTTGCGACTCCTAAAGTTGCAGATTGATATGCGCCACAAGTATTCCATGGGATGAGCACCGAAGTCACAGTTCCACTATCCTCAAGGGCACGTGATAGGTTTTCAGGCGCCAGCCCCTTTTCGGCATATGCATTGCGGAACATGCGTCCGGGAACGACTATTGCTAAATATTGGTCGGCTGCTGTTATATTTATAAACCCACATGTTATTAAGGTTGAGGCTATTAAAGAAGCGCTCGTATCTGCTACAGCTAAAAAAGCTTTTGTGATTCTTGTTAAGAAGTTGGATGCCTCTAAAACTCCACCAAATGTTAATGCGCAAATTATGAGCCATATGGTTCCCAACATGCCGCTCATTCCTCTAGTATTCATTAGAGAATTTAGCAATGGATTTTTCATTTCTAGGCTCACCGTGCCATATAAACTTGTAAATATCCCTTTATACTGTCCAACAAGATCATCGCTCCCTCCGATTTCTGCAATGATATTAGGTTGCACAAAAAAAGCTGTTATCGCGCCAAGTAGAGCTCCAATGCCCATAGCTGCAACGGCATCAGTCTTAAGAGCTATTAACCCGATACTGAAAATGGGTATCAAAAGAAGCCAAAAGCTTATGTTAAAACGGTTACTTAATTCTGATGATAATATGCTAATGTCATTTAGAGATCCGTTATCATAGCCTAATCCCATAAAAGTGAAAACAAAAAGTGTAATTAGGATTGCTGGTCCACTAGTTAAAGACATATAGCGAATATGTTTTGTTAATTCAGCACCAGCCATTGCCGGTGCTAGATTTGTTGTATCTGAAATTGGAGACATTTTATCGCCAAAATATGCTCCAGATATTACAGCCCCTGCTATCCATGTGGGAGGGAAGCCTAAAGATTGTCCGACCCCCATTAGGGCGATTCCAATTGTTGCTGTAGTTCCCCATGAAGAACCCGTTGCTAAGCTAACAAGAGAGCAAACTATAACACTCGCTGGTAAAAACACCGAAGGAGAGAGGATTTCAAGCCCAAATACAATAAGAGTTGGAATGATACCAGATATCATCCAACTTCCCGTTAAAGCTCCTACCATAAGCAAAATTAAAATTGCTTTAGAGCTATCTTTTATAGTTCCTTGTATTCCGTTCCAAATGTCATTAGTTTTGATTCCTTGAAGCTTTGCCAGAACAGCTGCAAATCCAGCTGCAGATAATAAAATAAGTTGATTACTTCCATCGAGACTGCTATCCCCAAATATGCGAACATTAATGAAAAGTGCACACACTAAGAAAATAATTGGCAGCAATGAATAAAAGAGAGATGGTTGTTTAGGCATGGTAAAAAGATAATTATTTTATACCGTGTTTTCTTTATTTTAAAATCCAAGGCTTTAGCACCTCTAATACAGCTGTAAGAGGCAGCCCTTTAACGTTGTCATACGACCCGTCAATATGCTTGATGCCAACATGGCCAATCCATTCTTGTACGCCATATCCGCCAGCTTTATCCAGTGGTTTGAATTCTTTTACATACCACATTAACCAGTTTTTAGGTAAGTTGTTAAATGTCACTACTGTTGTGACCGTAGAGTTTTCCCATTTCACACCGTCTGTTGCCCAAATTGAGGTTATTACGCGATGTTTTTGTCCACTGAGGCGAGTAAGCATATCATATGCTTGTTTAGTATTTTTAGGTTTTCCAAAACGTAAACCATTCATCCAAACTTCTGTGTCTGCTGTTATTAATATCTCTCCAGGAAGCAAAGAGGGTAGTAAAGAATCTGATTTTTGACGAGCAACCCAGGAAACAGTTTCTATATCATCAAGACCCTCAGGTGCTATTTCGTCAGCTTCAGATGTTTTGACTTCAAATGGAATATTCAAGACTTGGAGTAGCTCTTTGCGTCTAGGGGACTTAGATCCAAGAATCAATCTGCCATTTATCTCTAAGGGGATTTTAGCATCTACCATATACCATCTTCTTTTTTCATCCAATTGCCTTGAACTTTAAGTGTTTGTTCAATTAAATCTCTCACACATCCTTTTCCTCCATTTAAAGGTGAAATGTAGTTGCATATTTCTCTAATTTCAGGACAGGCATCATTTGGACAGGATGCAAGCCCGACTTTCATCAAGACTTCATAATCTGGTATGTCGTCACCCATATATGCGATTTCCTTTGGCTCAAGGTTATACATATATGTTAATTCTTCAAATGCTTCAATTTTATTTGAAGCCCCTAGCCAGATGTCTTTTATACCTAGGGATGTAAGTCTCTCTTTTACAGCATCAGAATGACCTCCAGTTATAATAGCAACTTTATAACCTTTTTTTATGGCAAGCTGAAGAGCATATCCATCTTTAGAATTGAAGCTTCTCACGGGTTCTTTGTTAGGAAGGATAAGAACTTCTCCATTAGTTAAAACACCGTCAACATCAAAAACGAAAATTTTTATTTCTTTTAAAAGTAATTTATAGTTCAATTTTTGTTTAATTTAAAATTAGCTATACTATTGCTCATAGCCTGGTAAACATTTTTAAAACTTTCAGGTAGCATGTTTAAATGACTTTTTATCGTGACTTCATCACCCCTGTGCGATGGGCCTGTCTGCATGGTGCGAGCTGAATTAGAAAGAGCATTTTTAATAGTCACCATGATCATTTTATCAAAAATTGATGGATCAATGTCATTTAATGAACAGTATTCTTGTAAAAGTGTAACCTGATGATTGATGAAATTATTAGCAAAAACCGCTGCTAAATGATATTTAGCTCTGATCTCACTAGAACATACTACCCCATTTTCTATACCTAAATCAGTATGAAACTCCTTTAAAGTAATCATCAAAGATGGATCGACATATTCCCAGAAAACTGAAAAATTTGACCACGGAACTCCTGTTTTCTTGAATGAATGCAATGGATACCAGACTCCGGATTTTGAATAAAAAGAAATAGCCGATAACGGAGTTACGCCAGAACAATGAAAAACAGGAATTGAATAATTTCTATTTTTTATTACCTGAACAAATTTCACAATTTCATCATCTGGTACAGCAAGGAAAACACCACGAATCGAACTAGAGAAATCAAAAGGATTACTAATCCAATTTCGACTTGCAATATGTTTAGCTTTATCACCTAGCCTTAGTGCTAAGGCACAACCAACACTCCCATGACCAAGTATAGCCCACGTTTGCATTATTTTTTACTCTCATTAATTGCCCGATAAACTCTTTTCCAAACAGCAAGAAGTGTTCCAAGGCCCATTAATATTGATCCAAGCCAAAGTAAATTAATATAGGGAAATATGAAGGCTTGCATCAGTACAAATGGAGGTTCGTTGTCTTTCTTTTCCCACGCTGTTATATTGAATTTCCCCTCTGCGCTGGCTACGCCGTCAAAGCGAAGCTTCATTCCTTCTTCTTCTATGATAACTTCTGAAGTATGAGCTTCATTTCCATCCAAATGGTAGGGAAGGACCACGGCTGTTTGTCTACCATCCATGGACTTGAGGATTAGGTCTAGATTGAGATCAAGGTGCTCTATTTCCCCAGATATTTCATTAATTGATGCATTTTGAACATTTAATGTATCGCAGTAAAGTAAATATTTATTAAAAAGGAAGACCTCTTCTCCTGATTCTAAAATTGCCTCCATGGGGTCTGCCCAATCACCATTTTTTTCGTCCAGCGGTCTTAGGTCAGCATAGCTGATATAAGTGTAAATATCTTTATTCCAAAAGTGCATGGTGCTTGGCTCGCGAACATTACCCATCCTATCATTCATTTGAATAAAAGGGTGCAATGTGAAAACTGGCTTTAACTCTTGACGTTCAAAGTCATTCCATGTTGAAGGTTTTTCAGTTTCGTAAAATTCTATATCAAATACACGATTGTGTCCTTCCTTTCTCTCATTTCTCCAAGAAATGTAATAGGGATACATTGAGACTGTATCATTTAATGGTAAAAGAATATTTTCATTAGAGGGAAAATCTTCATGGATATAGGTGGCATTTGTACTAATGGCCTCTTTTTTCCCGTTGCTAATAACCGCACCTATTAGAACTAAAGTAAATCCGATGTGCGCAAGAGCCATTCCACCAGTTGTCCACCTACCGCGAACAATTCGCAGCCAATAATCTGCATTACTAATAAGTCCAAATATTGAAACTGCTAGAAGTGCTGCATATAGAGGGTCATAGAGCTTAAGCCCCCAAATGCTTAGAACGCTTATGACGAGCGTAATTATTACAGATGGTAGTAGTCTGGTTATTAATTTTTTTGGTGTCTCTTTCCATCTCAAAAAAGGACCAAAGGCAAGCAGGGCAGTAATTATTAGCGCAAATGGTATTTGAAGGCTATTAAAATGTTTGGCTGCGTCTACTGGGGGTGCCATAGGGTTATTTAAAACAGGCAAAAGCCCATCGGGACCTATTAATTTATTAAGAACAGGTATGCTCGTACTAAATGTTATCTGAGCTGCAGAAAGTAATAATGTTAATGAACCTATAAACATCCAGAATTCTCTTGAGCTGAACGCATCTTCAGAAGGGCTTTTAGGATACTTTTTCCAAGCCAATAAATAAATTAGCAGAGATCCAATTGAAAAGAAACCAAGAAATGCGATTAATTGGCCATTCAATCCAAGGTCGACAAAGGCGTGAACTGAAGTTTCTCCTAAGATTCCAGATCGCGTTAAAAATGTAGAGTATAGAACAAGAATAAACGAAAGTATTGTTAGAAAAAGGGCAGTCGCAGGTGCAGACTTTTTATGCTTTACTATCATCATTAAGTGCCCTGCGGCAACCAATGTTAACCAAGGAACTAAACTAGAGTTTTCTACGGGGTCCCACGCCCAGAATCCTCCAAAACTTAATGCTTCATAAGCCCATGCCCCGCCCATTAAGACACCAGTTCCTAGAATTGAAATCCCGAAAAAAGTCCATGGAAGGGCAGGAACTACCCATTCGTAATATTTTTTCTCTAATATCCCCGTAATAGCAAATAAAAAAGGAATTGTTACAGAGGCAAATCCGAGAAAGAGTGTGGGTGGATGAATTACCATCCAATAGTTTTGAAGAAGAGGATTTAAGCCTTGACCGTCTCTTAAAGATGGCAATCGTATTAGGTAGTCACGTATTTCTGTCCATGGTAATCCAATATTCTCAGGCAATTCACGTATTAAAATAAAAGGTGATGACCCAATTTTAAAGTCTCCAATATAAATACCTAGTATCATAGATACCAAGAATACTTGCACCATGGCAAGCAACATCATTGTTCCAAATTCCCATTTTTTTGATGTTCCTATTAGCACCCATCCTAGGATTACATGCCATGTTGTCCAGAGTAAAAAGCTACCTTCTTGACCTTCCCAAAAGCATGATGCGATGTATTTCATGGGCATATCAAGAGAGCTGTGTCTCCAGACATAATCAAACTCAAACCAATGGTTGAATAAAGCTACAAACAAGATAATTATGGTTCCGAGAACACCTAGAGAATGAGCGCCAAAGCTAAGTCGGCCGGCTGACTTTAATCCAGAAGATTTTTCGCTATTTTTTTTTGAACCAATGAAGTATAATCCATAGAAAAATACAGTTGCAATAGCTCCAGCAAAAGCCATTGCAACTGATGCTCTTCCTAAAAAAGCGAAAAGACTATGTTCACCTATGTAGTCCATTGAATTATATATTTTGAGTGTAGATTCCAAGTGTATCTATACCTTCTTCATTGGTATATTTTGACGGGCATTTCATGAGAATTTCTGTTGCTATGAAGCCCTCTGAAACGGAATGGCCTGTTAATGTTATCTCTTCAGATCGTTCAAAATCTAAAGGCTTAGGTTGATTATAAATAACTTCTCTAGAATGACCTTCTTTATCGATTGCGTTGAAGGTTAATAAAGATGTTGTCGGGTCAAAATGTATCGGGCTATCAAGATCGAGTTTTGCTACTACAGTTACTGCTTCTGGCTTTTGCTTATCAGCTATTTCAAATGTTGCATAAACACTAGCGTCTTCTAATGTCACTAATAAAACACCGATCATAATTGCAATAACACCAAGAAGAATGATTTGAGTTTTTTTCATTCTTTATTGGCATTTTCTAGTGTAGTGATTTTTCTGTCTAAATACATTAAATAGGCTACTATACCTAAGAAGACAATTCCTATGACAGCTATCACCACATAAATTTTACCATCAGCGCGAAAAATATCAGCCATATCAATAGATGAGCGAGTTACTTGTATAAAATTCATTTTTGCTTGTTTAAAATATCTAAACGATTTCGTAATTGACTAATCCACCAGCCTATAATTATCCATCCTATTACTGCTGGATAGAATACAATTCGCATGCCACTATCTAAGTCATAATTGGCGAAAGCAGGATTTCCTCCGTTGCCTGGGTGAAGTGATTCAGTTAATCGAGGTAGAACCCCAATAAATACAATCATTAAAACAAATGCAAAAATATTGTAAACTGCAGCTAAACGAGCTCTTTTCTCCATGTCTTCAATGCTACTTCTGAGTACGAAATATGCTAGGTAAATTAACAAGGTAACTGCTGTTCCATTTAGCTTCGGGTCAGCTGTCCAATAAGTCCCCCAGGTAGCCTTTGCCCAGATCATGCCAGTAAATAGCCCCAGAAGAGAGAAAACTAAAGCAACTTCAGCAAAATTTTTAGCTTTAGCATCTAATTCTAGATTGATACTACTTCCATCATGTCCAGAACGCAAAAAACGAATACTTTGTGCCAAAGAATTTCCCAGTAGAGCAATCATAGTAAACCACATTGGGACATGAAAGTACAAGTTCCTTATAGTTTCATTCAGGATGGCTAATCGAGGCACGTCTGACATCAGGCCGGCATACAGTGAGTAGGCGACTAATATAATTCCGGTTATTTTCCAAGCTCTCATTAGGAACGCCAAAGGTAAGGGAATAGGACAGCTCCTAGAGCTAATGGAAGTCCGCAAAGGGCTATTTCTCCAATCCAATTTGGATAAAGAACATGGAGTGGTTCTCCTAACAATGCAAGTTTGCTGGAACGTAAAGAAACAAGGAGAGCAGGAAGGAGCAATGGGATACTTAAAACGGACATTAAACTTGCGCTGCCATCTATTTTCGAGGCGATGGCTGATGTGAAGGTCAGTGTGAAGGATAATGCTAAAGAGCCGAGAGATAAAGATATTATAAGTGGAGCTAGTAGTATCTCTTGACCTGGAATATTTGGAAAGCCAATCCATAAATAAAATAAAGAAAAACTAAATATTGAAACAAGAACAGTGCTAAAGGAGGTACTCAAGCTCTTGCCTAGTAATAGTTCCATAGGGTTGACAAGTTGATTTATATAAAGCCATTGTCCTTCGTTTGCAGAAAATGTCCGACTTGCTAATTGTAAGGATGTGAAAACCAGAATCATCCACAAAAGAGCCAGCCAGGTATTTGCTGAGGGCTGTCGTATTAGTGTAGATGTCATAAAGGTGACAATCGCGGAAAAAAGTATCGAGACAAACCATCCAGAACTCCTTCGGAACTCTAACTCCCAATCCCAAAGAAAAATAGTTTTAATTGCTTTTAGGCGAATCATGTGACAAAGATAAGGCTCAATAAAAGCAAAACTTTTTGATCTTTTTATTGTTTAATTTTATAGAGTCTGAATAACCTGACTAATTGTGTACATTAATATGAACAAAACTATTTATTTTTTAACAGTGGGAATTATAACTACTCTTTTTGGTTGCAACCAATCTAATGCTCAAAAAATTGAAAATGCAATCAATTTTCATGATCTTTCTGCTCGAACAATCTCCGGTGATGTTTTAAATTTCTCTGACTTAAAGGGCAAGCGTGTTTTAATCGTCAATACTGCTTCAGAATGTGGTTTCACTCCTCAATATCAAGCACTTCAGAAACTCTGGGAAGATTCTAATCAAAAAGAATTTATAATCATGGGTTTTCCTTGCAATGATTTTGGACGACAAGAATCTGGAACATCAGATGAAATTGAATCATTCTGTTCAAAAAATTATGGGGTTACTTTTCAATTAATGGAAAAAGTGAAGATTAAGACAAGTCCAATCTATAATTGGCTAACGAACAAAAGCCAAAACGGAGTGAAGAATGCAAATGTTCTTTGGAACTTTCATAAGTTTTTGATTGATGAAAATGGCTTATGGAGTGGGTCTTATTTGCCAACCACATCTCCAAATTCTTCTGGCATCAAAAGTTTTGTGTTCGGGAAATGAAACATAATATCGATATCCTAGCTATAGGGGCACATCCAGACGATGTTGAGTTAGGTTGTGGCGGTACAATTGCAAAGCATATTTCGCAAGGTCAATCTGTTGCAATAATTGACTTAACCAGAGGAGAATTAGGCACGAGAGGGTCTATAGAAATACGTGATCTAGAATCCCGAAAAGCCGCAGACATTTTATTAGTTAAGGATCGTTTTAACCTAGGCTTAAGAGATGGGTGGATTGAAAATAATGAAGATTCTCAACTTTCTCTTATTTCTTTTCTGCGTCATCTGCGACCTAAGATAGTCCTTTGCACAGCGCCAAATGACAGACATCCAGACCATGTGATTTCAAGTAAGTTAATTGTCGATGCTTGTTTTAAATCCGGACTAAAAAAAATTGAAACACAATGGGAAGGAAAAACTCAACATGCCTATCGCCCCGTTAACCTATACCATTACATTCAATTTTATGATCTTTCTGCGGACTTCACAGTAGATATATCAGACCATTTTGAAACTAAAATGAAGGCAATAAACGCTCATTCTTCCCAATTTTATGATCCATTAAGTGTAGATTCGAAAACATTGATTTCTTCAAAAGAATTTTATGACTCAATCTCTGCAAGATCCATTGAATGGGGAAGGTCTATGGGTACTGCTCATGGTGAAGGTTTTATTGCTGAAAGACGTCTCGGAGTTTCTTTGTTGACAGATTTATTGTAATAATTTCTCAGTTCTAGCTGGAATACCAATTTTCCAGGATTAACATTATCTTATTTTCTCGAAAATCATCTAAAAAAATTGGTTCACTGGGTCTTTTTGCTTCACTCATGAAATTAGCTAGTTCATTATATAAAAATGATTTTCTAAAGTTTAAAGAATCACATTTTGGGTAGACTCCTTGTGGTCCTTTGCATGGAGAGCAAATAACATACATACCGCGTTCTAATGCCTCACCAATGACCATGCTAAATGTTTCTATTTTACTATTTACAATTAAAATATCATTTTTAAACATTTCCTCATGTACTTCATGGACCTCGAACCGTCCTTTCCATTCAAGTCTGCCTAGATCACAGAACCGGTTTTTTAACTTTTGTTTGTCTGGTCCATCTCCAACAATTGTAAGTTTATCTTTTTTAAATGTGTTTGAATGTATTTCCCAAGCTTTTAGAATTCCAGATATTCCTTTAATAGTATCCACAATATCTCCTACAAAAAGAAAATCTCTATGGTTCTTTTCTTTTCTTTTATATATTTTTTTAATGCTGCTTTCTGTCGGTTTTTGAAGAATGTTTGGGATAAACGTTGTTTTGCCATTTTTTTTTATTATTTCACTCAAGGCTGGCGAAACAGCGCTTCTTAAATCTGCTAATTTTGCAGTTACTTTAGCACCCAAAGGAGCTCCGTAAAACCAATGACTTTGGTGTTCGGTAACTGCATATTTTAAGCTTTTTCCATACTTGGATTTTAGTCGAATTAATATATAAGCAGTATCTGCGCTTCCGCCGTGGATATGTAACATATCACATCCATTTAAATCATGAATTGCCTTCTTTACTAGATTTAATTTAGTTCGCCAACCGATTGGACCTTTTAGGGTATTTGAGTGATAGTTAGAAATTTCTTCGTCCTTTAAAGGAGTAGGACCAAGAGAGACTACTCTAATATCGTGACCTAGTTTTTGAGTTGCTATAACATGTGCTTTTATGAAGCTCCCGTGCTGCGGGTCTGAATTAGTGGGCCACATTCTGACCACGTGAACAATACGCATCAAATAATTTAGATTGGGAGTGATCAGATTTATTTTGAATAAAATTAAGATTATTTTTCTTCTCATGGCAATTTCATATTGCATGCCTTGCGCTACGCATTATATTTGCCATCCAAAATGGTGGTTGTAGCTCAGTTGGTTAGAGCATCGGTTTGTGGTACCGAGGGTCGCGGGTTCGAATCCCGTCTTCCACCCTTAAGTTTAAAACCGATTCATTTGAATCGGTTTTTTCTTGCTCATTAAATTATGGGTATTAAAACAGCCGCTTATACTAACCGTTATCAACTATAAGAAGGTCAAAAGTTATTATATAAAATAAATTTAGTAGAGTGAAGCGGACTTGAAAATCTATTTTACGGATTATAAAAGTCATGTTGGGCCTCAGTGATTTATTATGTAACCCATCCCCGATTTAAAATATTTTCACATTGAAAAAATAACACAAGGAGGGAGGAGTATGAATAAATTTATTTATTATTCGTTCTCAATCTCACTTAGCTCAAGCCATCGCATTTCTTTGTTGTCAATTTCTGAAACAATTTTTTTTATTTTTTTTGAGGCTTCAATAAGTTCGTCGGGAATCTGTTCCGTGCTTTCAAAAACTTTATTCAATTCCTCTCTTCTTACCTCGAGGTCCTTGATTTGATTTGGTAATTCATCCAACTCTTTTTTCTCCGAAAAACTGAGTCTATTCTTCTTTTTTTGATTACTATTTTTTGGACTTTCAGGTCCTTTGATTTTTGGCGCTTTTAGGGCATCTAGTCTTTTTTGTTCTTGGCGCCATTCATAGTATCGCCCATTGAAATCTTTTATTTGCCCCTTCCCTTCAAAGATGAAAAGATGGTCACAAAGTTTATCAAGGAAATATCTATCATGACTGACGACAAGCAAGCAGCCTTGAAACTCTTCTAAGAATTCTTCTAGGGCTTGTAGTGTGAGAATGTCTAAATCATTTGTGGGTTCGTCAAGTATGAGGAAGTTAGGATTCTTCATCAAAATAGTCAATAAAAATAATCTTCTTTTTTCACCTCCGCTTAGTGTGCTAACATAACTATATTGTTGGTTTCCATCAAAAAGAAAACGTTCACATAATTGGGAAGCAGTAAGCTTTTGACCTTTACTCAATGTGATGTATTCTCCAATTTCTTGTACGACTTCAATAACTTTAAGATTGTTTTTATCTATCATACCATCTTGGGTATAATGTCCAAAAACAACTGTTTCTCCTGTAACTATTTTACCATTATCGGGAGACTCTTCCTCCATTATCAGCTTTAATAAAGTAGATTTCCCGCACCCATTAGGCCCAACTACTCCAACACGTTCACCTTTTTTGAAGAGATAGCTAAATTGTGCGATGAGCAGATTGTTAGCGTAACTCTTGCCAATCTTGTGAAGTTCTAATATTTTGCCTCCCAGACGTTGTGATCTTAATTCGAGAGTTACTGCAGAATCGTCTATATTTTGCTTTGCTATTTTCTTGACATCATTGAATCTATCAATTCGGTCTTTTGCTTTTCCAGTTCGAGCACTCGGAGACCTTCGCATCCAATCTAATTCTTTTTTGAAGAGTTGCTTTGCTTTATGTAGATTGGCTGCTTCATTAGCCTCCCTGAGTTCCTTCTGTTCTAGGAAGTAGCTGTAGTTTCCTTCGTATTTATAAAATTGCAAGTTTTCTAATTCAAATATTGTTCCGCAAACACGTTCAAGAAAGTATCGATCGTGGGTGATCATTAAAAGGGCACCCTTATAATTAATTAAATATTCTTCTAACCATTCAATGATATCTAAGTCTAAATGGTTTGTCGGCTCATCCATCAGAATTAAATCTGGTTCTTCAATAAACAGTTGAGCAAGTGCCAAACGTTTTATTTCTCCCCCAGAAAACAGATTCACTTCGCGATCCATATCTGGGAGGTTCATCTTTCCATGCATCTCTTGTATCCTGCCCTCTAAGCTCCAACCGTCCGTCAGTTCAATCTGATTCAATGCTTCTTGCATAGCCTCTGATGAGCCATCTATCAATACTTGCTCGTAAGTCCTTAAAGCATCTATTCCTGGGTGATCACTCTGGTACAAGACATCTCTTACTGTTAAACCGTCTTTAAAAGCAGGTTGTTGGGACAGATATCGGATTCTAAGATCATTTCTGAAAACGACTTCTCCCGTATCTGCTGTTGCAGGATCCATCAGAGTTTTCATCAATGTGGTTTTACCTGCACCATTCTTAGCGACAATTGCAATTTTTTCACCTTCATGAATTCCAAAAGTTATATCTCTATAGAGGGTTTTTATCCCGAAAGACTTACTTATTTTATGTACCGAGAGAAGGTTTTTAGATTCCAAGTTAGACTCGTTTTAATCGTTTGCTGTCAGAGTCTGCAATAGTAGCTAATTCCTCTCTATCTATGATAGTCGGTATTATTATTTTTTCAGGAATAAATCTATTTTTAAACTTTATCATACTATTAATCCAAAAAATATTCAAATTTTCTACTTTTTCTTTATAAAGTTGACATCAACTTATGATGTTAATGAATATGTCATGGTATTATATTAAGGCGTAAATGTTATTACAGAATAAAACTTTGTGATCTATTACCACATTTGAGATTTAGTTCTTTTACTTACTCACTTATGGGATATATGGCATAAGTTTGCACCTAGTTTAAATGGCTCCGTAGCTCAGCTGAATAGAGCACCTGACTTCGGATCAGGCGGTCATAGGTTTGAATCCTATCGGAGTCACTGGAAGCCTCGTAGTAATACGGGGCTTTTTTATTGACTGGTATTGGGTTTCAGGGTTTCAAATGTGATTTGAGTCTATTAAACATAAATTATAATTACGTCCAATATAATGACTTTGCGACTCACTTTGCGACTCACTTTGTTATTTATGCCACCTTCTGAATCACATATTTAATATGGATTACCAGTTTCCATTTTTACTTGCTTGAATATCATCCGTTGTTTTGCATATATGAATATGTATTAATCCACATTCCGGGAAGTAGACTTGCGTTAAA
>CATIRS010000039.1 GCA_949529985.1 Owenweeksia sp. TMED14
GATGTTAATACACTCCACAGAGATGAAAATACAGATATTAAGATGAATGATATTGCACGGGTAAAGATCCGTGCAACCAAACCACTATTCACCGATACCTATAGCCAAAATCGTGTTACCGGTTCTCTAATTCTCGTGGATGAAACTACGAATGAGACTGTAGCGGCTGGGATGATTAGATAATCTGTTAAGTTTTTAATTCAATCCATTCTCACAAAGTGCTTCCCAAACTTATTCCGGTTCTTGCTTTACTATTTACGCTATCAACTTATGGACAGTCTAGCACGTCAGTACCTAGTTCTATTAAGCACAACCTAATACTAGATACGGATCAGGTTTTGGGACCATGGCTACAGGTTTAGTGGAAGGATCTACAGGAATAGAATGGTTTAAAGCGGAGTCTCCTGAAAAACGATATAGTTTAAAGGCCAATTTCGGTCAAGGTGATATCTTTCTCATCCCTATATCAGACTCTGGAGACTGGAACGGAACCTCAAACGTGTACTCGTTAGAAGCGCTTTATGCGCAGGATTTTTACCGATGGGAAGGCAAACATTTTGATGCCGATAAAGCGGGTTACATGCCTAACTCCCTGTTCTTTGAAACTGGGATGCTCGGCGGTTATGGCGATCAAAAGATCAACACATTACACACTTGGGGAGCAGATGTCGTCATGGATCAACAACGCAACGGAGTATTCCTAGGTGTGAAGGCCGGCCTAGGTTACAAGTATAATTTCCGCAACGAACTCGTCGTTAACTTTGTACCTGTAGCGATAAGCGTAGGCTACATCAACATCTGGTCTTCCTGGGAACATGGCTGGCCCCGGAGTGGTCTAGAACTCCTAGCTGTTCGACTGATCGATTTCCAGTTTTTAATTCCATTAGATTAGATGTAGTAGTGGTTTTGATAGCAGCCCGTGATTTTAATCAAAACCAAAAATTGCTAAAGAATACTAACAAACACTCTTCTGTGGGATACCAGCCGACTGATTCTCACTCAAAGTGTCAAGACTTGTTTTTAGCGTAAAACATCAATTACTCCTAGCCCCTTTAAACATGATATTGTTCAGAGCGAGAAAGAAGTATTTAACATCTGTCAAAAATGGAGATTTTTCACTCAATTTTAAATATAGCATTTCGGACTCCATAATTTCATCCAAAGTTTCAGGTAAATCCGCATAAAAAGGAGGGATTAAGCCTGGCTTGAACTTAATTCGTAAATCTTGCAATTCCTTATTATACAAGCTGAAGAAATGCGGACTTAACGGCCTAACTCCCACTAATTTCATATCTCCTTTCAAGATATTTATCAACATAGGCAACTCATCAAGCCAGAATTTTCTAAATATTCTTCCTTCAGGTGAAATTCGAAAATCATCTTTTATTTTACCACCTACCTGTAAGCTGTTCAGATTGTAAATATACTCTTGTAGGTATTCTGAAAAAGGGTACATGGTTCTAAACTTATACACAGTGAATTTCTTCCGGTCTTTACCTATTCTTTTTAAACTTATCAACAACCCATAAGTAGGCTTGGTATCAAAAACGGGGGCTTTTACTTTTTTCGCAACGAAATACTGGCTGCTGTCAATTGTCGCTTCATCTACAATTTCGAATCCGCAAGAATACAATCTTCCATACGTTTCCGCTTTTGACAAGACCCGACCTTTACCCTTAGTTAGAAAAAAATATACACCCCTCGTTATTTTTAATTTTGGGAACACCCTGTTAAAAAGTGTGTCGTAGAGGTAGATAAACCATCCAAGAGCAACTGGCCATTTGCTAGTTAGAAACTTTTTTCTGTCTGCGTAAGTCTCAACACAGCCTAAGAACAATCCCGATTGTGAAAGTTTCAAATTGATCGATTCAAAAAATTTGTTAATATATCTTGAATCATTTACCTTACCTAAGCTGATTAAACCTGATAAACTATTCGCTTTTAAATTAGCTATTTCAATATGTGTCGGAATTAGCGAAACATGTGCATGTCCTTTGTCTAAATTAAAATGTTTTTCAATGAAAACCATGATTTTCGAGTCATGGCTTACCTGTTTCAAAACGAAGTCTTTTACGGATTTACCACTTGAACCGTAGTTAAGACTATTCGAATAGCTTTTTTTTTGTTTCTCAAAGCTAGATTTAACGGTAGCTACATACATAAATAGGACATTTTGGTTTGGAACAAAACGAGTATAAATTTACCAATTATTCAACAATATTCAGTAAGTCATTTGATATTTATAATAAAAAGGTCTAGGCCACAGCTTTAATCAAATCATACAGGCGATCGATCTAGGTTTCTGATAAAACATAAGAATGCAGGATCACCTTTGTGTATTTGTCAATTTAAATCACTCGCGTTTAAAATAGCTTTTAAAATACGATCCGCCGTTTTTCCGTCCCATAATTCAGGTCGATCTGGTGTTTTTTCTCGCGTGAGTGTAGACTTGTAACCAGCTCGAATTTGTGTTATGTTATTTCCCACCAAAACTGATGCCCCACCATTTCGATTTAGGGTTATTGGGCGTTCCGTGTTCCATCGTAATGTTAAACAAGGAGTACCCAAAATAGTACACTCTTCTTGTAATCCACCACTATCGGTTAACATTAGTTTAGCGCTCATATTAAGTTTTAGCATTTCATGATAGCCCAAAGGGTGTAATAAAATTAATTTATCGTTTGCTATCATTTCTTTCCATAAACCGAAGATCTTTAGTTGATTTTGAGTACGCGGATGAATTGGCCAAATTATTAGCATATCTTGATTAACCTCATCCAGCAAAAATCTAATAATGGGTTCCAAAATTTCTTTTTGATCCACATTTGACGGACGATGCATAGTCAGTAGAGCAAATGGATTCTGATCAATTAAAATATCGCTAGACCTCAAGGTATTATATGCAATACTTTGATCACTGATTAAATTATCTTCAATTATTTCAGTAACGAGTAGTTTTTCTGCCTTAGTTCTATTCGACTCTAATGTGTCAATCATAATATTACCAACAAATTGAACTTTAGACTCCGCAACTCCTTCCTTCAACAAGTTTTTTGAGGACAAAGTATCAGGTGTAAGAAGGAGATCGGAAAGACGATCAGTTACCAAACGATTTATTTCTTCAGGCATACTTTCGTCCCAAGATCGCAAACCGGCTTCTATATGACATACTTTTATATTCATTTTTTTAGCGGTAACGGAACAGGCAAGAGTTGCGTTTACATCTCCGACCACGACAACCCAATCAGGCTTTTCTACTTCCAATACCTTTTCAAAAGCGATCATAGTTTGACCGACCTGTAGCGCGTGTGAGCCTGAACCTATCCCAAGATTGATGTCTGCGTTTGGAATTCCTAATTCTTCAAAGAAGGTTTTCGACATTCGGTCATCATAATGCTGACCACTATGTACTAAAACATGTGTTATCAACTGTGAATTATTAGTTTTAAGCGTATTGTGCTGAATAATAGCCTGGATGAAAGGGGCTATTTTCATAAAGTTGGGACGAGCCCCAACGACTGATATAATCTTCATTGACTCATCTAAATTTAAATTGGTATTCCGGATTCTCTTTCATGATTTTTATACTCTTCGGGTGATTTTCGATAAACCAAACAATAAATGCTGCGTAATCAATCTTTTCACTTAGCATTACTAACTTCCGTTTTTTGTAAACCTCACTGAGTTTTGCATTATCAAGCAAATCTTGAGTGACTGAAAATAATCTATCCACGTCATTCGTTCTTATGCCATGTCCCAATTGATATTTATTTTCTAATTCATCCAAATACCCAATTCTCCCTACAAAGTCGTTGAAACGAATAAAAGGAACGCCCAAAACTCCGGCCTCTGCAGCCATGGTCTGGCTATCACCTATATAAAGATTAGAAAACGCCATTACATGATGCATGTCCATTGGGTTTATTCGTATCCGATATGGCTCTAAATTAGCTTTTAATTTCCTTTCCGAAGTAATATAAACTTGGCCGTAAGCAGTAAGCTGTTGTATTAATTTCGCGGCTATTTCGTCTGATATACCATTTATCCCATTGTCATGATGCGCTCCAAGTTTGGCGAACCGCAATATGAAATAAGGTTCGTTTGACGAAATATACTTATTGGCTACTTCAATTTTAGGAACGAAATTATTTGGATGTAAATAGGCTAATTCGTGATATCCGTAATAAAAACTAGTTTTATTAATCCACTTTCCCATACGACATGAATGAGGAGCTAAGATATGAGTCGCCCAAGGATAGGCTAATTTTGCATATAATGGCACAACATCTTCATCGTCTTCGTTAAGATTTATTGATGGTATACGTAAGAATTTACCAACGTGCGAAATAGCAACAGAAGTTCCAATTAAAATATCAGGTTTTTGTTTGAAACAAAAGGAAAGCATCTTTATATCCTGTTTCAACTGACCAAATGCAATGCCAATTTTATTGTCTTTTCTTCCTTGAGGAAGGATATTACTGTATTCAAATCCGCTTTCCCTTAAAAGGTCCTCTAGGATATCCTTCTTTTTAATTAGAATATATGTTATATGACCCTTTGATTTTAATGAATTTATAACATTTTTAAACAAATGAAAATGAGCTGGATGACCTAAATGAAATAATATTTTCATTTTAATTGATTATTTAATTGGGATAGTGCCACAAACATCCAAGCGTCGGACCAGCGCATAAAGGATGTTTTAATGGTATAGTATTTAAACTTACGAAAAGCAAAACTTCCATTCACTTTTTGCATATTTTCTATCATCCATATAGCGGTCGCGCTAGCAATTTCTATATCGCTAAATCTTAAGGTTGTTAAAATTGTTTGTGCTGCTGCTGTACAATCCACGGGATAAGTGTTGTTATGGTAGAATTTGGGTGGTCCATTTTCCACAATAAAATGTTTGAGGTAGAAAGCATAGCCCTTTTCAATATTTGAACTCCATTGAAAATCTCCTGTTAACTTCTGGTATTCATCCAAACAATCAAGTACATAACCGGTATGATAATTATCTGTCCAGCCACCTGCATTCGCAAGCGAATAACCCCAAGAACCATTTTCTTTTTGTTGAGCTATTACAAAATCAACAGCTCGCCTTGCCAATTCTTTGTACTGACCATTTTGACCAATAGAATAGGCTTGTGCGAGTACTCTAACGCCTTTCATGGAAGCATTGAATACCTGCTGATGATCGAATGGAGAATATGAAAAGCAGAGCGAATCTTCCTTATATGATCTGTTTAAGTCTTTAACAATAAACTTTGCAGCACTTTGAATTAACTTCTCAGACGCCTTACACCCCGTTATCTGATAAGCAATAAAAAGTGCATTGGTAATAATACCAGTAGCTACTACCGTAGGCTGATAAGCTGGTATGTTGGCATTTCTAGCTTCCCAATCAAAATCATAACCCCAGCAAGCTCCACTAAACCCAGATGGAATTAGTTTCTTTAATTCAGTTACAAGGAGAGTAATATTTTGACGATAAATTTCTTTATTTTCAGGCTCTGACAAAATCAAATAAGCATAAGCTTGAATAGATAGACCCAAGGTTACTGGATTGTATCCTTTTGGAATCATAAGCAAAGACCTAATACTAAAAGGCAAGCGCTTTACAACCTGCTGAGCTCCAAATCTAATAAGTTTATTCCTTTTAAAAAAGGGAAGTTTAAAGATGGGCGACTTTAAGGCATCATAAGGATCATAACCTCGGTAGTCTTCCCGTTCAATATATGTTTTCAAATTATTCAGCCCTTTCGATATCATCATCACCCATTAGAATTAATTTAACACGTTTTTTCACTTTTAACGGCAGGAACTTATTACAAAATATATCTTGATATGTATCTTTTTAATTCCAGATGGATGGAATAATACGTCAAGCCCTTTGATGTATCATTAGCAATATTGCTCATACTTCTCAATGAGATTTTTTCTAAAGAATCATAAATTCTATTTTCAAAATCGTTTTTTATTTTTTTTCGAATCGAATTTATAGTATCTCCCTTCCGAATATCGTAAGTATAGATTTTCACAATACCGCCAGTATCGATTCCTCTTCCAATAAAATGAATAGTTGAGCCCACTGGCACCCCAGTTAATAATGAGAATTCAATGGAAGATCTACCTCTCACAAAGGGGAGTACCGCTAGGTGATCGTGTAAAAGACCGATATTAAAAGCGTCGTAAATATTATTCTTAACAATAAAGCCTAATTTAAAGAAGCCTACATCTAGCTTTTCCTTCAATAAAACGTCTTTAATTTTTTGATCTTGATAGTTATAATTCAAAATCTTATACGGAAATCTAACGCCTTTAAATCTTGTATATGATTTAAAAATCAATCCGCTTTTTAGGAAGATTCTTCTTTTGAACTCTGTGTAATAAGGCACCATAAACACCGAAACAGGATGTCCCGATTTGACAAGTCGAGAATAAATGTTTTTAAACACAAATGGAATCCCAATAAGCCCAACATGAAGTTTTTCGGCTTCGCTTGTTCCAATGTGCGCATCAGCCTTTTCGTTTAACGAATCAATGTAACTACCTACCTCCTCTTTTCGCAAATAAGGTATGCTGTGAGTCTTATTATCGTCTAAGTTTTTTTTAAAGTTGTGCAGCACTAAAAGCTTTAAATCTTGATACACTTCTTTTGATTTATAAAACCATAAAAACTCATTAAAATACCTAACGTCATTCGAATTTAAGTATCCAGTGGTCAGATATTGTAATAAACTTAAGAGTTGCTTATCTGATAACTTTGATTTCCTTTTGTGGTGGATTTCAAGTAACAACTTATTGAAAAATCTAAAGTCAGTAATAAAATGATGCTTAAGAATACTTGATGAATTAAATTTACCCTGAATCACAGATTCAAAATCTGGCATTAAGTCGAGAGGTTCATTATGGGAAGTCGACACGATATCGTTCCTTTTGATCAACAAATGATTGGGTAAAGAATCGGGTATATCTTCCAGTATTATATCCATGAACTATAATGTCTTTACCACTAGATTTCCATCCTTCACTTTCTCGATGTAATCGCTCATTGTAACAAATTCAATTTCATGACTATACTTTTTGACCACATAATCAAGGAATTGCTCTATGTCTTTATAATTATTCAAAAAGTTTTTTGTGTGACTTTCAACTACAATAGGTATTCCGTTGCCTTCTTCCATCCTTAATCGTTTTATCGTTTTATCAAAAGTATTTCTATAATATTTAGACGATCGAGCTCCTCCAATTTTAAGATGAGTTAAATAAGGATTCTTTTTTAACCTAAATCTTACCTTTTCACCCGTTGGGCTATTTTCCCGAATACCTTTAGGCACATTACTTTCAAGAAACGGCGACAACATTCGTTTATTCACTCTTTTATCTTTGTAAAGAGTCCAGCCTAAATCAAACATGTCTTTCCATCCTGGATAAACATAACTTAGAGGAAGAATCATTATATCCCCTTTTTTTCCCTTTTTTCGGATGTCAGAATGATTTGGATAGTACGGCATTGTGTCTTCATCAAGGTTTTCATAATTAACCCCGAGACCACTTACGTTCATATCTTTTCTAACCCCCATAACCATTTCGATTCCAGCTTCTGAAAAATCTTCAAAAAGCTCTTCCGAAGGTTGAAGTGCCCAACTTCCAGCTTTAAATGAATTTACCTTATAATCAGGATCAATAGGCTTTAATAAGTTTGTTAAATAATTGATAGAATCTTTAATCAGTTTTTTTCGTGTTTTTTGCTCTACTCTGGCTATACTCCAATTTTTATCCATGAAGAAATATCCGTTTTTATACTCGCAGTTAAGCCATTGTGCATGTAAGTGAAGTTGAACATCGTGACCATTTAATTTAATTTGCAGAACTGTTTCATCCCACAAATCTTTTTGAGTTTTAATATTGACATCTAAATGTTGATGTTTTTCAAAAACTAACTGTTGTGCCACATCAACCATAAAGGTTAATTTCAGCCCAAGATTATTGGCTACTTTTATTAAAAATAAAGTTGGAAGATATTGATGCGAAGCCACATTACCTAGCCCATTTCCCATCAATTCGAAATCATCTTCAATGATTAAAAAAAACTTTTTCATATTACCTAAACTGGGGTTATTGAATTGGAATAATTTCAATTTTTCTGTTTTCTGAAATGCTTTGTAGCGCCTTAAATGTAGCTAACATACTAAGGTAGGATTCTTCAAAAGGAATTGGACATTCCTTACCTTCTTTTATTGAGGATAGAAATGATTGAACACAATCAGCGTGGCCTTTATTTTGTCCTTTATACTTTTGTTTGCTCGATTTATTCCCAAAAACTTGTAGCTCTTTGAAGTCATTCACTTGCGCTATTGTTCCACCACAAAAAACTTCAATAAACTCTTTTGATACAGATTTATTTCCATTTGCAAAATAATTAACTGATGCAACACTTCCGTTTTCCATTTTCAAGTTAACTACAATCGTATTAGTCAATTTATTTGCATCATCCAGAGAGTCTGCAGAAACAGCAACAATTGGACTATCCGCTAAGAACATAGCAAGATCAATGAAATGACATGCTTCTCCTATGATTCTTCCTCCACCAATTTCCAGATCGTTTATCCAATGTCCCGGAGGTAAAACTCCTGAGTTCACTCTAATAGTTATTGATTTAGCTTGTTCTTTTGCAAACATCTTTTTTATTTCCTGGATTGGTGGAGCAAACCTTCTATTAAATCCAACCATAACATTTAATTTAGAACCTTTACTCAAAGCTTCTTTATAATTTGTTTTAATATCCAACAACTCCGCTTCATCCATTGCTAATGGCTTTTCGACAAAAACATGTTTCCCATTTTGAACAGAATTGACAACATCTTTAGCGTGCATATTATGGCGAGTGGTAATGAAAATTGTGTTTATTTTATCATCTTTAAACAACTCATTTGCTGATTCCGCACAGTAGTCAAAACCATAAGTTTTACCTACATATTTAGCTGTATTCCCTCTACCAGTGGCAACACCGACAAAATTACAATAACCTTTCATGTTAGGCATTAAGGTGCCTTGAGCAAAAGAACCTGCACCGATACATCCTACATTTGGAAACCCCGCAACAGGAGTAACTCCAGATAATTCAACTCGTTTCTTTACCTCTATTGTATTGTCATATTCAATCACAATCCCTGCAAAAGGTTCGTTTCTCGACAATATCATATCATATGCCTCAGGTGCGTTTTCAAGTATGAAAGTATGCGAAATGAGTGAAGAAATATTTAGTCTTTCACTAGCCAAAAGATCCACATAAGACTGCATATTTCTATTCTCAGTCCATCGTACAAACCCTATTGGATAATCAATACCTTTCTCTTCGTAATCGAGATCATAACGGCCTGGCCCAAACGAAAAGGACATTCTTAAATCTAATTCTTTTTTGAAATAATTAGGTCGACTAAAACCTGTTGGAACAACCCCAACAATAACAACTTTTGCTTTTCTTCTGGCTGCTACGCCAGCAAATTCAACAGGATCAAGAGAGGATGTCCCAGCAGTAATTATTACAGAATCCGCACCGTGACCTTTTGTGAAATTAGAAATAACATCTTCAATTCCTTCATGGTTCCTATTATAGACATTCTTACAACCTGCCACTTTAGATTGGTCAACAATAGCATCAGAAACGTCAATACCAATTGGGTACATTCCTGATTCCTCTAAAATTTTGTAGGTTAACTGTCCAATAATCCCCATTCCGATAATTAGACAAGACTCTCCCATTTGCATTTCCGCTTGCCTAATCCCTTGTATGGCAATAGAAGCTAACGTAGAAAAGGCAGCCTGTTTTAAGTCTACATTATCTGGAACTTTAACACAAAGATTAATAGGCACAGCTACAACATCAGCGTGACATGCACCAATTCCACCACAAGCAACTCTATCGCCTACTTTGAAATTTGTTACTCCGGGACCAACAGCTATCACTTCACCAGCACTACTATAACCTAATGATGCTGGTGCTTGAAGCTTATTCATTATTAATTTATAGGTAGGTAAAATCCCATTGATTTTAGCCATCTCTATAACCTGCTTAACTTCTTTTTTTCGACTCTTCGCTTTAGCAATATAGCCTTTACGAGCATCAGTCACAGTCTTACCTTCGGTACCCGCACTAATCACAGAAAAGTGGTTTCGTATTAATACATTTCCTTTATTAAGTGCGGGGAAAGGCACTTCTAATACTTCCATTTTTCCCGATTTAAGCTCTTGTGTAATTTGCTTCATTCTATTACTTTAAAATTCTAAAACATTATCAAAAACGGCTGAGAAATTCTCTACCATTCGTTCCTCCGAAAACTTCTCCGTATGGAACTTTTTACTTTTCGCTGCCATTTCCTTCAGCATTTCTTTATTCCTAATTAACAATTTAAGCTTTTCAGCTATTTGTTCTGGACTATTTGGAGCAACGATAAAACCATTTTCCCCGTCAATTACCGACTCTATAATAGCTCCTTGGTCTGTCGAAATAATTGGTAATCCTGCGGCCATAGCTTCTACTATAACCCATGGATGTCCCTCCGGAGCGATTGGTGGAAAGACAAAAATATCTGCTTTAGCAAATAGTTCAAATTTTTGATGTCCAAAAACTGGAGGAAAAACAGTGATATCTAAACCACTTTCATCTATTCTATTGGTCAGGTCTTCCTTAAATTGCTTATCAGA
>CATIRS010000040.1 GCA_949529985.1 Owenweeksia sp. TMED14
GAAACGCTCTACCCCTGAGCTACATCGGCTGATGTGTCTTGAGCGGAAGACGAGATTCGAACTCGCGACCCTCAGCTTGGAAGGCTGATGCTCTACCAACTGAGCTACTTCCGCTTAAAATAAATTCAGTGGGAGTGGATGGACTCGAACCATCGATACCGTAAGGTGACAGATTTACAGTCTGCTGCAATAGCCACTATGCGACACTCCCCAATTTATTTTCTTACCAAAATTATTAACGCACTTCAAAGAAATGAATGAGCCTCCAGACGGACTTGAACCGCCGACCTACTGATTACAAATCAGTGGCTCTACCAACTGAGCTATGGAGGCAAAAGTAAAAGAGCTAAAAACTCCTTTGAAGAGCGTCAAATTAAGAACGTTGCTGCACAACAGCTTCCCCGAATTTTCAAACGGACTGCAAATGTAGAAAATAAATAGGTCTCAACAAGCGACTTTTAATGCTTTTTTAAAGTCTTTTCTTTTCGTTTACTCCTTTATAGAGCTCGAGCCAATGGCAATAGAGTCGAGGATACTGATTTAGCTATGGTTTCAGTAAGTTTCTTAACAAATAGATTTGCCTACGAAGATGCACTCAAACTTTTGTTAAGTCATTGTTTATTTTACGGTTATTATATTCTCAAATAAATTATTGGCCATTCCAAAGGCAAATTATTATTATTATTATTTCAGATAACCCATGCAAGTGTGCACATGCAAAATGAGATTTGAACCCATCTTGAAATGGATAGAACTTACAGCTACAATCATACTGATTTTAATCTTTTCAACTATTAATTCCATTATTCTCCTCTAGGGTGAGATTTTTTATAAACACTCATTAGCTGCTCGATTGACGCATGAGTATAAATTTGAGTGGCTGATAAATTCACATGGCCTAATAATTCGCGAATCGAAGACAAATCTGCGCCCATATCTAACAAATGAGTAGCAAAAGTATGGCGTAAAATGTGGGGACTTTTAAATTCGATAGTACTACTCGCTTTGATATATGAATGAACAATGGAGTAGAGACTTCTTGGACTCAGTGAATTTCCTTTTTCACTGATGAATAAGGTGTCTCTAAATTCAACTTCTGGCCAATCTAGGCAATGAATTTCAAATAAACTCCTCCATTCGGGGAGAGAAGGCAATTCCCTTTCCTTATTTCGTTTACCTAAAACTCTTAAAGTACCTGTTGACAGATCTAAAGATGTCATCTTAAGTCCTAAAAGCTCAGATCGTCTTAATCCAAAAGCATACAAAGTGAAAATAATAAATCGATCACGTCTTCCGCATCGATCATCCGCGAAAGATTCAGGTTTCAATAGAGCAACCATCTCTTTCTTCGTCAACGCCCGAACAAGTCTCTTCTTTTCTTTTAAAGAAGGAATTCCATCTGCTGGATTATTAGAAATGTCACCTGACTCTAATAAAAAGTTATAGAAGCCTTTAAGAGCACTTAATTTTCGATTTACAGATCTATGGTCTAGACCATCATCCACCAAAGAGGCTATCCATGACCTCACATGTACACGGTTAGCAAACAATGGACCATTTAGGCCTATTTGATATTCAAGGAAGAACAAATATTGATTAATATCTTTTCGATAAGCAGTGACAGTAGCTTTAGATAAACGTCGCTCGAATAAAAGATAGTCTTGATATTGTTTAATCATAAAAAAAAACCCCGAGAGTTAGAACTTCAAGGGGCAATTTTATAAAATAAAAATGAAATATATCTATTCTGACTCTTTTATTTTAAGACCTTGAACGTAGTTCGCTTTTATAAATTCTGCTCTACGACTAACTGAAGGCTTTGTGAATGCTTGACGCTTCCGAAGTTGGCGCATAGTTTGCGTACGATCAAATTTTCGCTTGAAACGCTTCAAAGCGCGATCGATTCCTTCCCCTTCTTTAATTTGTATTACTAACATAAGTCTATCCCTTCTTTTCAATTGGATGGCAAATGTAAAACATTATTTACTAATGAAATGTCATAAATAACTAAAAAATGAATTTAATTAAATATCTATTATCGATATTATTTTAAAAGTGTTTCGAAGGCATTGTTCAATGCCTTCGAAACACTTCTTCGTCAAAGGCGCTATATAAAAAATATCATTTCACTTTTATAGCATCCAAGTATCTATTAAGCTGCTCTTTGACAACTGGAAATAAAAAGTATAAGCCAACCATATTAGGAAAAACCATGGCAAAAATCATTGCATCAGAGAATGCCCAAATTGAATTCATACTTGCAGCCGCTCCAATAATAACAAAAATTAAGAATAAAACTTTATATGTTAAATCAGCTACGTTTCCCCTGCCAAATAAATATTTCCATGATTGCAAACCGTAATATGACCATGAAATCATGGTTGATACAGCAAATAAAACGACTGCGATTGTCAAAAAGACACCAGAATAGGGGATATATTCAGAAAAAGCTTTAGACGTAATTCCAGCTCCTTCAAAAGACACACCATCTATCATAACAGCACCCATACCATCTCCTCCATAAATAAAGGCACCATTTAAATTGAAAATTATAATAACTAAAGCTGTCATAGTACAAATGACAACAGTATCAATAAATGGCTCTAACAAAGCTACTAAACCTTCAGAAGCAGAATATTTAGTTTTAACCGCTGAGTGAGCAATTGATGCAGAGCCAGCGCCAGCTTCATTTGAAAATGCAGCTCTTTTAAAACCAACCATCAGAACACCAATAACACCGCCAACACCAACAGCCTTTGGGTTAAACGCTTCGCGCACGATTAATGCAATAGCATCATCTATAAAACTAAAGTTTATAGTTAATATATAAACACATGCCAGAATATAGAGTACGGCCATTAATGGAACAATTTTTTCAGTAACAGAAGCTATTCTTTTGATACCACCAATAATGATTATTCCTACAAAAGCTGCTAAAACAACACCAATTATAGCTCCAGAAAATGTAGTCTCAAGGCCAAGTAAGTCTTTTAAAACAATTGTTGCTTGATTCGATTGGGCTGCATTTCCTCCACCAAACGACCCCCCGATGCAGAATACAGCAAATAAGGCTGCAGTTACTTTACCTAACCTCTCCCAACCTTTATTTTTTAAACCTTTACTGAGGTAGTACATGGGGCCACCATAGATAGTTCCATCTTCTCCAACGTCTCGATATTGAACACCCAAAGTACATTCTACAAACTTTGTAGACATACCTAATAAGCCACAAACTATCATCCAGAATGTTGCACCAGGTCCACCTAGAGCTATTGCGAGAGCTACACCAGCTATATTTCCATTACCAACTGTACCAGAAACTGCTGTTGCCAATGCTTGAAAATGAGAAACCTCTCCTACTCTTTTCCCAGTTTCATCTTTATCTAAATCATCATATTTTCCTCTGACAACATTTATCGCTGTCCAAAAATATTTTATGTTAGGAAAACCAAAATACAATGTGAAAAAAGCCGCACTACCGACAAGTATTAAAATAACAAAGGGGTATCCTGCAACTTGAAAAAAAACAAGCTCCGAAAAGAAATTTGATACCGGAGCAAAAGCTTCATCAATTCTTTTATCTAACCCTTTATCTTGAGAAAACGAAAGAAATGGACATGCAGAAAAGAAAAGTAGAAATAATTTTTTCATATGTTCGATTTCAATAATTAATGGTCATCCTCAAATATAAGGAATCGATTCCAAGACTTCCACGAAACTATGTGGTTTATATCCAAATTCATTTTTCGCCTTAGAGATGTCTAAACCGGTCATCGTTGGACGCCGGGCTGCCTGGCCTAAAGTTTTACTATCCACTTCATCGATCAAGGTTAAGTCATAGTTCCCATGAAGAGCTACATTTCTAACTAAGTCAACTATTGACATTGTATCGGGCCCTGAAAGATTATAAATACCAAAAGTCCCTTTTTCTGCGATCAGCAAGCAACCTTCAGCTAAATCAATCGACCAAGTAGGGCTCCTTACTTGATCATAAACGACGCTTAAACGTTCTCCTGTTTTTAATTTGTTTCTTGCCCATAGAATAATATTACTGCTTTTGTATCCTGGGAAATATCCTATAACTAATGTCGTTCTTACGATCGTCCATTTACAACTAGATGATATCACCAACTTTTCTGCATCAGCCTTCGACTTACCGTAAACACTCAGCGGATTCTCCTTAGAATCTTCAGAATATGGTCCATTCTCACCATCAAAAATAAAATCTGTCGAGATAAAGATCAAATGCACCCCATTCTTTTCGCAAGCGCCAATAACATTTTTAGTCCCCTCAACATTTATATTATTACAAACTGTTGGATGGGTTTCGCAATCATCAACATTTGTCATTGCGGCAGAATGAATCAAGACATCTGGATTAAATGATCCTACTACGCGATCACATTCTTTTGAATTCAAAATATCCATTGTTTCATAATCAGAACAATTCATATCAATGCGAGGCTCTCCTTTCCCTGTAGCACAAATATTAAATCTGCCATTATTAACATACTGAATAGATTGACCAAGTAAGCCATTGGACCCGGTAACTAATATTTTTTTATCTGGAATATTCATTGAGGCCAATAATATTTCATCTCTTCATGTAATCTTGAAGCTTCTTTTGCAGCAGCAGAAGCATAGTTCTTATCTGAACTTGCGTAGCAAATACTCCTGGAAGCATTAATTAAAACACCGACACCTATACCTGAAGTAAAAACCCCTGAATCCATTACATGCTTAATAGTTCCTCCCTGATGACCAACGCCTGGAACTAAAAAAAAATACTCTGGAAGTTGATGTCGTATTTTTCTCATACTAACTTCTCGAGTTGCACCAACAACAATCATCCAATTTTCTGGTGATATCCATTCCTTATAAGCATCCAAAACATGCTCATACAGATACCGATCATCTTCCATCTTTTTCATCTGAAAATCTTGTGCACCTGGATTACTAGTCAGACCTAAAGCTATACCCCACTTTCCTAAAATGGAAAATGGCTCGATACTATCCTTTCCCATATATGGCGCGACAGTAATAGAATCAAAGCCTAATTTGACTAAAATCCCTTCTGCGTACATTTTTGCAGTGTTCCCGATGTCACCACGCTTGGCATCAGCAATGCTAAAATGCTGAGGATAGTCTTTTAGGTGATCTGCCACCTTAGCCAACGCCTCCCAGCCAGATTCACCTAAGGATTCAAAAAACGCTAAATTTGGTTTATAAGCTACAGCATAATCTGCTGTAGCATCAATGATTCCTTTACAAAATTCAACAACTCCATTTGAATTAGAAGGGAATAGACTGGGCATTTTCGTTAGATCAGGGTCTAGTCCAACACAAAGGACAGACTTCTTGTTTTCAATATTTTTTATCAGCTCTGCTCGTGTCATTCTCCTGTTCCTTCTTTCATTCGTTCGGCACTTTCCGCTAGCCGAAGCTCATCCAATATTTTATCTATTTGGCCATTAAGCACCTCAGGCAAATTATATAGGGTTAGGCCAATGCGATGTTCAGTTAAACGACCTTGCGGAAAATTATAAGTTCGAATTTTTGCTGATCTGTCGCCAGTACTGACAATTGTTTTTCTTCTTTCGGCCACAGCCATATCTCTTTCCAGTCTGGCTTTATCCCATATTCGAGCACGCAGAACAGTCAAGGCTCGATCATAATTTTGATGCTGGGAACGTCCATCTTGACATTCTACAACAATCCCCGTTGGAAAATGAGTTAACCGGACACCCGACTCAGTTTTATTAACATGCTGACCTCCTGCACCACTTGATCTAAATGTGTCTTTTCTAATATCAACATCATTTATATTGACTTCTAGCTCGTCTGCTTCAGGCAGTACAGCAACAGATGCAGCTGAAGTGTGAACTCGTCCTTGAGACTCGGTTGAGGGGACTCTCTGAACCCTGTGAACTCCGGATTCATATTTCAAAACACCGTATACGTCATTACCTCTTATTTGAATACTAGCTTCTTTATATCCTCCAGCTGAACCCTCTGTGGCAGATAACCATTCAGCAGTCCACCCCTTATCCTCAATAAATCGCAAATACATTCGAATTAGATCGCCAACAAATAATCCAGCCTCATCTCCGCCAGTTCCTGCACGGACTTCTAGAACAGCATCTTTAGCATCTTCTGGATCTTTTGGAATTAATAATTGCTGTATCTCAATCTCAATTTTATCCAAAAGTGGCTCTATATCTTCAAGCTCAGAGAATGCCATCTCCCGCATTTCAGGATCTTTTTCTTTTGAAATAATATCACGAGCTTCAGTTTTTCTTCCAGATAAAACTAAATATCTATCTCGTGCTTGGACAACTAAATCCAAATCCTTGAATTCTCGGTGTAATCTAACAAAGCGTTTATGATCACTTGCTAATCCAGGCTGGACCAATAAATCATTAACCTCTTGATGACGAACCCATATAGCTTGTAATTTATCGATTAAACTCATTCGATGCTATATACATGCCAGCCATCAGGAGCCTTAAGATGAACTTCAGGATTTTCTTGCGGTTCTACTCGGCCAATTATTTTTGCTTCTATACCAAATTTAGCTGCAATCGATATTGCTTTTTCTGCAGCCACTGGATTTAAATATATCTCCATACGATGGCCCATATTAAACACTTTATACATTTCCCTCCAAGATGTACCCGATTCTTTTTGAATCATTTTAAAAAGCTCAGGAATATCAAATAAATCATCTTTTATGACTTTACCCTTGGATAAAAAGTGTAGTATTTTTGTCTGAGCGCCACCACTACAATGAACCATGCCCCCAATATCGCTGCGCATTGTCTCCAGTATTTCGACTATTACGGGGGCGTAGGTCCTTGTTGGAGACAAGACAAGCTTTCCAGCATTCAAAGGGACCCCTTCAACTAAATCCGTTAAAGACTTCGTGCCAGAATATACAAGTGATTCATCAATTTCCGGATTAAAACTCTCAGGATAATTTTCTGCTAATAATTTAGAAAACACATCATGCCTAGCAGACGTAAGGCCATTTGACCCCATCCCACCATTATATTCTTTTTCATATTTAGATTGCCCCGATGAAGATAAACCTACAATCACTTGACCCGCAACTATATTGGAATTATCAATAACAAGATCTCTACGCATACGGGCAATCACAGTAGAGTCAACAATAATAGTTCGCACCAAATCACCGACATCAGCAGTTTCTCCACCGGTAGACTTAATGTCGATACCATTATTTCTCAAATCTTCGAGTACTGTCTCTGTTCCTTGAATTATCTCAGAGATGACCTCCGCGGGTATAACATTCTTATTTCTGCCAATTGTACTAGATAGTAGTATTGGCCCAGTTGCACCGACACACAAAAGATCATCAATATTCATTATGATTGCATCTTTAGCTATCCCTTTCCAAACAGATAAATCACCCGTCTCTTTCCAATACATATATGCCAATGAAGATTTAGTACCAGCACCATCCGCATGCATAACAAGACAATGATCCTTGGAACCTGTTAAGTAGTCCGGAACGATTTTACAGAAAGCCTTAGGATATAGTCCCTTATCAATATTAGCTATAGCCTTATGGACATCTTCCTTCCCAGATGACACACCACGACTAGCATAACGATCACTTTCCTTCATTTAATAATGATATTAAAGGCAACTATCGAATACGGATATATGTTCCTGATGGAAGGTCTTTTTCGTATTCAGGGTTCATAGATACTAAATCTTTAGACTTAATCCCTAATTCTTTGGCAATACTTCGATAAGAATCTCCAGATTTAATCTGCCTATGATTAGAATCAAATTCTTTATAATCACCCTTTACTGTGACCTTAAGAATCATTCCAGAGAAAGGACGCACCCCTCTTAGTCCGCCGTTTAATCGTTTCAGATTTGTCAGTGTGATATCATTCTCTCTACAAATAGTCGTGTAAGAAGGTCTTTCTCCCACAGTGTATAGTTTACCGACTAAGTCCTTTGATTTAGGAGAATTATTGTTTTCTAAAACAATAGCGTTTGGATCTGTAGGAGGAACATAATCATCTCTGACTACCCGGAAATCTGTTCGACGGTTTATTTGATTTGCAATTTCCTGCTTCGAAGAAGACATTTTTTTTATGTTTTGCTCCGTCAATTTAGTTCCAGAAGGAAATATATCTGAACCGAGACCTTTAAAAGAATTAGTCATCACAAAAGGAGTTGATTCCCCCATTCCAACAGCAACTAGGCGCTCCTCTGCCACTCCTCGAGAAATTAAATATTTTACCGAAGTATCAGCACGACGTTGAGATAGTATCACATTTTTTTCATCAATATCCCTATAGTCAGTATGGGATCTAAGCTCAATAACAATATTAGGGTTACGTTCTAATGTTTTAAAAACAGTATCAAGAGCATTTCGAGCTCCTTGGTTCAGATCCCATTTGGCTAGCGCAAAATAAACGTCTGGAAGAACAATAGGAACTTCAATAGGGTCCATTTTAGCATTAAAGTCTGAAGTATGCATATAAACGTTATCAGCTTCGATAAAATCAAAATTTTCAAATTTCAATCCTGATGTATTTATACCTCCTTTTTTAACCAAAAATTTCTTTTTTTCAAAAGAGAAAGAATATTGCACGTCACTATCTAGTTCATCTGATTCAACAAAGAAAGAACCATCCTTCAAGGTTTTTACAGTTTTAATAAATCCGTCATTTCCTGAGACTTTAACTGAGGCACCAGCAACGGGAGTATTGTCTTTTGAGCTTGACACATTTCCCGCAATTCGGTATTTCAAGGGCACTTCATAAAGTGTCCATATATCGTCACCTCCAACTCCTCCATCACGATTAGAAACAAAATAACCGTCACTCATTCCTCCAGACCTTAGAACGATATTAAAGTCGTCTGCTGCACTATTAATCGGAGACTTTAAATTCTCAGAAATACCAACGGGAATACCATCTGCGCCAAGTTTAATGCGAAATAGATCAAAACCACCCATACCTGGACGTCCATTAGATGAAAAATATAAATATCCATCATCATGAACAAAAGGGAAAAGTTCATCTCCTGGTGTGTTTACCAAAGGACCAAGATTTATTGGATCGCTCCAACCTCGGCGTTTCTTATCTATACGAACAAGCCAAATATCCTTACTTTCTTTAGTCGTTCCATTTAAATCTCCAGCAAAATATAAGATTTTATCATCCTTGGATAATGATGGGTGACCAACACTTCTTGAAGAATCTTTAGTAACGACAACTTTTTGAGGCTCTTGCCAAGATAGACCAGCTTTTCGGGTTGTATATATTGAACATCCTAGTTGTTGACGTTTGACTTCCATACATCTCGTAAAATACATTGTTCGCCGTCGAGAATCAAAAACTGGTGATCCCTCGTGATCTTCAGTATTTATGACCTCGGGCAATAATTGAGGCTTATTAAAGTTTTGAACTCTAGCGGATTTAGGATTAGACTTTGAACCTCTTCCCCTACTTCGCTTTGATCTGGAAGATCCATCAGAATTTAATCGTTCAGAAAGATAAATATCTGAAAATTTCTCTCCTGTCCAACCATCATCTTTTCGACCAATTCCACCTTCTCGCATCGATGTAAATAGTATTTCCTCGAAAGTATTTGGACGCCCACTAAATGCGACACCAAAATCATTTGACTTGGAATTTAAGGAACTTAGATTTCCAACCTGATATCGTGTCAAAGATTTTTTCCAAGAGACAGCATCTTTGCAAGATTCAATGCCAAACTGTCCTCTTGAATCTTTTGGAAAGGTCTTTAAGAAGTCTTTGTAGGCTACTATAGCTTCTACATATTCTCCTTGATATTTTAACATTTCGGCAACACCTATAAAATTTTCAGCAGTTTCCAGCTTTAATTTTATTGATCGTTTGTATTGAGCCTCAGCTGACCTGTAATTAAAAGTAAATCGATAACATTCAGCTAATCTATGTGCTATTTCTGCTTTTTCTTCTCTTGTTTTTACTTTAGAATAGGCTTTTTTAAAGTGATCAATAGCTTCGAAATATTCCTTGGCGTGATAAAAATCATCTGCATGTTTTACCGATCTTGGTCGTTTTACGACATCTTTTTTCTGATCAACATCAGGGATGGCAGTCATAGCTGCCTGCTGAGCATTAAGAGAACTCCATAATACCGGAGCAAAAATTAATAAAAAAATAAAATGAGAAATGGCATTCTTCATAAGTGCAGAGACTGTGTTGAATATTTTTTAATAATTCTTAAAAGTAGCCAAAAATAAAGCAACTAAGAGCCCCGGGGTCACAACCAATAAATATGCATACTAAAGTACATACATATTTAACGAATATAAAGCATCTCACGGTACTTTGGGAGTGGCCACATTTCATTATCGACTAATAACTCAAGTTGATCAACAGATCGCCGTATTTTATTAAAGTATGGTTTAACGTTATCGCAATATGCAATGGATTTATCGCGAATATCGTCGATTTTATTTGCTACTTTTCTAGCTTCTGTCATCTTAGATACATTACTTAATGCCAAACTAACTCTTTCTGATATTTCGACTATCATCTCAATTTGTTCTTTTGATACGCGAGGATAAACATCATCGGGAAGAACCTTTTTAAGCCTGTTAACATTCTCGCTTAATATAGATTGATATCTAATTGCCACAGGCACAATATGGTTTTTCACAATGTCCCCAAGAGCTCGCGATTCAATTTGAATATTTTTAAAGTACTCCTCTTGTAAAATATCATAACGAGCCTCGAGTTCTACCTTAGTTAAAACTCCGGTTTTTTCAAATAAGTTGATAGAACTTTCAGTTAAATAGAAATCTAAAGCTCTTGGGGTATCAGGCGTATTCTTTAAACCACGGTTTTTTGCTATTTCCGCCCAGCCACTAGAGTAACCGTCACCCTCAAATCTTATATCTTTTGATGTTTTGATATACTCGCGAAGAATATTGAAGATAGCATCTTCTTTTTTTAAACCAGATTCTATTAAACCATCAACCTGTTTTTTAAACTGAACCAATTGATCCGCTACTATCATATTTAAAACTGTCATGGAGACAGCGCAATTTGCAGTCGATCCGACTGCTCTGAGTTCAAATTTATTACCTGTGAATGCAAATGGTGAAGTCCTATTTCTATCGGTATTATCAAGAAGAATCTCTGGTATTTTACCAACAACATTTAATTTTAAATCACTCTTTTTCTCAGGGGAAAGTTTACCTTTTTCTAGTTTTTCTAATTCATCTAAAACTCGGGAGAGTTGGGAGCCAATAAATACAGAAATTATAGCAGGTGGAGCTTCATTCGCACCAAGACGATGGTCATTACTTGCAGATGCTATAGCGGCTCTAATCAAGTCAGCTTGTTCATTTACCGCTTTTATAGTATTAATAAAAAATGTCAGAAATAAAAGATTCCGCTTTGGAGTGCTTCCAGGCGCAAGTAAATTGACACCAGTATTGGAACTTAGAGACCAATTATTATGCTTCCCAGATCCATTAACCGTCGAAAATGGCTTTTCATGAAAAAGAACTCGGAAAGAATGACGACGGGCCACCTTCTCAAGAACATCCATGAACAATGAGTTGTGATCTACAGCCACATTTGCTTCTTCGAATACAGGTGCAAATTCAAACTGTCCAGGGGCGACTTCATTATGCCTAGTCTTTACAGGAATTCCCATTTTATGACATTCAAACTCAATTTCACGCATGTAACTGATTACCCGCTCTGGAATGCTACCAAAATAATGATCATCCATCTGCTGACCTTTTGCCGGTGCATGTCCTACTAAAGTCCTCCCAGTCATAACAAGATCTGGACGCGCCATAAATAATGACTCATCAACTAAGAAATACTCCTGCTCCCATCCAAGAGTAGCATTTACTTTGCTAATATTCTTATCAAAGTATTGAGCCACACTTGTTGCCGCATCGTCAATCGACTGAAGGGCGCGCAATAATGGAACTTTATTATCCAAAGCCTCACCTGTATAAGCGACAAATACAGTGGGAATACAGAGGGTGGTTCCAAAGACAAACGCAGGGGAAGTGGGGTCCCAGGCAGTATAACCGCGAGCTTCAAACGTATTTCGAATTCCCCCATTAGGGAAAGATGATGCATCTGGTTCTGCCTGAACGAGCATGCTTCCATTAAATTTTTCTACAGCGAAACCATCTGATGTTGGCTCGAAAAACCCATCATGTTTTTCAGCCGTTGAACCTGTTAATGGCTGAAACCAATGAGTATAATGTGTAGCACCTAATGCTATTGCCCAAGTTTTCATTGCTACAGCAACTTGATCGGCATTTGTCAAATTTATCTTCTCGCCTTGATCAATTGCTCTTCTTACGAGATCAAACGAATCTTTAGGCATATACTCTTGCATTGACTTCTTATTGAAGACATGTGAACCATAGTATTCTGATGACTTATTAAAAGGGTTTACAAATTCTACAGGTTTGTGATTTGAAGCCTGATCAAGACCATGAAATCGTGTGTGTGCCATTTTTTTAATATTTTGGACAAATATACCCCATCAAAAGCTATACTTTGTGGGAAAAAATTCTGTTTTTCAACAACACCCCCCAAAAAAAGTAACAAATTGTTAAAAAGTTTATTTTTTTCTGGAAACTGTTTCTTGAATTGAATTCTTGATTTCCGTCATGCTGTTTTTTGCATCATTCATAATAGAATCATCAATCGTAGCATTTGAAATTTCTGATTTCAAATCATTTGAAGCATTTTTTACTGTCTTGATAGCCTTAGCCGCCATTCGAGCGATACCCGGAAGTTTGTCTGTTCCAAATAACATTAACACGGCAAACAAAAGAAAAACTATTTCGCTAGTACTTATGAAGAGAAACATAAAATAAAGTTAGACTTTTTTCTTCCCCAACCTATTTGTTGTATCGTGGAGTACTGGAGAAGCTATAAAAAGAGATGAATAAGTTCCAACGACAACTCCTAAGAGGATAGCAAATATAAATCCTCTCAACACCTCTCCACCAAAAACAAAAATAATGAGTAAAACTATAATTGTAGTTACCGAAGTATTAAATGTTCGACTTAATGTAGAGTTCAATGCATTATCAATAATTTCATGTTTTAACTCACCTTTAGAGTCTGCATTAAAAAATTCTCTTATTCTATCAAAAACGACCACTGTATCATTTAGTGAGTAACCTATTACCGTTAATATTGCCGCAATAAAAGCTTGATCCACCTCTAATGAAAATGGCAAAATACCATCTAAAATAGAATATGCCCCTAAAACTATAATTGTATCATGCACCGTCGCTGCAACTGCACCAAGAGAGTACTGCCACTTACTAAACCTAAATAATAGATACAAGAAAATCGTCAAGAGCGAGAATATTACAGCCACAAATGCAGTATTTTTAATATCATCTGCGACTGTTGGCCCAACTTGTCTTGACGCGACAAGTCCAATCCCCTTGTCAGAAGTAGGATTCATAAATTCTGTTTTTGATATCTCCGCAGAGTAAAAAGAACTAACACCCTCAAACAGACTATTCTGTAAAGCCTCCTCAACGTCTGCTCCATTCTCGGCAATTCTAAAATTAGTCGTAATTACAACTTGCTCCGGACTACCCAGAGTCTTAACGGTTGGGATGAAAGACCTACCTGCCTCGTCAACAAACAAGACCTCCAGAGATTTTGCAACATCTGCGACTTCTACCGATTGATCAAACCGTACTTGATAACTTCTCCCACCTTCAAAATCAACTCCTAAACTTAGCCCTCTGGTCATCAGAGATACAATACTTAGGATTAATAATATTGACGAAAAAACATAAGCAGGCTTTCTTATTTGCAAAAAGCGAAAGCTTGTATTCGCAAACCAATTCTTAGTTATTTTTGTTGCAAACGATAACTTATCAGTCTTACGAACACGCCATTCGAAATAAAGCCTTGTTATGAAAAGAGATGTAAACAAAGATGAAATAATACCAATGATTAGGGTCGTGGCAAACCCTCTAATAGGACCAGTCCCAAAAGCGAAAAGAATTATTGCAGTTAGCAATGTTGTTACATTTGCATCAATAATTGCAGCTCTGGAACCTTTATAGCCATCAGATATTGCATGTCTAATTGCCTTACCCTTTGATAATTCTTCTCTGATACGATCATTGATCAAGACATTCGCATCAACTGCCATTCCAATAGTTAAAACGATTCCAGCCATTCCAGGGAGAGTCAAAACCGCATTAAAAGCATCTAAAATCCCAAAAATGAAAAACATATTAATCAGTAGTGCGAGACTAGCTCCAATGCCAGCTGCACTATAATAAAAAATCATATAAACTAGAACCAAGAGCAAAGCAAAAGCAAAAGAGTTCATGCTGGAACTAATAGCCTCTTTACCCAAGCTCGGACCTACAACATCCGATTGAATGATCCGTGCAGGAACAGGAAGCTTTCCCGCCTTTAGGACATTAGCTAAATCAGTAGCCTCCTCAAGAGAGAAGCCTCCCTCAATTTGAGTTCGTCCACCGGAAATTTCTCCATTTACCCTCGGGTAACTGTAGACCACATTATCCAAGACTACAGCCACATGACCCTTCGGAGTTCTAGATCCCTCTTCCTTGGTAAGACGCTGCCAAACTTGAGAGCCTTGGCCATCCATTGACATTGTAACAACAGGATTATTCCCTTGATCAAACTCTTGGCGAGCATCCACGATTACTCCTCCATCCAATTCAGGCTCATTATTACGATTACCCTGAAGAGCAATTAATAACGAAACCTCACTATCATTTTCTGGTCTAGTCCAAGCGAACCTTGCATATCGCCTATCACCAGGAATTAAATTCTTCACCTCTGGCAATCGGAAATATTCATTAATAGTAGCAGTATCTCTGGTTAATGCATAACCAATAATTGGCCCTTCATTAGGCTGAAAATTCTGAGAGTTAACATTTAACTGAAAAATACTTAGTAACGGATTAAAACTTGTAGCTAATGAATCTAAATCATCAGCGGATTTTTCACTTCCCAAGGCTAATTTTGGATCGTCATCATCAACAGCTTTTGGAAGCTCAAGTTCATCTGATTCAATCTCGTCTTCATTAGATGCATTTGGATTATCTATTATTGCACGAAGTTTTTCATTGACATTTACTGCAAACTGCATCCAAATTGCACCTTGATCTGCACGCCAAAATTCAAGACGTGCGGTTGATTGAAGAAGACGTTGAACTCTAACTGGATCTTTAACTCCCGGCAATTCAACCAATATTCGGCCTGTTCCATCTAATCTTTGAATATTTGGCTGAACAACACCAAACTGATCTATACGAGCTTTTAGGACAGTGTAAACATTTGTTATTGCTGCCTCAACATCTTCTGACAATGAAACCTTTATTACGTCATCGCTAGCATTAAACCCTAGACGATCCGTCATTTCTTTTGTCCCGTAAAGGCCTGGATCACTCAGAGGACGATCCCCTCTTTGAGCATCTAAAGCATCAAAGAATAAAGATAAATAAGACGATTGGCTACTACTTTGATTTTTGTCAGCTTCTTTCAAGACCGAAACAAATAGCTCATCTTCAGAATCACCAACTAATCCTTTAAGAACATCTCGAACGCTAACTTCTAAGATGACATTCATCCCGCCCCTCAGGTCAAGACCAAGATTCATTTGCTTAGCCTTCACCTCTTTATAGGTGAACGAGGTAAACCCAAGGTCATATACTGTTTGATTCGATAAAGAATCTAATGCATATTGAACTTTTAAAGGATTACCTGGAAAATCCTGTTCTATTTTTGATTCAACCCTACTAGCTATGTAGCTAAATGATAATTCGTATAAAGAAGCGAGAGCAAATACAATCGCAAATAGACGGATAACACCTTTATTTTGCATGATAATTTATTTTGGAAATAGTGGGCAAATATAGTCGTTCTTTATCTTTACACTATGACTGTAAAGACACATAAACTGTTTTTTATTCTATTTTTCATAGGCATTACAAGTTTAAAGCCCGTTGCTGCTCAGCAGAGCTATGAATTCAAGGCATCTAACCTAGCAAAACTTTTAACTAATGTTGGCGATTCTTTGATAAATGGTTTTGCGGGAGGACTCAACAATCCTCAAATATTCAATCTAGACATCGATGGTGATGGCAATATAGATCTTTTAGCTTTTGATCGGGAGGGAAGTCGATGGCTACCTTTTAAAAGACGGCTAAATAGATGGAAATATGTTCCAGAATGGATTGCACTATTTCCATCTTGTAGCAACTGGGTAGATTTTGCTGATTATAATTGTGACGGAATACCAGATCTTTTTTGTTCAACAAAAGGAAATGTTGGGGTGTATACAGGCAATAGAACCATGGGGAAAATCGAATTTAATTGGGCACTTGCAGGGCCATATTTATATTCGACATACCAAAGTGGGCAAACACCAGCAAACCTACTCGTAATAAGTTCAGACAGACCTGTAATAAAGGATGTAAATGGTGATGGAAATGTTGATATCTTAACTTTTGGTCAGCAAGCATCTGCAATTGAATTTCATGAAAATATTCAACCTTGTGGATTACAATTTGTAAAAAGCGATGCATGCTGGGGCGACTTTCTCGAAAACAATCTTTCAAATTCGTTAACTATTGATGCCTGCACGGGCAGCGCATCTCCAAGTCAATCTTTTTCAGATAAACTAACTCACGCCGGATCCACCCTACTTGCTGCGGATCTTACAGGAAATGGTCTCCTTGATATTTTATTAGGCGATGTGAGTTTCAGCTCCGCTGTGGCAGGGTTTAATATTGGAAGCGTATCAACGGCTAATATAGAATCACAAGACTCAACCTGGCCAATTAATAACATCCCGGTAAATATGCCTGTATTTCCTGGCTTTTCATTCATCGATGGAAACGATGATGGACTTAAAGACATAATAGTTGCACCTAATATGCCTGCGGGAAGAAGTGATACATGCGTTTGGGCTTACACAAACTCTGGAACTTCCTCAAACCCAATCTGGAATCTAACAGATTCAAGCTTTCTTCAAAGTGAAATGTATGATGCTGGAGATTATGCTATTCCAGAGCTTATTGACATTAATAGTAATGGTTTATTAGATCTTATTGTAGGGACATCTTATGGAATTGAATTTTGGAAAAATATTGGATCTTCAAACCAACCTAAATGGCTCAAAACTTCCCTACCCTTCTCCGCTACTGCAAAAACTCAACTAACTTCTAATTGGTGCGCTCCAACTTGCGGAGATCTAAATGGAGATGGACTAGTAGATTTAATTGTAGGAAGAGACGATGGTAGATTAACATATTTACAGAACTCAGGAAACTTCTTAAATCCTGCTTTTGAAGGAGCAAATATCGTTTATTTTCAAAATATTGATGTCGGAGACATGTCGAGCCCAGAGCTTGCGGACATAGACCAAGACGGAGATTTAGATCTGTTAATCGGAAATGAGCGAGGAAATGTAGCTTATTACAAAAATACTTCTGGGAATTTTAGTTTAATAAATCAAAAATTTGGAGCCATTGATACTGACTTTAATAAAACGTATTCAGGAAGATCCATACCCCGATATTGCGATATTGATGGAAAGCCTTTTCTAGCTGTTGGATCAGCAGATTCAGGAGTTTACCAAATGGATTCTTTGACATTTATAGTAAATTCCCCTTCATTTATAAACCATATAGTTGGCAGCAGTACTACAACGACGAGCGGGCTGCTTGAAACCCCATGGGGGGGCTCAAAGCGAACAGGACGACATCAATACTTATTTCACGCATCAGAACTACTAGCCTCAGGAGTTGCAGCCAGTAAAATAACTCACCTCAGCTTAAATGTAAATACTCCCAGCGGACCATATTTGAGCCAAGGCTTTAGCATTAGTATGAAACATGGAAATTCCGATAGCCTAAAAACTTTTTCAACGGGTTCGCAACTTTGCTACTCATATATTCATACACCATCTCTAGGTTGGAATACAATAACACTCCAACAGCCGTTTAATTACGATGGAAAAAGTAATTTAATAATCGAAATTTGCTTTTCAAAAAATGTACCTAGTTCTGATGTCCATCTAACAGCACATACAACGTCGTTTCCCTCTCATGTTTTTGGAGATGTCTACAACAACAATTCAATTACTACTAATGGTTGTGTAATGCCAAAATTAGGGGGGGATAGCCTAAGACCAGATATGCGATTTACATTAATCCCAAGAATGCCCATTAGAAGAAAATTAATTCAGAATGGACGATTAAACGCTCCCGTGATATCAGATATGAATGGAAATGGAAAACCTGAAATGGTTATGGGGGTCTCTACCGGCGGACTTTTATTTTATGCAGGAGACACAGCGACAATTGGAATTAAAAATAATCACCTCCAGTCTTCAAACAATAAATTAAAAGCATACCCCAACCCTGGAACAAATGACCTCTTAATAGAGGGAATAGGAATTATTCAAATAGTAAATGCTCAAGGAAAAATATTGTTTACTAAGCGAAATTTAAATAATCCAAAAAGAATCAATACCAGCAATTGGCCTACTGGCGTTTACTATATAAAGCTAGAAAAACAATATGAAATCTGGTGCAAGGGTCTCTAATATCACCGTTCAATTTGCTCCCTTAAGAACAACTGAACGGACTAAATTAAAAGGATAATTAAATTAACTACAAAAAATTATTAATTAAGATAGATTTTTGAACACGATCAAAAATCTTCTAGCACAGAATTCATAGAGCGAACAGCATCAGCGCTTTTAGCAAATGCTTCTTTCTCTGAATCATTTAGCTGATAATCTATAATTTTCTCCCATCCGCCTTTCCCAATTACAACAGGGACTCCTAAACAAATATCTGATTCTCCATACTCCCCATCAAGATATACGCAACAAGGAAATATTCTCTTCTGATCGTTTACTATACTAGCTACTAGAGCAGCACCAGCAGCTCCCGGAGCATACCAAGCAGAAGTTCCAATTAGGCCAGTAAGAGTGGCCCCTCCAATCATTGTAGAAGCCTTCACCGCATTTAAATTCTCATTGGAAAGATGAGTTGATACGGGCGTAGATTGGTAAGAGGCAAGACGAGTTAGAGGAATCATGGTTTTATCTCCATGACCACCAATGACAGAAGCCTGAAGATCGCTTGGTGGACAATCCAAAGCTTCACTTAGGTAATATTTAAACCTACTTGAATCTAAAATACCTCCCATTCCAATAATTTTATTCTTTGACAAACCACTTTGTTTCACTGCCAAATATGTCATTGTATCCATTGGATTTGATATGACAACCACAACCGCTTCTGGAGACTCAGCTATAGATTGAGTAACAACACTTTTAACTATACCAGCATTTGTACCAATTAATTCTTCTCTTGTCATTCCTGGCTTACGAGGCAAACCAGATGTTATAACAATCACTGCAGAATTAGATGTAGATTTATAATCATTAGTAACCCCTGTAACCTTCGTATGGAATCCGTGAAGGGTAGATGTTTGATTCATATCCATTGCCTTACCTTCTGCAAAGCCCTCCCTGATATCTAAGAGAACTAATTCTTCAGCAAGTTCCATTCTAACAATTGATTCCGCGCAGGTCGCTCCGACATTACCAGCTCCTATAACAGTTATTTTCATTTTCATTTTTTTCTTAGTACCTATCTTTTTAATAGAAAAACTTATGCGTCTATTCGAGCATATCGAGCATTCTTTTCTATAAATTCTCTTCTTGGTGGAACTTCATCACCCATTAGCATTGAAAAAACTCTATCAGCTTCAGCAGCATTATCAATGGTGATTTGTCTGAGAGTTCGGCCTTCTGGATTCATTGTTGTTGTCCAAAGTTGAGAAGCATTCATTTCACCTAAACCTTTATATCTCTGAATACCAATACCTACTTGTTCTTCCCCTCCAAATTCAAGAGCTATACTGTCACGCTGAGCATCATTCCACGCATAGGCTTGCTTAGATCCTTTTTTAACCAAGTATAGCGGAGGGGCAGCAATATAAACGTATCCATTCTCTATTAATTCTTTCATATAACGAAAGAAAAAAGTCATTATCAATGTAGCGATGTGGGACCCATCGACATCAGCATCACACATAATTACAATTTTGTGATATCTCAACTTTGCTGTGTTTAAAGCTTTCACATCATCTTCAGTTCCAACACTTACACCCAAGGCTGTGTATATATTTCTAATTTCTTCATTCTCGAAAGCCTTGTGATGCATGGCCTTCTCGACATTCAATATTTTACCTCTTAGTGGCATTATTGCTTGAAATTTTCGATCACGACCCTGCTTAGCTGTTCCTCCTGCAGAATCTCCCTCAACTAAGAATATCTCACATTGCGCAGGATCAGTTTCTGAACAATCAGCAAGCTTTCCCGGGAGACCAGCTCCACCTAAAACTGATTTCCTCTGAACCATCTCACGAGCTTTCCGGGCCGCAACTCTGGCCTTTGCAGCAAGTACGACTTTCTGAACAATTGTTCTTGCCTCGTTAGGATGCTCCTCTAAATAATTGGTCAACATTTCCCCAACAATGCGATCTACGGCTCCGGAGACTTCGGAATTACCTAGCTTCGTTTTAGTTTGACCTTCAAATTGAGGTTCCATAACTTTTACAGAAATTACTGCAGAAAGCCCTTCCCTAAAATCGTCTCCAGCAACTTCGACTTTTTCTTTAACTAAGATACCGGTTCCATCAGCATATTTCTTTAACGTTCTTGTTAATGCTCTTCTAAACCCAGATAAATGAGTTCCACCCTCATGTGTATTTATATTATTAACATAAGAATGAATATTTTCTGCATATCCTGTATTGTAGAGCATTGCAACCTCAACCGGAATACCTTCAATTTCGCCTTCCATAAACATAGGTTCAGGAATTAATTGCTCACGGTTTTGATCGACAAATAATACGAATTCTCTCAAACCACCTTCAGAAAGAAACTTCTCCATTCTAGCTTCTCCGTTCTCATCTAGATCTCTGAGGTCTGTAAGGTTAATCTCAATACCCTTGTTTAAAAATGACAACTCTCTTAGTCGCGCAGCTAAAATATCATATTGATAAACCGTTTCCGTAAAGATGCTCGCATCGGGTTGAAACGTTACTATTGTACCTCTTTTTTCAGTATCACCAATTTTTTTCACTGGAAATACTGGTTTTCCAATTTCATATTCCTGGACATACTCACTACCATCCCTATGGACATTGACCTGAAGATGAGAGGATAAAGCATTTACACATGACACACCAACTCCGTGAAGTCCACCAGAAACCTTATAAGAATCTTTATCAAATTTTCCACCTGCGTGAAGAACCGTCATAACGACTTCTAATGCAGAACGATTTTCCTTTGAATGAATATCGACAGGAATCCCTCGACCATCATCAATAACCGTTACAGATTCACCAACATTAATTGTGACATCAATTTTAGAACAATGACCAGCTAAGGCCTCATCTATTGAATTATCTACGACTTCGTAGACAAGATGATGTAAGCCTTTTTGGCTCACATCACCGATATACATTGCTGGGCGCTTACGTACAGCTTCGAGCCCTTCTAGTACTTGAATACTGTCTGCTCCGTAATTGTTTTTATCGCTCATAAATAAGGTATGAAATAGAGTGTATTACAAAGATAACCTAGAGACTTTACTTAAAGGCAAAATGAATCGAAAACAAGGGACCTTTATCAACATTTTTTCAACAAATACACACGAAAATATTCATCGATTTCAATAAAAAACTTAAAACTTGTAAACTAATCCTAAATTTGCCCTTCTTCCTTGAACCGCGTAGCCACTCCACCAGGAAGTGCGAGAATTAAAAATATTGTCAATTCTAAATGTTGCATTTAACTGATCATTATAGGTGTAGACAACTGAAAACCTTCCATCCAAATAACTATCTAGCCGGGTATCCTGGCCATAAAAATTGCCCCACCTTTCACCATGCCGAATTACAGTAGATTCAAAACGAATTTTATCTTTTAGATTAAATAAAATCTGACAACCGATTTGAGATTCTGGCAAATGATATACTTTTTCATTAACATCTTCTGGTCTAGATACAAATCTTAGAAGAGCAAAACCGCGAAGCTCCCAACCTAGACCATTCTGAAATGTTAATTCACCACTAGGCTCAATTGACTTCATTTTGATATATTCCAAGAATAGTCTCCCCGAATCTATTACACTTGGAATAAATGCAGAATTCCTTATGGTCATGGCATAGTTCTCATACGATCTCACGCGCGCACCAAAACGGTATCCAACGGAGCTCGATAGTCTCCCGTTTGCTCCACCATAAATAGAACTTTTTCGAACGACTTGATACTCCGTTGACGATGCCAAAAATGGAACCTGATCAACCCTAGATCGCATTCCGTCATTTTCCGCACCTCCGTCTAATCCAAAATAAATATTTAGAACATTTTTTACCAAAGGGAATTCAGCATGCATAATGGGAGGTAAATAGGGGCGATCAACCATATTACCATTAGCTGTAAGACCTGTGAAAATAATATTTAAACCTATTTTAAAACTCAAATTTCCAATGCTATCTGAGATGGCAGGAACAAACTGAGCTGACCAAAAAGTGTTAGATATTAATTCTCCTGAAGTATCAATACGCGCGGTCCCTGACAATCTATTTAAACTAGTTATGAAAGGCAATTCTATAAATATATCTTGCACAGGAAGCCTCCATTCCAAAGCAGAATAAACTCCTGTTTCAACTTGCCTCCCGCCCTGATCAATCCAATGATGAGAGCGAACGTGAGCACTTTGAAAAATTTGTTTTCTTCTATTTCCCGAATGCATGTATGTTCCTTCTGCTTGATAATCCTGTATCCATCGACCAGGAGATTTTTTAATAGTATCTGCATCATTAAAACCATCAACTAAGGGTTGTCCATAAAATGAATAACGGTTCCAATCTGCAGAAGCTCGAGTAAGGAGTCGACCTCTACCAATTACTCTATTATAATGACCACTCAAGCCATTTTCAAACCAGCTAGCGTTTTTAAATACTGACATTTGTTGACCCTGAGAATTTTTAGATTTAAAACCTGAAAAGGTTGAAAAATGATGTCCCTGAAGACCCCAAGTAATAACTGGGCTTCTGGCATTTCCTATTGCAAAGCCAGCGCGCGTAGTTGAATAATTACCCGCAGCCAGCATAACTGTATTACTCGGCAAACGGTATAATTTAGTTCTTGCGATTTTAATTGAAGGAATCAACTCCATTTCAGAAGATGGAATCAATGTTCGAGACCTAAGCTCGATATCAACACTTAGCTTCTCAACGTTTGTATCCCTAATACTTGGTTGTCCTGTAATTTTTATAGCCTGAGCCACTTCAGCTTTATATTTCTCTTTAACGGAAATATCTACTCCACTTAAAACAGGTTGAGCAATCAAATACAGAGCGTAAATGTTAAAAAACAAAAATATTATCTGCTTCATGGTAACTCATCTATTTTTACTACAGCCGAATCTAAATCCTGAGCCAATTCAATAGCTTTCAACTCTTGCTTAAGAACTTTAGCTTCTTCAACTAAATCGGCATTATAATCCTCAGATATTAAAAAATCTAGTGTATAAATAGCTTGAAAATCATCTTCTAAACTAGAGTAGTTTTTAGCAAGGGTTATTAAAGCTTTATATCGCCAATCTACTTCTGAGGGTAGATTATCGATCAGCCAAAATATTTCCTCATTTGAAGCTAAAAATGATTTGTCTTTGTTAAGAAAATATGCAAGAAAATAGGAAGCCTCAGCTTGAGCAGAACTTGACCCCACTTTTTTCAGAACACTGTAGGCCTTAGACGCTTTTAATTGAAGTTCTTCAAGTTCAAGAGATAATTCTAAATTATTATTTTGAGGAATTGCTTTAGCCCATAAATCGTGAGCATTTCTTGCAATATATAATCGCGCCTCTACTCTGATTTCAGGAGTGTTTCTTTCATCTGAAGCGACGACCTCAGCATAAGCATGTGCAACTTCCAAATCTCTTTTTTCTTGATGGACTCTCATTAATGCAACATTGGCTTCCCTTAATAATTGAGGATCATCAGAGAGACTCAACAGTCTCTCTGCAGAATTCTGCATCTCAGTTAAGTTATTCTTTTGAGATGATATTCTTAGAACCCATGCCCATGCATTAATACTGTATTCACTGATGGGGTATTGCGTTACTTTTCGATAAAAATTTAACGCATTATCAATATCATTCTCTTGCCTGGAGCACTCGGCAACATAATGAGATGCGTTTAAAGCAAAAAAACCGTCAGGATAACGTTTAAGATAATTTAAAAATGATACCGATGCATCTTTAAGTTTCTTCTGAGCATATTTATCCAATCCTGACATATAAGCCACAGAATCCAATTCTGACGCTCGTATTGTGGAAAAATCAATTCCATTTACCCACTCTAAATAATCTTCAAGTCGATTTGCCTCATCAAAAACAGATCGCGATGAGGCGATCGCTTCTTTAGACTCCAAAGTCCCAGGATAAAGGCTAATAACACTCTTAAATGTTAGAATCGAAACATCAAGTCTACCATCATTTCTTTGAGCAATAGCTTGATTTAGAAGAGAGCGACGAGCTTTTTCTAAATTTGGATTCCTTCGCACATATTCAATAAAAGAACTTTCCGCACCAATATTATCTCCAATTTGCAATTGAGTTTTACCTAACTCATAAATCGCTTCAATAGAATACTTACCCCCAAAGGCATCGCTTCGAGTTTCCTTAGCCGATAAAGCCGTTAATAGAGCTATTTTCTCTTGATCTCTCCCGAGAAGCCCCAGGCATAAACTCTGTTGATAATCAGCGTAACTAGCATAAGAATTATTAAAAGAACTAGATTTTTTTGAAAATTTATTATAAAATTCACGAGCTAACGAATGCTTGCCTAAAAGAAAATATAAATCAGCCAGACGGAGCATAGCATCGGCATTTTTTTTATCATTTGATTTAGCATCTTGGATATAAATACGAAACGCTGCAGCTGCATCTTCTAATTTATTTAGCTTGTAAAGACAGTAGGCTTTATTGTACAGACTGATAGGACGCTCTGAGAGGGAATATGATCCCGGTGTCTTGAGGAATGATTCAAATTGAGCAAGCGCTTCTTGAGAATCACCCTTTTTAAAAGCCAATTCACCCATCCAAAAATGAGCCAAGGCTACAAAGGTTAAATTCTGAGGATAAGTAAGTGATTTATTAAAATATTCCTTTGTTTTTTTCCAACTACCACTGTGATACAATTCTACTGCACGATAATAAGAAACTCTTTGGTAAGCCTCTCTCATTGCCATTGATGCCATTCCAGTTTCAACTATAGCCTGCATAGCTCTTGAATAATCTTTTGAAGTAATATAAAGATTTGCTAAATATTCATTTACTTCTCTACTATGCTCAGTGTCTGGAAAATCCAGTAAAAACTGTTTAAAAGCAGAAATAGCATTGCCAAATGGACTTGAACTTAGATAGGTCAACTTAGCCATATTAAAAGTCGATTCTTCTTTAATTATCACATCTTTCGCAATTTGACTTACGGCGCGAAAAGCAGAAAGAGCATATTCACTCTGATTCTCTTTAACATAACAATTGGCTAAAAGGTATAAAGCAAACTCTGAAACCTCCCCCTTTGTAGAAGTGATTTTGTTAAGACTTTGAATCGCTTCTTTAAAACGTTTTGCCTTCGATAAAACGACACCTAATTCATAATAATCAGAGGCAGTCATTTTACCCCCGCGATCTTTATGCATCATCAAATAAGGTAAGGCTTCTTCATATCTCTTTTTCCGAAAAAGACTTTGGCCAATAAGTTTTGATATCTCTGGTGTTCGTTTTACACTCGCCTCCTTTAAAAGAGATTCTCCTAATTTTAGAAGTTCATCGTCCATTTGCCTTCTAGCATATATTTGAGCCAAATAGTAAGGAACAACAAATCCAAAATCCGGATGATCTATTAAGGGTTCTAAATTCTCTAGTGCCGTTATATCATTTGTATCGAGATATGCTATGTGTCCATAATAGTATTGCGATGATAAAGCTATCTCAAATTTCGATGATTTTGAAGCAGAAAATTGTGCTCGAGACATTTCATAATCTTTGAGCATGAAGAGAGAATAACCAAGCTTAAATTGTAACTCAGCACGTTGTTTTTTTGGCAAACTCATACCGTCTAAACGACGCAACCAATCCCTTGCATCTTTATATTTACGTCGGTTAAAAGAATAATCAGCAATTTCTAAAATCACTTCTTTGCGTCTCGCAGAAGTAGGGTAAACATCAAGAAATGTTAAAACCTGATCTCCTGCATCTCTATTCATTAACCTAATAGAACACAGAACTCGGAAAAAATTACTTTGTTCTGCTATATCGGTTTCTACATCAACGGATCTTATGACTCTTCTGAAACCTTCAGCCGCTGGTCCATAAAGTCCTCTATCAAATAAAGCCCTACTGTCCGCGTAAAAAGATTGAGGCGTCGCATGAGAGAAGGGCGCCTGTCCACTCGCGATGAAAGTAAACAAAAAGAATATCAGAGTTAAAAATCTTCGCATCATCTGAGCATAAAGGTAGTTCGGACCAACAAAATCCGCTTAATTTGTATCATAAATCATACCTATATAAATGCAAAATCCGATTTTAGACCTCAAAAAAGCAGATATATATCAAGGTAATCACTTGATATTAAAAGATATAAGCCTTAAGTTAAACAGAGGAGATTTTGTCTATTTAATTGGTTCAACAGGGTCTGGGAAGTCTAGTTTACTTAAAACTTTGTATGCTGACATCCCCCTGAACTATGGTGAAGGTATAATAGCGGACTACGATTTGCGAAAATTAAAGGATGCCGACATACCGTTTTTAAGACGAAAACTAGGAATTGTTTTCCAAGATTTTCAATTATTAATGGATCGAAGCGTATTTAATAACCTTAATTTCGTTTTGGAGGCCACCGGACAATTGAAAAAAAGTCAAAATTCGGAGAGAATACAACATGTTCTAGATCGGGTTGGAATGGCCACTAAAGAGCATAAAATGCCATATCAGCTATCCGGAGGAGAACAACAAAGAATTGCAATTGCTAGGTCATTACTAAATGACCCCCCATTAATTTTAGCAGATGAACCGACGGGTAATTTAGACCCTCACACATCAGAAGAAATAATGCATCTTTTAGAAGAGATTTCCGCATCGGGACAAACAATTTTAATGGCAACACACGACTATGCACTTCTTCTTAAGTTCCCCCATTCCACTTGGAAATGCTCTAACGGAAGTATTTCAACTACAGTCCAAAGAACTTTATGACTATTTCAAGCTTATGACTCCTTGAATCTTAGACAACAGTATTTTTCTAGATTGCATTACTTCATCCCTTATGTTATTGCTCCACTCTAAACCGTCTATTTTTTCAAGAGCTTTTAAAAAAGTATAATTATCTAAGTAAGTGAAGATTCCATCTGAGGAAGAATATGGAACCCCATTTACCGTATTTTCATGAGCAAGAATCCATCGTGCCTGATAAAGGGCCTGAATTAACTTTATTTTTATTCCTAAAACATGATCAGAGTGAACAAGAACAACTTTGGAGGCACTTAAAAGTTGTGAAAAAAATTCATCATTGGGCTTACTAATATATTTAACTCTAGAGCCTCCAAGCCGGAGCAAAGAACCAGAAGCTCCATGGCCCGCCCACGTGATATCCCAACTTTTAGCTTTCAAGCTTATTTTTGCTGCATTTTCATTTTCAGATATCGAAAACTTACCTGGAACAAGGAGTCCTTTACTTTGCGTAAAATCGTTGGACATATTAAAAGAAAAAGTTTTCATGGGGCCAACAATTTTAGACGATGATTTCGGGATCATCTGATCCCAGTAAATTGAATCACTTTTTGTCAAAGTCCAGACTTCACCTCCCCACTTTTTTGCCAAACGATTCTCCCATTTTCTAAGACGATATGCTTCCAAAAGACAATATATCTTAAAAAACCCCTTAGATGAATCACTGATACTTTTATAGTAAAGCGCTTCGGGGTTGTGCAGACGTAAAATAGCATCAGCAGGTTGCTTGATTCCAGTACAGTGCGTACCATTGATCAAAACCCACCCTTTTTGAACTTTTGACTTATGCTTAGCAACTTTCGAAATCCGACTCGAAACGATATATGGCATGTCTCCTACAAAATCAATATTATATTTATTTCGAACCAAAGTTTGATAATAAACACCACTTTTTTGAGATGGATTATTGTGTCTTAATCCTGATTTAGTCCAGCAAATTAAAATAACTTGTAAGCCATTATTTAAAGCACTGTCAACTTGACCCTGAATCTCTAATATGCCTCCATATGGTATACTTTCCATGCGATCCATTGACCAAATATTCAAGGTACTCTTACCCTCAAGCCTATCAATTAATTTGCTCCAAACGGTCTTTTCATGTTTCCAATTATATTGATGAGCAGCCTTTTTAGCAGCTTTTTGAGCTATTTGGTAACGATTGTTTTCCATTAGCATTGAAGCAGTATCATAAATATTTATTGATGAAACTTCATCTAATACCAAACCCGCTCCAGTTAAATGAATAAGTTTTGAAACTTCAATAATGTTGCTAGAAACGACTGGTATACCTGCCTGCCAGTAATCAAAAATCTTATTCGGTAAACTCCATCGATAATTTTGACTTTTAGGCTTATCTAAAGAAAATCCTATATCAGATGAATAAGTATAAAGTCGGAGTTTTTCTATATTTTGTCTCGGTATAAAGCGAACAAGATCATTTTTTAAATTATTTTCTTCAGCCATTAACTTCAGTTTTGGAATGGCATCTCCATTACCAACAATTAGAAGAAGGACATTTCCCTTCGCTAAAATTGCAGCTTGTAATAATTCTTCAGCGCCACGATCTATATTTATACCTGCTCCCTGAATGATCCAAATAATCTTACCAATAGGCAATGACAAAGATTTACGGACATCATCTTTGTTTAGGTTTGATGAAGCTTCAAACGGCAAACCTAAAAGAGGTATGATAGGGACATTCCTTACAATATCAAAACTTTGCCCATATTCAATATGATACTGACGAGCTATTGAATCATTTACGGTTACAGCAAAGTCTACTCGGGGAATACCATATCGCTCAATAAGAGACCAAATATATTTAACAACTGGTCTTGACTCAATTTCTGGTGAACCCAAGAAATATTCATGAGAATCATAAACCAATGGAATGTTTTTTCGTTGAGACCAATATAGATTTGGAGCTAGTGTATCCAAATCATTTGCTAGGTAAACGTCTACTGGAGTGTTTTTTAAAAAATACCAAAGACGTAGCTGATATTCCAAATAAAAAAATGGTCCCTGATTAAAAAAACATTTAAATCTATAAACATCATAGGGTCGATTTAAATCTTTTGAATTAGGGTAATCGCGTCCAATTAAAATGACCTTATATCCGCGTTCTTGCCAAATCATACAAGTTCTGTGAACTCTTTGATCCGAGTGAAGGTCATTAATTACTGAAATTGCGACTATACGCCCCATGTTTGCAAAGGTAGGGACTACATCTGGCTATATTTGAAAGATGAATCCAGAAGAGATAAAAATCCAAGACTATAATTACAAACTCCCAGAAGAGAAAATTGCAAAATTCCCATTAAAAAGTAGAGATGAATCTAAAATGCTTATTTCATGGGGAAATAAAATTGAACAAGGCACTATTAAAGATTTTCCAGCATGGCTATCAAAAATTAAAAATTATCATATTATTTTAAACGATACTAAAGTCATTAATGCTAGATTGATTTTCACAAGAGGTATTGACGTTCAGCCATTTGAAATCTTTTATTTGAATCCAGTAGTTGGATCTGTAGAAGAAGCAATGTCCTCAAAAAAATCAATTGAAACTTGGTGTAAAGTTAGAAATTCGAAAAAATGGAAAGACAACATAAATCTTGTTAATCATCAACTAACGGCTCAGAAGATAGAGCGTGTAAATGATAAGTTTAAAATTTTATTTACTTGGAATAACAACTTTACATGGTCAGAGATTTTAGAAAAGCATGGACAACTTCCACTGCCTCCATACATGAAAAGGCAGGTGGATAATAGTGACTCTGATCGCTATCAAACAGTCTTTGCGAAAAAAGAGGGCTCCGTAGCAGCTCCAACAGCTGGATTACACCTCACATCTAAAATATTGGATGAAATATCTACAAACGGAGGCGATATTAACTATTTACAATTACATATTGGAGCAGGGACATTTCAACCCGTTTCAGAAAATTATTTAGGTAAACACATCATGCACTCTGAGGAAGTCTCAATTTCAATTAAAACTATAAATAATTTAATGGATGACTTCGATAATATCGCAATAGGAACAACCGCAGCTAGAGCATTAGAAAGTCTATATTGGATTGCATTAGAGTTATTTAATAACAATACTAAACTAAACCATGTAAATCAATGGGCCCCTTACAAAAAATATAAAAGCTATCTAAGTCGCTCCGAAGCTTTGAGTCTTATTAAAGAGTATGCAATCTCCAGAGGAGATAAAGAAATTAAATTTAACACATCTCTATTAATTGTTCCTGGTTACAAATTTCGTTTAACAGATGTTTTGATGACGAACTTTCATCAACCTAAAAGTACACTCTTACTTTTAATAGCTGCCGCAGTTGGAGATAGATGGAAAGAAATATATAATTATGCTCTTTCTATGGATTTTAGATTTCTAAGCTACGGAGATGCATGCCTATTAAAAATTCGTAACTAACTTTTAATGAGGGTTTTTATGTAAAAATTTAAGGTTTTCATCATTAGGAAAATATTCTTTCACACAGGAAAAGATACCTCAGACACATTCATGGTTCCATTTTTCCAATTTCAAAGAAGATGAATGCGTACATTTGAAAAGAAGAAGATTTAACCAGAAAAATTTAATATGAAAAATTTAGTTACCCTAACAATTATACTAATTGCATTTACAGGGTGTGATCCAGAAAGAACGATAGTAAGCCCAAAAAAATATGTCACAGATGACCTAGAGGTTAGCGAGACACAGCAAGCCTTTCTTCTTGAAACTACCGCAACATGGTGCCAGTATTGCCCTAACGGTGCCGCCTCTATGCTTGAAATGCAAAGCACTTATAATGTTTCTGGCGATAGTAATATAAGAGTAATCGGATTCGCTTCTCATACAAATGATGCTTTAGAAACTCCCGTTCAAACTTTATTTAGTAGCACTTTTACTACATCAGGTATTCCCAATTTTTATGTTAATAATGTAGATGCTGGACAAAGTATTTCAGGACCAACGGGCGCTGCCGTTGGATCGACTCCTGTGGTTGGAGTTTCTCATAAGGCCCAAGACAACATTGCAGGAGATTCAACAATAGTTGATATAAAGGTCCAATTTTTTCAAGAGAAAAAAAATATAACTTATTATGTTCAAAGCTATTTACTCGTAACTGGAATAGAAGCTAGAGAATACAATATCGGTGGATTAACAGTTGACTTAAATCAAATCTCTAGCGTTCCAATTGTAACAACAGGTTCCGGAAATACCCCAACGAAATGGGCAGTTGACACTTTTGGTAAAAAAGCTGGAGACATTTACACTCACGATCACATACCCTTAGCTTCAGCTAGCACAAACTTTAACTGGGGTATTAAACTAGACTCCATTAACCCTCTTGGGAAATCTTATTTCGCGGGCGATATATTTGGTTCAGAGTATACGCCAATACAATTAAAAATACATAAATCAGTTCAAGGAACTCCAATTCCAGAGGACGTCAATTATGAAGTAGTAACCATTATTTGGTCTGAACGTTTCGATGGAGAGCCTGGAGTCTTATTCGTTAATGGATTCCAAGGGAATTAAAACGAAAACATATACATGTTCTAAAGGGCGTTCTTTAACAGGACGCTCTTTTTTATGTGCTAAATAGAGGTGATATTAAACTTTTCAGAAACCTCTATTTTTATTAAAATCGAGAAATAAATTCAAATCCGAAATAACTTTTTATCTGCATAAAATGTTCCAAATGGTATAAATGAAGCCATGAAGGCTAGACAAGTTATCCAGATCCCCCACCTAAATTGGAAATGTACAATCGCTAGGAAAGAAACATATAAAACAAATAATAAACCATGAACCATACCAAGGTATTTAACCAGAATTGGATCATGAAAATAGTATTTCATAGGCATTGCTATTCCTAAAAGTAGAAGAAATGATATTCCTTCAAGGTACGCAGCAAGACGAAGAAAAATAAGTGTATTTTTCAAAGAGTGAACTATTTGTCAAGACGACGAGCTCTTCGGTTCCCAGTATCTTTTTGAGCTTCCATCATCTCATTCATCTTTCTAGATAATTTAGATTGCTTACCTCCTTTAGTTTTTGTGGCATCAATCTTTGCTCGTAGTTTATCTTCATTAATAAAAAACTTTTTTATAGACCATTGCTGGCCAAAGATTAACACGTTAGAAACAAAATAGTAGTAGGATAATCCTGAAGCATAATTATTAAACCATACAAGTAACATTATCGGCATCAAGTATTGTATTATCATCATTTGCTGCTGCATCATATTATTTGATGACGGTGTCATAGAGTTATTAAAACGAGTATAAAGAAATGTAGATATGGCCATCAGGATAGTGAATAAACTAATATGATCTCCATAAAAAGGAATACTAAACCAGTGCCCAAAGTTGAAAATACTATCATAGCTACTTAGGTCAGTAGCCCACAAAAAAGATTCTTGCCTTAGCTCAATACTTGCTGGGAAAAATCGAAACATAGCTATTAAGATTGGAAATTGTAATAACTGAGGAATACAACCTCCTAAGGGATTTACACCTGCTTTTTGATACAAAAGCATTGTCTCTTGCTGCTTTTTTTGAGCATCATCTTTATACTTTTCACCTAACTCATCCATTTCAGGTTTTAAGAGTCTCATTTTCGCCATGGACTTATAAGACGCAAATGTTAAAGGAGATAAAGCCAACTTAATTATAAAAGCCATTAGAAAAATTATCAATCCGTAACTCCAACCGAATCCCTCCATCGCATTGAACATCGGAACGACCAGTCCTTTGGAAATCCATCCAAAAATCCCCCAACCAAAAGGTATGATTTCATCAAAGTGCTTATCGAAACTTTTCAATTCTAGATATTGATTTGGACCATGGTAAATGAGGCCTGAAGCAGTGACTCCACCCTCATCTCCTTCGAGATTCATAATGGATCGAAACTGACGAGTATGGCTAGAATCATCAATAGGAGGTGTTGTTGTTGACAATTGAACTGAAGAAAAAGGTTTGTCAGAAGTCCAAATACTTGAAAAGTACTGCTGCTTATGGGCTACCCAAGAAATATCACTCGCAATATCATCATCGTCTCTACCATTTTTCAGATAATCTTTCTTTTCATCTTCAGCCTCAAAGAAATATGTTGTTGTATTCTGATTTTCATTAGTGACACTCTTTTCGTGACGAATACCATCTTGCTTCCATTTTAGAGAAACACTTTCTACAGATGGAACTGTCAAGAACCATTGCAAGCCATAACCAGAACCTAGAGTAAATGTCCATTGAGTCAAGTTATTTTCCATTGAAAGACTTTGATTTCCATCGATGTCTTTTTCAATCAATCCACTAAAAACACCCTTATTCGCTCCTTCAATTTTATGTCGTCCATTTACTAAGTATAATGGCTCGCCTCTGTAATCATTATAATCTTTCAATTCAACTTTAGAAATCTGAGCACCTAGTGAAGTGAACGTATATTTCACTTTCTCATTCTCTAGAACATATGTTTCAATTGCAGAGACAAGGTAATTGTTAGTATCTAGGGATGAATTTTCTTCCTCCAGAAATAATGAAGTATTACTTAAAGCCCTATCAGAAAACTCAACGATTGAGCTCTCTACCAGTGACTTTTCTTTAACCTGCTCAATAGACTCTTCTTGATTACTAGCCCACCAACTCATTCCAATAAGGATGAGTGCAATTAATACAAATCCTATAATTTGATTACGATCTACTGTTTTCTCTTCTAACATTTCTATAAATTCTTATGAGTCAATGATGCGGATACAAATGAGACAAAAAGCGGATGCGGGTTAACAACCGTAGACTTATATTCTGGGTGAAATTGAACACCAATAAACCACGGATGATCTGGTATTTCGATAATTTCAACAAGACCTGTCTCAGGATTTGTTCCAGCAGCTTTCATACCTGCTTTTTCTAAACTTTCTAAGTATAAATTATTAAATTCAAACCTGTGTCTATGTCGCTCAGAAATGTTGATTTTTTTATACAATTCGAATGACTTAGAACCCTTTGACAATTTGCAGTTGTATGACCCCAAACGCATGGTTCCTCCTTTTTTTATAATTTTTTTCTGATCTGCCATTAAATCAATCACAGCATTTTTAGTATTGGGGTCTACTTCTCTTGAATTAGCATCAGATATCTTTAAAACATTTCTTGAATATTCAATTATACTTGCTTGCATTCCAAAGCAAATACCAAAAAATGGTATACGGTGTTCCCTAGCTATTCGAACAGCTTCAATTTTTCCCTCCAACCCTCTGGAGCCAAAACCTGGAGCGACAATAACTCCATTAAGTCCATTTAGAATAGAAGATGCATTATCTGCAGTTAAACTTTCAGAATGTATCCATTTAACCTTCACATTAGTTCTAGAGACAGCTCCAGCGTGAATCAAGGCCTCTGAAATAGATTTATAAGAATCTTTAAGTTCAACATACTTTCCGATTAGTCCGATTTCAACCGTAGAGACGGGGTTTTCATGTCGATCTAAAAAGTCAATCCATAGCTTCATATTTAGATTACCTTCTATAGGTAGACCAATTTTTTCAAGGACTACTTCATCCATTTTTTGATTGCGGAGAAGCAAAGGAACTTCATAAATTGTTTTGGCATCCAATGATTCAATTACAGAATTTGGTTTCACATTGCAAAAGTTTGCTAATTTTTGTTTTATTTCAGATCCAAGAGGACGCTCCGAACGACATACAAGAATATCTGGCTGTACTCCGCTTTCCTGTAACGTTTTTACAGAATGTTGAGTAGGCTTTGTTTTTAACTCGCCAGTAGCTTTCAGAAAAGGAATTAGGGTAAGATGTATGCTCAAACAATCGTCACCCAGCTCCCATTTTAACTGTCTTACTGCTTCAATGTATGGAAGAGCTTCTATATCCCCGACAGTGCCGCCTATTTCCGTAATTATAATCTGATATTCACCTGACTCTGCAAGTAACTTCATTCGATATTTTATCTCATCAGTGATATGCGGTATTACTTGAACAGTCTTCCCCAAATAATCTCCATGTCTTTCTTTATCAATTACTCTTTGATAAATTCGTCCAGTAGTAATATTGTTAGCTTGAGATGTAGGACAGTTTAAAAACCTTTCATAATGTCCGAGATCCAAATCGGTTTCAGCGCCATCTTCCGTAACATAACATTCGCCATGTTCATAAGGATTGAGTGTTCCAGGATCAATGTTTATGTACGGATCGAATTTTTGAATGGTAACCGTAAAGCCTCTAGCTTGAAGAAGATTAGCCAAAGAGGAAGCTACGATTCCTTTACCCAAGGATGACGTGACCCCGCCCGTTACGAAGATAAATTTTGTTGAAGAATCCATATATGATTAGGTTCCGACAAAGTTAGGACTTTAAAACGCGTAGCTCAACATTAATGTTGGCATAATTGGTAATTGATTGACACGTTTTGCTTGGGGAGTGTCATAATAAAAAATATTCCTTCGGTTGTAGGCATTTGTCGCGGCAAATGCCATCTCTAGTCTTTGGGTTTCTGTTAACTTCCATGCTTTTTTAGCCGTAAAATCCAATCTATGATAAGATGGCAATCTCTGACTATTAATATCCCCGTAAAGTATGCCCAATGAACCATTTGCATCTTGATAAGGATAATCAATAAGCGGCTGACCTTGAGAATCAGTAAAAGTTTGATTTTCAAAGTATCCTCTAATTGGAGTGAACGGGAATCCTGAACCATAATTCCATCTTAGATTTACTTCCCAATCTTTTGTTCCTTTAAGGGCAATCAAGAGGTTTAAATTATGACGACGATCAAATTGAGGAGGATAATCTTGAACGCCATCAAAACGCGAAACTTTACCCAAAGAATAGACACCCCAAAAATACCAGTTCTTGTCTTGGTATGTTAACAGAGCATCTAAACCTCTAGCTAGTCCTCTTTCAATCATAAAATCTTTTCTCAATATTTCCGGTTCATCACCATAAACAGGAATATCATCATATATTTTAAATCGATTAATATTTGTAATCTGGTTAAAATATTTCATGTAACCTTCAAGTTCAAATTTTAACCCCTTTGAGAGATTTAGTTCCGAACCAACTACAAGATGATTCGCTGTTTGTAAACTATTTACAACTGGATTTCCGTCAAATTGATTTGGTAAATCCCTAGCGCCACTGAGAAATCCATAAAACAAGTTGACTACATCTCGATCACTGTTCGCGGCAACTAAATTCTGAGAATACATTCCTCCAGAGGCCTTAAATCTTAGATATTCAGTTGCATTAAATTTTAGACCAAAACGAGGTTCAGCTCTGACCATTGCCAATGAACTGTAATTATGTAAACGCAATCCTGGTTGAATAAGCCATCGTCCAGCTTGGCGTTTATATTCTAAATAACCACCAATTTCAGTTGTATTTTCAATTTCCTTTAATTCTATTCCAACGCTGTTAGTGTACTTATAATCTGTTCGATAACCAATGAATTCAAGACCATATTTAAACTCATCATACTTGCGCAAGAGATAAGTAAAATCCAGACCCCCATTGAATCCACCAATAGTACTTTCTCTGGGCCTATTCAGTAGCTCTGTAGATTGTATTTTATAATTACTTCGAGCAAGATGAGCTTCAATTAATGTTCCTGAAGAAGCTGGAATAACCAAAAAATCTGCACCGTAACCATTCGATTGCCAAGAAATAGTCTTATCACCTGCAAAACGGACAGCATCATTGAAGTTAAATCCAAATAAATTTACACGATTTCCTCCTTTTGATTCCAATGAGTATTTACTAAATATATCTTGAAACGAAAACGGAAGCCCACCATATTCAGTGGCCACATAAGGATAGACATATGGAGAAATAGCATCTAAGTAAGACGCTTTAGCCGAAATCATTAAAGAACTTGGGGCAAGACCATCTTTCCCTCGTGGACCCAATGGTGCCTCAAAAAGTATCTTGCTCATATATGTTGAAGAAGAAACCTTCCCCGAATATTTTTTTCGATTTCCAGATCTAGTTTTTATATCCATTACAGCCGAGTTTCTTCCGCCATATTTCGCTCCAAATCCAGCTGTATAAATATCTGCCCGTTGCAATATGTCTGTATCAAAAACTGAGAAAAACCCTATACTATGAAAAGGGTTGTAAAGGATCATACCATCAAGTTTTACAAGGTTCTGAATAGGTGCTCCGCCACGAATATATAACTGCCCACCTTGATCACCCGTAGTTATCACTCCAGGGAGAACTTGAAGAGCTCGGACCAAATCGGGCTCACCTCCTATTGAAAATGTTGTTATTGATTTGGCACTTAGCTGAACAACAGCAGTTGCAACTTTTGTTTGCTGATCTTGACGCTTAACATCAATTATCACATCATCAAGCGTTACAACTGATTCATTAAGTAAGAATCGTTCAAAGACTATCCTTGAAGACTTAATTGAAACTTTTCGAGTGGTAGTTTCATAACCGGGCATTTTGACAGTTACTAAAGCTTCACCAAAAGGCAAACCTGTTATTTGAAAATAACCATCTCTATTTGCAAAGACACTAATATCAATATCCTTAACCAGGTCTTTGATCTCAGAGCCATCAACAGATATTTCAGCGTACTCCAGAGGTGCTTGACTTTGTTTGTCTAAAACATATCCCCTGACACCACCGATGTCTTGAGAAAATGAAGAAAGAGAAATAACTAATATTAAAGCGCTAGTAAAGTATTTTGAAAAGTAATTCATTGAGAATAGTTGCATCTTTTATATTCGGGCTACCCATACCCTTTGCTTGTCGATCGGCGTCGCGAAGATACCCAATGATTCGTATCAACTTATTACGAGAATAATTTTGACTTATCAAATCTAAATCACGCAAAGCATATTCTGATATTTTCAATTTTGAGGATAATATTTTCGGGTTCTTATCAGAAAAGTCTGCAAAAATCAATCCCTTTGAGAAATTTGAGAATAAAACAGAAATAGTGACAATTATTGGGTTGCGTTTTGAATTCTGCCCCATGCTCTTTGCTATTCTATATGATTTAGACAAATTTCTCGCAGCCAGAGATTTAATCAATTCAAAATTATTAAACTCCCGACTAAATCCCGTTACTTTTTCTATTATGTCAACGGAAACTTCCAAATTATTCCCAGTAAATGCTGCTATTTTTTCCAATTCTCGAGAAATACGGGATAAATCTGATCCAATACTCTCAGCAAGCAATAAAGAAGCTTTTTCGGTCATTTTTAAACCTAAAAGTCTAGCTTCAGAATTTATCCAAGATGATACTTGATTTTCAAATATTCTCTTAAATTCAACATGAAGACTAGTTTCATTGCTTTTTAAAGCTTTAAACAAAGCCTTTCTTTTGTCAAGCTTTTTTCCTTTTAAACCAAGAGCTAAAACTGTACTAACCTGCGGGGAGTATACATATGAAGAAAGTAAATCGATATCCTTTAAATCTTGAGCCTCTCGAACGATAACAACATTTCGGTTTGACATCATTGGATAACGCTTTGCGTAACTAATTATAGAATTTGCATCTGTATCCCGGCCATATAAAATAGTCAGATTAAAGTCTCTCTCATGTTCTTGCAAAGACTCTTTCTTAATTAACTCTAAAGCGCGATCAACAAAAAAAGATTCCTCTCCATCAAAGACATATACCGGGAGAATTTTTCCTTTTTTTAAATCTAATGTTAAGCTTTGGATCGTCATATATTTATCAAAAGTAATGATATTAATTAGTCGTGATGATAAGGCTCATTTCCTAAAATCGTCCAAGCACGATAAAGTTGTTCCACGAAAATTAATCGCGCCATATCATGTGTAAAGGTCATAGGTCCCAATGACATAATAGCGTCTGCTTTCTGATAGGAATTTTTATTAAATCCATAAGAGTCTCCGATAGCAAATATTAATCTTTTTGGACCTGAATTCATCCATTTTTGAAATTGTCTAGCCATATTAATACTTGTTAAAGAAATTCCGGTTTCATCCAATAAAATTAATTTATCACCAATCTTAAGAAAGTCATTAATCTTTCGAGAATCGATTAAACTAATTATTTTAAACTTTGAATATTTTGATAGACGATCGCTATAGATATTTAGTCCAGTTTCAATGTACTTTTCTTTCGTTGATCCGACAACAAGCAAAATTATTTCCATAGTTCTTGAGTTCTTTTCAAAGGTGAGACAGATATTAGAATATTTATAAAAACAAATTGTATTGGCATATAAATTCTGCAATCATTGAATCGGCTATAAATTTAGAGACCATTATCACTTGAAAAGCCTTTATCCGTTAAACCTGTAGAGAAAAAATAAGAAATAACTATATTTTTAGATAGACTGAATTTTGATAGAAGCGAATATTCACTAAGCTAAGACCTAGATTTAAATTTTAAAGCCGACTTTTGAAGTAATGTTTAGTAAAATCAGAATCTCAATTCAGAATAGATTGGGCAAAATTAAAGTTCCATCTTTTAATGGATTGACTATCTATGAAGTCGCAGTGTTCTTTTGGAAAGGAATCTGGGAAGGTGCTGTGACGAGCCGAGCCGCCAGTATAAGTTTTTCGTTTTTCCTAGCATTATTTCCCGGCATTATTTTCTTATTTACTCTAATCCCTTTTATACCTGTAATTGGGTTCCAAGAGCAAGTTTTTTATCTATTGCAAGAAGTTCTTCCTCCAAATAGTTTCGAAGCTGTTGAGGCCACCATTAATGATATTTTGACAATTCGAAGAGGAAATCTTCTAGGTTTAACGATTCTAGCTGCCTTAATTTTTGCAACCAATGGAACGCTTTCCCTGATTGGCAATTTTGGTCTTACAATCCACAAACTCAACGTAAGAGGCTTCTGGTCGCAATACTTCGCTGCTGTTGCCCTTACAATAACTCTCGCAGCATTAATAATATTTGGAATTTCGCTGATAACCATTTCTAAATCATTCCTTGACCAATATATCCAAGACGCATGGTTTGGAATATCCGTATCAGCATTATTGATTGCCTTGAGGAATATTATTTTATTAATAATAATACTCCTGGCAATTTCATTACTCTTTTATTATGGACCTATGCGTTCTGCACCATGGCGATTTATTTCACCTGGAGCTTTACTCGCAACATTATTAGTGGTTTTATCATCAACATTATTTGGCACTTATGTCACATACTTTGCTACATACAATCAATTTTATGGTTCAATAGGGACATTATTGATCGTCCAATTATGGATTTACGTTAATGCAATTGGTTTAATAATTGGATTTGAATTAAATGCAAGTTTAGCAGAAGCGAAAAACCGCGTAACTTCATCGCACGGAACAAATAAATAATCAATACAATTAAAAATAATGAAAATATTTAAAGCACTTTTACTCGCCGGGGCCATGATATTCAGCTCTAGCGCGCAAGCTCAGACTAAAAATATTGAGGGTATAGACTTCCCCACATCGATTTCTATGAACGGCCAGAAAACGGTTTTAAACGGTGGAGGTTTACGGACAAAATTATATTTCTTGGACCTTTATGTAGGTGCACTGTATGTGCAATCTAAAACATCAGATGCCAAAAACGTAATTATGGCTGATGAGGAAATGGGTATTCGCATTGAAATTGCTTCGAAATTGGTTACCCAAGAACGCTTTATTGATGCATTAGAAGAAGGCTTTGCAAACGCATCTGCAGGTAAATCAAATGCAAATGACATACAAAAATTTAAGAACTTTTTGAAGGATGAATTCAAGAAAGGAGATGTTATCTCTCTGAACTATAATGCTGGAGATGCAGTATACCTCTCTAAAAACGACAATCAAATAGGTAAGTTCGAAGGTTTGGCCTTTAAACAAGCATTGTTTAGCATATGGTTAGGAGATATTCCTGCTCAAGAAAGCTTAAAAGACGAGATGCTGGGTAAATAAGTCCCAAAGAAATGGATTGAATAGGCCGTGCAATTGCACGGCCTATTTTTGTTTTAAAAGGCATTACTCTACTTACAGGTTTAGAGTGATATAATGATGGTAAAGAATGCGCAGAAGGAAATATTTATGATACAAAATCAGAAAAAACCTATTCTTGTTATGCTCAAATTCAAAAAGATCGATCCCTAATTTTAGACGATATCTACTTAGATTAAGTTTTATCGGTAGATCAACTAGCTGGATTCAGACTAAATAAATCTCGGTAAACATCTTTAATTTGCGCCCCTACTTTAGAAGGAGCGTATTTTTTTGGATCTAACACATCACGAGGAACTTTCAAAGGATTTTTCCAAATATTCTCTATTCCTTTAGCAATAGATTTAGAGTTGAGTTCTACGCGTATTCCTGTTTGTTCATTGACCCAAGTCTGAAAAGCAGGAATATCTGATGTCACAACACATAGCCCCGTCTGAATTGCCTCCAGGACGACTATCCCAAAAGTCTCATATTTAGAGGGCTGCAAGAAAACATCAGCCTTAGAATACTCCTCATAAAGCTCTTTTGAATTTAATGCCCCCAACCATTTAATATTCTCAGAAACACCAAGTCCTTTGGCATAGTCCTGAAGAAAATTCAGACGATCACCCGAGCCTGCATGGACATAACTCCAAATAACATCAGGGTACTTTCTTTTTAATATTGCCAGAGCCTCAATCGATAAATCAATCCTTTTGATATGAGCATTTGAAGAAATTAAACTTGCAACTCCGAGAATTTGAAAACTTTTTTTCTGGGAGTTGATTTTTCGTTCAACATATTTAAAAGAGTTAATATCTATTGCGTTTGGAATAATTCTAAAATTATTTTTTGAAATATCAGGCAAACATTGCATCAACTCGAGTGAAAGATGATCTGATACCGGGAGTATAGCCAAAGCTTCTTCATAAGAAGATCGAACTTTTTTTCCAAACAATTTATGGCGTGTCCACTTTGCGGCCTTTGACCAATGTTCGGTTATTACATATGGTATATCCCATTTACGAGCCAGCTGCTCAGAAAGGAGTCCTGCTGGAAAAACCACATTAGCATGTAACGCACTTGGCTTTCGTAAGCCTGTTTTATTTATCCATTGTCGAGAAATCAATTTTGATGCCCAGATGGGTGTATGGTATATCGTTTTCCAAGCTCGAGATCGAACTCTCAGTATATATTCACCATCATCTCCCCTTATCCAACTAACATCCATGAGAGACTTACCTTTTGCGATATCAACAAAAAGTAATTCAACATCCAGCCCTAAAGATTTAGCAGCAAGCCATTGCGAACGAATAAAATTTCCTCTAACAGGATTTTCTTTATCTGGATACCAGTAAGTCAGCCAAAGAATCATTTTTTATTATTATTTAAAATTTGGTTTAATGATGATCTTAAATCTGAAGCTAAATTTAAAATATAAAGCCCTAGAAGGGTCCAAACAAAGAAAATTAAAATTTCAACAAAGGAAACAATTAAATAAAATAATTGCTGAAACGATGGCTCCAATATTAAAACCATATGTTTAGATTTTAATAAAAAAATTAAATTCCAAAAAAGAAAGTGCGCAATGACTCCCAGAACTAACCAAACCAAAGCTTTTAAAAATTTAGTACCCAACCACAAATCTCCTGTAAGTTTATATAGAGCGATTAACTTAACCAAGTTATAGATGACTACTGCGCTGAAAAATGTTTTAGCAGCTCCCTCAACACCTAAAGAGGGGATGTAGATTGAACCTACAATTAAAGCAAATAAAATCAATGTTAGATTTGCATATAATTCCCAACGAAACTTTTTTGATGCAACCAAAACTAAACCGCTAGGCCCAGTTGAAACATTAACTAGTTGAGCTGCCGCAACCCATATCAGAGCAGATTGACCACCCTGGTATACCTCTGGAAGAATTTCAAATATCCATGGACTAACTGACAGCACAATAAAAAATAAAAAAGAGGACACAACCCATTGATTACTCAAACTACGCATACCTAAGGTGCGAAGCTCTGACCAATTTTCGTCTGCAACATACTTTGAAATAATTGGACGCAGTGACGCATTCATTGCTTTCATCGGCATTGCAACAACAATCCCAAAACTAAATGCAATGCTGTATTGAGCCACCGCAGCCAGACCCAAAAAACTTCCGACCATTAAAATATCGAGTTGACCAAAAGACATTTGAGCTCCAGCAGTCAAAACCATTACCAGACTGTACCTAATCATTTCGTTTTGTGGCCAAGTTGTACTGAAATCCTTTACTGTGATTTTAATATTTTTCACAGCAATAAAAACTATTAATGCATAAAATGCATAGCCTAGAAGCAATAAATATAAAAAAGTATTCAGATTAGAAATGATACCCAGACCAAAACCTATTAGAAGTAATGTTAATAATAATTTTCGACCAGTATCTTTTAGCCAATAAGACAATATAACTTTTTGATTGTGTATTAGTTGAGATGAATATAATTCGAAAATTATATATGTTGCTGCGAAAGGAAAAACAAACCAAAAACTTGAATTACTAGAACCTTTTAGAAAGAAACTTATTAAGGAATCTCGAGTGAACATAGATATTAAAAGAAAAATAAAAAGACAAATACCTGAAGCTAATAAACCTTGATTTAATATTTTACTATGAAGTGCAGAATTTATTCTTGGAAAGAATGTCACTACCGCCTGAGGCCATCCCAAATGAGAAAATGCTCCTAAGATCAGAGATGCTGAGATTACCCATCTCACTAATCCCATTTCTTCAGGACTATTGGGAAATGCCCATGGGAAAAGGAAAAGACCATTTATAGCTCCGAAAAAAACACCTAAGTAACCGGAAATAAGGTTCCACATAGATTGACGTTTTACTATTCCCATGATTCTAGATTTAGATCAGGAAATAAAAGTTTTAGCCTACCAACGGAATCTTTATACTCTATTTTAAGTTCATTAATTATTTTAATGTCATTTGGATCTTTTAATGGCATCCTTCCAGAATTTAGAGCTAAATAAAATGGTAAAAATTTCTCTTGAATCCAATGAGGAATATACCGCTGAAAAAAGAGTCCAAGCCGATGAAGAACTTTGCTCCTTACAGCTACAGTTTCATTGTGTTGTATGAATTCATGATTCACGTAAAAATCAGAATCAATATCTAGAAATTGAGCAATATCAGACACACACGATTCCGTATTTTGAACAAGTGACTCAAATGTGCAAACATATATTCTGTCCCTACCAAGTGCGTGGAGCCATTTTTTTAGATAGTATTCATAATCCCCATGTAACTTTAAAGCAACATCTTTTGAGTAATTCTCCCAACTTGTAACAATTCGTTTTGTGCGGAATCTCTCAAAGCGATATTGAGAATATAAACGAGCAGAGGGTTCTCGTAAAATAAAAATCACTTTAGGCTTCGATGGTAATGCAGGAATATGCTTGAGTGCATTCTCATAATAAATATACGGAGCCGTTGCTTCTAATTTAATTGATGATTCCTTAGAGCTAGTCGAACTAAAATAAGAATAATACTTCTCAATTGGGTGATCAATTACATTAGCATTTTTATTGAATCGATTAACTTCATCAGCAAAGTAAAATGTTTCCTTAACAGGAGAAGCTTTAACCTCAGGATGAGAAGATAACCAAAAATATAGAGAGCTAGTTCCACATTTAGGAGCTCCAGCAATTATGACATTTGGAAGAGAAATAAGATTCATTTATTGTTCAAAGTAACGATGTTTTGTTCGTAACATTGCCCTTTCGCAGTACATTGTCACTTTCTTATTAGAACCGATGAAAAAATACTTATCATTTTCCATAGCAGCCCCCCTGATTTTTTTTCTGTCTGCTATTATTTATTTCTGGCCTGTAGTATTTGAAAACCAAACTATTGCTCAGGATGACATTCTTATGGGTCTAGCAAAAGGACGTGAAATAAGAGAATTCAGAATTGACCACGGGACTGAACCTTTATGGACAAATTCTATGTTTTCAGGAATGCCCACATTTCAAATTGCCACTAATTATCCAAATAATTGGTTATCCTATGTTCAAAAAGGGTTGAATAAAATTCTTATTGAAAAATCTGGAATCTACATCATCATATCATTGATGCTAGGATTCTTTGCCCTTTTAAGAAGCCAAAAAGTAAGACCATCAATAGCAATAATTGGGGCACTTGCATTTGGCTTCTCAGCTTTTTTTATTATTTCATTGGCAGCTGGACACAATGCAAAAATACGCACAGCAGTATACATAGCTCCCTTACTAATGGGAGTTTTACTAACGCTAAAAGGCCGCATGTGGCTTGGATTTGCATTAACAGCACTTTTTACGGGTTTGAGTATCCACGCGAATCATTTTCAAATCACGTATTATACAGCTTTACCAATTTTTACCCTAGTCATCTCATTTGGTATACATGCTTTTCAAAATAATGAACTTAACTCCTGGTTCAAACGAAGCTTAGTACTCATCTGTGCTGCCTTTCTCGGCATAGGTCCGAATTTTGGAAATTTATGGTCTTCATATGCCTACACCCAAGAGTCAATGAGGGGAGGTCACTCTGCTTTATTTAAAGAATTAGAAGATAATAATTCTGGAGGTTTAGATTTTGACTATGCTATGAGCTGGTCTTATGGCATAGGTGAAACAATAAATTTAGTAATTCCAAATGCTACCGGTGGAGGAGCAAAACAGAATTATGAAAACTCTCAAATCGTCGATGTATTGACTGATAACTTTTCACAAAAAATGTCTAAAGCTCAAGCAAAGAAAGTAGCTAATCAGTATGCAGGAAGTGTACTTTACTTTGGAGATCAATCTTTAGTCAATGGTGGATATTATATAGGAGCTATAGTTTTTTTATTATTTATTATTGGATTATTTCTAGTCCGAGGCCCTCTCTTATGGGGAAGCTTAGCCGCATTAATTGTAACATTCATTCTTGCATGGGGTAAGCACGCAGAAAGCATTAACACTCTAATTTTTGAGTATTTACCATTATATAATAAATTTCGGGTTCCGAGTATGGCTCTGGTAATTGCATTTGTAATTATTCCACTAATCGGATTCAAAGGATTAGATATTTTATTGAATCAATCTAAAGAGAAATCTTTAAAAATACTTTTGCAGTCTACAATTATAACGGGAGGTTTCTCTTTAGCCATATGGCTCCTTGGCCCAACATTAATGGGGCTAACCGGGCCAAACGATGCTGCTCTCGCAAATCAAGGATTCCCAATGGATATAATCCTTAATGATCGCAAATCTCTTTTACAAAGCTCATCATTGCAGACATTACTTTTTATTTTACTCGCAGCAGGGACTATTTGGCTCTTCATATTGAACAAGATAAAAGTTGGAGTTCTTGCTGCAGCACTTGGAGTATTAATTATTGTTGATTTGTGGAAGTTCGACAAAGATCAACTTGGTAGTGATGATTTAATTACATCTAAAAAGTTAGATCAACGGCAAAAACCAAGCGCAACAGATCTTTTTATACTCAAAGATAAAGACCCCCATTATAGAGTTTTAAATACTACTGTAAACCTTACTTCTGACGCATATACATCTGCTTACCATAAATCCATAGGTGGATATCATGGTGCAAAATTAGCCCGCTACCAAGACCTAATAGATAATCAAATGAGTAAGGGAAATATGGCGGTTTTTAGTATGCTAAATGCTAAATGGTTTATAGTTTCCAATGGAGAGTCAAATACAACAGCTCAACCAAACGCAAATGCTTGCGGACACGCATGGTTTCCAAAAGAGATTAAGTTGGTCGATAGTCCAAATGATGCAATGACTGCTTTGAGTGATTTTAACCCTCTCGAAACTGCCATATTTGAATCTGATTTTATTGTCGAAGATGATGCTGAAATTTGGACAAAATTACTAAGTTCAAAGAATGACAGTTTAAATAAACCATCTATCAATCTAAAAAATTACACTCCAAATAAAATGATTTATTCTGTTTCAGATTTAACCAAAAACCAACTTGCAGTATTCTCCGAAATATATTACTCAGCACCTTATCAAGAATGGACAGCTACAGCTGACGGAAAACCACTGGATATAATGAGAACAAATTATATTTTAAGGGCTGCTGTTATTCCTGCCAACACTAAAGAAATAATTTTCACGTTTAATCCAATTACATACGAAATAGGAGAAAAAGTCAACCTTGGATTCAGCATCTTACTGTTTACATTTTTAGGTTTTGCCGGATTTTCTGAGTATCGCTTATTTAATTTGAAAAAAAAAGAGTAGAAAATTCATGAGGTTACTCGTAATAACATACTACTGGCCTCCCGCTGGAGGTCCCGGAGTTCAGCGCTGGTTAAAAACGAGTAAAGAATTGAAAAAAAAAGGTGTCGATGTAGAAATACTTACGTTAGATGAAAACTCTGCAACCTACCCACTAAAAGATGTTAGTCTCGTTTTAGAAACTGAGAATATTACTGTTCACAAAACAAAATCAATAAATTGGTTTCATAGTTACCAAAATATTACTCGAAGGAAAGAAGTTCCATTTAGTGGATTTGCAAATCAAGCTGGAAAACCTGGACCATTACAAAAAATTTCAAGATTTATTAGAGGTAATTTTTTTTTACCCGACCCAAGAAAAGGATGGAATAGATTCGCTGTAAAAGAGGCCATTATTCTTCATGCTAAAAAACCCTATGACGCCATAATAACAACTGGCCCCCCGCATTCTACTCATCTCATAGGTAAAGCTTTAAAACGAAGAATAAATTGTCTTTGGTTCGCTGACTTTAGAGATCCCTGGACTGATATTTATTATTATAGACAATTCTACCCTACATTTCTTGCAAGACATTATGATAATCATTTAGAACGAAGTGTTCTGAGAAAATCTGATATGATAATTACTGTCAGTAATGACTTAAAAAGAATTCTAAACAATAAAGTACCTGAAGTCCCAAAAGATAAGTTTCTTGAAATACCAAATGGTTACGATCCAGAAGATTTTTCAAAAACAAAAACAACATCTAGAAATGAGACTTTTACATTAGTTTATGCGGGAACTTTAACCCTAGATTATCCTGTTGAGAGTCTTTACTCTTCTTTGAAGATAATTTTAAACAAAAGTTCCAATAGCCTATCTCTTAAAATTGCTGGAAGACCAGCAGAAGAATGTGTGAAATATCTTTACGAGCTATCAAATAGATACTCCAATTTTCAATTTGAATCTCTCGGATATATTTCTCATCAAAAATCAGTAAAATTAATGGAGTCTTCTGATATGTTACTTCTACTCATACCTGATCTTCCTAATAATAAAGGAATACTTACAGGAAAAATTTTTGAATATATAGGAAGTGGAAGACCTATATGGGGATTTGGCCCGAAAGACGGCGATGCCCAAGATATATTACAAGAATGTAAAGCTGGGGAACTCCATGATCTTCCAAAATCGGCGGCATTTGCGCTTGAAAATCATATGAATAAAGCTGTCGAAGGGGCATCGAAAATTCAACGTAAAAAATATACCCGAGAAGGTTTAGCTCAAAAATTACTCAATCAACTATTAGAAAAAATAGATCATTGAATTACCCCCCTATTTAGATAAGTAAAAATTTCGTTCTGAATATAGTTTTCTAAACAATGGATCGCGTAAATCGTCAATAAAATAAATAGCCTCCCCCGTAGATTTCATTTGTGGACCTAGGGTTTTATTCACACCGGGGAATTTATTAAAACTAAATACTGGAACTTTAATAGCCCATCCATCTAATTTTGGTGAAAAATCGAAATCTTTAACTTTATTTTCTCCAAGCATAACTTTTACCGCAGCGTTAACATAAGATTCCTTATAAGCCTTGCAAATAAAAGGAACCGTCCTGGACGCTCTTGGGTTTGCCTCAATTATGAAGACTTTTTCATCTTTGATTGCAAATTGAATATTAATCAAGCCTATTGTACCAAGCCCTTTTGCAATAGTCCTTGTATGATCAATGATCTGCTGAATAACTAACTGGCCTAAATTAAAGGGAGGCAGTGTGGCATTAGAATCACCTGAATGTACACCGCAAGGCTCAATATGCTCCATTATTCCTATGATATAAACATCCTCTCCATCGCAAATAGCATCTGCCTCAGCTTCAATAGCTCCATCTAAATAATGATCTAATAAAACTCTATTTCCTGGGAAGTCTTTAAATAATTCTATGACATGAGTTTCTAATTCATCATCATTAATAACGATTTTCATTCCCTGACCTCCAAGAACATAAGAGGGTCTTACTAAAATTGGATAGCCCAGTTCAGAAGCAACTTTGCGAGCCTCATCAGCATGAGTAATTACATCAAAATCTGGATAAGGAATATCATATTCTTTTAGCTTAAGTGAAAACCTACCACGATCTTCTGCAAGATCTAGACTCTCATAACTAGTGCCTAAAATAGGGATTCCGAATCGCTCAAGTTTTTCTGCAAGTTTTAGAGCAGTTTGGCCACCTAATTGTACAATCACTCCTTTAGGCTTTTCTAATCTAATGATATCATAAATATGTTCCCAAAAAACTGGTTCAAAGTATAATTTATCAGCAGTATCAAAATCAGTGGAAACAGTCTCTGGATTACAATTAATCATTATTGTTTCGTAATTGCATTCTTTTGCAGCTAAAACACCATGGACACAAGAATAATCAAACTCGATCCCTTGACCAATTCTATTGGGGCCACTTCCTAGAATAATGACTTTTTCACGGTCACTTACAATTACCTCATTTTCTGAAAAAACTTCTCCATTGGTGTTCTCTATTGGAAATTCAAATGTGCTATAATAATATGGAGTCTTAGCCTCAAACTCTGCAGCACAAGTATCCACTAATTTCCATACTCGCTCAATACCTAGATCAATTCGTTTGGCATGTATTTCTGACTCCAAACATCTGGTCATATGAGCAATTTGCCTATCCGCAAACCCCTTCATTTTTGCATCTAGTAATAGCTCAAACGAAAGGCTATTAATGGTTTGATTCTCCAATTGCAATTGTGTTTGAACTAAATTTTCAAATTGTCTTAAAAACCAAACATCAATTTTTGTTAAATCATGAATCTTCCTCACGGGAATACCAATTTGAATGGCATCGTAAATAACAAAAACTCTATCCCAAGAAGCATGCTCCAATTTTTCTAGAATCAAGGATTGATCTCGTAAACCTTTACCATCAGCTCCAAGTCCGTTTCGACGTATTTCCAATGACTGTACGGCTTTATGGAGCGCTTCCTTAAAACTTCTACCAATACCCATAACTTCTCCAACGGACTTCATTTGGAGTCCTAATCGACGATCAGCACCTTCAAATTTATCAAAGTTCCATCGTGGGATTTTTACTATAACATAATCTAAAGTGGGCTCAAAATATGCTGTTGTAGTTTTAGTGATTTGGTTATTAAGTTCATCTAGGGTATAGCCGATGGCCAATTTTGCGGCAACTTTAGCAATTGGATATCCAGTTGCCTTGGATGCTAAAGCCGATGACCTTGAAACTCTAGGATTAATTTCGATAGCTACAATTTTCTCTTCTTCATCTGGAGAGACTGCAAATTGAACATTACACCCACCTGCAAATGTGCCAATTGATCGCATCATATGAATGGCCATATCACGCATGCGTTGGTATGCTGTGTCGCTTAGAGTCATTGCCGGAGCTACGGTTATTGAGTCGCCAGTATGTATCCCCATTGGGTCCATATTTTCAATAGAACATATTATAATGACATTATCATTTTTATCACGAAGTAGCTCGAGTTCAAACTCTTTCCAACCAAGTAAAGCCTTATCAATTATTACCTCGTGTATCGGACTTGCCTCAAGACCACGTTGAAGAGCATCCTCAAACTCTTCTTTAGTCCAAACAAACGATGCTCCACTTCCGCCAAGAGTAAAAGATGCTCTTACACACAAGGGGAAACCAAATTCTTGAGCTATTTCTTTACCTTTAAGGTAACTAGTAGCAATTTTTGCTGGAGCCATCGGAACATCAATTTTCGTCATCAATTGCTTAAACTTCTCTCTGTCTTCTGTGATGTTTATGGCATCAATATCTACACCGATAATATCGACATTGTATTCTTCCCAAAGACCCTGATCTTCAGCCTCAATACAAAGATTTAACGCAGTTTGCCCACCCATAGTCGGAAGCACTGCATCAATTTTTCGTTCTTTTAATATTTTTCTTATTGAATCAACATCTAAAGGAAGAAGGTAAACATGATCAGCAACGACTTCATCCGTCATTATTGTTGCAGGGTTAGAGTTTATAAGGGAAATCTCTATTCCTTCTTCTCTTAACGATCGAGACGCTTGGGACCCTGCATAATCGAATTCACAGGCTTGACCAATAACTATTGGACCACTTCCGATAATTAATATTGATTTAATTTTAGTTCTTTTGGACATGGTGAAATTTATTTAATTCAAAAATCGGAAGAAATTGAAACAAAAAAAAAGGTGTTGATAACTCAACACCTTTAAAATATCTTCTAAATAAACACATTAACCTTTATGATTACTCTCATCTGATACGCTCAAACTTTTCCGACCCTTCACTCTCCGAAGGGCAAGAACACGACGTCCGTTTGCAGATGCCATTCGCTCACGGAATCCATGTTTATTTTTGCGTTTACGTTTGGAAGGTTGGTATGTGCGTTTCATGTAAATTGTCTTATTCGGGCGGCAAATATATTTCAATTTTCTGGACTTCCACATATAGATATCTTTGAAATATGAAGGAAGTAGTTTGGATTACAGGAGCATCATCAGGAATTGGAGCTGCATTAGTGCGTAGATACTGCGATTCAGGGCATTTAGTGATAGCAACTTCCAGATCAAAAGTAGCTCTAGAAAAAGTTATTTTATCTTGCGCAAACCCTTCTAATGTGACAATTTCTTTAGCAGATCTTCAAAAACTAGATGAATTACACCAATTAGTATCTTCAGTTTGGAATATTCATAAAGGAATCGATACTGTAATTTTAAACGCCGGAATTGGACAATGGGGAAATGTAAGGGAGACTAAAATTGAAGTTGAACGTGAAATTTTTGAATTAAATTATTGGTCACCAATTCAAACGATTAAGTCTATTCTTCCCAAAATGGAAAAAGTAGGTTTCGGGAAAATCATCTGTATTGGTAGTATTGCAAGTCAATTTGGTCAAAGAAATTTAGCTGCTTACTCTGCTAGCAAGTCAGCTTTATCTATTTATATAGAATCCTTAAAAGAAGAACTATTTGACTCTCCAATAAAAGTTCAACTTATAAGTCCCGGAAATATTAAGACAAATATTATGCACTCCGCACTCACGAAAAATGGAACCAAACTTAAGAAATCGTTAAGAGCGCAAGAACGCGGAATGGAACCGGATATTTTAGCAAAAAAAATATATAATTTCAGTAAAAAAAGACGATTTCACGGAATTTTTACAGGAATTGAAGGTTTAGCGCTTCCTTTGCACCGATTTTTACCAAGTTTTTTTTATTTTCTATTACGTCGAAAATATGCTGATTAACCCAATACACATAGAAGCACTTTCAAAAATAAAAAGTGACTTTGCTAATAAATCTCCATGCAAATTTATTATTCTTGACGAATTTCTAGCAGCTAAAGTCGCAGATAAATTATATTTAAATTTCCCTTCTATTGATTCACTCAAGGTCAAAAGAAAAAGTTTAAATGAAAATAAGGTAGAAGATTATCATTTTGAGCGTTGGCACCCAGTTTTCAGCGAGATACGTGATATGATTCAATCAAATAGCTTCCTTGATTTAATGAGCAAAATCACTGGGATACCGAAGCTAGTAACACCCAATAACTCACTAGGATCGGGAATACACCAAGGCGGTGACGGAAGTTTCGTCGATGTTCATATTGATGTGAATTTTGATCCTGAATCTCAAATGTGGCGTCGTATTAATCTGTTAATATATTTAAACAAGAACTGGAAAAAAGAATATGGCGGCGATTTAGAAATCTGGAGTCCCGATATGTCTAAATGCGAACATTCTATAGCACCTCTATTTAATCGTGCTGTAATATTTCTTACAGATGAAAATAGTCCCCATGGGTACGAAGCTATTAAAATTCCAGAGGGTGAGAGCCGAAAAAGTTTCTATTCATATTTTTATACAGAAATTGGAGAAGGATTTAAATATAGCGATTCAAGGTTTATTCCCCGCCCTAATGATGGAGTGCTGAAAAGTATATTAACAAAAGTTAAGGAAACTTTGAAAATACAATCTAAAAGGCTACTTAAAAGTTTCGGAATAAAATCTTTAGACTTTCAAGACAAGAACAAAAATTAAGGTGAATAGACACCGCAAGAATTTAGAAGAAAAAGAAAAAATAACTTGGCTTGCTATAAAAAGTGTAGCCAAGATATATATCTACATAAGACCTTTTCAAGGAGAATTTTTTTTAGGAATGCTGTTTTTACTTCTATCCTCTGGAACAGCACTTGCTTTCCCAGCTTTTCTTGGTGAGCTGGTTGACGCTTCACAGAAAGAACCTAAAAAAATTGACATTATCGCAAGTTATTTAGCGTGTTTATTACTACTTCAAGCTGTTTTTAGCTTCGGGAGAATTATCTTTTTTGAAAGAGTCACTCAAAAAGCTCTAGCATCTCTAAGACAATCAATGTATAGTCATTTGATAGATTTGCCACTTTCATTTTTTCATAGTAAAAGAGTTGGAGAATTAACAAATAGATTACAATCAGACATAGGTGTTTTACAAGAAACTTTTACTAGCTCGTTACCTGAGCTCATCAGGCAATTAGTTATAATTATTGGAGGAATAGGTCTTCTTGCATACACGTCAATTAAACTTACACTGTTTATGCTTGCCGTTCTTCCTATTATAATACTGTTAGCAATAATATTTGGCAGTAGAATAAGAAAGTATTCAAAATCTGTACAAGATGCATCTGCTTCAAGTAACATATTGGTAGAACAAAGCCTATCTGCAATTGCTACTGTGAAAGCTTATACAAATGAAAATAGGGAGCGTGAAAAATATAAAATCGCAACGAAGAAAGTTGCCAGCCTTGCAATTACAGGAGGAATATTAAGGGGTGGATTTGCTAGTTTTTTAATTCTCGGACTATTTGGATCACTTGTCGCTGTTGTATGGAAAGGAACTAGCCTCATATCCACCGGAGAGTTAAATCCAGGTCAACTTTTTAGCTTTGTCATTTATTCTGGGTTTATAGGTGGATCCATGGGCGGTATTGCAGATGTTTATGCTCGTTTACAAAAAGCAATTGGTGCTACTGAGGCTGTTCTAGGTATTCTTGATGAAAAGATTGAAGAGAATAGTAAAATTGATTCTAAAATTTCAGCAAAAAAAGTTGATAGTCCATATATTATTTCTTTTAAAAATGTAGATTTCGCATATCCTTCCAGACCAGACTTAATGGTTTTGAAAAAGTTTAATCTTGATGTCTCTAATGGGCAACAACTCGCAATTGTAGGTCCAAGCGGATCAGGCAAATCTACAGTCATGCAATTTCTACTCAGATTTCAAGAAGCAAGACTTGGAGAATTGTTTTTTTATGGTAAAAACGCCTCATTTTATTCAAAAAAGTTCTTGAGAAAAAAAATGGCCTGGGTTCCACAAGATGTTATTCTCTTTGGCTCGAGCATCAAAGAAAATATTTTATATGGAAATCCTAATGCCTCAGAAGAGGAAATACATTCTGCTGCCAAAAGATCAAACTCTTTGGAATTTATTAATAAATTTCCAGAAGGACTTCATACAGAGGTCGGAGAAAGAGGTATTCAACTAAGTGGAGGACAAAAACAAAGAATAGCAATTGCGAGAGCAATGCTTAAAGACCCCGAAATATTACTTCTTGATGAAGCCACTTCATCTTTAGATGCTGAAAGTGAGTCTATAGTTCAAGAAGCTCTTCAAAGACTTATGAAAAGACGAACAAGCATAATTATTGCTCATAGACTATCTACCGTAAGAAATGCAGATAAAATTGCCTTTATAAGTGATGGATGCGTAATAGAGTATGGCAGTCATGAAGAGTTGATGAACATCTCAAGTGGCACCTATAAAAAATTCGTTAAACAGCAGTTGTATTAGAAAAGCTCCAAGCTTTAATATTTGTACTTTTGAGAATGGGTCGCTTAGAATTTATTTTGAAATCTCCTTGGTGGAAGCGCCTTACCAGCAAATATGTTTTAGCCACAATGTTTTTTGCATTTTGGATGCTTTTCATTGATAGAAGCTCAGTATTAATTCAGTTTGAACTCGATTCCAGACTCCAAGCTTTAGAGGACGGAATCAACTTTTATAAAAAAGAATTAAAGCAAACAGAAAATCAAATTGAAGCTCTTTCATCGGATCCAGAAAAACTAGAACGTTTTGCTCGCGAGAAGTTTTGGATGCACCGACCTGGCGAAAAAATTATTTTAGTTGCACCATTGAAGCATGAAAAATGAGTGATCATGTCATCCTCCCAAATGGACTAACTCTGCCCAGAACCTCAAAAAAATCAGGGAATACCTTCACACCATGGCTTGGCGTCAATCCACCATTTATTCATAAGAATTTACTCGAAATCGTAGAAGTAGATAAAAATATTTCTGAATCCAATACTTTAGCATTAGATGCACTTAATAATGGTGCCTCTTCATTATGGTTTAATCTCAAAGATCATAGAGATATTCCAAAACTTTTAGAAAATATACGTTTAGACATAGCTCCTGTTCACATTTCTGGAAATTTGCATCCAGAAGATATTTTAAAGGCTTTTAAATCACTCCCTAAGTCGCAAAATCAGCATTTATGGCATGGAAGTATTAATATTGACCCATTCAAAAATGCAATTTCAAATGGTAGATGGTTCTCAGGGTCTGCGCATGAAGATATTTCCAGATTCAACTTAAAAATACCCCAAAATGTTCGCAGTATTTGTTCTAACGCAAATTGCATCCCCAATAATAACGTCATAGACCAGGTAGCATTCACCATATCGAGCTTAATAATACAACTTGATATTTTAGGGTGGAATAATTCAGATAGATGTCTAGTTTTTTTAAAATCACAAAGTAACTATCTTGAAACTATTGCCATGACTCAAGCAATTAGGATACTATGGAGATCAATTTTGGAAAAAAATAATAGATTAGATTCCTCATTATGGATTTGTGGAGAAACTTCGTTACAAACTCATGAAGACCCTGCTCAACAATTAATTTCAAGAGGTATCGAAGCCCAATCTTTATGGTTAGGAGGTTGTAATGAAATAGTTATTCATCCTGTTGACTCTAGTTCTAAGGCTAAACAATGGGCCCGAGATCAATTCCTCATTCTTGCATATGAGACCGGACTTACTAGAGAGAAAGACATACTTAAAGGCTCATATCTAATTGATGAGTGGTCAGAGAAAATTATTCTTGCATCAAAAGAGAAAATAAATAAATGGGTTAATAATCACTCATTTATTAAAGAAATTGAAAATGAAACTTTGTGGGAATGAATAAGGAAAACCGTTACTCACATGAGTCTGATTCAGCAGGAGAGTTTCCATATCTAAGGGGACCTTACAAGACAATGTATAGCAAGAGACCATGGACAATTAGACAATATGCCGGGTTTTCTACAGCAGAAGAAAGTAATTCTTTCTACCGAAAAAATCTTCAAGCAGGACAAAAAGGATTAAGTATTGCATTTGACCTAGCTACGCATAGAGGATATGACAGTGATCATCCTCGCGTTTCAGGAGATGTAGGAAAGGCTGGCGTAGCAATTGACAGCGTAGAGGACATGAAACGACTTTTTGTCGGAATCCCACTAGAGAATATGTCGGTCTCCATGACGATGAATGGTGCCGTTATCCCAATTTTAGCATTTTTTATTGTCGCCGGAAAAGAACAAGGAGTTGATATTGAAAAACTAACCGGTACTATTCAAAATGATATATTAAAAGAATTTATGGTTCGTAATACCTACATCTATCCTCCTGAAGATAGTATGAGATTAATAGGCGATATATTCAAGTTCACAAGTCATAATATGCCGAAATTTAATAACATTAGCATTTCAGGATATCATATGCAAGAGGCAGGTGCGACAGCTGAAATTGAATTGGCATATACTCTAGCGGATGGAATGGAGTATCTAAAAACCGGACTCGCTTCCGGACTCAAAATAGATGAATTTGCTCCTCGATTTAGCTTTTTTTGGGGGATTGGAATGGACTTTATCACTGAAACTGCTAAACTTCGAGCCGCCAGAGTTTTGTGGGCTCGAATTGTAGATAAATTTGGTTCAATAAACCCTAAAAGCAAAATACTCCGTGCGCACTGTCAAACCAGTGGATGGAGTCTTACCGAGCAGCAACCATTCAATAACATATCTCGCACCTCGTTTGAAGCACTTTCAGCAGTGATTGGAGGTACGCAATCCTTACATACAAACGCTCTAGATGAAGCTATAGCGCTACCAACAGAATATTCAGCAAAAATTGCACGCGAAACTCAGATTCATTTACAGTCAAATATTGGAATTACAGATTTCATAGATCCTTTTGCTGGAAGTATCGTTTTAGAAAAACGCACCTCAGAACTATTAAATGATTCATGGAAGTTAATTGAGGAAATTGAAAATATAGGTGGAATGACAAAAGCTATTGAAATGGGCATTCCTAAATTGCGTATCGAGGAATCTGCTGCAACTAAACAAGCTAGACTTGATTCTGGAAGAGAAATTCTAGTCGGTGTAAATGCTTTTCAGCAGTCAGAAAATGAAAACATTGAAGTTCGCGAAGTTGATGATTTTAAAGTGAGAGAGTCTCAAATAAAACGGCTTCATGACTTAAAAATTTCGCGAGACAATCATGCTGTGAAGCTCGCGCTCTCAGAATTAAAAAAATGCGCTTCAAGTAAAAATGGCAACTTGTTAGAAAAAGCAATTACGGCAGCAGAAAAAAGAGCAACTTTAGGCGAAATAAGTAGTGCCTTAGAATCAGTTTTTGGAAGATATAAAGCAAGTAATCAACTTATTTCTGGTATTTATAAAAAAGAAAATTCTCAAGATCCAGCTTTTATCAAATCAAAAAAACTAGCTTCCTTATTCTCTAAAAATGAGGGTAGACCTCCAAGAATTTTAATAGCAAAAATGGGACAAGATGGACACGATCGCGGGGCTAAAGTTGTCGCATCTAGTTTTGCAGATATTGGTTTTGATGTAGATCTAGGGCCATTATTTCAAACACCAGAAGAAGCAGCAAAACAGGCCGTAGAAAATGATGTTCACTGGATTGGTGTTTCAACGCTAGCAGCTGGTCACAAAACACTTGTTCCAGAGTTAATCAAGTCACTTGAGAAACTGGATCGACACGATATTCAAATAATTGTTGGCGGTGTCGTTCCGAAATCTGATTATCGTTTTCTATTCTCATTAGGCGTTGTAGCTGTTTTCGGACCCGGGAGTCCTATTTCAGAATCTGCTTCTAAAATTTTAGAACTTGCTTTAAAACAGAGATTTTAAAATATGTCAATAAATCCAAATGCAAAAGTCTCACCAAAAACTGCATGGGATATACGATCATTGGCAAAAGGAATTTCCAATGGTAACATATCCATGCTCTCTAAAGGAATAACCTTAATGGAGAGCAGGCTTAAAGAAGATCGACTTTTAGCAACAAAACTGATCGAACTTTTACCAAAAGTTAAAAACGTCACTTTTCGAATTGGAATTACTGGTAACCCTGGAGCTGGGAAAAGTACTTTAATTGAAAGATTAGGTAATCGTTATATTGAAAATGGATTGAAAGTAGCAGTTCTTGCGATTGACCCTAGTAGCTCAAGTAGTGGCGGGAGTATTCTTGGTGATAAGACTAGAATGGAACAATTATCTCGACAAAACGAAGCTTTCATTAGGCCGTCATCATCATCTGGAACCTTAGGTGGAGTCGGGAGAAGCACGAGAGAAATTATCCATCTTTGCGAAGCAGCAGGATATGATCGAATCATTGTGGAAACTGTTGGTGTTGGACAAAATGAAACTGCCGTTGAAAACTTCGTTGACTGCTTTGTTTTAATTGCCATACCAGGCGCAGGTGATGAAATCCAAGGGATTAAACGAGGAATTATTGAACGTGCTGACATAATAGCAGTTAATAAAGCTGATGGGGCACAAACTGATTTAGCAAAAATCGCATTAGGATTTTTTAAAAATGTGGTGCATTTATATCCGCGTGAAGATAAATGGTCCGTTCCAGCTATTTCAATCAGCGCTGTGGAGAACAATGGAATTGATCGTCTTTTAAAATTAGTTGAAAAATGCTGCAGATTTCGCTTTCAAGATGGATATCTTGAATTTCGAAGAAAAAAACAAAATGAAGTTGCATTTGAAAAAAACTGGAAATCACAAATTATCTTTGAACTTTTAGAAAAAAAAGATTTTCAAAAAATTTATATGATTGTTAAAAATAAAATTCAAAATGGTGACTTAAGCCCTGAAAAAGGCACTGATTTGATTGTAAAAAAGTTTCTTGAGAAAATTAAAACTCTTCGATAACCTCTTGACGTAAGTAACTCAAGGCAGACTTAGATGGAATATTTTCCATTTGAATAGCTGCTTTAAGAACAGCCTTACTCAGATCAGCTCCAGAAGCCTCTGCCCCTAGCTCTGCAGAGACAGTATTGACTATTGAAACCATCGTGCTTTTCGACGCGACTACCATTTCCCACATTCTGTCGGAAACATAAATTTGCTGACTTAAGTTATGTTCGAATTCACCTCGAATACTCTGTTGAATTAATAATAAATATTCTTGATTTGTAAGATTACCTGCCTTAACCCGGAGTAAAATTGAATTTGGACTGATTCTTTCGAGGAATAATGCTAAACGCTCATAAGCCTGCATTCTAATTGGAAGGGATTGCTTTTGAGCAGCTCGGACTCTCTCACTCTTTCTACGTTTGTCCTCATTATCTAAGAAACTTGACATCATTAAATAAACAATTATCAAAATAAGTATTGATGGGAAAATTGTGCGAAAAGTATCCAAAAAAATATCCATGAAACAAATATCGGGCTTTTACTTGCAATTCATACTTTTACACAGATGCTTTTTCTATCTAACCGAGTAAAGTCATTGGAAGTCCCAATGACTATTGAGATGACAAAAAAATGCCGTGCATTGCAAGACGCAGGTCATGATATCGTCAGTTTAAGTCTTGGAGAACCTGACTTCGATACACCCGACTTTATAAAGTCTGCAGGAAAAGAAGGGATCGATCAAAACTATTCTCACTATATGCCAGTCACTGGATATCTTGATTTACGCAATGCGATTGTTAAAAAATTTAAAAGAGATAATAATCTCTTTTACAACGCCAATCAGATTGTCGTAAGTACTGGTGCAAAGCAGTCAATTGCAAATATTGTTATGGCAATAGTCAACGAAGGTGATGATGTTATTATACCGGCACCTTATTGGGTATCATATTCTGATCTTGTAAAGTTTATGGGAGGGAATGTAGTTTCACCCAAAGCAGGAGTTGACCAAGGATTTAAAATAACCGCATCACAATTAGAGTCTTCTATTTCTAAGAGAACTAAACTGATGATATTTTCGAGCCCAAATAATCCCAGCGGAGCGATGTATTCAAAAGCAGAATTAGAGTCCTTAATTCACGTTCTCAAAAAACATCCCCAAGTTTGGATAATAAGCGACGAAATTTATGAATATATACAATATGGAAACGACCATATAAGTTTAGCTTCATTTGATGGAATGAAAGAGCGAGTGGCAACTGTGAATGGACTTTCAAAAGGATTTGCTATGACTGGATGGCGATTAGGCTTTATGGGTGCTCCTGAACCCTTAGCAAGGGCTTGCGAAAAAATACAAAGCCAATTCACTAGTGGAGCATCAAGTATTGCTCAAAGAGCTGCTATATCTGCTGTTCTAGCGGGGCCCAAAAAAGTAGATTATATGATTGACGCTTTTACAGCTAGAAGAACTTTATTGGCTGATCTATTAAGGAAAGCCAACCATTTAAAGTTCATTAAACCTGAAGGGGCATTTTATCTTTTTGTTGATGCCTCAAGCTATTTAAATGAAAATTATAAATCGGCACAAGATCTTTGTATGGCTATCTTAGATGGTGGAGTAGCATCGGTCCCAGGGGACGCCTTCGGTTTAGACGGTCATATAAGATTTAGCTACGCTGTGTCAGAGGAAGACCTTAAAAAAGCAGGAAAACGTATCGTTACCACCCTAAATTCTATAAAAGCGAATTAAGTGAATGCGTCAAATCGTAAAATATTGTATCTAATCCGTGAATGGATTAATTTGAGAATTTACAGTAGCAAGACAATTGTAATAAAAATTCTGCGATTAATAAGTATTCCTTTGTCAATTGCTACCGTTTGCTCTTTGATCGTAAGCCAGGGTTTTTCATTAAATGAGGACGAAAATAGACTAGTTAACTATTTACTTAAAGGGACAATAGGTTTTTATATTTTAAAATATTTAGTAGAACTTTTTTATTCATTTTCACCCATCTCATTTTTAAAGAATTCCAAGTGGGAAAGTCTATTAATGCTTTATATGGTGATTAATATTTTCCTTATGACAGCCTTTGAAATCGAAATATTTTCTTCGCTCGGAAAATATTTTGGTTTTATAAAACTTGAGCAGGTAATCATGTTATTCATTCAAGGGTATTTTCTAATATTTGTTGCTTTAGAGATGGGAAAAGCGAGTAGGTTTTTGCCCTATCTCAAGCTTAGTCCACCCGCTCTATTAGTCTCCAGTTTTCTACTTATCACCTCTCTAGGTACGTTATTTTTATTAATGCCCGAAATGACAAAAAGTGGCGAAGGAATGAGTTTGTACGAAGCTTCATTTACAAGTGTTTCTGCCGTGAGTGTGACTGGTTTAAACATTATTAATGTAGCAGACTTTTTAAGTTTCAAAGGGAAGGTTGCCGTGATGATATTAATTCAATTGGGCGGCTTAAATTTCATTGCATTTGCAAGCATACTTGCTCTTTTAGCAAGTTCTAGTATTGGAACTAGGTATAAAAGTCTAATTCAAGTAGAATACAGTTCTGACTCCTTAGAATCCTCTGCTAACCTTATTAAACAAATATTCAAATTCTCAATTATTTTTGAACTTGGTGCTACGGTTTTACTCTTTTTCTCTTGGGGTGAATATGAATTTGAACATATTGGAGAGAAAATTTTCTTTAGCATATTTCATTCAATATCAGCCTTCAATAATGCTGGATTTACATTGTTCTCTCAAGGACTCGCGCATCCTCTAATAAGTCAAAATGTTTCGTTTATGACAATTATGGCAACTACTATAATTCTAGGGGGACTTGGATTTGGCACTATCCACGATCTTTTCTCTAATCGTGCAGTTTCAATAAGAAGAAATAATCCTTGGAAGCATCTCAAGGTGAATTCTAAAATTGCTCTTTACTCTACAATTGTATTAATTTTTATTGGTTCCTTGTTATTTGCAACCCTTGAAAAGAAAGAAATATTAGATGGATTAATCGCAGGCCAAAAAGCATTTTCCTCTTTTTTACAGATAACGATAGGGAGAACAGCAGGGTTTAACATCATTGATATCGGGGACTTAGCACTACCAACTCTTTTAGTTCTTATGATCCTAATGTTTATTGGAGGAGCCTCAGGATCAACAGCAGGAGGGATAAAGACATCAACATTTACTTTAGTCTTTATGAATGCACTTTCGACAATAAGGGGTCGTAAACGTGTAGAGCTGTTTCGACACACGATTCCTTTAGAGATGTTAAATTTAGCGTTAAGCGTTTTTCTTTTCACATTAGCAGGAGTTTTACTAGGAATATTTTTGCTTACGATCACAGATGGACATTTGGGGCTAACAAAATTAGCATTTGAACAAGTTTCGGCATTTTGTACAGTGGGTATGTCTATGGGTGTCACTTCAGAATTAAGCCATGCAGGTAAAATAATTCTCATGATTTCCATGCTAATTGGACGAATTGGAACTGTAACTTTGGCATTTGCATTAACAAGAAGAAAAAAAGAGTCCCATGATTACACATATCCAAAAGCTCAAGTTCAAGTTGGATAGTATTGCATTTAAATGAAAATTGTTAAACCCTATCACTTAGACGGTTCAAAAAAAGAACAAGTCGCAAAAATGTTCAATTCCATTTCAAAGAGATATGATTTTTTAAATCGTTTTTTATCTCTTGGAATTGATATTAATTGGCGAAATAAAACAGTTCAATTTATAAAAACGACAGGAGCTAAGTCTATACTTGATGTAGCAACAGGAACAGCTGACTTAGCTATTTCATTAAGGAATAAAATTCCAGATTCTAAAATAACTGGTATTGACATTTCTTCTGGAATGCTCGAAGTTGGTCAACAAAAAATTACTCGAAGAAAATTAGATTCTAATATATCGTTAATCCTAGGGGATGGAGAGGCCTTACCATTTCCAGATCACTCTTATGATGCAGTAACTGTAGCATTTGGAGTTCGTAATTTTGAGAATCTTGAAAATGGTCTACTTGAAATCCAAAGAGTATTAAAACCAGGAGGGTCCGTTGGGGTTTTAGAATTTTCAAAACCTGAAAAATTTCCATTTAAACAGATTTATTTTTTTTATTTTAAGTACATATTGCCGACGGTCGGCAGAATTGTTTCCAAAGATCCTTCTGCATATTCATATCTACCTGCATCTGTAGAGGAATTTCCCTACGGTCAAAATTTCATAACCAAATTAAGTGACTCTGGATTCATTAATATAAAAGCTGAGCCGCTAACTTTTGGCGTAGCATCTCTTTATACGGCACATACTTCAAAATTAAATTAATCGTTGAATATTTATGTTTCTTCAACTTTTTAAAATTACCATAATATTCCTATTCATAAGTATCGATACTTATGGTCAGCATCGTTCTCTTAATTTGCCACGTTATGATCAAAAACCTCTTCATTTTGGTTTCATCTTGGGTACGAGTAAGCTAGACTTTAGTTACCGCACTCAGAATGAATGGCCTCAGGATGTATTCAATGTAGAAATAGGAGCTCAACTTGGATACACTGTCGGTATAATATCTAATCTTAGATTAAATAAAAATTTTGACTTTCGTTTTATTCCTACGTTTACCTCAGGTGAACGTAAGATTTTTTTTGATGCTATAGATCCCAGTGATGGTAAAAGGAAGTGGATTGAGCGAAGAATAGAATCTGCTCTAATAGTTTTTCCATTAGAATTAAAATGGAAGACAAACCGTATTGATAACCATAGATGGTACATTCTTGGCGGAATTTTCGGCGCTATGGACTTATCGTCAAAAGCAAAGGTCACTGACGATCGTATTTTTAAATTGCAGCCTAGTGACTTTGGAATTGAGTTCGGTGTAGGGATTGATATATATTTTGAATACTTTAAGTTATCTCCTCAATTGAGAGCCACAATTGGAAAAGGGAATTTAAAAGTTGATGATAATACTAGCTTTGCAAACACCCTTCCTATTTTAAATACCCGCACTATTTCCTGGATTTTCACTTTTGAATAGTCCCAAGCATTTAACTATTGATTTCATAAAGCAAAATAGCAGCAGCTGTTGCTACATTTAAACTTTCGGTTTGACTTCCTTCAACTCTGTTAATAGTGACAGAATGATCACATCGTTTTTTCCAAAAATCACTAGGCCCATTTCCCTCATTTCCTAATATTAAGCAACCTTTTTTAAAAGCTAAAGCCTCTTTTGGAGATTTGCCATCCATATCAGCCACTACAACTATCCTTTTTTCTTCATAAAGTAATGAGTTGAGTACTAAATCATTTTCAATAAATAATGGCACTCTCGCCAAAGACCCCATGCTAGATTGAACTACTTTAGAACTGAATGGATCGACTGTGCCTGGAGGTATGGCAACCCAATCAGCCCCAAACCAATCAGCCAAACGAATCAAAGCCCCTACATTCCCCGGATCTTGAATCCTGTCCAAAATCATTGACCAAGACCCCTTACCCTTCGGCACACTTTTCATTTTTAATATGGCAATACACTCTTGCGGGCTGTCTAAAGATGAACTTTTTTTCAACTGTTCATTTGATATTATGACAGCTTTAGAATGACTTGCGTAATGCCCATTTTCTGTTGTAAATAAAAACATGATATCAAAATTCTCAGAAATAAACTCTCTTAAAACTTTAGGAGTCTCTACAACAAACAGTTTTTTCTCCCGACGGACTTTTTTTGCTTGTAGCGATAAGATAAGCTTCAGATGGTTTTTTGAGAATACGCTATCATAATTCATATCGGAAAGTTCGTTCAATTATATTTAAATTTGACTAAATATAAAATTATGATAGCACCTTCAGTCCTTGCTGCAGATTTCGCAAACCTCCAGCGCGACATAGAAATGGTTAATTCTACTGAGGCTTCTTGGCTTCATATAGATATAATGGATGGTGTTTTTGTTCCAAATATTTCATTTGGGCTTCCAGTTTTAAAAGCTATAAAAAAGTATGCCAAAATACCTTTGGATGTGCATTTAATGATAACTCAGCCAGAGAGATATATTAAAGAATTCAAAAATTCAGGAGCTGACATTTTAACTGTACATATTGAAGCTTCGGTTCACCTTCATAGAACCATCCAAAAAATACGCTCAGAAGGAATGCTTGCAGGGGTGGCCCTGAATCCACATACGCCAGTTGAAAGCCTGAAAGAAGTATTAAATGACTTAGATGTAATATGCTTAATGAGTGTAAATCCAGGGTTTGGTGGACAATCATTTATTCCAGGAACTTACGATAAAATTAAATCATTAAAAAAAATGATCAAAAAAGCTGGCAGTTCTGCAAAAATAGAAATTGACGGTGGAGTTAATATCCAAAACGCATCAAAGCTTAAAACTGCTGGAGCAGATATTCTCGTCGCAGGAAATGCAATTTTCAAATCAGATGATCCAGTAAATATGGTCTCAATGCTAAAGAAAGCTTAGTTTAATTTTGTATTGATTAAGTTGATTTCATGAAAAAAAATGAACAATCAAGTGCTAGAAAAATAATACGTTTGCAGTTCAATTAAATATAAACTATCAAAAAGACATCATGGCCATCAATAAAATTCAAACATTACTTGGCGATCAAGCAAAATATCTTTTAGATCATAAATCTACCTTTATTTTAAAGGATCAAATTCATCTTCCGTCCAGTAATTTTATTGACGAAAACTTTATTTGCAGTAACAGGAGTATCCCCACCCTTCGTTCTCTTCAACAGTTATACGGGAATGGAAGGCTCGCGAATACCGGGTACATGAGTATTTTACCAGTTGACCAAGGAATTGAGCATTCTGCTGGCGCAAGCTTTGCACCAAATCCATTGTATTTTGATCCTGAAAATATCATCAAATTAGCCATTGATTCTGGATGCAATGCCGTGGCATCAACTTTTGGAGTTTTAGGAAGTGTATCTCGCAAGTATGCACACAAAATCCCATTTATTGTAAAACTGAACCATAACGAATTTTTGTCGTATCCCAATCAGTTTGACCAAACAATGTATGGCTCTGTTGAAGACGCATGGAATATGGGAGCAATCGCTGTGGGGGCCACTATATATTTTGGCGCACAAGAATCACGCCGACAATTATTAGAAGTAGCTGAAGCGTTTGAACGCGCAAGAGAGTTGGGTATGGCTACTATTTTGTGGTGTTATACTCGAAACTCTGGATTTAAAGTAGACGGCATAGATTATCATACTTCTGCTGATTTAACCGGACAAGCAAATCATTTGGGTGTTACTATTCAAGCAGATATTATCAAACAAAAATTACCGACAAATAATGGCGGATATAAAGCTACTAAACATGGTAAAACTCATGAAAATGTATATTCTAAACTTTCTTCAGACCACCCTATAGATCTCACGAGATACCAAGTGGCCAATTGTTACATGGGTAAAATTGGATTAATTAATTCAGGTGGAGAGTCAAAAGGCTCAAGTGACTTAGCTGACTCTGTAGCCACCGCCGTTATTAATAAACGTGCTGGGGGACAAGGTCTCATACTGGGTCGAAAAGCATTTCAAAGATCTTGGAAAGAAGGAATAGATCTACTAAACACTGTTCAAGATGTATATCTTGACAAGGATATTTCAATCGCCTAAAATATTTTTTATGTCTTCAGATTGGTTTCAACGACAAAAAGAGGGAATAACCACTCCTACTCAAGAAAAAAAAGAAACGCCTGACGGTTTATGGCATGGCTGCCCCAAGTGTAAAGTGATTGTATCCAGAGATGAATACGAGTCAAATCTATGGGTATGTGCGAATTGTGGACATCATAATGGAATCGAGGCTAAAGAATATTTCTCATTTTTATTTGATAATGGGGAATACGCCGAATTAAACCCAAACTTAATTTCTTTAGATCCTTTAAATTTCGAGGACACGAAAAAATATAGTGATCGACTTATCATAGCGAAAAGAATCACTGGACTAAAAGATGCGATCACAACAGCAAATGGAAATTTGAGTGGAATGCCAGTTGCTATAGCAGCTATGAATTTTAAATTTATTGGGGGAAGTATGGGATCCGTAGTTGGAGAAAAGATATCTCGAACAATTGACTTCAGCTTAAAACATAAGATACCATTTATAATGATTAGCAAAAGTGGCGGTGCGCGAATGATGGAGGCTGCATTTTCATTAATGCAAATGGCTAAAACCTCATCTAAATTGGCTCTATTAGATGAAGCTAAAATTCCTTACGTAAGCCTTCTAACAAATCCAACCACCGGAGGTGTTACTGCTTCATTTGCTATGCTCGGAGATATAAATATTGCTGAACCAGCAGCTCTAATAGGTTTTGCAGGGCCAAGGATTGTAAGAGAAACTATAGGGAAAGACTTACCTGAGGGATTTCAAACTAGCGAATTCGTAAAAGATCACGGATTTATCGATTTCATTGTAAAAAGAGCCGAATTGAAGTCAAAAATATCAGATTGGCTGGAATGTGTAGGCAATCTTCCAAAACCTGCCGAATCGGAGTGATTTTTTCGTAATTTTGCAAACTTCCGAGAGTCGGATATTTTTACAGCACAAAAATCTAAAAGATTAAGGCATGTATTTAAGTTCAGAAAAAAAGCGTGAAATATTTGCGCAACACGGAAAATCTAAAGAAGATACCGGAACCGCAGAAGGCCAAATAGCTTTGTTTACCTATCGAATAACTCATTTAACTGAGCATTTGAAAAAGAATCACAAGGATCATAATACCGAACGCTCATTGATTCGCCTAGTAGGTAAGCGCAGAGGACTTCTAAACAATCTTCAAAAAAACGAGATAGGACGTTATAGAGAAATCGTCGAAAAATTAGGTCTTCGTAAGTAAAAATAACAGATTCCCGATGTAAGGAATCAAATTTAAAAAAGGCAATTCATGCAAGAATTGCCTTTTACCAGTTAACAAAGAAGTCGTTTATAACAGCATCGAAAAATATAAAAAAATGAAAGCACCCGAACCAATAACTCAAAGTATTACACTGAAAGATGGTAGAGTAATCACTCTCGAAACTGGCCGGATGGCCCGTCAAGCGAATGGATCCGTGCTTTTAACTTGCGGAGGGACAGCTTTGCTAGCAACAGTAGTGGCATCAAAAGAAGCTCGAGTAGGAGTTGATTTCTTACCGCTATCGGTAGAGTATAAAGAAAAATTTGCAGGAGCTGGTCGTGTTCCAGGTGGGTTTTTAAAACGTGAAGGCCGTCCAAGTGATCGTGAAGTTTTAGTTTGCCGATTAGTAGACAGAGTACTAAGACCACTATTTCCAGATGATTTCCATGCCGATATTCAGGTGATAATAACAATGCTTTCATTTGATCCTAAAGCTGCTCCAGAATCTTTAGCAGGTTTTGCCGCCTCAGCTGCTATATCAATAAGTGATATTCCTTTTAACGGACCAATGTCTGAAGTTTCTGTAGCTAGAATTAATGGAGAATTTATTGTCAACCCTAACTATGAGCAATTAGAGGAAGCCGATATTGAAATGATGATCGGCGGAACTGCAGAGAGTGTTGTAATGGTTGAGGGAGAAATGAAAGAAGTTTCTGAAAACGAAATGCTTGAGGCCATTGCACTAGGTCACGAAGCGATAAAACAACAAATATCAGCTCAATTAGCCCTTGCAGAAATGGTGCCAAGCGCACTACCGAAGCGCGAATATAGCCATGAAACTCATGATGATGATCTGCGGAAGCGAGTTCACAAAGCGACTTATGACGGAGCTTACAAAACAGCAGGGTTAGGGATTTCAGACAGAAAAGAGCGTTCGTCAAAATTTAAGGAAGTTTTTGCTGAATTTGCAGCAACTCTATCAGATGGGGAAAAAGAAAGCGGATTAGGTCTAGCAAAAACTTACTATCATGATGTCGAATGTGAGGCTATCAGAAACCAAATATTAGACAGTGGAATTAGACTAGATGGTAGAAAAACTGATGAAATCCGTCCGATCTGGTGTGAGGTAGATGTTCTTCCTGGACCCCATGGTTGCGCACTTTTCACCCGTGGAGAAACTCAATCTTTTACGACTGTCACTCTAGGTTCAGCACTTGATTCAAACAGAATTGATGCGGCTACAGTTACAGGTGATGAAAAATTTTATCTTCACTATAATTTCCCCCCATTTTCAACTGGCGAAGCACGAATGATGCGTGGAACTAGTCGTCGTGAAGTAGGTCATGGAAACCTTGCGCAAAGAGCTCTCAAAAACATGATTCCATCAGAGTCGGGTTATACAATCCGTGTTGTTTCAGACATTCTTGAATCAAATGGATCCAGCTCAATGGCTACCGTATGTGCTGGAACTTTAGCTCTTTTAGACGCAGGTATCGAAATTGCTAACCCAGTTAGCGGTATAGCCATGGGTCTAATTACCGACGAGAAGTCTGGGAAATATGCTGTGTTGAGCGATATTCTAGGTGATGAAGATCATTTAGGAGATATGGACTTTAAAGTCACAGGGACAAAAAATGGTATCACCGCCTGTCAAATGGACATTAAGACAAAAGGTCTAAGTGTTGAAATCTTAAAAAGCGCTTTAGATCAGGCCAAAAAGGGACGAGAACATATTCTTGGAGTAATGACTTCCGCAATGCCGAGCCATCGTGAAGAAATGAAATCGCATGCTCCGAAGATGGTTGTAATGGAGATTCCAAAGAGTTTCATTGGAGGGATTATTGGTCCTGGTGGAAAAATAATCCAGGGTATGCAAGCTGAAACTGGAACGACAATTACCATAGAAGAAATTGGTAATATTGGTCGAGTTGAAATAAGTGGAACAAGTGCAGACGGAATAGCACTTGCTCAAGAGCGTGTAAACGAAATATGCTTCGTTCCTATCGTTGATCACATTTATGATGGAGTTGTTAAAGGAGTTCAAACATTTGGAGTTTTTGTTGAAATTGGTAGAGGAACAGAAGGTTTACTTCATGTTTCTGAGATGGATTGGAAACGAGTTGAAGACCCATCTAGCCTGTATAAAGAAGGAGATAAGGTTCAAGTAAAACTCCTAGCGATTGATGACAAAGGCAAACTTCGCCTCTCAAGAAAAGTGCTAATTGAAAAGCCAGAAGGCTATGTTGAAAGGTCACCTAGACCACCTAGAGAAGACCGTGGACATAGGAAAGAACGCCGAGATCCTAAATGATCTTAAAATTCGATTGCTCCTTTTCCAATTATAACTCACAACGTTAAAATCATCTTTCGATGCGTCAATTAAAGATCACAAAACAAGTAACAAATAGAGAAACGGCTTCTCTAGATAAATACCTTCAAGAAATTGGTAAGGTAGAATTGATCACAGCGGAAGAAGAAGTTGAGTTAGCCCAAAAAATTAAAGCTGGTGACCAACGTGCTCTTGAAAAATTAACGAAAGCTAATCTTCGTTTTGTCGTATCGGTGGCGAAGCAGTATCAAAACCAGGGACTTACACTTCCTGATTTGATCAATGAAGGAAATCTAGGTCTAATTAAGGCTGCTCAACGATTTGATGAAACCAGAGGTTTTAAATTCATTTCATATGCAGTTTGGTGGATTCGTCAAAGTATTTTACAAGCACTTGCTGAACAATCTCGAATAGTACGGCTACCATTAAATAAAATAGGCTCCATTAATAAAATCAATAAAGCTTATGCCTCTTTAGAACAAGCGCATCAGAGACCTCCTAGTGCTGAAGAAATTGCCGGGAAGTTAGAAATGAGCGAAATGGATGTAAAAGAATCCATGCGAAACAGTGGGCGACATGTATCGATGGATGCGCCTTTGGTAGAAGGAGAAGATAGTAATCTATATGATGTTCTAAATTCATCAGACTCTCCTAACCCAGATGATGACCTAATGGTTGATTCTCTGAGAACTGAAATCGAAAGATCTTTAACAACTTTGACTCCTCGTGAAGGAGATGTCATACGTCTATACTTTGGTCTTAACGGACAGCACCCTCTCACCCTTGAGGAGATTGGGGAAAAGTTTGATCTAACTCGAGAGAGAGTTCGTCAAATAAAAGAGAAAGCCATTCGGAGATTAAAGCACACATCGAGAAGTACTATTTTAAAAACCTACTTAGGGTAAGCATGAATACTTGTTTTAAAAACAGTTGTGAAATCACCTCTTGTGAGATCACCTGTTGTTAAAGAAATTTCTTGATAGATTTATTTTATTCAAATTACATTTACATATAAATTCATCGGGGCTGACCGGTTTTGACAGCGAGATGAAAAGATTTGTAAGCATGCCGAGCTATTCGATTGATGCTCGTAAATACAACATCGAAATTTGTAATTGGCGAGTCTAACTACGCTCTTGCCGCTTAATCATTCTTATAGAGTGATAGGCTAATTTCACACTAGGTGTGGAAGCGAGACATCTCTCAATATCCCTGTCTTGCGGAGATTGATCAAGAGGTGTAATAAAGGCAAGAATAGGAATACTTCTTCTATGTCGGTATTCTGAAATATAAGTAGATAAGCATATAGTGGGTTGTCTAACATCAGCTAAGTGTCGAAAATCAATGTTGGAATAAGCATGTAGAAAACATATGTTTTCCTCGTCTGGACGCGGGTTCGATTCCCGCCAGCTCCACAATATTATTCCCAAGAGTAATTATTTATTTTTGGGGATTTTTTTTAATTACAAAGTATAATTAGCCACTGTGAACACTTATAATCAAGAACAGTTATACTAATATAAAGTGACCTAACAAAATGAGCAGAATGGAATTTAATTCAACCTCAGGAGTTATATTTAGCAGAAATATTCCTGAAGAAATAGATCATTTTGATCGTGTATTTGATATTTTTAAAGAACTAGTAACACACACTTCTGGAGACATTGAGGAGGCCTTTAGTTGGCTCGAATCACTTGATAAAGAATATAATATTTTTAGCGAAGCCTATACACTTCAAAATTTTCATGAAGATCTAAAAAAGCGGGGTTACGTTAAGGAAGAAATTGATCCAGAAAATAATCCAGGAAATGGAAATGGGAAGAATGAACTCACCGCAAAGTTAGAGTCGGCATTACGAAAATATGCCCTAGATCAAATTTTTGGAAAACTAAAGAAAAGTGGTTTAGGGAATCATCGCACGACTAAACTAGGATCTGGAGATGATAAAGATGGAGAAACTAGAGACTTTCAATACGGGGATGATTTATCACTAATTAACATGACTGAAAGCCTGAAAAAGGCTCAGATAAATAATGGCATGTCAGATTTTCGACTAACTGAAAATGATTTAATTATTGAGGAAACAAGACATAAAGCTCAAATGAGCACAGTTTTAATGATTGATATTAGCCATTCAATGATCTTATATGGCGAAGATCGAATAACACCGGCAAAAAAAGTTGCAATGGCTTTAGTTGAACTAATTCGACGAAAATACCCAAAAGATTCAATTGATATCATTGTTTTTGGTAACGAAGCATGGCCAATTAAGATAAAGGACTTACCATACTTAAAAGTTGGCCCTTATCATACAAATACAGTGGCAGGTCTAGAATTAGCTTTGGATATACTTCGTAGAAAACGAAATACTAACAAACAAATATTTATGATCACTGACGGGAAACCAAGCTGCATCACATTACCCTCAGGAGAGTTTTATAAAAATAGTAATGGCTTAGACGAAATTATTGTTTCAAAATGCTTAAATAAAGCTGCACAAGCAAGAAAATTAAAAATTCCAATCACAACATTTATGATAGCGCAAGATCCATATTTGCGCCAATTTGTCGAATTATTTACAGCACAAAACAAAGGAAAAGCATTCTTAACTGGACTTTCAGGATTAGGACAGATGATTTTTGAGGATTACGAAAAAAATAGAGTTAAAAAAATATGAAAAAAGAAATCACATTTAAAGAATTGAAAAAATCAGGATTTATTGACAAACCCATTAATCAAGAAATTCAAGATAATTTAATTACTCGCATTAAGGCAAAAGAGGCTGTTTTTGATGGTCTTTTAGGATATGAAGATACTGTTGTACCACAATTGAAAAAAGCAATTATTGCTGGACATCATATCAATTTATTGGGTTTACGTGGTCAAGCAAAAACTAAAATTGCAAGAAGTATGGTTGCCCTCCTTGATGAGTATATGCCTATTGTAAAAGGATCAGAGATAAACGATAGCCCTTTTAAACCAATATCCAAATACGCTCAAGACCAGATAACGAAGAATGGAGATGATACTCTCATTTCTTGGGTTCACCGTTCTCAGCGATACTTTGAAAAATTAGCCACTCCAGATGTCAATGTTTCAGATTTAATTGGTGATATAGACCCCATCAAGGCAGCTACATTGAAGCTTCCATATTCTGATGAACGCGTTTTACATTACGGTATGATTCCCCGTGCAAATCGATCTATTTTCGTTTTGAATGAGCTACCAGATTTACAAGCTCGTATTCAAGTTTCATTATTTAATATTTTACAAGAAGGCGATATTCAAATCCGTGGGTTTCAGTTAAGAATGCCTTTAGATATTCAGTTTGTTTTTACAGCAAACCCCGAGGATTATACTAATAGAGGCAGTATTGTCACTCCCTTGAAAGATAGAATTGGATCGCAGATTTTTACACACTATCCAAAGACCATTGCACTTGCTCGTAAAATCACTGAACAAGAAGCAAAAGTGTCAGATACCGATAAGTCGGCAATAGCTGTTCCTGATTTAGCAAGAAACCTCCTTGAGGGAGTCTCATTTGAAGCTCGTGACAGCGAGTATGTAGATGCTAAAAGTGGTGTCAGTGCAAGGTTAACTATCAGCGCGATGGAAAACTTAATGGCTGCTGCAAAGTTGAGATTGATTGAAACAGGATCTGAAACGACCAATATCCGCCTTATTGACTTCGTATCAATTATTCCATCAATAACTGGAAAGATTGAGTTAGTATATGAAGGGGAGCAAGAAGGAGCAGATGAAGTTGCGAAATTGCTCATAGACAAATCCATCGTGACAGAATTTGAAAAGATATTTCCTCGAATTCCTAAATTAGAAAAAGATGGAGTAAAAACTCCTTACACAGACTTGATACATTGGTTTGATAGTAACTTCATTGAATTGAATTACCTTGATAAGGATGATGAATTCTACACCGTTCTGAAAAGCATAAAACCCTTGGTCACAGTCACCGAAAAATATGCATCTCATTTAAACAAAGAAGACCAGTCATTCTGTATGGAAATTATTTTATGGGCTCTATCTATTAATAATAAACTAGATAAATCTGAGAGTGATTATACTCATAAATTCGATTCTGCACAATCAAGTTTTGTTTAAGTACTGGCCTTTGGCATAAAAATTGTCTTTTTGAAACCATGAAAAAAATATTCTTTATCCTTATCACGCTCGCATTAGCTTCTTGTTCTAAAGACAATTCGAATAATAATGATCGTTCCCCAATTGACGGTATTCGCCCATCGAGCATAATACATGAGGGAGGTTCTAGAGAATATCAACTATATATCCCCCCTGGTTACAATGGCACAGATCCGCTGCCTGTAGTTTTCAATTTTCACGGATTTGATGATGATGCATATGAATATTTGCTTTCAGCAGATATGCGTTCCATTGCAAGCGTCGAAAGCAACCCTTTCTTTCTGGTTTATCCCCAAGCTGGATATTGCGATGGAGGACTAGCATGGAATCCATCTGAACTAGGCGGAGATAATAAATGTGACCTAAATGATATTGGTTTTATAGAAGCTCTTATCGACAGTCTCTCTATGGAATTTAAAATTGACTCGTCAAAAATTTATGCCTGTGGCTACTCAAATGGAGGAATGATGGCCATGGGATTAGGTATGAAAAAAAGCGATCGATTTGCAGCAGTAGGATCTGTATCAGGGACAATGTTAGATTTTGAGAGCCCTTCACGCCCGGTATCAACAATTATCGTTCATGGCACATATGATGGGGTTCTGCCATACGCAGGAAATTCCTTCTATACTTCAGTTCAATCCCAGGTAGATTTTTGGGTAAATTTTAATAACACCGATTCAATCCCTCTCGTTTCGAGTGAAACCAGTCCTTCTGGAATAACTACTGAGCACTATCGGTATTTACAAGGCGACAATGATGTTGCTGTTGAGCATTACAAAATCTTAGAAGGGGGGCATGTATGGAATATGCCAGATAGGCCAAACTCGTCCAATTCTGTTGATAATACTGGATTAATTCTTTGGGAATTCTTTGACAGATACAGTCTTTAAAAAATTTTCTCTACCCCATTATGTGGTAGCCACCGTCCACATGTCTTATCTCGCCAGTAATCCTGCTATCAGGACGAAATAAGTGTACCACTTCGTTTGCTAAATCTATCGGAGTAGCATTACCCAAAGGACTTATTCTATCTGATGTGGAAACATCTTCTTCTGTCAAAGTAGCAGCACCTGCTTTACTACCTAAATATGTTGAAAATCGAATTGCATTCACACGAGTTCCGTTGCGCCTGCCCATTTCGTCAGCTAATTCAATAACAATCCTTTCTAAGGCAGCTTTAGCGATACTCATATTCCTGTATGGATGGAATGTGACCTTTTCAGCGGCGATATAACTCAATGCACATATCGATGCACCCGCATTTAAAACTTTAGATTTAAATAAGCTATTGGCTAAACGAATTAAAGAAAATGCTGAAACATCCATAGTACCGCAAAACTCGTCAAAAGAGACCTCAAGAAGAGGTTTTACTTTTTTATTTCTAATTGTTTTATCCATTGCTACAGCATGCAAAACACCATCAATATTTATATTATTCTTCAATAAATTTTTTCCAAAAAATTCCAAATTCTTATCTAAGGTTACATCAAGTATTTCTACAGAAGCCTCAGAGCCCAAATGAGTCTTTATTGAATCCTTAAAATCAGCAAATGTGGCACTCAAGTAGGCCTTTGCTCTTTCAGATAAGTCTTTGTGAAATGGACTAACTCCTAGGCCTGTGCATATGACTTTCCCACCCTCTGCAATGATTGCTTTTGCAACATACATAGCTAAAGAGTGTTCATCTGCTATTCCTGTTATTAAGAACGTTTTATTTGTTAAGATCATAATATTACCATTTGTAAAGAGCCGTTGCCCATGTCATACCCGCGCCAATAGATGCCATCAATACTATTTCACCAGGTTTGAACCCCTCTCCCTTTCGGACCTCATCTAAAACAATGGGTATAGTCCCACCAGATGTATTCGCATACCTATCCATATTGGTTTTAACCCGCTCAAAGGGCATTCCAATTGAAGCTGCAATATCTTTCAAGATTCTTATGCTCGGTTGGTGAGGTAAAAGGCAATGAATGTCTTCGATAGATAATTTATTTTTTTCTAATAGTTTATTGATACTTTTTGGTAATACATCAATCGCAGTTTTATATATTTCCTGTCCATCCATCTTCCAAAAATGGCTCCCTGAGTCGATAGTTTGAAGTGATGAAGGCTGTTCGGCACCACCTCCAGGTATTGTGAAATGATCTAAGCCGACAGAATCTGTATGCATAGAAAAATCGATGAATCCCTTGTCCTTATTTGTTCCAGAAAGAACTATCGCTCCAGCACCATCTCCAAAAAAGACTGAGTCTCTTCGACTCCAATCCGTTATCGTCGAAAAGGTATCGGCACCGATAACTAAAACATTCTTATAAACTCCTGTTTTGACAAATTGCATGGCTGTACAAACTGCATATAAGGCCCCAGAACAAACCGCAGAAATATCAAAAGCAACTGCATTTATAGCCTTGATCTTTTTTTGGACAAAACAGGCACATGAAGGAGCTTGTCGATCTGGAGTCGCAGTGGCAACTACAATTAAATCAATATCGATTGGACTTAAATTTGCATCGCGTATTGCTTTAATTGCCGCTTTTGATGCCAAATCACTTGTAGTCTCATCTAAGGCTATTCTACGCTCATGAATCCCAAGTTTCTCTTTAATCCATTGGTCAGAAGATCCAACTTTTTCAAAAAATTCATTTGAACGTATATGAGGAGGAACGTATGATCCTGTCCCGATAATCTCTACATTATTCATATTTCAATAAAAAAAATTAATGTCAAGTATCATACTTAAAGCTTTGATTCAATTGTTTTCCACTCTTCTTGATTCCAACTCAAAGGGAATAAACGCAATAATTCCTCATTCCATTTCCCATCTAAATAGTCTTGCAGATCAGCAATTACCTGCCCTTTGCACTCAGACAATTGTTTTGGACCCGCTAGATTATTTTCAGTAATATGAACAAGTGCATAACCATCTTCATAAGCTAACATAGCTACACCTGAATTTAGTTCAGAATCTTTAATGGAACTGAATAAGTCTTGCTTCGAATTTTCTTTCTTTGAAGCCGCTTCAAGTTTTAAAAAATCCTGTGCGGAAATTGCTAAAGGGTCTTTTGCATTCAGAACTCGTAATACTTTTTCACCAGGGATTCCTCTACGCAGCATTACATCTGCTTTTTTCGCAATTTTAGAGCTGGTCGTATAATAGAAAGTGCCAGTACGCCGATTCTGCCATTGATAATTGTTTTGATTAGTCTTAAAATATTCAGCTAGCAAGATGCTATCGTTAGATGCAGCATCCCAAACTTTTTCACGAGTTAAATCAAAAACTAAAATACCCTCTCGATATTCTTGAGCTAAAAAGCGGAATTCTTTATTTTCAATTGGAAGTCTAACTTCTGCCTCACTAATTAAAGCACTTTCAATCATTGACTCGAGTACTGAGTAAGAAGAAATATCTGATGCGTTTTGAAAACGGCCATTAAATACCTCTGCAAATTTGGATTGATTACAATTAACAGTTTTATTTAACCCATCAAATGAAAAAACGATTTTCTTCATTTTAGATGTTTTTTTCCCTTTTTTTACGGCCTTAACTACAGAAGATAAATTCTCGTCAAAAACAGCTAGGCCATATCTCTTTTTTAATTTTGTAATAAAGGAAATCCTTGAAGCATTGGATCGCTCGTCCCGTCTTATTTTTAGAGTGATTTCTGATTTAACTCTATCAAAATCAGGTACTTCATGCTTTTTTAGTCGTTGAACAATGTGCCACCCTAGCTTCGTTCGAAATGGCATTGAAAATGAACCATCAACTTGCAATTTAAAAACAGCGTCCTCAAATTCAGGTAGCATTTGATTCAAGCCAAAGTCTGGTAATTTTCCACCATTTGAAACACTCGATTGATCTTGAGAAAACTTAAGAGCCAAAGCATTGAAGGGTTCTCCCGAAGACAATCGATCATGAATTTCTCTAATTCTAACTTCAGCGTTTTCCTGAGGTTGATCTTCGGGGTCTAATAAAAGAATATGAGCAGCTGTCATTCGATAACGAGACGGTCTTTTATCAGTGACCTTTATTAAATGGTAACCATACTGAGTACGAACAGGGCCAACCAATTCTCCAACTTCTGCATTATAACAAGCGTTTTCAAAAGCATAAACCATGTTAAAAACTGTAAAAAACGAAAGATCACCAGCGTTTTTAGCACTGTAGGAATCAGAGGATTCTTGACTCGCTAAAATCTCAAAATTTTCACCTTTAACTAAACGGTTCTTTAAAGCTAAAATTTGTTTAAATACCTTAAGGGTGTCCGAAGGAGAAGATCCTTCTGGAAGGTCTAGCATAATATGTGAGGCCCTTACATCTATCTTCATGCGGTCAAAAGCCTCGTTGATTATTTGATCATCTATTTTTTTATCGGTCAGATAAGGCTTCAATAGCTGACGATAATAATTATTGAACTCAGTTTCGAAAGAAGTTAAAGTATCTCGACCTTTTCGCTCAGCTTCGAGAACTTTTCTTTTAAATTGGACATAAAGCTCTAAATATTCTTTTGCTGTTTTTGGATCTATTTGGTTGCCGATGTCTTTATTTTTACGATAGACATAGAGAAATTCATCAGTAGAGACCTCCTTATTTCCAACAGTAAATAACGTTTGAGCTTGAATTTCAGAATTGTTCAATAGCATCAAAGCGATTGAGATAGCGGCAAATTGTACGAGTTTCATATGAATGGTCTCAATGTTTTAAGAGGGATACAGAAATGTTAACGGAACAAAAATAAAGAATCATGAGGACAAAAAACCAGATTATAAGTGAAATATTAATAACCCCATTTACCCTGGTATCTGTCGTATTGTTGTAACCCAATTTTGAATCGAAACCCGTGTCGTATAACAAAACCCGGAGAGGTGACGTAATGCACTCCACACTTTAAAACTTCATTAAAAAATTTAAAAGGTTTTTCTAAACCAACAAAAGTTTCAATTTGGGTCTTGTTTAGAGAGGGAATGAATAGCGCAGAACCACCTACCGCTATTTCTAAATTTAACGCTCTTAATAATGGTATTTGCTGAAGAATTGCGCCTTGGAAATGATGAATCCCATAAAGCTCTAAATACGGACGAGCAGTATTATATGTACTATCTAAGGCCTGAAAGCTATCAGTTGGATCTGACATTAGATATTGATCAGAACCTCGGAAAAATTTGTGTTCAATAAATCTTATGCTATCTAAATTTGAACCGAGAAAACTCCCTGCACCCACAGTCCAATTGGAGTAACCCAACCGTGGCCATTGGATATTATCAAAAGCGTAAAATCTCAACAAATGATAATCAACATTAGAACCAAACCACTTGGGTATTCCTCTACGATACTCAAGGACTAATTCAGGATACTTGCTACCAAGAAGCAATTTCCTGTTTCCCTTCATTATGAATCGTTGACCAATTCGGTAATGCAATTCTAATCCTGCAATGGAGACTGTATAATCAGGAAAATATTGAGGCTGATTAATTGGCCCAAGAATTGAATCCCAAGCGGTATTTAAAGTCAACCCTGCAATGGAAGACTGTTTTGCATATTTATAACTTAACCGAACGAATAAACCATTAATTAGTTCAAACCTTTGAGCTAGAGTCAAATATTGACCGCGAGCAAAGTTTCTCCTCGCGAATGTCCCTAAAATAGATTCATAATTATTAATCATCAGGTAGTCATCACCCAACGCAATTTCAATTTCTTGAAATCGTTTAGGGTTGAATAAATATTTAACTTCAATTTCTCCCTTCAAGTCTCGGTTAGTATAGCCATAATTCACATACCCAGAAAGTTTTAATCGTTTATCATTTTTAAAATTCCTAGAAAAATATGCTCCCACATTTTGACGCCAACCACCTATACCTATAGGACGAAATTGGGAAACCAAAGGGTCTAAATAAAAGCTGTAACCTTTTTTTCTCGAACGAAAATATATTCCCGAAAAAACAGGTTCATACCAGTGTAATTTATTCACAAAAGCATCTAAACTGTCTACATACTCATCGCTATCAAAATAAAGAGTTAGACTATCTTCCTTGTTCACATATGCTTGTTCAGACAATACCAATGGGATTTGACGTAAACTTGACCATTTATCTTCATTAATGTCATAGGCATTCTTTGAATATGACCTTATTGCCATCCCCATACCCCTTCTCGATAAGAGATTATTTACCGTAATATCACTGTGAATAACTTGAACAGATCCAGAATCAGATTTTAAAAACCAATCGAAATCTCTTTCAGAGACCAAAACTGCCCCTGAATCAAGCATAATATGAGTCTGTTGGATTCTAAGACCATCAAAATCCAATAAAAAAGACTTTCCAAATTCCAATATACTTTCTTTTAAAACCCAACCATTCTCTTCGATTTTTAGTTTCCCCTTTAGGAGATTTTTATTTTTTGATTTAAACCCAATATTATAGCTAAAATAACCAGGCTCTCCTTCGATAGATATTAAATAAAAATTATAATTCAAAAAGGCATCAAAACCCAATGGACTGGGAATCTTTCTTCCAATTAGTTTTGGCAAGCTAATCGTATTTGAAAACAGGTCTACGTTTCCATCGCCATATCCTTGATAAAAATGTTTACCTGGAATAGATTCACGCTGAGAAGGAACTATCGAGTTAGAATTACCTAAATCAATGTTAATACTAATCTCAATACCTTCATCTCCATCCTCGGAAAAGTGCTCGTCAATGGCAACAATGAAATCTCGGTATTCATCTGACCTCTTATAACTCGAGTAGCTTAAAAATTCTAGTAATGACATTTTGCCCCCTATTTCATAGGAACTTTTAACATAAGTAGAACATTGAATCGTCTTTGAGAGACTCTGCTGCTTGGATTTAATAGAAATCAATTCACCTATCACTTCTCTAGCAATATCCCTAAATTCTCCTGTAACCAATGCTGGTTCCAGCTCAATTATTTTATTTTCTAAATTATTTAGCGATTGAGCAAATAAAGTGGTTCCCCAAAAAAAAGTAATAATACTTGTAAAAACTATTTTTTGTACCACGTAGGAGAAGCGTCTCGTATTTAAAAAAAGTATGGGCATTAGATCTTACTCCGACTTAAAACTTTTATAGATGCCACTGTATCATTCGCTTTTTTACGTAATAAGTCCATATCTGAACCAAGTATATCATCAACTAATACCACTCCCATTCGTCTAAATTCTCTAGTCGAAGGTTTACCAAAAATTCTTAATTCAGTATTTTCCTCTTTTAGAGCTTCCTCTATTCCAATATATTTTGGTTCGATATTTCCATCATCTAATGCAAGTAATACTGAAGAAACACCTGATCTTTTGCTAATAACATTTGGAATGGGATATCCTAAAAATGCTCTTGTATGGAGTTCAAATTGATTAAGGTTTTGAGTGCCTGCTAGCGTTACCATTCCCGTATCATGTGGCCTAGGGGACAGTTCTGAAAATACAACTCCATCTGCAGTTAGAAAGAATTCTATACCCCAAATACCAGCTCCACCTAAAGACTCTGTTATTTTTTTTGCTATTTCTTGAGCATCGATAAGATCATTTTCAGAAATTATTGATGGTTGCCAACTTTCCTGGTAATCACCTCTTTCTTGTCTATGACCAATTGGAGCACAAAATAAAGTAGTTCCGCTACTTTGAGTAACAGTTAGTAATGTTATCTCAGTATGAAATTCAATAAAACCCTCTACAATCACTTCCTTAAGGTCACCCCTACTACCATTCATGGCATAATCCCATGCATGACTAACTTCATCCATAGATTTTAAAATAGACTGCCCCTTTCCAGAAGAACTCATTAATGGCTTTACAATACATGGAAGTCCTATTTTTTCTATTGCTAGCTCAAAAGCAATACGGGAAGAGGCGTATTCATATGGAGCAGTTTTAATATCTAATTCTTTTGCAGCTAAATCTCGAATCAGTTTGCGGTTCATAGTATAGTTAGCGGCCCTTGCACTAGGAACTACATGAAACCCTTCCGCCTCGTAATCGTATAAACGATCAGTTCTAATACTCTCCACTTCTGGGACAATAATATCTGGCTTATGCTTAACAATAGCGGCGTCGAGTGATTTTGAGTCTAGCATATCAAATACTTCAAAAGCATCAGAAACTTGCATTGCGGGCGCATTTATATAATTATCACAAGCAATTGTGAACATGCCATAGCGTTGCAATGAAATAATGACTTCTTTACCCAACTCACCTGACCCCAGAAGCATTATTTTTTTCATAAAAAACTTTTTAAGTAAATCTTATTCGTCTCAAAATTACAACTATACTTTTTCTTTAAATGGACTACGTATTTTATACGACGGCAACTTGTGAAAATATTTAGCATAAAAACGAAAAATGATATTGATAAAAAAACTGTGGCTAAAAAATACATAACTATTTGAAACTGGTAATGCCCCTATTGAACTTTTAATTTCAGTTGCAGTTCGTCCCAAATTTAATTGCCTCTTATTGGCAGAAATCGAATATTTTACTAAATCCAACATACAACGTTGATAAAGTTTTGTTTCATGAGACACTTTTGCTTCTAACCCTAAATGAACAGCAAAAACTGATTCTTCATCTACAATAAAAGTTATAAAACCAATCCAAGAATTATTTTTTTTATAACCAAATATTTTAAAAGAATTTCCCAAAGATTTTGAATATGCAGCTAAAAGTTTTTCCAAATCTAAAGGCAATGAAACTGTCTTTTTTTTTAATGTTTTTGAAAGCAAAACACTTGCCCACGGAATCCATTCTGATGATGACATCGACGAGCATTCAATTAGTTCAACATCATAAGATGCCTTTAAAACTCGCTTAGCTTGAGTCCGATACTTTGTTGACATCGAATTGAGATAGTCAGAGAATGACAACCACTCTTTTCTTAATTCTAAAATCATAAGTGGCTCTGCTTTTACCTGAACGGATTCTTTGACTCTTTCTTCGCCAAGAATATTAAACGCCATAAGCTTACAACCTAAAGGCCAATTAATAAATTGGTCCATCCCTAATTGACTATCTAATTTTAAAAATCGAAAACCGGGAGCAGCATTATGACCAGCGACTATCCAGTTCATTTTATGAAAAATGGAATTCACGAGAAGTAAAAAAATCTTTGAGACATATTTACCCGTTGGACGACTTATGGAAACATTAGAACACAACTCAGAAATATGATTTATTTTTAAATTATATTCAGATCCAGGTAGATTTTTTAATAGCTTTTCATGAAGAATCTTAGTTAGAAATATTGGTTTCAATTGTTTCAAATTCAGTGTAAGAAATTAGTCATTAAAAATGCTTTATTGTAGATTAGCTGTAATTGATTTTTTTTTTCTAAATTGATTCGCAAAATTAAAGCAAACCAAAAACTTTAAAGGTAACATAGGCTTTATTAGATTCGTAAAAATTATGCGTTTTAGTTCATTTTTATTGTTAATAATTTTCATCTCTTGTGAAAGAGATCCATTAAAGGACGTAGGAAGTGATTCGACAGATACAAATATTACTCCTGATTATTTAGTCAAAAATTCTGATTTCATATTCAATCAAAATAGTCTTCACACTTTTGAGCTCGTCATATCGGATTCTGCTTTAGCATTTTTAGATTCTGATCCTTCTGCCGAAATCTATACTGAAGGAAATCTAGTATTTCAAGGTGACACTTTGACCTCTGTGGGAATAAGGTACAAAGGATCGAATGGCGCTTGGTGGGGATGCATCTCTGAAAACACCTCTGGCTTTAAAACATGCACCAAATTATCAATGAAGGTTAAAATTAATTACCAAGGATTAAATCGAAAATTCTATGATCTGAAAAAGCTTCAGTTTCATTCCATGAACCATGATCCTTCGCAAATGCACGAGAGATTAGGTTACTGGTTATATAGGTCGGCCGGAGTCCCCGCTCCTAGATCTGTTCATGCACGTTTGGTTATTAATGACATGTATGTGGGTTTATTTGCTCTGACAGAACAAATAGATGGACAATTTGCAAAATATAATTTTGACGATAAAGGTGGTAATATTTATAAGGAAATATGGCCTTTAAATGACAACGGGACTGCGAAAAGTTCGGAAGAATATTTAAACAGCCTAAAAACAAATGAAGACGAAAACCCCTCAGTTCAAATAATTAAAGAATTTGGAGAGAAAATAGCGAATTCATCCTCTAATAATATCATTTCTGTTATTTCTGATCATATGGATAGAGATGAAATTATATCTTATGCTGTAATTGATAGGATGATAAGACACGATGATGGTGCTTTTCATTGGTATTGCTTTGGAAGTGGCTGTTCTCCTCATAATTTTTACTGGTATGAAGAACCAAAAAATAGAAAAATACACCTTATTCCTTGGGACTTAGACCTTGCATTTATGAATACAATAACCAATGAACATACAGTTACCAACCTTAAAGATGATTGGGGAATAACTTCGAACAACTGCGCTCCTTTTCAATATGGAGTATTTTATCAAAAATCAGCAGCATGTGATAAATTAGTAGCAGGATGGGGGTCATATGGTGGACCTCTTTATGGTCAAATTGAAAGCCAATTTAAAAATGGGATTTTTTCACAGAATCAAATTAATAGCTTAATTAATTCATGGTCAAGTCAAATAAGAAGTGCTACAATTGAAGCAAAAAATGTTCATAGTGATGCTATTCCTTTGACTTATTGGGAATATCATACGGAAAAACTAAAAGATCAAACAGATTACACCAGAAATAATTAATTATCGTCAACCGTCTTTATTGTTTTAATTAGCACAAGCGCTGAGTTCTTAGTCGTATTTTTGTTGTTATGATTATTGGACTAATTAAAGAAGGTAAATTGCCTCGTGATAGACGAGCAGTTTTAACTCCTCATCAATGTAAAACTTTGCTCAATGATAAAGAGAATATCTCTATCATAGTCGAGCCCAGTGAGCATAGAATTTTTAAAGACTCAGAATATGACGCAGCTGGGTGCATTTTAAGTTCAAATCTAAGTAGCTGTGATCTTCTTTTGGGTGTAAAAGAAGTGCCTATCGAAGCATTGATTTCAAATAAAACATATTTTTTCTTCTCACACACTTATAAGGAGCAAAAATATAACCGAGACCTACTAAAAGCCTGCCTCGATAAACAGATTTATTTAATTGATTGGGAACTTTTAAAAATGAACCAAAAAAGGCTAATTGGCTTTGGATATTATGCTGGCTCAGTAGGCGCATATGAGAGCATACGAGGTTATGGAATTATGACGGGCAAATATCACATCCCATCGGCAAGGGAGCTCGGAACCATAGATAAAATTAAAAACGAATTAAAGAAAATTCATTTACCTAATGACTTTAGGGCTGTGATAACGGGTACAGGGAAAGTAGCTATTGGAGCAGAAGAAATATTTGTTCATGCATCTATTGAAAAATGTAATCCTTCAGATTATATCAAAGACAAATCAAATAAGCCAAGGTTCACTGTTTTAAAAACATCAGATTATGTCAAGCGAATATCAGATGGTAAATATGACCGAAATGAGTTTTATCAGAATCCTGAACTTTATGAAAATAGCTTTCAACCTTATACTTTCTGTTCCGATCTATTTTTACCATGTCATTTCTGGAAAGAAGGTAGTCCGCCTTTTTTCGAACTCAATGAAATATCAAATCCTAATTTCAGAATATCCTTTGTTGGCGACATAAGCTGCGACATAGCTGGACCTGTAGCAACAACAATACGGCCTAGCACTCTTGACGATCCATTTTACTCTGTCCTTGAAGGGAAAGAAGTAGATTTTGGACAGGAAAAAAGCATCGGAGTGCTTGCTGTAGATAATCTCCCAAGCGCAGTGCCCATGGATGCAACACATGGATTTGGAAAAATGTTTTTAGAAGGCATTCTCCCTGCTTTTTTTAATAACGATGCAAATAATATTTTAAAGGGCGCTGCTCAAACCAAAAACGGCCAGCTTTGCCCCAATTACAAATACTTACAATCTTATGTGCATGGTTTCGATTTAAGCTCGCCAAGTACAGAAGAAATTGAGTCTTCGATTATAGATGAAATTAAATTAGTCAAAAATAAAATTAGTTTAATAATAAATAATAAGGAGTCGCCTAGTTTTGAGAATACAATACTGCCACTTGAACAATCCGATGAAAATCTTGAAAGATTAACCGAGTTACTATTCAACTACAACTCAGCCTGCACAAATCCTGCTATTCAAGAAGCTGCAAAATCAATATCTCCAAAATTATCTTCTCTCAGTAATGATATTTTAAGCAATAAAACCTTATTTGAACGTATTACGTTTATTGAGAAAAATGAATTAGGTTTAGATCATGAAGATTTAATGCTATTATCAAAATATTTTAAAAATTTCTCTCGAAACGGCGGTTTACTTGATAATAAAAATCAGTCTAAACTTCGATTAATCGATGAACGTCTATCATCTGCTAGTCTAGAGTTTTCTGAACATGTTTTAGCAGATACTGAAAAATGGTTTCGCGTTATCAAAGAAAGAAACACAGTAGGATTACCTATTAGTATAATCGAAATGGTAAAACAAGCAGCAATTGATCGAGGCCTTGAAGACTATTGTTTGACTTTAGACGCTCCAATTTATCTAGGGTTCATGACTTATTCTAGTGACAGAATTATTCGTGAAGAACTCTGGAGAGCATACAATAAAAGATCGGCCAGAGGAGACAGTAATGATAACACTCAACTAGTTTTAGAAATATCAGAATTACGTCGAAAAAGAGCAAAACTTCTTGGCTATCGCAGCCATGCATCATTTGTACTTGAAGAAAGAATGGCAAAAGACCCTTTGACTGTTTATGACTTCCTCGAATCTTTAAAATCAAAAGCACTTCCTGCAGCTAAAAAAGAAGTTCTTGAACTTAAATATTTTGCAAAGAATTCTCTAGACCTGCCAGAAATAAAAAAATGGGATATTCCATTTGTTGTAGAGAAATTTAAAAAAGAAAAGCTCAATTATAATGACGAAATAACAAAGCCATACTTTTCTATAAATCAAGTTTTAAATTGGGCCTTTTCTCTAGCAGAGAGACTATATGGCCTTGAATTTAAACTGTCCAAACAGCAAGCTTATCGTTCGGATGTGCAAGTCTATGATGTTACAAGTAAAAATGGTGATTGGGTAGGTCATATGCTAACTGATTGGCACCCAAGAAAAGGAAAACGTAATGGAGCATGGATGACGAGTTATCGTAAAGCTTTAAAATATAGAAGCCGTGAAGTTTATCCGGTTGTTAGTTTAGTTTGCAACTTTAGTACATCGTCGAAAGGCCAAGTGCCATTGCTAACATTTAATGAAGTTCTAACTCTATTCCATGAGTTCGGTCATGGCCTGCATGGAATTCTTGGAAAAGGAAAATACTCTAGCCTGACAGGCACATCTGTAGCCTGGGATTTCGTAGAATTACCATCTCAATTTATGGAAAATTGGTGTTTTCAGCCAACGGAATTAAAGAATTGGGCTAAACACTACAAGACTCAAAAAGTTATGCCCGAATCCATAATCTCGAATATAAATAGAAGTCAGAAATTTTTGGAGGGAATTGCAACAGTAAGACAAATTGGTCTTGGACTCCTCGATTTAGCATGGCATGATCAGAGTGATAAAGTTGAAAATTATCTTCTCTTAGAAGAATCTGTTTTTTTAAGTTTAGAATTATGGAATCGGGAACCAGGAATAAGCGTATCTCCTGCATTTTCGCATATTTTCGCTGGTGGATATTCAGCGGGCTATTATTCCTACAAATGGTCAGAAGTTCTAGATGCTGATGCTTTTAGTCGCTTTTTAAATGATAACGACGAAGCCTCTGCAGCTGCTGATTTTAAAAAACTTCTTTCCTGCGGAGGATCTGTAAAAGCATCTATTTTATTTAAAAATTTTATGGGACGAAAGCCTACAACAGAAGCACTATTAAAACGATCAGGACTCCATGGCTGAAATTCGCGCTAAAAAACATCTCGGACAGCATTTTCTAATAGATCTAGAAGCCGCTGAAAAGATTTCTAATGCACTTAGTTTTTTAGGCTATGACAAAGTACTAGAAGTAGGCCCTGGAACAGGGGTTTTAACTCAATTTCTAATAAAAAAGCCTATAGAATTGCATGCAATAGAATTAGACAGAGAGAGCATTCCTGTCCTACATTCAAAATTTCCGGAAATGTCAAGCCGATTATATAATGAGGATCTATTAAAATGGAATGAGCCTAAACTATTAAAAGAAAATAAATTTGCTTTAATTGGAAATTATCCTTACAACATTTCGAGCCAAATCCTTTTTTGGATGCTTTCAAAAAGAGATCAGATACCTGAAATGGTTGGGATGTTTCAAAAAGAAGTCGGAATTCGAATTGCAAGTAAGCCTGGAAATAAGAACTACGGAATAACCAGCGTACTCACTCAAGCATATTATGAAGTTGAATATCTTTTCACTATTTCTCCAGATTCTTTCTTACCTCCTCCTCGTGTTCAAAGTGGGGTAATTAGATTGAGAAAGAAAACATTGACTCCAGATGTTGAGTATAAAACTCTAGCATTAGTTGTTAAAACTGCATTTAATCAAAGAAGAAAAACTCTTAGAAACGCATTAAAATCCCTTAGTTTTGATGATACTAAGTTTTTAGATACGGTTTCTCAGCAACGAGCTGAACAATTAAGTAATGACCAATTTATCACCTTAGCTCAAAGTCTAAATAATGTCGTTTAAAGTAACAGAGGACTATATCAAAGATTTAAAGCAAATGCTAGAATCTAAAGACCCTAGCATTTCTAAATCATTGGTGGGCCTTCATGCTGCAGATATTGCCGAAATATTGACTTCCTTCGATATTAAGGAAGTTCTTGAATTGATAGAATCACTACCGAAAAACAAATTACCAGATACACTAATATACCTAGATGAAGATCTTCGTGAAGAAGTATTAAATACTCTTACGGGAATTGAAATTGCTAGTCTTGTATCTGATAATATGAATACTGATGATGCCGCTGATATTATATCAGAATTATCAGAAGAAAAAAAACATACTGTTTTAAGCAACATAGATGACTTAGAATTTGCAAAGGACCTAGCAGATCTTCTAACTCATGCGGAAGGGACAGCTGGAGCGCTTATGGCAAAAGAACTTGTTAAAGTGAACAAAAACTGGACTGTTTTACGTTGTGTTAAAGAGATGCGCAGACAAGCAGAAGAAATTGATGTAGTTCATGCAGTTTATGTCGTTGATGACGATAACATTTTACTCGGCTCACTTTCTCTTAAAAAACTTCTTACCACGCCAACTAAAACAGAAATTTCGGAAATATTTGAGAAAAGTATACGCTCAGTCACTTCAACAACTGAGGATGCAGAAATAGCAAGGATCATGAAAAAATATGATCTATTTGTTGTTCCGGTAATTGATGAAATTGGCCGACTCCTTGGAAGAATAACTTTAGATGATGTAGTAGATATTATTCAAGAAGAAGCAGACAGTAATTATCAATTAATGTCTGGTCTTAGCGATGAAGTAAGTAATGATGACGGGTTATTTCAAACCACTAAAGCACGTTTACCATGGCTTTTAATAGGTTTATTGGGTGGCGTGCTCACTTCAACTGTCATTTCTGGAAATGAATCTGAACTTATTCTATTACCACAGATTGCATTTTTCATGCCTCTAATCGCTGCAATGGGTGGGAATGTTGGTGTTCAATCATCAGCAATTGTTGTTCAAGCGATTGCTAATTCTACATTACAAAAAAATATTTGGCGCAGATTGGGAAGAGAATTAGGAGTAGGCTTATTTAATGGCCTCATCTGCGCATCTGTCATATTTTTTTATAGTTGGGCAATGGGACAAGGATTTTTGTTTGCTTTAGCTGTAGGCTCTTCATTATTAGCAGTAGTTTTATTTGCTAGTCTATTTGGTACTGCAATTCCATGGTTATTAGATCGCTATAATATAGACCCCGCTCTTGCCACTGGTCCATTTATCACAACAACCAATGACGTTTTGGGCTTAAGTATATATTTTGCAATTGCTAACGCGTTACTTTGATGGCGACACGGAGCTGGATACTTGCCCTAGATCCAACTGATTCGGAACTTGAAGCGAGCTTAGTCAAAGAAGGTTATAAAATTGATAGAAAGTATTCTGAAAACATAGCTGACTTAGAAAATAATTTAGCTCGAGCCAAAGGAATTTTAGTAAGAAGTCGAGTGAGGTTGAATAAAGCTATACTTGGCAAAGCCGTTAATCTTAAATGGATTGGTCGTTTAGGTGCAGGGCTTGAAAATATTGATGTGAATTTTGCACTTAAAAACGGAATATCTTGCTTAAACGCTGCAGAAGGAAATCAAAATTCCTTGGCAGAACACACTTTAGGAATACTATTAAATCTAGCACATCGTATTTCCTTGTCAAATTCAGAGGTTAGGTCAGGCAAATGGAGAAGGAAGGAAAATATTGGCTGGGAAATAAAGGGGAGCACAATTGGAATAATCGGTTTCGGTCCAATGGGAGCATCTTTTGCTTCAATACTACAATCTATGGGAGTAAACATAATTGCCCATGACAAGTATCTAAAAGACTTTTCCCCATCGTATGTGCAAGAAGTCGATCTCCAAACATTACAATCTCAATCGGATATTATCAGCATCCACTTACCACTGAGTCAAGAAAATATTAATTTTATTAATGGTCCCTTTTTAGATAAATGCAAAAAATTGAAAATTCTCTTAAATACTAGCAGGGGGAAAATTTTAAATACGAAAGATGCATTGAATAATTTACTTGAAAATAAGATCAATGCTCTGGGCCTAGATGTCATTGATCTTGAATCGAATTCTCTAGAGCTAGAAAGGAATGATTTACACTCTTACAACGAACTAATAAATCATCCTAGAGTAATACTTACGCCGCATATAGGAGGGTGGAGCCAGCAGTCATTCCCAAGAATGGGGAGTGTTCTCCTCAAGAAAATTAGAGAAGTTGATTCTTTAATGTAAATTTTTTGTTAACTTTACATTAATTAAACATTAAAACAATTGATGAGAAAGCGGTCTACAAAAAAAAGTCTTCGATATCTTAAAGATATTCTTGCCATGGAATTAATACTCATTATCATACTCTTTATTGCCGGAAGTCGATATTTATAAGTCACCTTCAGATCAAAAAAGTGCCAAATAGCAATAGTTAAAACTTTATGCAAAAATGCGTTAAGCCAATTAATTGAATACTTTAGCACTATGCAACGCATTTTTATTTTTATTTTCTTCACAACAAGTTTTATAGCAACTGGACAAAGGTCCCTTCAGTCAATTAATTTAAATATTCATACAGGCTCAGCAAACCATATTGGCGATATGGCTACTGGAGATGTAAATGCAATGCTTCAAGAAGCCAGAAATAGTTTTGGTGGAGAGTTTAGCTTTTACACTGGACCAAAGTGGGGATTCGGTATGGAAATTGACTACGGAAAGTTATTTGCGGATAATGCTAATCACAAAGGGATTTATACAGGTATTTTAACCCGTACCTCTTTCTTTAATTCAGGGATGAGAATCACATATAATTTGTTGCCCTTTGGAAAGTATTGGAAGCGAAATTCTGTGACACCTTATATTTTTGCAATGGGTGGAGTTATTTTTAGCCAAAGTAAATACATGACCGATATAATATACCCTACTAGCTGTGACTTTGCCCCAGGAACTAATATATCAGGAATTTTTGGGGGAGGATTTGGCGTAAAAATACGTCACAATGAACATTGGACGACTAACGCTGAGATATATAACTATAGCGTCCCTGGAGATAGGCTTGAAGGCTTTTATTTAGCGAATGACTTGAGTCCAGACCTGTTAATTGGGATGAAGTTCGGACTTAGTTACTCTATTTATACGTGGTGAAAAAAAGCTATTTTCTGCTAACTTCATTATTCTTTTAAAAGAATTTGATAAACGCTTTCAGTCCTCTGTTCCATTTTGAATATGCCTTTTTGAGCTAGCCATTTTCTTGAATTTTCATCGGAATATTTTACTGTATAAAGAACTAGATCTTTTTCAACTTTAACATTGTAATCAGAAAGTTGTTCTAAAGCCAAAGGCAGAACTATATGGTGATTTGAAACAATAAAAACTATCCTTGCAGCGACACGTTGAACTAAATTAACAACTAAACCTATATTGGAGAAAGTATTATGAACATCACTAAACTGGCCTTCTGTCATAAGACTCAAATCATTTGTTCTTATGGATAACATAACTTGATCAAGCTTACGGATCAAACAAGGAACCATTGGCTTTAGTGATTTATAATTAGATACTCTTGTTTCTTTTAGATTTCTGTCAAGAAATGAACGTATGTATAGAGTTATATTTCGCTGATATAAAGGCTGAATAGTCTTTGGGTGAATCACTGAAGCTCCATAAAAAGCCAATTCCATAGCCTCTTCATACGGCACTTCTTCAAGAAGCTTAACGTCGTTAAAAACCTTTGGATCTCCACTCATCAATCCAGGGACATCTTTCCAAATTGTCAATTCATTTGCACCCAAAACAGATGCAAAAATTGCTGCTGAGTAATCTGAACCTTCTCGTCCCAATGTTGTGCATTGACCATTATCTGATGAAGATGCAATGAAACCCTGAGTAATCCACACACCGGATTGAGATATTAACTTTTCATGAATATTTTTCTCAGTATCAATTAAATTGATATCAGCCCTTCTATGATTACTATTAGTTCTAACCACCATTCTGGCGTCAAGCCATGAAGCGGTAGGATATCGAGTCTGGATAGCAGCATGCAATATAATAGACGAAACAATTTCTCCAGCTGAGATAACTTCGTCATAATGCCTGTCAAATGGCAAATCAGAAGATGCTTTTTCAATTCGATCCCACTCTCCACTTAAACCCAATTTCAGGGTTTCATCAGTTAAATTGAGCGAATCTGCCAAGTGAAAGTGAAATGATTTTATTTTCTCTAAAATCCTATTTGCTAGAACAGAATCTCCAATCACTTTAGCCTGAAGATATTCCTCAAGAGAATTCGTTGTTTTTGACATTGCGGAAACAACAATTAAAAGTGGCGACTTTCCACAATCAGAAACTATATCAAGCGCCTTATTTAAAGACTTAGAGTCTTTCAAAGAATTTCCACCAAATTTAAAAACGGACCAATTAGTCATATTTCAAGAGTAAATAAATGGAGGGTATTTATATGAATAATTATTTAAATCCGATGTAGATAACCTGCATGGATACCAATCCTTAAGTATTTCTGATCCAATAGATTCATAAAATGAAATCGCGGGAGAATTCCAGTCTAAGACTTCCCAATGTAAACGTTTTGCTTCGATCGATCGAGCCCACTGAATAACTGCCTCCATTAAACGACCACCCACTCCCCTACCTCTGAAGGGAGCACGGACAATTAAATCTTCCAAGTGAGCAGATAATCCCTTCCAAGTTGAATATCGTTCATAGCAAAGAGCCATTCCATATACCTCATTTGAAAAATCTGGAACAGCAATTATGCAGACGAATTTTTTTAAATCCCAATCTTCAGTAAGTTGATCTAAAGATATAGTAACCTCTTCCGGAGATTTTTCAAATATTGCTAACTCATGAATAAGAGATAAGATAACCGGCATGTCAGCTTTCTCTGCCCAGCGAAACGAAATATCTTCTAATTGATCCTTCATTCCGCTAAAGTAATAACCATACTCTATCTTTAACCCAACCAGTGATATAGAATATTATGACAATACATCGTCCGACGACTTTAGGAGAGTTTTTAATTGAACATCAGGAAAAATTCCCATATGCAACTGGCGAACTTTCACGTCTTTTATCATCAATACGTCTGGCATCAAAAGTTGTTAATAGAGAAATAAATAAAGCTGGACTTGCAGATATCCTTGGTCTTGCTGGGTCTGAAAACATTCAAGGTGAGAGCCAAATGAAATTAGATGTTTTCGCAAATGACACTTTTATCAGAACATTACGGTCAATGGGTGAAGTATGCGGAGTAGCTAGTGAGGAGTTAGATGATTTTATTGGATTTGAAGATAGTATTCATAGTTCAAGTAAATATGTCGTTTTAATAGATCCCTTAGATGGAAGTTCCAATATTGATGTGAATGTTTCTGTTGGAACCATTTTCAGCATTTATAGAAGAGTAAGTGAACCTGGAAGCCCAGTTGAGTTAGAGGATTTCCTTCAAGCGGGCAGCAAGCAAGTAGCAGCAGGATATGTAGTTTATGGATCTAGCACTATGATTGTTTTCACCACCGGACATGGTGTAAATGGCTTCACACTCGACCCAAGTATCGGTACATTTTGTCTATCGCATCCTAATATGAAAATTCCAAAAAAAGGAAATATTTATTCAATAAACGAGGGGAATTATGTCCACTTCCCTCAAGGTGTAAAAAACTACATAAAATTTTGCCAAACATTAGACTTAAAATCAAATCGACCATATACTAGTCGCTACATAGGATCTTTGGTCTGCGATTTACACCGAAACATACTAAAAGGTGGCATATATATATACCCTACTGGAACTATGAGTCCAAACGGAAAACTTCGACTTTTATACGAATGCAACCCCTTAGCTTATATAGTTGAACAGGCAGGCGGAAGAGCTTCAAATGGAGAAAATAGAATTTTAGATATCAAACCCTCAGAACTTCACCAACGAGTACCTTACTTTGCAGGATCTACCGCGATGGTCCTTGAGGCCGAGTCATTCCTTCGCGGAGAGACAGTTTAATGCTTGCAAAAAACCTAATAACCAACTACTTAAAAGATTCTCGCTTCAGAGAGTTCTATAACAATTGGGTAACGAGTAAACCTGGCGATATTGTTCATATCCACGGCACGAGAGGATCTCTAACCTCCTTAATCGCTGCTTGCACATTCCAAAAATCAAATAAATCCATACTAATCATCCGCTCTGACAAGGAAGAGGCTGCCTATTTCCTTAACGATTTAGAAAAATTACTGGATAAAGAAAATGTTTATTTTTTTCCAGATTCTTATAGAAGACCATACTCTGACCACGAAAAAGTCGATAACATAAATATTGGACTGCGTACTGAAGCCCTGGAGAGACTTATGTCTCCAGAAAGCCCATGTATTATTATTACATATCCAGAAGCCCTTGCTGAAAAAGTCATTACGAGAAAATCATTTAAGTCTAGAACATTGACAATAAATGTCAATGAACATATAGATCTTGAATTTCTAAATGAGAACCTATTTGAGCTAGGGTTTGACAGAGTCGATTTTGTTGAAATTCCAGGCCAATTTTCTGTACGTGGAGGTATCGTTGATGTGTTCTCGTTTTCTCAACAAGATCCAACGAGAATAGAATTTTTTGGAAATGAAGTTGAAAGCCTCCGATCTTTTAGTGTAGAATCTCAACTAAGTGTAAATCCTCTTATGAGCATTACCCTAGTCTCGAATATTGAAGATAAACATCAAAAAGAAATAAGACAGTCATTACTTAAATATTCAGATGAATCCACATTAATCTGGATACAAGATACTCAGATCACAATAGAAAAAATGGAATCTAGCTTTAAACACGCTGAAGACATCCATAGCAATATAAAATCAACAATAGATAGAATAGAACCTTCTGCTTTGTACTTAAGTATAAATGAACTTAAACAAGAATTAAAACAAAGACCATTAATTACTGAAGTTATTGAAGCGACTTCAAAAGAAAAATCATGGGGGTCATTACCAAAAACATCCTTTAGTAAAAATTTTAATTTACTCTCAGAGACGATAATAAAACATCAAAAAAATGGTTCTGAAATATGGTTAATGTGTGGGCAGATTCAACAAAAAAAACGACTTGAAACTATCCTATCAGATATTAGTGAAATATCATTGAATATAAATTGGCTTGACGGATCTCTTCACAGCGGGTGGGAAGATCCTCTAGGGAAAAAAGTTGTATTTACTGATCATGAAATTTTTGAAAAATATCATCGTTTCAGACTTCGAGATGGGCTAGACAAAGCTCAGGCTATTACCTTGAAAGAATTGAATTCTTTGCAGATAGGGGACTATGTGACGCATATTGATCATGGGATTGGGAAATTTGGAGGATTACAAAAAATTGATGTTCAAGGAAAATATCAGGAGGCTATTAAGCTCGTTTACAAAGACTCTGATCTATTATATGTCAGCATTCACAGTCTACATAAGATATCTAAATTCAATTCTAAAGAAGGGACTGCTCCAAATGTTAACAAACTCGGTTCACCTGCGTGGCAAAATCTCAAGAAAAAAACAAAATCTAGAGTAAAAAAGCTTGCATACGATCTGATCAAACTATATGCTAAACGAAAAGAAGCTAAAGGGTTTTCATTTTCACCTGACAACTATTTACAAAATGAACTTGAAGGATATTTTCAGTATGAGGATACTCCTGATCAAGAAAAAGCGACTTTAGATGTAAAATCAGACATGGAATCAAGCACTCCTATGGATCGACTTATTTGCGGAGATGTTGGGTTTGGGAAAACTGAAATTGCTGTGAGAGCAGCATTTAAAGCTGTCAATGATAACAAACAAGTTGCCATACTTGTACCCACAACAATTTTAGCTTTTCAGCACTATAAGACATTTAAAAAAAGACTTGATGCATTTCCCGTTAGAGTAGAATATGTGAATAGATCAAAAAGCTCAAAAGATATGAAGCTTATTCTGCGTGACCTTCAAGAAGGCAGAGTCGACATCTTAATAGGAACGCACAAACTAGTTAGCAAAGATGTGATATTTAAAGACTTAGGTTTACTCATTATTGATGAAGAGCAAAAATTTGGAGTCAATGTGAAGGACAAACTAAAAACTCTAAAAGTAAATGTGGATACCCTGACTTTAACCGCTACACCCATTCCAAGGACTATGCAGTTTTCTCTTATGGCAGCACGTGATTTAAGTGTAATGAATACCCCTCCTGCCAATAGGCAGCCAATAGAAACTCAAATAATTGGATTTAAAGAAGATAGAATACGTGATATTCTTCATTATGAAGTTAGCCGAGGGGGACAAGCTTTTTTTATTCACAATCGTGTGGAAAACATTAAAGAAGTTGCTGGAACCTTACAAAGGCTGTTACCTGACATGAGGATAGCTATCGGCCACGGTAAAATGAAAGGAAGTGACTTGGAGAATATTCTAGTTGACTTTATGGATGGAAAATATGATATTCTCGTAAGTACGACAATTGTCGAGAGTGGACTAGACGTACCAAATGCAAATACAATGATAATTCACCAAGCTCAAATGTTTGGATTGAGTGATCTACATCAGATGAGAGGACGAGTAGGTCGTTCGAATAAAAAAGCATTTTGTTATCTCATTTCGCCACCCATTTCTGGACTTCCAGATGAATCACGAAAAAGACTTCAAGCACTTGAACAGTTTTCAGATTTAGGCTCTGGGTTCAGAATCGCCTTAAGAGACTTAGAAATAAGAGGAGCAGGAGATTTATTGGGTGGAGAGCAAAGTGGATTTATAAATGACCTAGGTTTTGAAACCTATCAAAGACTTCTTTCCGAAGCAGTTCATGAGTTAAAAAATAACGATTTTAAAGAAGTCTATAAAAATCAAAAAGGCGGTATCGAAGAAGAAAAAATGGAGTGCCAATTAGATACTGATTTAGAACTTTTATTTCCCGATAAATATGTAAATTTTGTTGAAGAACGATTAAGGATCTACCGAGATTTGAATAGCCTTAAAAATGAATTAGATCTCAGAAAATTTGCTCTAGGGTTAGAAGATAGATTTGGCCAAATGCCTACTGCAGCTAAGAACTTACTTCAATCAATGCGCCTTAGATGGTTAGGTGATGATCTAGGACTAGAAAAAATTATTTTGAAAAGCGGAAAAATGATCGCACATTTTCCAAACAGTGAATTTAAAAAGCCCTCGGAAAAAACCATCTTAGGATTTTTATCTAAAATTCAAGAGAATCCAGGACGTTACAGAATGAAACAAACTAAACGCCTATCGCTAATTATAGATGGTATAAGCTCTGTCAATGAAGCTTTAATAGCTTTGCAGGAGATCCAAAATAAAAAACATTTACTAAACGAAGCAATATGAATGCAATTGAATCATTCGGCGTGGACAAACAGTACGAAGGCCATATCGCGCTACACCCAATAGATATGGAAATTCCGGAGGGAAGTGTATTTGGATTACTCGGACCAAATGGAGCTGGAAAAACAACTCTACTTCGTATTATTAATCAAATAATATCACCTGATCATGGTTCCGTCAATTTTTATGGACAAAAAATTAGATCTTCAGATAGTCATCAAATAGGATATCTCCCTGAAGAACGGGGACTTTATAAAAAAATGAAAGTAGGCGAGCAATCCATGTATTTCGCACAGCTGAAAGGTTTAAGCCGCCATGAAGCAAGAAAAAGACTTCATTGGTGGTTTAAAAAATGGGGACTTGAGACTTGGTGGGACAAAAAAGTTGAGGAACTGTCGAAAGGTATGGCACAAAAAATCCAGTTCATTACCACCGTTCTTCATGAGCCTAAACTATTAGTTTTTGATGAACCTTTTAGCGGTTTGGATCCAATAAATGCTGCTCTTATTAGAGACGAAATGCTTAGAATAAAAAAAGAAGGTTCAACAATCCTTCTTTCCACTCATAGAATGGAAAGTGTAGAAGAATTGTGCAGCCATATGGCGCTCTTAAACAATGGAGAAAAAATATTGGATGGATCTGTAAATGAAATTCGAGAGTCGCATCGTAACGGAAACTTTAGGTTGTCATACAGATCTAAAAACCCTATCACTTTATCACTACCGGGTGAAGTTATTATATCTCAAAACATAACAGACTTTAATAAAGGCATATGTATAGCCGAACTTCAAAGTACAAAATTAAATAGTTCAGAAATTATAAGTGCTTTAGCACCTCAAGTAGATACAATTCGATTTGAAGAAATTATACCAAGCATGAACGATATTTTCATTAAATCAGTAAAAAAATGAGCACTTTTTTGATTGTCGCTAAACGAGAGTTTACAACTAGAGTTAGGAATAAAACCTTCTTATTGATGACTATTTTGGGCCCTATATTTTTTGGAGCAATACTTGTTATCCCAGCCTTATTAGCAGGCGTTGATGAAGAACCCAAAACAATTTTAGTAGTCGACAATTCATTCCTTTTGCGTGGAATGGGAACTATCGAAGGAAACAGGCTCGAATATTTTGATCCTAAATTGGTTGACGAACAAATGGCTATTTCAAAAGTAAGAGACAATGATTTATACGACGGTCTTTTATTTCTGCCACCTTCAGAAAACAATGATCCGGACTTTATACTTCGCAATACTCGTCTTTACTCAAAAGGTGACATAGGAATGGACTTAACCCGCAATTTAGAGAGGCGGTTGGGCAAAGCAGCAACAGAAGAAAAGTTGAAAATAAATGGCGTTAACCCTTCTATTGTAGCACAATCAACAACTATCGTTAATATCAAGAATTTAGACTTAACCGAAGAAGGATCCGAAAGTAGCTCTTTACCTCTTAAAATGACAATTGGCTTTGCTTCTGGGTTTTTCATTTATTTTTTTACTTTTATATATGCGGCTCAAATAATGCGTGGGGTAATTGAAGAGAAAACTTCAAGAATAGTAGAAGTGATAATTACTTCAGTTAAACCGACACAGCTCCTTTTAGGTAAGATAATCGGTATTGCGGCAGTAGGACTTTTACAATTTATAATTCTGATTATGTTTAGTTCTATTATTTACTCCATTGCAGGCGTAATTGGCATCTTAAGCCCAGAAATATCTGGGCTCAATACGACCGAAATTGCTTCAAGTACTGAGTCACAACTTATTTTAAGTGACATTATAGATAGCTTGGGAGCGTTTAATATCCCAAAACTACTCGGATGCTTTCTTTTTTATTTTCTCGGAGGATATCTTCTATATGGAGCTTTATTTGCCGCAGCCGGCGCTGCAGTTGATTCAGAAGCAGACACTCAGCAATTCATATTACCCTTAACAATGCCATTAATACTAACCTTAATCCTTTCAACAAATATTATGCAAGAACCCAATGGCTCCATTGCAATGTGGTTATCGTTTATCCCATTTTCTTCTCCAATCGCAATGACAATGAGACTTCCTTTTGGTGGTGTAGAGACCTGGGAAATCTTGCTTAGTATGTTATCTTTAGTGATAGGTTTCTTAGCAACAACTTGGGTGTCTGCAAAGATTTATCGTGTGGGAATACTATCTTATGGAAAAAAAGTGAGTTATAAAGATCTTTACAAATGGATACGAAGAAATTAATAAACTAGCAGCATATGACTTTGTCTGACTTTCTTGAATTTATAATTTTTAAATATGATGATATTAGTGTCACACTATTTGATATTATTCAAATAGTATTAATACTAACATTTGCTAGGTTCATTACATATTTTGTTAAAAGAATATTCGGTCGCGCTGTTTCGCGAAAAACAGTTGATCACGGCACCGCATCGTCACTACGTCAACTTTTAAACTACTTCATTTGGATTATAACAATATTATTCACTCTGGACTTTTCAGGAATCGGAATCACGGTTATCTTAGCTTATTCTACTGCTCTTTTTGTTGGATTAGGTTTAGGACTTCAGGATACATTTAGAGATTTCATCTCTGGAATAATATTACTCACAGAAAGAAGTATTTCAGCTGGAGACATTATCGAGATTGATGGAATGACCGGAATTGTAAAGGAAGTAGGTTTGCGAACAACTAAAATATCAACTCGCGATGATATTTCCGTCATTTTACCAAATAGTAAATTAACTAATCAAGGAGTCATCAATTGGAGTCATCAAAATACTGCAACACGATTTCATATTTCCGTAGGTGTGGCTTATGGTTCAAATACTGATGAAGTAAAAAAGCAATTAATAGAATGTATGAAAAAAAGCCCTGATGTTCATTCGAAACCAGCTCCTTCCGTTCAATTTAAAAATTTTGGGAACAGCGCATTAGAATTCAATGCTAATTTCCATAGCTCTAACCTCTTTCGGATAGAATTCACCAAGTCAGATATACGATTCTCCATAGATGAGGCATTTCGCAAGAATAACATTACGATTGCATTCCCGCAAATGGACGTATGGATGCATAATAAATAGTGTTTCAACTAATGAAATAGTTGGGCGTATTTTCAAGAAAAATAATTTCTTTTTTGTTATTTCACAACACCTATAAAACCGAACTTTAAAACTATATATTGCGTTAATCTATCTAAGAGATTAAGATAATCAAAACAGAAAATAATAATGGCACGCATCCTTATTGTAGAAGATGAAAAATCGATAAGAAATGTCTTAAAAAATATTCTTATTAATGAGGACAAGTCTCATCAAGTATTGGAAGCCGATGATGGTGAAATGGGTATTCAGCAATTGAAGGAGAATTCATTCGATCTAGTTCTCTGTGATATTAAAATGCCTAAAAAAGATGGCATCGAAGTTTTAGACTTTATAATGAATAACTATGGCGACATCCCAACAATTATGATTTCAGGGCATGGTGATATAGATACCGCAGTTGCATGCATTAGAAAAGGGGCCTATGATTATATTGCAAAACCACCTGATCTCAATCGGCTAGTTACAACAATTCGTCAAGCTCTCGATCGAAAAATTTTACTCCAAGAAAATCGACGGTTGAGAAAAAAAGTTGATAGTAAATTTGCGATGATTGGCAAATCAAAATCATTGGAAATCGTTAGGAATATGATTAAAAAAGTGGCGCCGACTGACGCCAGAGTCTTAATAACCGGACCGAATGGCTCAGGAAAAGAAATTGTAGCAAATCAACTGCATCAACTTAGCGCCAGATCCAAGCAGTCATTTATCGAAGTTAATTGTGCTGCCATACCATCTGAATTGATCGAATCTGAGTTATTTGGACACATTAAAGGCTCGTTTACATCAGCAATAAAGGACCGTAAGGGTAAGTTTGAGTTGGCTGATGGCGGGACATTATTCTTGGATGAAATTGGAGATATGAGCATCTCTGCTCAAGCTAAAGTTCTCCGCGCCCTTCAAGAAAATCGCATTACACCAGTGGGCTCAGGGAAATCTATTTCAGTAGATGTTCGAATAATCGCAGCAACTAATAAAAATATCAAAAAAGAAATAAATTCTGGTCGATTTCGAGAAGATCTTTATCACCGACTAAGCGTCATATTAATAGAAGTCCCTCCCCTAAATTTAAGACGGCAGGATATTCCTGATCTTATTAATCACTTCTTAGAAACTCTAACAGAAAGAGGATTCGGTCAAAAAAAATTTTCGAAAGAGGCCATTAAACATTTAGAATCTGCAAATTGGTCTGGCAATATAAGAGAGCTTCGAAATGTAGTTGAAAGGCTCCATATTCTTGGATCTGATCCAGTTCAATTAGATGAAGCATCTAAATATTCTTGAGCGCAATTACTCCTATTTGATTGTAAAATCTTGTGGTCAAAAGATAAGCACTTATCGTTAAACCGACAGCTAGTGCAATCCAAACACCGATTGCACCCAATTCGAAATAAGTACCAAGTACCCACTCAAGTGGTAAGGCAATTAGATAATAAGAAATAAAAGAAATTACTGTCGGAGTTTTAACGTCTTGAATTCCTCTGAGAACGCCTAATGCCGTAGCTTGCAATCCATCACTTATTTGAAAAACAGTAGCAACTATTAATAAAGATGCTGCTGATGAGATTACATCAATTTCATTTGTGTAAAATGATGGGAGAATATTTCTGAGAGTAAAAAATAAAATTCCAGTAAAAGACATGAAAGCTATAGTTAGAGCAAACAAGCTTTTCCCAGCGCTTAAAGCTTCATTCCCTCTCCTTGCTCCTAAAAGCTGACCGAGTCTAACTGTCCCTGCCGCCCCTAGTCCTGTGGCAGCCATATAGGATATCGAAGCAAGATTAATAGCGATTTGATGAGCTGCTAACTGCTTGGGACCATAAGTTCCGATAATCCATGCGCTCGCTGCAAAAGCACTGACTTCAAATACATATTGCAGGCCTGATGGCAATCCTAATTTCAACAATGACCTAATTGCTCTAAATGAAACAGTAAATTTTTTAGAAATAATCGAATAACTTTTCTTTTTAAGAAAAACAAAATACCAAACATGAAAGGCCATAAAACATCGAGCAATTATTGTAGCTATACCGGCACCAATAATTCCCCAAGCAGGAAAAATGAACAGCCCAAAAATCATAAAAGCATTGAGGAAAATATTCAATAAATTACCAAATAAACTTATACGCATAGGGGTTTTAGTGTCACCTAGACCCTCCAAATATTGTTTACCGGAAAGAAAGAGCATAAAAGGAAAATATGAAACCATGACTAAAATTAAATAGCCCCTACTTTCATTCAAAACCTCGAGTGACTGATCAGTTGTTTTAACAAATAAAAAAAGCAACCAAGCAAATAAGAACATTACAATAGAGGTGCTAATATTCACTAGAGTAGAATTTTTCAGCAATCTGTATGCCTTATCCCATCTTTTTTGACCCGCTGCACGTGCAACTAATGGAGTAAGTCCGTACGCAACACCAATTCCAAAAACCAGAGGTACACTTGATATAGAACTAGCCAGAGAGACTGCGGCAAGAGGAATAATGCCGAGTTGACCTACCATGATTGAATCTGAAATAGAGGTGGCGATATGTCCTAATTGGCCAATGATGACGGGAACAGCTAATGGAATATTTTCTCGCCATTGAAATACTTTTATCATTAATCCATAGCCTCGTAACGGTCTACTTCGCGCATATAAAAAGTATTTGCTTCTTCGAGCAAACGATTCATCTCATCTGTAAGTTCAGTCTCGTCCTCGTCCTCTATCTGATCTAACCATTCAACCTCGTCAGTATCTAAGTCTATTACAAACCTAGGGAAATCAGTATGAATAATGTAAACATTTTCGGGTTGGTCAGTATTGTCTCCAACCAGAAATTTAGGGATAGCCATAAGTAAGGATTATTTTTTACGTATTATTTAAACTAAGGTACAATTTATGAGCAGTACATTTATTGTGTGAACATATTATTCTTTGCCCGAAAAACTCTTCTTAAACAACCTGGAGGAGATAGTGTCCAGGTATTAGAAACAATCAAAGCCTTGACCTCTCTTGGTCATAATGTAAAATTAATTCTCAGATCAAGAGATTTCGTGAAAGAAACGACGAAGTCTGAATGGGATGTGGTTCACAGTATAAATCTAGGCCGCATAGTAGATCAATACCTTTGTTATCGATACCGCAAAAAAAATTCAAGGATTCGTTGGATTATCTCCTCAATACTGGTTGATTATGAAAAATTTGAATCAAAAAGAGGTGTTGTCTGGAAATACTTACCTAATCATTTAAAAGAATTTATTAAGATTTTTCTTCGTGCCATTTTCAGCCAAGATCGTTATCCTTCAATAGGCTTAATAAGTTTAAAAAATCCAATAATGAAATTTGCTTGGACGGCCGATTCATTAATTGCAACTACTTCGACAGAATCAGAACGCATCAAAAAAATAACTGGATTAGGAAAGAGCGTTCAAGTCATTTCTCCTGGATTAGAACATCTTCAAATTACTTCTAATTCGAATCGTAAAGGATATATTGTTCTTGGCAGAATAGAGGGAATAAAGAATCAAATTGCAGCCGTAAACGCTTGGAGAATTTTAAGTGAAAAAGGATTTAAAGAATCACTCACTTTAATTGGAGATATTTCGATAAATCACAAAAGATATGGCAAATCTGTTGGGCGCGCCATAAAGAAAGCAAAAAATTCTGGAGCACATATTGATTGGATTCCAGCAGTTCCAAAAAATGAATTACCTGGAATATTATCACAAACCTATGCTGTCATTATACCCTCTCTTTTTGAGACATTTGGCCTTACCGCAATAGAAGGCCTTCAGGCAAAATGTCAAGTCATTTTATCAGAAAATGCTGAAAGTGCTTCGGAACTTAATAAAGATGTCTTCCTCTGCTCACCAACACCAGAGGGTATTGCCAAAGCAGTTTTAATTGCTAATGAACATCCTAAAAATGATGCTAACATTAATAATTATTCATGGAAAAAGGCAGCAAAAGATCTAGAAATAGTTTATAAAAAAAATAATTTATTTATAGCATTTAGCGGCTCTCGTGGAATGCCGAATAGATATGGTGGATATGAAGAAATGGTTGACCATGTCTCACGCCGTCTATCAGATTTAGGAAATCGAGTATGGGTTAGTACATCCTCATGTCATCCAGAACCTTATTATGCTTACCCAGGGATTTTTCGGAAAACTCATTGGGATCCTGAAAAAATATTTGGATCATTTTCGCAGTTTATATATGACTGGATAAGCCTTAAATCAATTAAAAAATGGCAACCAGACGCTCATATAACCCTTGGTACAACAAGTTCAGGACTCTGGCTCTTATGGTTTAGTTGGATTCTAAAAAATAGAGTTGCAGTGCATTTAGACGGTATAGAATGGAAACGTGGAAAATATTCGCCTTCTGTAAAAAAATATTTAAGACTAACAGAATCATGGGCCGTGAAATCTTCAGATTCAATAATATCGGATAATCCTGGAATAACCCAATACTGCGAAGAAATTTATAATAAACCTCTTCATGAAATCTCATATGGAGCTATAACTCCACGACCATTATTAGAGGAAGAGTTGACTGTATTATTAGATCAATTTCAGTTAAAAAAAGATGCATATGCTCTTATTATATGCAGATTAGTGCCTGAAAACAATATTCTTGAGATCTTAAATGAGCTTTTAAAAGAATCCAAAGTCGCAGTGGTTGGCTTTTGGAATACAAAATATGCCAAGCATATTTTGAAATTCTTTAAGAATAATAATAATTTAATATCAATTAATAGTGAATTTGACCCCTTAAAGACTCAAGCCTTGAGGCAAGGAGCCACCTTATATGTCCATGGGCACAGCGTTGGTGGAACTAATCCCGGACTTCTTCAAGCTATGGCTGCAAGTTGTAGAATAGCAGCTCACGATAATATTTTTAATCGATCAATATTAGGGGATCAAGGAGTCTATTTCAATTTCCACAATGAAGAATTGAGCCTAAAAAAAATATGGTTTCAACGAAATTCACTAAACAATGATTGGAATGAAAGATTAAAAATCCATAATTGGGACTTTATAGCAGACAAATATTATTTGGTCGCCAAACAATTGGCTAAAATATAAAACTTTCTCTAAATCCATTTTCTAGCCCCAAGTAATGTTGCTACAATTATTTTCAAATCTAAAATAAAAGACCAATTTTCAATATAATAAATATCTGTACGAATTCTTTCGCCCATTAACTCCATGTTTTTTGATCCAGTCAAACCTCGTGCCTGTGCTAGTCCAGTAATTCCAGGGCGAACCCAATGTCTAATTCCATAATCTTTTATAGCTTTAGTATACACATCATGATCAGCGAGCATGTGCGGACGGGGGCCAACAAGACTCATATCACCTGTGAAAACATTCCACAGCTGAGGAAGTTCATCTAGGTGTGTTCTCCGAATTATTCGACCTAAATATGTAATTCGATTATCGTTTTCCTGAGCTTGAATATTGTCCATTACTCCGGAATACATACTCCTAAATTTTAAAATTTTAAAATTATTTCCAGCGGTTCCAATCCTGATTTGAGAATAAAAAACAGTGCCTTTAGAGTTAATTAGAATCAACAACCCTAAAATAGGAATTACCCATGAAAGGATTAAAACCAAGCCAATAAGAGAAATTACAATATCAAATAACCTTTTTAGTCCTGACATAAAATAATTACTAAGTGGTTCAGGTCGAAGCTCCACTATAGGGATATTTCCTATGGAGGATAAACGTGTGCGATTAGCACCTAAAACTCCCAAATCAGGAACTAAACGGAGTCGAATTCCCCAATTATCAGCAATTACAGATGCCTCTATCAGGTCATCTGGAACTACCCACAACTCCTCCCATTCTTTTGATAATTCAGGCAAATCAGTCAAAATACGGAATCGTTTTCCAATCTGATATCCATATTCTGGATGTTTATCTAACTCCATACTAAGCCTTTCCCATTGCTCTCCGTTCCCAACAATTGCTATTGACTTTAATCCATTGCCCTTTAAATAATATTTTCTTAATGCCCGAAACCAAATAAATCGAAGAATAGTTCCAAAAAGCAAATATGTCAGAATAAATAAAAATAAAAATATCCGAGAATAATAAATAGAGGTCTTTAAAATAAAAATAATGAGAGAAATAAATGATAGATGAAGAAAAACCATTTTATAAAAACTCGATAAAACATTTCTAATTTCAACTCCAGCAATTACTTTATGAACGCTAAAAAAAAGAGACAAACTCATCCAAAAAACAAAAACTAAAATAAACAAGATGAGATAATGTCCATAGTATTCAGGGTTATGTTCTGACAAATCTCCTAAACGAACAATTACCCAGAGCAAGAAGGATGATGCTAAAATAGCTGCGTCTAATAAAAAAAAAACTAATTCTGATGATTTTAAACCTCTTGCCTCCATAAAGGCACATAAGTTAACCCTATTTTTGAGGATGCCATCAACTGAAATGAGTACATCTTTAACATATTTAAAAGGCGTTGGTCCTCATCGAGCATCTTTATTAGCATCTGAATTAGGACTTAGAACATTTAATGACCTTATTCAACATTTCCCATTTCGATATATAGATAAAACTATTATTTATAAACCTAATGAGGTAACTCCAGGACCTGCAGAAATTCAAGTTCGTGGATTTATATCAGAGATAAAGTCTCTTGGAAATGGTCCGAAAAAACGTTTATCGGTAATGTTAACATCAGATAATTCAAGTATCGAACTAATATGGTTTAAAGGCATAAATTGGGTTCGTAAATCCATTAAAATTGGAAGTGAGATAATAGCCTTTGGGAGAATTTCTCAATTTAATGATCGATTTAGTATTTCACATCCAGAGTTAGAGCTCGCAACATCATTAAAAATGAATAACTTTTCTGGACTTCATCCTGTCTATCCATCTACAGAGAAATTAACCGCTTCAGGCCTCAATAGTAAAGGACTTTCTAAGTTGATATTAGAACTAATTAAAAATCCTCACAGGTCTAGACTCGACTGGATACCTGAATCCATAGTTAAAAGTAAAAATTGGCCAAATAGAAAGATCGCATTAAAAGAAATGCATTACCCAAAAAATTCAAAACGATTATCTATTGCAAGAGATAGACTGGCGTTTGAAGAAATATTTTTAGATCAACTCGTGTTTGCATTTAAGCGCAAAAGTCACCTAACTCAGCATAGCGGTCATTTATTCTCAAAACTAGAACCCAATTTTAATAGTTTTTATAAAAAAATACTTCCGTTCAATCTTACTAATGCTCAAAAAAATGTGATCAAAGAAATTCGAAAAAACGCTGTAACTGGTTTACATATGAATCGATTAATTCAGGGGGATGTTGGGTCAGGAAAAACTCTTGTTGCCTTTATGTCTATACTTATGGCAATTGATAATGGATATCAAGCTGCTTTCATGGCGCCAACAGAGATCTTAGCACAACAACATCATTCTAGCCTAGAGCCATGGGTCAAAGCTCTTGGTTTGAAAATAGGTATACTAACAGGTTCTATTAAAGCAGCCGCCAGGAAGCCTCTTTTCAAAGATATTGCCTCGGGAGAACTTGATATACTCGTAGGCACTCATGCGCTTATCGAAGATCCAGTCATTTTCAATAATTTAGGGATTGCCATAATTGATGAGCAGCATAGATTTGGAGTTGCACAAAGAGCAAAACTTCGGAAAAAAAATAATCCTCCCCCACATATTTTAGTTATGACCGCAACTCCTATCCCAAGAACATTGGCTATGAGTTTATATGGAGATCTAGACTTATCAATAATTGATGAATTACCTCCAGGAAGAAAACCAATAAAAACTGTTCATAGAACAGATCATAACCGATTACAAGTATGGGGGTTTATTAAAAATCAAATTTCAAAAGGAAGACAAGTTTATATTGTTTATCCACTAATTGAAGAGAGTGAGAAATTAGACTTTAAAGACTTAATGGACGGCTATGAGAGCGTTACCCGAGATTTCCCTAGACCAGAATATCAGATTTCAATTGTTCACGGAAGAATGAAAGCTGAAGACAAGCAATGGGAAATGCAACGATTCGCTAAAGGAGAGACTCAAATAATGGTTTCAACGACAGTAATAGAAGTTGGAGTAGATGTAGCCAATGCAAGTGTCATGATAATAGAAAATGCCGAAAAATTCGGTCTATCCCAGCTTCACCAATTAAGAGGTAGAGTAGGAAGAGGAAAAGAACAATCTTATTGCATTCTTTTAACAAAGGATAAACTAAGCGATAATGGTAGAGTAAGAATTGATACATTATGCGAGACAAATGATGGATTTGAAATAGCAAATGTTGACATGCAACTAAGAGGACCTGGAGAAGTTATGGGGACTAGGCAAAGTGGATCTTTAGATTACAAAATTGCCAATATTTTACAAGATGGTGAGCTTATCGAATGGTCAAGAAAACTAGCAGAGGAAATAGTATTAGATGACCCGCACTTAGAAAAACCTGATTATGAGAAGCTACGATTACGGTTCTCAGAATATTCAAGACATAAAATCGCATGGGGAACAGTGGCATAATTTGTGTAACAGTTGTATTCAAAAATGAAAAAAATCCCTTTCAATAAAAATCGATCTTTTTGGAGATCTGTATCGTTAAGTCATCGATTTTATCAAATATCTGGTGGCTATAAATTTTTAGTTGAAGGATTTAGAAAACTTGGCTTAGTCTTAATTCTTTTTGCAGCTGCGATCTGGTTAGTAAATACTTATTTATTTAATATTGAAGCCATAGCATCATGGGTTACCATACAATTTCATTGGACAGCTGTCATAATATTGTTAGGGTTTTCTGAAATTGTGACAGGTATATTACCTCCTGATTTCTTCATTTTGTGGGCTGGAGAAATGGAACACCCTTATCTAATGGTATTTTTACTATCAGCTGTAAGTTATTCAAGTGGTGTATTAAGCTATTTAATTGGAAGACGAATCAATAATTTCCCCATGATTCAAAGATGGATTAAAAACCGGTTCGAGGAGCAGTCTAGGCAAATTAAAAAATTTGGTGGTCTTTTGATTTTTCTATCTGCAATGACGCCACTTCCGTTCCCTCCGATTTGCACAATTGCAGGTATTGTCAACTTTAGATTTCAATGGTTTTTAATTTTAGCCATAGCGCGATTTTTTAGATTCTTTCTTTACGCGATTTTTATATTTGGTTTAACGTAATTTGAAACGATCACAACAAATCTGATTAATTTATTTTAACAAAGAATGAATTACTCCCTATTTTTACAGCTATGCTAATTTCCAAAGACTGGTTAAGTGACTACATAAAGACAGATATTTCTATTGAAATATTTTCTAAAACCCTGACATCCATAGGTTTAGAAGTAGAAAAAATAGATGATATAGATCAAGTGAGAGGTGGATTACATGGAGTGTTAGTCGGTGAAATCATATCATTAAATAAACACCCTAATGCAGACCGGTTGTGTTGTACTGTTTTAGATATGGGAAACGATAAGTTTCTAAATATTGTTTGTGGAGCCTCTAATATCGAAGTTGGGCAAAAAGTTCCAGTAGCCATCGTAGGTTCTACAATTTACCCTAATGACCTTGAAAACGGTCTCAAAATAAAAAAAGGAAAAATCAGAGGCAAAGTTTCAGAGGGTATGCTTTGCGCTCAGGACGAGCTCGGTCTTGGAAATAGTCATGATGGCATTTATATTCTCAATGATAATGCCATAAAGGGAGCTAAGCTGTCAGAGCATCTTAATTTAAGATCCGATTCTGTGTTTGATATTGGATTAACTCCGAATCGAATGGATGCGATGAGTCATATGGGTGTTGCTAGAGACCTAAAAGCTGCATTAATTCAGAATAAAACTGACTTTTCCTGGAACCAGGTTAAACTTAATGATTGGTTAGAGGCAACTTCAAATATTAAAATTAATATAAATGACGAATCTGCATGCCCAAGCTATAAAGCTCTTACCATAACTGGACTAAGTAATACTTCATCACCCGATTGGCTTGTCAGACGCCTGAAAGCTATTGGTCTAAAACCTATAAATGCAATAGTAGATATTACTAACTATGTTCTTCATGACTTAGGTCAACCTCTCCATGCATTTGATGCTAAATCAATACCTGATAACAATATTATTGTTCGTAGGGCTAAGAAAGATGAACTGTTTACCACTCTAGACGGACAAGAGAGAAAACTGCATGAAGAGGACCTCGTTATCGCTAATTCAAAAACCCCTATTGCCCTTGCTGGAGTATTTGGAGGTTTGCACTCTGGAGTGAATCAGGATAGTACCAGTATCATTCTTGAATCTGCTTGGTTTGACCCAGTAGTAATTAGAAAAACTGCAAAAAGATATGGACTCAACACTGATGCTTCTTTTCGTTACGAGAGGGGTGTTGACCCTAACATTGGGTATGATGCGCTGAAATTGGCATGGACAATTTTTAAGTCGATATTTCCCAATGCCTTAGTCACTAGTTTCTCCGAAAAAAAATCAAAAAATGCCTCTTTTAGACCACGAATTATAGAAGTCAATCTAGATAGAATAAATAAACTAATTGGTGCAGACATATTAAAATCGGACGTGAAGTCGATTCTCAATTCATTAGACATTAATCAAATTAGAGAAAATGGCTCTTCACTTACGTTATCCGTCCCTTGTTATCGATGGGACGTCACAAGAGAAGCTGATATTGCCGAGGAAATATTAAGAATTTATGGATTTAATAGGATTCCATTTCCTTCAAATATGCGATTTAGCCTCTCACAAAATAAAAGGGTGTCAAATGAATCTCTTCACCGAAAAGCAACGGAGTTTTTAGTAGCAAAAGGACTGTATGAAATAATAAATAATTCCTTAACTAGTTCAGAATTATATTCATTGCACCCTAGTATAGACGAATCTAAACTAGTTAAAATACTCAATCCATTGAGTCAAGAATTGGGAGTAATGAGACCTACACTATTAATGGGAGGTTTAGATGCAATTAGCTACAATACCAAAAGACAACAAACAAATATTTCATTTTTTGAATTTGGTCGAACTTACCATTCGCCAAATAAAAACGAATATTCAGAGCAAAATAATTTAGGACTTTGGCTAGCTGGCGAATTTCCTATATCATCCTGGAGTGAGGAGAATTCAGAAATAAACTTCTTCAAAATGAAAGGTCTTGCTACTGGACTACTAGCCCATCTAGGAATCCATAAAATTACTGAAGTGGAACAGCACTCTATAAAAGGACAATGGGATAGCGGAATATGTTTTGAAGTCAATAAAAAAACTATAGCCACAATTGGATTTGTAGATGAATGGGCATTGGAGAAAGTCGATCTAAATCAAAAGGTTCTAGCGGCTATTTTTAACTGGGATGAAATTTGTAAAATCGCTAAGAATGTCAAAATAAAATATAAAGAAACACCAAAGTTTCCAATGGTTAAGCGTGATTTAGCTATACTTGTTAAATCCGAAATCCCATATTCATCAATTTTAAATGTAATTAAAAATTCAAATGTTAAATCTCTAATTAATATTGAACTATTTGATGTGTATCAAGGTGAGAAAATATCCAAAGACAATATATCATTTGGAATTCGCTTGAGTTTTCAAGATATTAATAAAACACTCAAAGACTCTCAAGTTGAAAAATCCATAACGCAAATAGTGAAAATATTAAATCAAAAAGTAGAGGCTGAGATAAGATCGTCTTAAAAAAAAATCATTCTTCTAAAATTGCCCCAAGGGCATTATCGTATAATGTCTTATAATCGTTAACATCTCCCCAATTTTCATCATCCACTCTGACCGAACCTTTTGTGACGTGTCCAACAAGATGAAAGTCCACATCCTTTGACATCATTATATCGATCAATTCATCTTCTTTTTCAGGAGACACGCTGACAATGATTCTACTTTGACTTTCCCCAAACAGATATGCATCTTTTCTGATTGAAGAATCAGAAGTTATATTAAATCCATAACTTGAAATCATAGCACTTTCCATCAGAGTGACAAAAAGACCTCCTTCCGACACATCGTGAGCACTTGAAACCAACTCTTTTTTGATTAATTTTTTCACTTTGTCTTGAACCAAAAATTCTTGATCTAAATCAAAACTAGGAGCAGGAGATTCAGTAATATTGTGAATATTAACAAGGTATTGACTAGAGGAAATATCCTCAACTGAGGGACCAATCTGATAAATTAGATCTCCTTTACACTTAAATTGAATAGTTGTAATGTTATCAATATTCTTTACCAATCCAATCATGGCAATTGTTGGTGTTGGAAAAATGGGCACAGTTGAATCACCCACTTTCGTTTGATTGTAAAAACTTACATTTCCACCAGTGACAGGAGTAGTGAATTTTTTACAAGCTTTTGTCATACCTTTTATTGCTCCAATAAATTGCCAATACACTTCTGGATTGTATGGATTTCCAAAATTTAAGCAATTGGTTATTGCGGAGGGTTCAGCTCCAGAACAAATGATATTTCGAGCATTCTCTGAGACCGCAATCATTGTACCCACTTCAGGATCCGAATTTACATAGCGACTATTACAATCGACAGTCATAGCAAGAGCTCGCTTAGAACCTTTAATATTTACAATGGCAGCATCACTTGGGTCATTAGTTGAACGATTTTTTGTACCTACCATTGAATCATATTGTTCGTAGACCCATTTTTTTGAAGAAATATTAGGCAACGCCATTATCTTCTTTGCAACATCAAACAGATTATCTGGTTCATTAACACTTTCAATATTAAATTTCTTCAACTCACTAAAATATGCTGGCTCTTTACTTTCTCGATGATAAACTGGAGCCCCACCTCCCAAAACAAGAGATTCAGCTGGAATCTCAGCTATTTTTTTTTTATTCCAATAATAACGAAGTAATGGTCCATCAGTAACAATTCCAATCTGCTCACAATGAATATCCCATTTTTCAAAAATAGATTGAACATCTTTTTCTCGTCCCTTATCGACAACAACTAGCATGCGTTCTTGTGATTCTGAAAGAAGAATTTCCCAGGGCTCCATACCTTCTTGACGAGTGGGAACCTTATCAAGCCATATATCCATACCAACATTTCCACCAGCACTCATTTCACTTGTAGAACAGGTTATCCCCGCAGCACCCATATCCTGCATGCCTTTAACAGCACCAGTTTTTGATAACTCCATAGATGCCTCTAGGAGAAGTTTTTCCTGAAAGGGATCACCTACTTGTACTGCTGGAATATCATTCGCACTGTCCTCCGTTAAATCTTTGGATGCAAAAGCGGCTCCATGAACACCATCTCTTCCAGTTGAACTTCCAACTATATAAACTGCATTCCCAACACCTTGAGCCTTTGCTGAAATTTGACCTCCAACATCTACTATTCCAGCAGAGAAAGCATTGACTAGGGGATTCTGCTCATAGCATTTATCAAAATAAACTTCACCCCCAACAGTAGGTATTCCAAATGAATTACCGTAAGAACTAATTCCCTTAACTACGCCATTTATCAACCATTTTGTGCGATCTGAATGCGGATCACCAAAACGAAGACTATTCAATTGAGCAATTGGCCGAGCACCCATGGTGAATATATCACGATTTATACCGCCAACTCCCGTAGCTGCTCCTTGAAAAGGCTCAAGCGCTGAAGGATGATTATGTGATTCAATTTTAAAACAACAAGCTAATCCTTCACCAATGTCAACTAAACCAGCATTCTCTTCTCCCGCCTTAGCAAGCATATGAGGTCCATCTTTAGGTAACTTTTTTAACCATTCAATTGAGTTTTTGTAAGAGCAATGCTCAGACCACATTACAGAATAAATATTTAATTCTGTAAAGTTGGGCTTACGCCCCAAAACCAAACATATTTTATCATATTCTTCTGGCAACAGACCCAGCTCTAAAGCAGCTTTAACATTTGGAATAGTGACGGATTTCATCAGTGTAATTATTTAAATCAAAGGTACAACTAGACATAACTACCTTAGAGAAATGTATTCATTATTCAGAATCTTTTTTTTACTAATAATTATTAGCATTGTTGGGTGTTCTTCAACTGTTACAGTTGATCATTTATTACTTAATGCAAGAATTGCCCAATTCGAAGGTGATTCCTTGTTTTATAAATACAGCAACTTAACATTAATAAATGGAAAAATAGATCGCATATTAGATACCAATTCCATCGCTTTCAATTCCAGAAACTCAAGAATTGATCTTAAAGGAGCCTATGTTTATCCAGGTTTTATAGATGCTCACGCACATTTTTTACATCAAGGAATGGTGTTAAAATCCATTAATCTTCAAGGCACAAAATCCTGGGAACAATGTGTTCAAATAGTTAAAAAATTTATAATTAACAATCCAGAAGAAGAGGTTTACCGAGGACAAGGGTGGGATCAAAACGATTGGTTTATTAAAAAATTTCCAGATAATTCTCAATTAGAAAAACTTAGCAATAGACCAATTCTTTTAAGTAGAATAGATGGACACGCTACATTAGCAAATTCTGTGGCTATCAAAGAATCTGATATCAATGAAAAAAGCAAAATTGATGGTGGTGAAGTAATATCAAAAAATGGAATATTAACAGGTCTACTTATAGATAATGCTCAATCGCTGTTAATCATAAAAAAGCCCAGCAAATATGAAAAATGTAGAGCTCTACTCGCTGCTCAAGATGAAGCATTTAAAGTGGGCTTAACGGGGATTCACGAAGCTGGACTCCCGACAGAAGATATTAATCTTATCAATGAGTTACAAAAAAATGGAGAACTAAAAATGCCTCTTTATGTAATGATTAGCGAGAGCCCCGCCGAATTGACTTATTGGCTCGATAGAGGGCCACTTAAAACAAACTTATTAGACGTAAGAAGTTTTAAATTTTATTCAGATGGCTCCCTTGGGAGCAGAGGAGCTCTGATGAGTAAACCGTATTCCGATAGAGATAATCATTATGGTTTTGAAATTCGTAGCTTCAATTATATGAATTCTGCTGCAAAACGATTAGCGCTAAATGAATGGCAAATGAATACCCATTCAATTGGAGATTCCGCAAATAGGCAGATGTTAAAAATCTATCAATCTTTTTTAAATAAACGGTCAAAAAAAGATTTACGTTGGCGTATTGAACATGCACAAGTAGTTAAGCCCATAGATCGAGAGGCATTTAGATATGGTATCATACCATCTGTTCAGCCTTCTCACGCCACCAGTGATATGGATTGGGCTATAGAGCGAATAGGGCCTGAGAGGATCTCTTATGCTTATGCGTATTCGTCGCTGAGAGAATCAAGTAACGGAATACTCCCGCTCGGGACTGATTTTCCGGTAGAGTCAATGAATCCAATTTACACTTTCTATTCTGCCATCGCCAGAAAATCGCCAGATGGGCACTCTAAAGAGGGGTTTCAAGTAGAGGAATCATTGACCAGAGAGCAAGCATTAAAAGGAATGACAATAGACGCCGCATATGCTTCCTTTCAAGAAAATGAAGTTGGGCAAATCAAAATAGGAATGTGGGCAAATTTTAGCATCTTTACCACTGACATTATGAGTTGCGCAGAAGATAGTATAACAAGTCTTAATGTCGCTGAAACATGGATACATGGTGAACGAGTTTATGTCAAACCAAAATAGAATAAAATTTAATCCTAATTATGGCAACTAAAGAACCAACAAGACTATTTGATTTTGCTTACTATGCTTTAAATCAACACCCACGAAAAGACGCTCTAAATACCAAATTAGATGGCGTTTGGCAATCATTATCGACTCAAGAATACATAGATAGATCTGAGAAATTGGCACGAGGATTAATCGATTTAGGTGTAAAGCCTGGAGATAAAATCGCAATAATTTCTACAAACAACAGAATGGAGTGGAATATATGTGACCAGGCAATTTTGAGTATTGGAGCAATAGACGTTCCTGTTTACCCATCCATCACATCTGAAGATTACAATTTCATATTTAACGATGCCGAGGTTAAATATTGCTTTCTGAGTGATGAGGATTTATTTCACAAAGTGAATTCCATAAAAGACCAAGTTCCTAGCTTAGAAAACATCTACTCTTTCACTCCAATAAAAAATTGTGATTCTTGGGATGTCGTTTTTTCGAAAGATGACCAAAAACATCAAGCAGAGCTAATGTCTAGAATGGCTAATGTCCAGCCTGAAGAATTAGCTACACTAATATATACATCAGGCACAACAGGAACTCCCAAAGGAGTAATGCTTAGCCATAATAATATAACTCAAAACGCAATAGCAGCTGCTCAAAGACTACCCGTAGATCCAAGTGCAAAATCATTAAGTTTTTTACCTCTTTGTCATAGCTATGAAAGAGTTTTAGTATACGTCTACATGAAAAGTGGGGTGGGGACTTATTACGCCGAAAGTCTTGAAACAATTGGAGATAATTTACGCGAAATTCACCCAGAAGTATTCTCAGCAGTACCAAGACTCCTGGAAAAAGTATTTGATAAGATCATGGACAAGGGTAAAAATCTCACCGGAATCAAAAGACTTCTTTTTTTCTGGGCAGTCGGACTAGCAGAGCAGTATGAACACGATGGGAAATCAGCTCTTTACCGCATACAGTTAAAAATAGCTAGAAAAATCATTTTTTCAAAATGGGTCGAAGCTCTTGGCGGTGAAGTTTTAGCTGTAGCGTCAGGTGCTGCTGCTCTCAATCCTAAACTAGCAAGAATTTTTGCTGGAGCTGGAGTAAATATTCAAGAAGGATACGGATTAACAGAAACATCACCAGTATTAACGGTCAACCTCCCAACTGGGAAAGGTCACAAATTAGGAACAGTAGGAACTCCATTGATGGGAGTTGAAATCAAGCTTGATACGGATGGAGAAATTCTTGCTAGAGGTCCGAATATAATGATGGGTTATTATGGTCGTCCTGATTTGACAGCTGAAGTCATGACAGATGATGGATGGTTTAGAACTGGGGATATCGGAGAAATATTAACCGGTGGATATCTTAGAATAACAGACAGGAAAAAAGAGATATTCAAGACGTCAGGAGGTAAATATATTACACCTCAAAAAATGGAAAATGTTTTTAAAGAATCTCCTTTTATAGAACAATGTCTTGTTGCTGGGGAGAATGAGAAGTTTCCTGTTTTATTAGTTCAACCTCAATTTGAATTCCTTATCTCCTGGTGTCAAAGAAAAGGCATAGATTTTAATTCAAATGATGACTTGGTAAATAACCCTGCCGTTATATCAAGAATTCAAAAAGAGGTTGAAGAAAAGAATGAACAATTTGCAAAATGGGAAAAAGTGAAGAAAGTTTATATTTCTAATGATGCTTGGACCATTAAGTCAGGCCACCTGACTCCTACAATGAAATTACGTCGAAAACCTATTTTAGCGATGTATGCAGAAGGGTATAAATCACTTTTTTGAAATTTGAACTCTTATTTTACAGGATTGGCATAGGCTCTAAACCTTTCCAAAACTTCTACTATGTCGTCTGTAAGTGGTACCTCAAACTTAACTTTTTGTCCTGATTTGGGATGATTAAAACCCAATAATCTTGCGTGCAGGGCTTGACGTGGGCAAATGGTCAAATTATTTGCCATAAAATCTTTGAAACGAGGATAACCATGCAAATTTGGAATACGATTCCCGCCATAAGTCTGATCGCCAAATAAAGAATGTCCAATGGATTGAAAATGGACCCGAATCTGATGCGTCCTACCTGTCTCCAAACGACATGAAACCAGTGTTGCAAAACCAAATCTTTCAAGTACGTTATAATGCGTAATTGCTTCTTTGCCATGATTTCCATCTGGGTAGACAGACATCATTTTCCTATCCCTAAGACTTCTTCCAACATGGCCTTTAATAGTTCCACTATCATCTTGAATATTTCCCCAGGCTAGAGCATAATATTCTCTCTCGGTTGTATGATCAGCGAACTGTTTTGCTAAAAAAGCTAAAGCGTATTCATTTCGAGCCACAACTAGAATACCAGTTGTGTCCTTATCTATTCTGTGAACTAAGCCAGGCCGTTCACTATCACTTATTTCAGGTAAAGATTGAAATTCGTAAAGTAAGCCATTTACCAATGTGCCTGAATAGTGACCGTAAGAGGGATGGACAACCATCCCAGAAGCCTTATTTACAATGGCTAAATCACTATCCTTGTAAATGATATCTAAATCTAGATTTTCTGGTAGTAACTGTATAACTCTCGGGGGGTAAGCTAAAACCAATGCAACTTTATCACCAGGCCTAACACGGTAATTACTCTTTACAGGTTTTGTATTAACTCTTATTGCTCCAACTTCAGCGGCTTTTTGAATTCGATTTCGCGATATTTGGCGCATTAAATTCATTAAAAATTTATCGACACGAAGAGGCTGCTGACCAATATCAGCAGTGAAGGCATGATGCTCAAAGAGTTCTTCATCCTCTGGTTTATGATCAAAATTATCCTCTTTCATTTGCAAATAACTAAACCAATATTTTTTCCGTATTCACCACGAATAAAATATATGCCATTGGACCAAAACAAACATAATTTTTTTGCTTCTCCATTTATATCAGCAGAAAATCCATCGATTTTCTCTCCAAAGGAAGAATAGACCTCAAATTTTTCAAATTTTCTAGCACCAGTTAACATGAAAAAGTTTGAGGATGGGTTAGGATATATTCGGATATTATTTAAATTTTCAAATTTTAAACCACCAAGATCTTCAGGTAGATTTCTAAAAAATGGACGAATCATCATCCTACCAGGAAGAAGAGATGGGAACCAGCCATTAATGTCTCCGTAAGCTTTCCCTCCACTCGTGTGTAAATCCAATCCAATCGTAATTGCAGGTCCTGTAGTCTGAATGATGCCAATAAAGACATTTTTTGGAACATATACTCCGTTGGTATCTATAATGAAATGACGAAAAGGAGATTCTGAAAATGGCAAAACAGGTTTATAAAATGACTTTGACAAATAAATTTCAGTTCCTGGAAGTCCCAAACTGTCAACTTCCCAAATCCCAATTTTAAATGTCATATCCGACCAATCATAACCAGCAGGAGCAATTGATATATCGATTCCGCTAATAGTGTCGCTTATGATAAAATCAAACTCCTGAGCCAATCTAGTTTCTGTGCCCTGGGAAACGCCATAAGACCTCTCTGCAGAGCCGTCTTCTAAACCGTATCTCGAATTAAAATTTTGAGTAATATTTATTGAATCATTTTCTAATTCACCAACGTTTTCTCCATCAAACCATCCTTTAAAAACCCATTTAGAAGGACCATTTAAATTTAAAATCGGCTTTGAAATTAAAAATTGATAAGGAGTGCTCGCATTGTGATTAAGATTTGTTACTACCGGGACATTGTTTCTAGATGCAATAACATTTCCGTTCTCATCTTTCCAAATATATTTTCCAAGATTTAGCTGCCAGCCTCCAACTGGCGGATTTCCATTTCTACGATACGCTGTAGGCAAACTATCTCTTTCAAGGATTAACGCATTATAATGCCACCAGGGAATTTCATCATAAATACGTGTTAAGGAATTAGGTTTTCTTATCCAAGTAGGATCAAATAATATTGTATCACTGAGAGTTCTGTTTGCCCCGACCTCTAAATAATCCAATAGAAAATGATCGAACATACCACCTGGAGAAGCATACCGAGATAGTCGAAACCGAACACCATTTTTACCATTCAAAGAAGCAGGGAAAGGCAAAGCCACCGCATGCCAATGATCTTGATCTCCTCCTCCTTGCATAGAGCCACCATGAAGCCAAGATGAGTCAGTAGGATTCCAAAAATGGACTAAGAACGAATCTTGAGATTCGGTTGGATCTCCCCAACCACCGTTTTGAATGTAAAAAGTCAAAACAACATTGGTCAATCCTTGAAAATTAAAATATGGAGATACTAGGGCGTCTGTTATAGAATCATTTACAACGGATCCTGGATTATATGCTTGACCATTAAATGAGACCCCATCAAAAACTGCAACACCAGTCGAAAGTGCGTCTTTTGACCAGTTGTCCGCCTGAACTACTCCTGACGAGAACCACTCGGGTCGCAAACCGTTATTGAATCCATCGATGAATGGCAAATTCAGAGTGTCAGAGCTTTTAAAAGATTGCTGTCGATTACCATTATAAGATGAAATTGGCATCATCATTTTCTCAAATGGGATTTGAGCTTTGGAGAAATAAGAAGAAAAAATAATTAAAAAAAGTAAAATTTGTTTCATTTATTTTCTATTTCTTCTTGATTATTTTCCAACCAAACTTGAACTATTCCTCCTGAATGAAGCACTAGGTCGTCTGAAGTAGCTGGATCTTGTTTGATGATTAGAACATTCAGATCGCTTTGATCTCCGTTAATTAGTTGTATTCGCAACCCTGCCATCTCAATTATTCTCATTGCATCAATTAATTTATCGTAAACAATATTCGGTACTGAATGAGTAGGCGGTCCAGATATTTCTCCAACAATCAAATCAACAACACTTCCTTTCCTGATTAAATCTCCAGCCATTATATCGCTCCCTTTCACTTTGGCCGCTAGAACAATACCTTCAGCTAAATCTGGACGATAAGTTATTTCCCCCAAAATAAGTCCACGGCTTCGCAAGTCGAAAGAAGCTCTTTGAGAAGTTCTTTCTATCAACTGAGGAACATAAACACTTTCAGCTCGATATCTATTTATTGTCAATTTTATTTTCCTACCAGCTTTTGCTGCTGAACCGGGTTTAGGATACTGCTGAACTACATATCCTGCTTTAAAACTTTGAAAAAACGCACTCGAATCGAGAACCTCCGCAAACAAACCAATTTTCTCAAGATCTATGCTAGCTTGAGCTAAAGAAGTATTTCTAACATCTGGAACATACTCGACTTCACCATGGCCTGTTAATATTTTCAAAATCGCATTTAAAGGCAGAATAAGAATTAATAAAAATACAATGGCTAAAATTATATTTAGCCAAAAAGTTCGACTTTTAAAAAACAAAATCATCTTCATAATTATAACAAAAATAACAATAGGGTTCCAGCCTTCAGCTATATTTGACAAATGCGTAAGTATTTAGGAATTGTAATGGGTGGTTATTCCAGTGAATACGGGGTTTCCATAAGAAGCGGAAATAATATATTCGAAGAAATAGATAGAAATCAATATGAGGTATATGGAATAGAAATAAGTTCCAGTGGCCATAAAGTCTGGGATGAGAATAAAAATAATATTCGGTTTGATAAAGATCAAATGAGTGTTTTCAAGAATGATAAATTTATTCAACTGGACTTAATTTTAAATCTGGTTCACGGCAACCCTGGAGAAGATGGGACATTGGCACTGCAATGGGAGAATTTGGGAATACCGTATAGTAGCTCAGCACCAGGCCCATCCTCCTTGACTTTTCATAAGGCATGGACTAATGGAGTAGTCTCTAGAATGGGAGCTGTTGTCCCAAAAGCTCTTTTAACGACCGTAGATTCTCATATTCCGACTCTAAAAGCAAAACTACGAGATTTTAAATTCCCCATTTTTGTAAAGCCGAGTAGAGCAGGTTCAAGCTTTGGAATCACCAAAATAAATTCACTTGATGATTTAGATTGTTCTATTTTAATTGCGTCAAAAGAGGACAACTCAATAATTATTGAGGAAGGAATATCAGGAATTGAATTAGCCTGTGGCTTAATTGAAATTAAAAAAGAAATTAAAATTCTTGGAATAACTCAAATAATTTCAAAAAATGAATTTTTTGACTACGAGGCAAAATATAGCGGCCTATCCGAAGAAGTTACACCAGCAAATATATCCGAACTGAATTCTCAAAAAATATCTGCCGTTTCCAAAGAGATCTATTCTAAACTTGGATTAAAAGGATTTTGCAGATTTGACTTTATACTTCCAGAAAATAAGTCTGCTGTATTAATTGAAATAAATACAGTTCCTGGAATGACGCTAGAAAGTATCATTCCAAAACAACTTGAATATTTAAAGATGTCGCTTAAGGAATTTATTAACTTACTTTCACAAGAAGTATTAGAAAATGGTAAGAACCGCAATTTTCCCGGGATCTTTTGATCCAGTAACTTTAGGACATGTAAACATCATAGAACGTGCATTTCCTCTTTTCGACGAGATTATTCTTGCTGTTGGAAAAAATGCTGATAAAGAGTATTTATTTTCTTTAGAGAAAAGGATTCATTGGCTTCAAAAAATATTTGTCAATAATCCTAAAATAAAAGTTCGAGGATATAATGGCCTTACAATTAATTTTGCCCAAAAATGTAAAGCTAGTTTTCTTATCCGAGGCCTTAGAGATTCAACAGATTTTGAATTTGAAAAATCTATGGCTCAAGTGAATCGCCAACTTGACCCTAAAATAGATACTGTATTTTTTTTAACTAGTGCTCAACTATCCTTCATCTCATCAAGCATAGTTCGCGATATAATAAAACACGGCGGTGACTTTAGCAAATTTGTTCCAACTAACGTGGAAATTTAAATAAGTTCTTGTAGATCATTTTAAGGCAAAAGAAGCTACTTGCTTGATGCTAGAATAAGTTGATTTCAATTTACCCACCCATTGTTTTTCAGATAGCCAAACTGCATACTCAATATCTTCTTCCTTTTGAGGGTTTAGCTTAGGTCGACCTTTAACTTTCATTTTATACCAGTGAGTTGTTTTTTCTATCATTTTCCCTTTGAACTCATAACTATGAATGGTTTCTATAATCTTATCATGTAGAATGATTTCCAACAAGCCACATTCTTCCTTAACCTCGCGAATAGCGCAATTATGAATATCCTCATTATCTTCTAACTTTCCTTTCGGTAAATCCCACATACCAAGTCTAAAAATCCATAAAACCTCTCCAAATTCATTTTCAACCCAGCCACCTGCAGCAGTAAGCTCTTGTGTATTGTATTTTTGTGACATGATACTAGACTCTGTAACGGCAAAAAAACTCGCCTATTCGTTAATGCAAATTAAAGCAATAGAATTGCGCCCAAAAAATCCTTTTACATGGGCTTCGGGTATTAAATCACCCATATATTGCGATAATAGAGTTATTTTATCTCATCCAACAGTGCGAGATTTCGTTCGCGCCAATCTATCTATTCAAATCATTAAAAAATTCAATAACGTTGAAATCATAGCGGGAGTGGCCACTGGAGCAATTGGGATCGCTTCCCTTGTAGCTCAAGAATTAAATTTACCCATGATATATGTTAGATCATCAGCTAAGGGTCATGGACGACAAAATCTCATCGAAGGGCATTTAGAAAAAGGAAAAAAAATAGTCGTCGTTGAAGACCTTATTTCCACAGGAATGAGCTCAATAAAAGCTGTGAATTCGATAAAAGAAGCGGGTGGGAATGTTATAGGAATGTCAGCCATATTTACATATGGATTTAATATTTCAAAGGATGTCTTTAAAGAAAAGGATTGCGAGCTAATAACTTTGAGCGACTATAATCATTTGATTTCTTGTGTAAAAGAGAATGAGACTTTTAAACCAGAGGAAACTTTAGCTTTAGAGACTTGGAGCAAGAATCCAGAGGCATGGAAACCTTAATAAAAACAAACCTCAACTTAGGCTTATCCATTTAACTTCTCCATTTGCAACTATTCTTTTTTCACCAGATTGGAAAGTCAGCTGCATCCTGCCATCTTGAAATATAGCTGTTGTTTTAGCTTCAAAAAACCGTTGAGTAACTATATCCTGCCAAACGCATTTAATATTCCAATGAAATAAACTTTGTTCGTACTCAGAAAGTGTGTTCAAATTTAGAGAATTGAGTTGAGTGATTATTTTAATTGCAATAGGCTTTCGAAGAGAAATTGGATCAAAATTATGACCCATGAATGCAGAACCGAAAGGGGCACTTCGGACATTGATCCCAAAGCCTAGAAAAAATCGATTACAAAAACCTGCTTTCCAATTAGCTTCTGAAAGAATACCTGCTATTTTTTGAGTACCCATGTAAATATCATTTGGCCATTTTAACTTGACATTTACTTTGCGATTACTTAAAAAATCCTTAATTGCTAAAGATGAGGTCATGTGAATTTTCATAATCTCATCACTACTCAACTTTACTACTGGACTAATAATTGTCATAAGTAATGAGTCTCCAGGATTATCAATCCAAACAGATCCGGATTGACCTCGCCCCATCAGCTGAGTATCTGCCGAAATGGCAGTCCAACATTCTTTTGACAACTTACTAAGTTCTCTTTTCGCAAATGAATTGGTGGAGTCTATCTGCTTGATATGTTGGTATTTAATTTTCAATTCTGTCTATATTTAATCTCAAAACTTAATTATTTCATAGCGTAAAGGTCGTAAAGAACTTTGATGGCATCTTTGTTGCGTTCTTAAGTAAAATATAACAAACAAGTTTTTTTTAATTTTCATGAAAAATACATTCCCACCAGTTGTTCTTGAAGCTCTCGAAGGAATTTCAGAAATTCAAGGAGAAAAAACTATTGTGATGGATCTGCGCAAATTAGAAAACGCAGTTTGTGATTATTTCATTATAACTGAAGCGCAATCAACAACTCAAGTATCTGCAATCAGCGAAGCCATAAATAAAAGAATCCGAAAGCAATGTGATGATCGTCCTTGGCATACTGAGGGAGTTGGGCAAAATCAATGGATACTAATGGATTACATAAACGTAGTTATTCATATTTTCCAAACTGAATCTCGCGATTTCTATGATATTGAAAGCCTTTGGGAAGGTGCACAAATAACTACTTTTAAAGATTGATTTTACAGTAAAACATCATGAGTAAAAAAGAAACTAAAAAGAAGCAGGGAAGATTTCCAAAATTTAATATTAGTTGGATCTACCTAGCCGTCTTCGCTGGTCTTCTAGCTTTACAGTTTGTTTCTAGCAACTATTCAGGCCAAACAGTAGAGTCAGATTTTAGCGAGTTGACAGATAAACTAGCGAAAGGACATGTATCCAAGGTTCAAGTAATAAACAGAGGTCAAGTATACGTTTTCATAAATCCTGATACCCTGTCAAAAAAGGACGAGTACAAAAACTTAGCGAAGACATCTTTTGGGGATTCGCCAAACCCTGGACCACACTTTAAATTCACAGCAGGAGATAACTTTGAAGAAAAAATTTGGCGTTACTATGATGAAAACCCAAGAGTCAAGGAGCGATTTGGCGAATTAAACATCCAACATAAAATAGAGAAAAATTACTGGACAGAGATTCTTTCATGGTTAGTCCCCTTTGCCTTAATTGCTTTCTTCTGGTTTTTCATGATGAAACGCATGGGTGGAGGGTCTGGTGGAGGACCTGGTTCCCAGATTTTTAATATTGGGAAATCAAAAGCTCAAATATTTGATGCAGATGCAGAAGTTAGAGTAACTTTTAAAAATGTTGCCGGCATGGAAGGTGCAAAAGAAGAGGTTTTAGAGGTCGTTGATTTTTTAAGAAATCCTAAAAAATATACAGACCTTGGTGGCAAAATACCAAAAGGCGTACTTCTTTCAGGACCTCCGGGAACTGGAAAAACTCTTCTAGCAAAAGCCGTCGCCGGAGAAGCAAAAGTGCCATTCTTCTCTTTAAGTGGATCAGATTTTGTAGAAATGTTTGTTGGAGTTGGTGCCAGTAGGGTTCGTGACTTGTTTAAACAAGCAAAAGAAAAGTCGCCAAGTATTATTTTCATTGATGAGATTGACGCCATCGGAAGAGCAAGAGGTAAGTCAGCAATGAACGGAGGAAATGATGAGCGAGAAAATACTCTAAATCAATTACTCACAGAGATGGATGGCTTTGGAACTGATGAACATGTAATAGTCATGGGAGCAACGAATAGAGCGGACGTTTTAGATAGAGCATTAATGAGAGCCGGCAGATTTGATCGAATAGTTTATGTAGATCTTCCAGAATTCACAGAAAGAAAAGAAATATTTGAAGTTCATCTCAAACCTTTAAAGCATAGTGGCAAGTTAGATGTAGAATTTTTAGCCCGCCAAACTCCCGGATTCTCCGGCGCGGACATTGCCAATGTTTGTAACGAGGCAGCCCTCGTCGCCGCACGAAAAAATAAAAAGAAAGTTGAAAAACAAGATTTTCTTGATGCTGTTGATCGAATAATCGGCGGGATGGAAAAAAAGAGTAAAATTATCACTTCAGAAGAAAAGAAAATTATAGCGTATCATGAAGCTGGACATGCAACAGTTAGCTGGTTACTAGAACATGCATCTCCCCTCGTTAAAGTAACCATTGTTCCACGCGGCCGTTCTCTAGGAGCAGCTTGGTATCTACCAGAGGAAAGGCAATTAAACTCAACTAATCAATTACTTGACGAAATGTGTGCTACAATGGGAGGCAGAGCAGCAGAACAAGTTGTTTTTAAAGAAATAACTACAGGTGCATTAAGTGACCTGGAAAAAGTAACCAAGCAGGCTAGGGCCATGGTATCAGTATACGGACTAAATAATGTTATAGGGAATGTAACCTATTACGATTCAACAGGACAAAATGAATATCAATTTGACAAACCCTACAGCGAAAAAACAGCTCAAATCATTGATCAAGAAATATCGAAGCTTATCGAGTTTCAGTATGAGAGAGCAAAAAATTTACTCCGTGAAAATAGAGATAAACTAGATCTTTTAGCTAAAGACCTCTTAGCTAAAGAAGTCATATTTAAGGAGAATCTTGAGAGTATTTTTGGAAAACGTAAGTGGTTAACCTCCGAAGAAAAAATCCAAGCATCTCTGAAATTAGAACCGAAAAAAGAACCAGTTTTGAAAAAAGAACCAGTTTTGAAAAAAGAAAATATAAAAGATGGTGCTGTTGATAAAGAATCAGATCAAAATCTAAAAGTGATTCCTGATGAACAACAAGAAAATGATTAAGATTTACTAATTTCAAGGTAATTCTCTAAAATGACTGGACTCTTAGGTAAATTCTTTTCAATCCTCAGCGGTGCTCCTAAGCACGGAGTGCAGGAATCAAAGGATTCATTGAACCGTTTTATGGCAGCCAATGATGACCCTATGGATTTATCGTTCGTAAAAAGATTTACTGACGGTGGTGGATATTTTGTTTATTGTGGAAGTCATATAGAAATTATTAATAATTTAAAGGGAGCTGCTGAAGAATGCGGTGAATCTCATTATTTCATTCCTGAAAAAAATATTTTCGCTTGGTTTAAAGAATCTGGATTGACTTGCGTTAGTGATAATCCTTTAGATGCAAACGCAATGGCTTCATCTTGCCATGCAGCTATCGCTCAAACTGGAGGTATTATGATTTCTAATTTACAAACAGCTGGACTTAAATTCGCTCAACTACCAACGATACATCTAGTTTTCGCTAAAGTCTCACAAGTAGTAAATTCTTTATCGGATGGAATGTCCGCAATTAATAAATCTCACCGGGATGAACGACCAAAGTCAATTATTACCTTAAAAGGTAAATTGGATGAAAGTGTAATGCAGGCTAAAGTTGATCCAAACAAAAGCAGACTAATCTATTTTTTTCTTATCGAAGACCACCTTTTCCCAGAAATAAAATGATCCAGAGGGCATTTTGGGGTGCAATATATGCTTTGGCCATTTTCTGGATTTGCAACGCAAAGCCTTGGTCACCGATATTATTGGTGATTCCATTATTTGGAATATGTTTAGAATTTGTTAGAATGAATAAATTAAAAACTCCAGAGAAAATAATTGGCATTACTTATGTCAGCCTTACTGCTTATTCTATTTGGTCTATTTGGAAAATTACAAACGAAAATAGCATCTCAATAATTTTTATAATTTTTGTACTGATATGGATAAGTGATTCGATGGCTTACCTGGGAGGAAAGCTGATTGGAAGGAGTCTATTAGCGCCATCTCTATCTCCAAATAAAACTTGGGAAGGAGCTATTGTCGGATCAATATTTACTCTCATTTCAGGCATCTGGATTCTTGTTAAAATAGATGCGCCTCTCTCTGAGTTCTCTTCACCTGAGTCATGGCAACGCGTCACTTGGGCCTTGCCTCTTACAATTAGTATCATAGCTCCCATTGGGGATTTAGTTGGCTCCAAATTTAAAAGGCTGGCAAAAGTTAAAGACTCTGGTGTATTTTTACCCGGACACGGAGGGTTTCTAGACCGTTTCGATAGCTTTTTATTATCAATTATCGTTGTTTCATTGCTCCAGTCTAATATATTAATATCATGATTCACCGAGAAGGTCGTCTCCCATTATTTATCACTCTAATCCTTTTAATTTTTCTCTACTCTGCAATTCAAATAATATGGACATCAGACGAGTTAATAAAGCAATTATACTTGGGGTTCGCGATAGTAATATATTTACTTGTTTTGCAGTTTTTTAGAAATCCTAAGAGACACACCATTTCAAATGCGGGCGACATTATTGCTCCTGCTGATGGAAAAGTAGTGCTAATTGAGGAGCTGGAAGAAACAGAATATCTAAATGATAAACGTAAAATGATTTCCATATTTATGTCGCCTCTAAATGTCCATGTCAATAGAGTTCCTATTACTGGTAAGGTCACATATACAAAATATCATCCTGGAAAATACCTAGTAGCGTGGCATCCTAAATCCTCTACACTAAATGAACGCACTACAGTTGTTATGCAGAATGATACCACAGGTCCAGTATTATTTAGACAAATTGCAGGAGCGGTAGCTAGACGAATAGCAATTTATTGTAAAATTGGTGAGCAATACAACGCCGGACAAGAATTTGGTTTTATAAGGTTTGGTTCTCGAATGGATATATTTCTACCTCTTGAGGCTGAAATATGCGTAGATATTGGGGATAAACCTATCGGCGGAGAAACTATTATTGCAAAAATAAAGAGTAACTAGTTATTATTTATTTTTCGTACCCAAGATGATACTAACTGAAAAACATCATCTTCACTTTGGCGCGAATTATCAATTACTCTTGCACCCTCAGCCTGTATCAATGGCGAATCCTCTCTAGCCTGATCATCACGATCTCTTTGAATTAAGTTATTTTTAACTTGATCAAATGAAACTTCTAAATTCCCATTAGACCTAAGTTCTTTAAGGCGACGCTCCGCTCGGATATCATCATTAGCTTTCATAAATATCTTTAAATCAGCATTTGGAAATACAACAGTGCCAATATCACGTCCATCCATTACTAAATCCCTACCGAGTGACATATTTTGTTGCTGCTTCACTAATTGTTTTCGAACTATTGACAGACTAGAAATCCTTGAAACTACCGAATTCACATCCATTGATCTAATATCATTCTCAACCATTTCACCATCTAACATAGCCCTGTTTTCACCCTTACAGGATGAATTAAAATCAATACTTATTGATCTTAATCCCTGTTTTAATAATTCCTCATTTACCTCACCATCCACACTTAACCAATTACTCTTCAATACTTTAAGCGCCACCATTCTATACATAGCGCCTGTGTCAACATATAAAAAGTGAAATTCATTGGCCAAACGTTTAGCCAATGAGCTCTTACCGGTAGATGAAAATCCATCAATTGCAATAACCATAATTATATTTCTAGAAATTCCGAATTAGAGAGAATTGATTAATACGACCAGCAACATTAAATAGGGAACTACCATATTGAAAACTATTTTTCCCTCCTTTAAACATTATTCCTGAACTTATACCCGCACTTACACGCCTTGTCTGAATCCTGTTTTCTATTTGCCGGCGGAAATCATAACCTAGTTGGAAGTATATCCGCTGGCCGAGTTGAGCCTCAACACTAAAAATAAGATGCCGCAATAAATTATTATACCATGGAAGATCCAAATAAAATTCTAAGCCAGTAATTGGATCCTTAATAAGTAATTGAGGATCCAAATATTTCAGATCCCAATGCTCAATATGAGTATAAGCTATGTTATAACGGAATGGGGCATATCTTAATTTTTGGCTAAATGATATTTGCAAATCAAAAGGAAGCATTTCACGTTGTTGAGCGAAATATTCAATGTTCCACCCCACATTCCGCATCAAAAGAACTATTTGTTTTCGCGCTGAATCAGCGGTCCACTGAAATGCATAATCTGTAGATATTGCTTGAGAAGTAAATGTATCATAGGATATAATCGGCAACTTAGCACCAAAACCAAATGAAAATGGTCCAAATTGAGCATTTAAAGCAACTCTAGGAGTTAGCTCTCTTGCTGTAAAAAAACCAATCTGATTGCCCTGGACATCTCTCCTTTCAAGTTGTCCACTATGATTATAATCAACCCCCGCGGCCATAAAAAAATTAAATGTTTTTAAATTAAGCCCGCCTTTTTGAGAATTTAAAATTTTTTGACTATTATTTTTTATCTTATTTGACCACTTTTTAGGTAATGGCAAACCGACTGTCAAAGATCCACGACGAAGACCTCCTATTGCAGCTTGAGATGTTATAGACCATTGATTTATGTGACTCTCATTAATCGCAGCAGGATTTAATGCAGTAAACGAAACATCGCCTGGATGAGCAGCTGAACTCGAGCCTAAAGCTAATATTCTTGCCGAGCCAAAAATTTCTAGATTAGAAAAAGAGGACCCAGTAGTTAATTGGCAATACAATGGGCCGCTTAAAAGAAAACAAAAGAGAAAATGTAATTTCGACATGATCTAAATTTTCATTTTACCAAGTTACTTCTAGAACTTCAAATCTTTGGCATTTTTTACTTTCTGGGATAAAACAGATTTATCAATTACTTCTTTCATATTTGAAACATATTCAAAGTTCATTCCAACTAGGTATTGAAAAGGAATATCTAAAACATCTTTTTTATTTTCTATCGATAATAATATTTGTTTCAATCCTGAGCGCTTGGCAGCAAGTAGTTTCTCGCGAATTCCACCAACTGGTAAAACTTTACCTCTCAGAGTTATCTCACCGCTCAAGGCTAATTTATTTTTCACTTTGCGCTGAGTAAAAAGAGATGTCAACGCTGTCAAGAGGGCAATTCCAGCTGAAGGACCATCCTTAGGAATTGCACCTTCGGGAACGTGTATGTGAACATCAAATTTCCTAAACAAGTCATCATGGAGGTCATATTGTTTAGAGTTTCCTTTTAAATAAGCCATTGCTATGGTAGCCGATTCTTTCATGACATCCCCAAGGTTTCCTGTAATGTTCAGCTTACCGACTCCAGGAGAAATACTTGTTTCAATAAATAAAATATCTCCACCCACAGGAGTCCAGGCTAATCCTGTGACAACTCCAGCGATTTCATTACCCTGATAAACATCACGATCGAATCGAGGCGTACCCATTATTTCTAAAAGTTTTTCTTCGCTAATAACCTCAGGAAATTCTTTTTCCTCAGCCTTTGCTAAAGCCGCTTTTCTTACCAATTTAGCTAACTCACGATTCAAGTTTCGAACTCCAGATTCTCGTGTATATTTATCAATAAGACTGATCATCTCTGACTTTCGGATTTTAATAGAATTTCTCTCTAACCCATGTTCCTGAAGCTGATTTGGCAATAAATATTTCTTTCCGATTTGCTCCTTCTCTTCGAGGGTGTAGCCATTCACCTCAATTAACTCCATTCTATCACGAAGAGCGTGTTGAACAGATGAAATATTATTTGCTGTAGCTATAAAAAGGACTTTTGAGAGGTCATATCCCATTTCAAGAAAATTATCATAAAATGACTTATTTTGTTCAGGATCTAACACTTCAAGTAATGCACTAGAAGGATCACCTTGGGAACCAAATCCTAGTTTGTCAATTTCATCTAAAACAAAAACTGGATTAGATGATCCAGCTTTTTTTATAAGCTGTAAAATACGACCAGCCATGGCCCCAATATATGTTTTTCGATGCCCTCTTATCTCAGACTCATCTCTTAGACCACCTAGTGACATTCTCACATAATCTCTTCCTAAAGCCTCAGCAATAGATTTCCCCAAAGATGTTTTACCAACTCCTGGAGGGCCGTATAAGCATAGTATAGGACTCCTTAAATTGTCTTTAAGTTGAAGAACAGCAAGGTGCTCAAGTAATCTCTCTTTGACTTTCTCAAGTCCAAAATGATCACGATCTAAAACTTTTCGTGCCTTAGCTAACTTTATCGGTTGAGATGTGATTTTTCCCCAAGGCAAGTCTAAGATGAACTCTAGGTAATTCCTTTGAATTCCAAAATCTGGAACTTGAGGATTCATACGTTGCAGCCTGAGAATCTCCTTTTCGAATTGTTTTTCTGCCTCGATAGGCCAATCCATCTTTGCTGCTTTATCCTTCATTAATTGAAGCTCTGCTTCGTTACTAACTCCACCAAGCTCTTCTTGAATAGTTTTCATTTGTTGCTGAAGAAAATATTCTCGCTGCTGTTGATCAAATTCAGTTCTTACCCGATTAGCAATATCGTTCTTGACTTCGAGTAGATGTTTTTCATAACTGAGATGCTTTAAAACTGCATTAGTACGCTTACTAACATCGTCTTCTTCAAGAATTGCTTGTTTTTTTTCAACATCAAGATTCATGTTGCTTGCAATAAAATGAATTAAGAATGTATCTGACTCTATGTTTTTAACAGCAATTTGAGCTTCTGTAGGAATGTTTGGAGATTCTTGGATAATATCCATTGCCATCTCTCTGATGTGCTGCATTAGAGCACGAAACTCTGTAGTCTCAGAGGCTTTAATGTCATTTAGATACTCAACTTTAGCTTTAAGAAAAGGCTCTTCAGAGATTACTTCTAGAATCCGGAATCTCCTTTTACCTTGCAGGATAGCGGTAATATTACCATCTGGCATTTTAAAGGATTTAACCATCTGAACTAAAGTGCCTACAGAGTGCAAATGCTCACCATTTGGAGTCTCAGTATCTGGATCTCTTTGAGCGAGAACACCAAAGAGTTTTTTTCCTTTTTGAGCGCCCTGAACAAGCTTAATACTCTTATCTCGTCCTGCTGTAATTGGAGACACAACTCCCGGGAATTGAACTGTATTCCTGAGGGGCATTATAGATATCTCTTCAAGCAAATCACTATCTGGGATACTATTGTCTTCCTCGTTAGTAATAAGCGGAATAAAGTCGGTCTCTTCCGACAAAAGAGAGAATGAAGTCCTTTCCATAGATTATTCTAGTTGGCAAGACTCATGCCACCTCTTAATTCTGACGTTTGGGCGTGAACAGCTGACAAGATGTCTGATTCCATTTCATTAAAAGAAACTTCTCTGCGAGACATCATTCTTTTTGCCGTTGCTAATGCTTTCTCAATAGCGTATTCCATATTTCCCTGAGGACCTCCCCAGGAAAAATCAGGAATAAAATTTCTAGGGAAACCCGCGCCAAATATGTTACAGCTTACCCCTACGACAGTTCCAGTATTAAATGATGTGTTTATTGCACACTTGCTGTGATCTCCCATTATCAGTCCACAAAACGTAAGATCAGTAGACTCAAAGCTCCCAGAAACATATGAGTATAATTTAACTTCGTCATAATTGTTCTTTAAATTCGAATTGCTAGAGCCAGCTCCAATATTACACCATTGGCCCAGAACCGAATTGCCTAAAAATCCGTCATGCCCTTTATTTGAAAATCCCCAAATAATGGAATTATTAACCTCACCTCCAACTTTTGAAAAAGGACCCACAGTGGTTGCTCCGTATATTTTCGCGCCTGCCTTTAGTGTGCTAAACTCTCCAAGAGAGAATCCACCACGAACAATACTCCCTTCCATTATCTCACTACCACGAGCTAAATAAATGGATCCAGAGATAGAGTTAAGTATTGACGCTTCTACAATTGCTCCTTTTTCAATAAATATTCTGCTTCCAAATGTTTTATTTGAAATTGGTATAGGCTCCGACTGACGTCCAGATGTAAGCAAATCAAAATCAGACTCTAATTCTTCTTTATTCCAAGTGAACAAATTATCAGGTCGTTTTACCAATTTGTAGTTGCCATTAAATTCTACCGAGATATCTCCATTCCTATGAGCAAGCCATTCATCTCCTGAAATAAGACGTTCACCATCATTTAATATTCTAATAGCATCAATAAGGTCCTTAGAGGGAAGTAAACCTCCTCTGATGTGCAGTTCCCCTATCTTTTCTGGAAACTTTTTCTTTAGATGATTTACTGTTGCATATGAGAAATTATCTGCATCCAGGATTTTTGACCACTTTTCGGCAATTGTAAGAATTCCTATTCGTAGATCAGCAACAGGACGAGTAAGTGAAAGAGGTTTTAGAGTAAAATGTTCGGGTCCATCTTGGAAAACTATATCCATAACCCGAATTTAGGTTAATTACTTGGAGAACTTTGCGTATCGGTTACGGAACTTGTCAACTCGACCTGCCGTATCTAATAATTTTTGCTTTCCTGTATAATATGGATGTGAGAATGAAGATACTTCCATTTTCACTAACGGAAACTCATTTCCATCGACTTCAATAGTTTCTTTTGAAGAAGCACAACTTCTAATAACAGTAACATCTCCAGTACTCATATCTTTGAAAGCACATTGGCGGTAGTTAGTTGGGTGAATTCCTTCTTTCATCGCTTAATAAATTTTAAATAAACCGAAATTTAGCCCGATTCCCTTTAGCAGTCGGCAAATATACTTACATTAAGTGAAAAAACAATTATATATATTACGCCCAATACTGATCTCTTTTTTAGCGACTTTAGTTTATTCATGTCAGCCAGAGAACCGATCAGCGTCAATTGGCATCAATATTGAATTCTCTAAAGATACGCTGTACCTAGATACAGTATTTAGCTCTATTGGAAGCTCAACCCGAAGCTTCACAATTAAAAATACTAGTGGTCAAAATATTTTATTAGACAGAATAAATCTAGGAAAAGGCCAAGAGAGCCCATTCCGCTTTAATGTGAATGGAATTAGCGGACCTGACGTGAAGAATCTTTTACTTCCAGCTTATGATAGCATATGGGTTTTTGTAGAATTGACAGCCCCATTGGGTAGTCTAGAAATGCTCTGGACTGACTCAATCATATTCAGTAATAAAGGTCTTAGTCAAGATATAAAACTCGTCTCCCTTGCTTTAGATGCGCATTTTTACTTTCCCAACAAAACCCTAGTTATCCCGAAAGATCCACCACATTCCGATATCATTATTCCTTATTCAATTCTACCAGCCAACTCCATTTGGTCAAACGACAAACCACATGTTGTATATGGCTATGCTGTTATAGACAGTGGAGGAACACTAGATATAAATTCGAGATCAAAAGTTCATTTTCACTCAGGCTCTGGACTATGGGTTTCTTCCGGAGGAACACTAAATATTGATGCATCGAAAGCAGGAAGCTATTCAGATCCAGTAATTTTAGAAGGTGATCGCCTAGAGCCCTTTTATAATAATATAGCGGGACAATGGGGAGGGACCCTAGGAGGGATATTCATACAAAGAGGTGCAAAAGCAAACATTCATGGGGCTTGGATTAAAAATGGCACAACTGGTATCCGATGCGACTCGGTAAGTGAAACTGAACAGCGTAACTTGCTGATTAGCAACTCTAGAATTACTGACTTCAGCAGAGTAAGCATTTACAGCGGTTTCGGGAATATTGAGATGCATAATGTTATTATCGCGAATTCAGGACTTTATGGGCTGTATTGCCTTGGAGGGAGAGTTTTTATTGACCATTGCACATTTTCAAATGATTTTCCAACTGCACGTTCAACCCCAACAATTGGCCTTTTTAATCGATATGAGGATGCAAATGGCACTTATAGATATCGGGCCTTGAGGGAAGCTTATTTTGGAAACTGCATTGTTGCTGGAAGTAAAGAATCAGAAATAGGCTTTAACTTTGGAGTCGATGCTGATTTCAATTATAAATTTCAAGGGTCATTACTTAAAATAAATCTGAACCCATCTTTTGCTAATTATGATATTTACAATTCCAATAATTTCTTTAAATGCCTTTTCAATGGTGATCCATCTTTTGAATTACCTCTTTCGCATAATTACGAATTAGACTCAAACTCAAACGCCATTAATATTGGACTTGCAGAATCAGCGATGAGAGTTCCTTTCGATGCAAAAAATATATCGCGATTATCTGAACCTGATGCTGGAGCACTAGAAAAAAATTAAAATCATAACCTCATGCAAAAAGTCAAAGTGTCAACACCATCTGCATAATCCCAAAGTTGAGGATTTTGAGATTGCCCAAAAGAAGTGCTAAAGCCTTTACCGACATATGCTTGTATCTCATCTTCACGATCTTCAAGGTGCTTTAATAGAGTTGGCTTGTCGCTGTAATAAGTGTAGTTAATGACCCCAACAGGGGGCTTTAAATTAGGATCCTCACGCAGTATGGCAAAATTATTCTCGTGAAATTTAGCCTTGTTTAACATCAATAATGCTCGCTGATAATCATAATTACTTCCATATTTACTATGAAGTCCTAAATGGCTCCAATCAAACCATGATTTAAAAAGTTTTTGTATGTCGAAATCGGTAGGTAAAAATAAATGAGTAACACTTCTGCACCCCCTGCCGAAATACTGAAATATATCTTTTGCTAAAAGATTTAATTCAGAAACCTTAGTACTATCATCTATAATGGAAATAGAAGTTCTAGCTCCTCTCAAAATTCTTGGTATATCCTGAAAATAATACTCAAAATATCTCATGGTATTATTATTTCCAGTAGCTATAATTGCCTCAACACCATTCAGTTTTGCAACAGATACAATTGATGCAGCTGGATCAATTTCGATTAAGCATTCAACAACTCGAAGACACAAAACCGTATCATCAGATGATGGCTTAAAAAAAACTTTATTTCCTGACAAATAAGCACAAACAATATCATGAAAACCGACCAAAGGAATGTTTCCAGCGCATATGACTCCAATTCTTTTGACATCTACCACTCCATCCGTGAACCCGCTTTTTGTAATCCAATTATTTAGATTATTTTTTGTCAAAGAATTAGACCAAGAAAAAAGAGCCTCTTTGACAAAATCCGCTGTAAACCAAGGATTTTTCATTTGAACTTTATTCAAAAGAGAATAATCTTCTGTTAGTGACTTTAGTTTATGACCCAATTGTTCTAGAGCGTTTAATCGTCTATGCATAATAACGTGTGTATCTTTGTGCAAAAGTAGAGTCATGGCCATTAAAATTACAGATGAATGCATAAATTGTGGAGCATGCGAACCTGAATGTCCAAACACCGCTATATATGAAGGCGGGATGGAATGGCGTTTCGGCGAGGGCACTGAGCTTAAAGGACCTTTAGTAAGCACTTCAGGCCTTGAGACGGAAGCTGAAAAAATCCAGGAACCGGTTAGTTTTGATCTCTATTATATCGCCACAGATAAATGTACTGAATGTATTGGCTTTCATGATACTCCTCAATGCGCAGAGGTTTGTCCAGTCGATTGTTGCGTAGCAGATGAAGATAATGTTGAGAGTGACTTATCTCTCGAAGCTAAAAAAGCATTTTTACACGCGGAATAATGTTGAAAACTATAACGTTGATACTAATAATGTCCTCGTTAAGAATAGGCGCAAAATCATTTGAAAAAGATTTATTTTATGTTAATGATACTACTTTTCTCGATTACATAAATTCATGTGAATTTCAAAATCCTGAACTATCCTCCACTGCTAGACTTAAAGCTGGCTATCAACTTGATTCGTGTTTAAATTATGGCCTAAAAGCAGGCTGGGTAGAAAATATTTTCCTTCAGAAAGGGAATCTTCCCAATGGACTCCTTTACACAATTTCTGAAGACGGCAAGATTCAGACATTCACGTGGGCAGTTCCAATGGAAAGAGGCGAGTATAAGTTTTTTGGTCAAGTTTTATTAAGGATGAGAAGCAAAACTAGAGTTCAAAAGCTATTTGATGCTGGTACATTTGATGATTACGATGCCCTAAATCAAAAAAAATGGCCTGGAGGATTGATTTATCACATCGAAGCGAAACATTATCGAAAAAATATGTACTACTTAGCGCTAACATACAGACCGCACGGAGTTAATCCTCAAATGAAGATTATAGAGCCACTAGTTTTAGGGCATAAAAACATCTACTTTGGAGCTCCTGTTTTCTCGGTTCTTAACTTTAATGATAAACACTTTGCAAAACCTCCAAGTCGATTAATATTATCCTTTTCACCCAATATTAGTGCATCAATTCGCAATGGAAATAGGAATGGCGAAATACTGATTGATCGTTTGGCTCCAATGAAATCAGGGACATTAGCAAATTATTTAGATTATGGCCCAACTTTATCAACGGATATATTGTTTTTTAAAAAAGGGAAATGGTTAATAAAGTCATCTGACAAATAGTAATATTCAACCACCGTCTTCATCTTGAATTAATATCTTCGTGAAACGAAAATCATGGATTATAACTAAATAATAAATGAAAAAACATAATTTTTCTGCAGGCCCATGTATACTTGCGCCTGAAGTTATAAACGGCGCCTCCAAAGCGGTTTTAGACTTCAATGAAATGAACTTATCTCTTTTAGAAATAAGTCATCGTGATAAAAATTTCGTTGAAGTCATGGATGAGGCTCGAGAATTATCGAAAGAACTTATGTGTCTTGATGAAGATTTTGAAGTGCTATTTCTTCAAGGTGGAGCAAGCTTACAATTCTGCATGGCACCATACAATTATATGAATGAAAAAGGTAAAGCTGGCTACCTAATCACGGGCACATGGGCAAAAAAAGCAGCTGCAGAAGCATCTCTTTTTGGGGAAATAGAGAATATTGGATCGTCTGAAGATAAAAACTTTAATTATATCCCCACAAAACTCAATATTGGCAACGAACTTGACTATTTTCACTGTACAAGTAATAATACCATAGTTGGAACTCAGATAAAAAAGTTTCCAGAGTGTAAAGTTCCGTTGATTTGCGATATGTCATCAGATATTTTTAGTCGAAATATAGATTTTAATCAATTTAGCATGATTTACGCTGGGGCTCAAAAGAATTTAGGTCCAGCAGGAGCTACTCTTGTGGCTGTCAGAAAAAGTGGCCTTGGGAAAACTTTACGTCAATTACCAAGTATATTGGACTACAGGAAGCATATCAAATCAGAATCCATGTTCAACACACCTCCTGTTTTTTCGATATACACGTCTCTTCTTTCACTGCGATGGATGAAAAAAGAAGGTGGACTAGATGTAATTGAAAAGCGAAATGATTTAAAAGCAAACTTCATTTATAAGGAAATTGATCGTAATAATCTTTTTTCAGGAACCGCTAATTTTGAAGACCGTTCAACTATGAACGCTTGTTTTCTGTTACACAATGAATCCCTTAAAGAAAAATTCAATACTCTCTGTAAGGAAGCTGGTATCACAGGAATAAATGGACATAGGTCTGTTGGAGGTTATCGTGCTTCTATGTATAACGCTTTACCTCTTGGAAGCGTTGAAACTTTAGTAGATGTTATGAAGCATCTTGAAAAAATATCATAATCTACCTTAAAATACTAATGAAATGAAAATTCTAGCTAACGACGGAATTGCCCAATCAGGGATTGATGCACTTGTCAGTTCAGGGCATGAAGTGTTGACAATTAACGTTGCTCAAGACCAACTAGTTGAATATATTAACGATAAAAAAGTTGATGTCCTTCTCGTTAGATCGGCAACCACAGCCCGTAAAAACCTAATAGATTCATGTCCCCGACTTAAGATGATTGGCCGTGGCGGTGTAGGAATGGACAATATTGATGTAGACTATGCCCGCTCAAAAGGATGTAATGTTTTTAATACCCCAGATGCTAGTAGCAATAGTGTTGCCGAACTTGTATTTGCTCATTTGAGCGGAATGATGAGGTTCTTGCACGATTCTAATAGACAGATGCCATTGGAAGGTGAATCTAAATTCAAAGAACTAAAAAAAGCCTACGGCAATGGCTCTGAATTAAGAGGAAAGAAAATTGGAATAATAGGTTTTGGACGTATTGGCAAAGCAGTGGGAAGAATCGCATATGGCGTTGGGATGCATGTTCAAGTTCACGACCCGCATATAGAAAGTGGAGATTTTGAAGTTTTATTCTCTGATGGACAAAAAGTAAGTGCGAAGGCAAAAATTCTCAACCTAAATGAAATTTTAACTTCTTCTGATATTATTTCAATACATATTGGTGGAGGTGCAGAAATTATAGGTGCAAATGAATTAGCGAAGATGAAGAAGGGTGCATTTTTAATAAATGCTGCTAGAGGAGGTGTTATTAATGAAGAGGCACTTGATATTGCATTGGAATCTCAGCAGATAGCTGGAGCTGCTATTGACGTATTTAAAAATGAGCCGAACCCCGCAATTAAACTATTAATGAATCCGTCCGTCTCATTAACACCCCATATTGGCGCAGCTACCAAGGAAGCCCAGGATCGCATTGGTATAGAGCTGGCAAATCAAATTATTGATCTGTCCAAGTAAAAATGCCCAAATTAAATTCTTTTGCCGCATTCAGGCCTCAAAAAGATCTGAATTCTTTAGTTAGTACAAGAACCTACAAAAGTTATTCAGAAATAGAATTACAAGAGAAACGGGACTCTAACCCATTTTCATTTCTTCATGTCATTAAATCTCAAGAAATAAATAAAAAAAACCGATTTAAATCAATAAGAAAAGAGTTTCAAACATTTATTGATAATGAATATCTTATTCAAGATGAGAAAGACCACTTATATGTCTACGAACAAAAATCTCAACAAGGTTCGTTTTCTGGGGTGATAGGTATTGCCTCAATCGATGATTACAATGATGGGAAAATAATAAAGCATGAAGACACAATTACTGAACGAGAACTATTATTCTCTGACTATCTTAACAATGTTGGTTTCCATGCAGAACCAGTCCTTCTAGCCAGGAACTCCAACTTAACTTGGGATACAGCAATAGAGGAGATAATGAAATTATCACCTGTAGCTGAATTTACTACAGCTGACGGAGTATCTCATAAAATATGGATTCCGTCGAATAGAAGCACAGAAATAATTATGACTGCATCGGAATCAATGGATAAATTCTATGTAGCTGATGGACATCATCGACTGGCTTCATCCGCATTAGCAAAAAAATCTGATGGGATTTTAGCGTTTGTGATAAATAAAGAGCAACTTCAACTCTCTCCTTTTTATAGATTTGTAAAAGGAGAGTGTCTTAACAACACTGACTGGTCTTTGTCTCTAAAAGCCCATCTTTTAAAGACAAAGCCTGAAGGTTTACCCAGAGAGGGAATCCACGCTTTAGACGGAAAAGGATGGTGGCATATCTCAGAAAAAAGTATATCATTTCCGCAATCTAAATGGCTCAGCGAGAATATTCTTGGTCCATTATGGAATATTACGGATGAGCGAAATGACAAGAGAATAAGATATTTAGCGGGAACCAATAGTCCAGAAGCAATAGAAGTCAGTCGAAAACCAGATGAAGTAGCCTTTGTGTCTTCTGCGCCTCTATGGGAGCAGATTGAAACAGCATCTGACATAGGGATTATGCTCCCTCCAAAAAGCACATATATCGAACCAAAAATCCGATCTGGCATGATCCTCTTTTCATGGAAATAAAGGAAAATTTTAAGGAGGTTATTCATAACCTTCCGGACAACGTAACATTAGTTGCAGTGAGTAAAACAAAACCCGATGAATTAATTGAAGAGGTTTATAAGCTAGGACATCGAGATTTTGGAGAAAATAAGGTTCAAGACCTAAAAGGAAAAGCAGAAAGACTCCCAAAAGATATTAATTGGCATATGATTGGCCAAATACAAACTAATAAAATAAAGGATTTTATTAGTTTCGTACATTTAGTTCATGGAGTCGACAGAATTAAAGTTTTAGAGCACCTAAACAAAGAAGCATCAAAAATAGGAAGAGTTGTAGATGCTCTAATTCAAGTTCACATAGCTAAGGAAGACAGCAAATCTGGATTTTCATTCGAAGAGGCATCTCAAGTCATGACCTCTGAAAATTTGAAACTTTATCCAAATGTTCGCATTAGAGGATTAATGGGTATGGCTTCATTCACAGATAACCAAAATCATATCAAAGAAGAGTTCTCTAAATTAAAACAGCTCTTTAATCAATACCAAAAAAAGATTGGGTTATCTCAATTCGATACATTAAGCATGGGTATGAGCGGGGACTGCAAAGTAGCTATTAGGGAAGGCTCCACAATGATTCGCATAGGAACCGCATTATTTGGTAAGCGTAATTATTAAAAGATGTACGCAGTTATAGACATTGAAGCAACAGGAGGCAAAGCTGGTGAAGAAAAAATTATTGAAATTGCGATATTTATTTTTGACGGAAAAAAAATAACTGACCAATTCATTTCTCTTGTCAATCCTGACTGCCCAATTCCAAAGTTTGTTCAAGGGCTAACGGGAATTAAAACAAAAGATGTAGATCATGCCCCTCGATTTCATGAAATAGCTAAACGAATAGTTAAAATAACAGAAGAAGCAATATTTGTGGCGCATAATGCCAGTTTCGACTATCGTATTTTACGACAGGAGTTTTTCCATTTAGGTTATGATTTTAAACGAATAGTTTTAGATACGATCCCCTTAGCAGAGAGATTCTTACCCGATCTTCCTGCATATGGACTTGCAACAATTTGTAAAGAACTTGAAATAGTTAATACAAAAAGGCATAGAGCTGATGGCGATGCCAGAGCGACGGTTAAACTTCTTGAGATTTTACTCGAAAAAGATAGAGAAAAATACATAGAAGGTGTGTACCTAAAATCACCTTCAGCTACAGGTAAACATTCATTCAGCAGACAGATTGAAAATCTTGTAAAAACTATAGGCGTATATTATTTATTTAACTCAAATGGAAAAGTCATATATGTAGGAAAAAGTGATCAACTGAGAGTCAGAATTGATAGACACTTTTTATCAACGAGCGATAAAGCAATAGCTCTTCAAAAAGAAGTTAGAAATATACGCATTGAAGAAACAGGAAGCCTTCTAATGGCAGAAATATTAGAGCATTTAGAACTAACAAGCCTCAAGCCAAAATATAATACCTCTAAAGATCGTTTCGCTCTTCGATATGGACTTTTCACTATCCCTGGAACAGAAAACTTTCTATGGGACATTAGAAGAATACGCAATGACCAACCTGAATTATTAGTTGAAAACACAAACGAAGGTTATGTCTGGCTTGCTAAGCTGACGAATGCATTGAGGATAAATACTAAAGATATCGTTCTTCCAAGGCATATTAACAAAGTGCAGAAAGAACAACAAAGACTAAATACGTTAGCATCGAATCAATTAAAAATCAAGAGTAACAATAGTGCAAAAGCCCTACAGCAACTGACATATCCCGAGAAAAATATGATTTTAATCGATTCAGGGAAAAATATTGGATCTAGGACAGCATACATAATAGAAAACTATTTATTCATTGGATATGCTTCCATAGAATTAGCAACTGAGCAAACTAATTGGAACCTCTTGATTAAAAAAAGCACTAAAATACCTGACTCGATTTATATTAATAGTTTAGTAATTAAAGCATTAAATGATCAAAAAATAAAACCTATTAAATTACAAAAACACCTTCTATAGCTTAACAGATATTCCCGCTATTAATTGAGATGACGCACCCATAAACTCAGCCTCAATTCCTTCAATTAGAATGACTTCAGAAAAAGTTAAAGGCCCCTCATATCTAAAAGTCAATTGAAGTCCCACTAATTTAAGTCCAACACCCAGCTGACTAGTCCAACTTCCAGAATTATTTATTTTTACGTCTAATGGACCTGGAGAATTAATGGGAATCGAGTAAACTGGGCCATATAAAGCAAATAAAGGACCGATTTTTAAACCAAATTCAACAGGAAAGTCGATCCGATTCAATTTTAAAGAAGCTTTATGATTTTCTCCGACACCATTTTGAAAAGTTAAAACGTGATTTAAGTGAGTGAACCAAATTTGAGGCTCAAAATAAATAAATCCCAATCCAATTCTATAATAACCTCCAAAATGAAAACCACCTTGAGCACCATAATCGACTTCAACTTCTTGGCTCACAGAACCAGACGAAGGTGTTATACTAATATTCGAGACGTGAGCCCCTAATGCCATTCCATAGCTTGAAAGTTGCGCATTTAATTGAGCGGTTAAGCAAATCGTAAAAATTGAGAGTAGTATTTTTATAAATGAAATATTCTTCATCTGAGTTTTAACGTTGAGATAAAAAATCTTCGACATTTTTCTGAATACGAGCAGGTATATTATCTGATAAGGCGGGTAAAAATGATTTACCTGTTATTTGCTCATATAAATTTATATATCGGCTTGAGACCGATCGTATCCAATCTTGCCTGAGCTCTGGAATAACTTGCCCCTCCATCCCTTGAAAGCCGTTTGATATTAAAAATTGCCGAACAAATTCCTTAGATAATTGTATTTGGGGAATCCCTTTGTTCTGTCGATCTTCATATCCATCCTTGATAAAATATCTAGAAGAGTCCGGAGTATGAATTTCATCTATTAAAATAATTGCTCCATTGTGATTTTTTCCAAACTCATATTTAGTATCAACAAGTATTAAGCCCCTTTCTTGGGCCATACTTTGGCCACGAATAAATAACTCTCTTGTGAAATGTTCTAATTGATCGTAGTCCTCTTTTGAGACAATTCCTTTTGACAGTATCTCTTTTCGAGATATGTCTTCGTCATGAGCACCAATGTCTTCTTTTGTAGTTGGAGTAATTATAGGGTTAATAAAAGAATCACCCGGCCTAAGGCCATTAGGTAAAGGAACACCACACAGTTCTCTTTTACCACTGGAGTATACTCTTGCAGCATGCCCACTTAAATATCCACGAATTACCATTTCAACTTTAAATGGACTGGCTTTTTGACCGAATGTAACAACTGGGTCCGGAGAGTAAATATGCCAATTAGGAACGATATCGGATGTAGCTTCAAAAAAATATCTAGCCATCTCATTGAGTACCTGCCCCTTGTAAGGAATTCCCTGAGGGAGAACGACATCAAAAGCTGAAAGTCGATCGGAAGCCACCATAATAAGAAAATTATCTTCAATTGTATAAACGTCCCTAACTTTTCCATTATAGACGCTTGTTTGGCCTGGAAATTTAAAATGATGTTTTGTTAATGAAGACATTTAGGTATATTATTTAATATGCAGCATTAGTGACACGAAGCTATTACTTTTACATCACCAAAAGTACAATTTATGCCAATCGTAACTTTAACTAGCGACTATGGATGGAAAGATCCCGATGGTGCAATTGTACGGGGAAGAATATACTCTGAGATGCTCAGGTCAGTCATGCCTGCGCCACTAATAGACATAACACATAGCATCAGCCCAAGAAACCATCTCGAAGCTGCTTATATAATTCGAAACTCATACCAATCATTCCCTAAAGGGAGTATTCACATCATGCTTGTAGACAGCATGACCTCAAACAATATAGAAGTAATTGCAATCGAATTAGATGGACATTTCTTCCTTGCTCCGAACCATGGAGGACTTTCATTAATACGTCCAGATTTAATGGTGATTAATGCAACCCAAATTCAGCTCAAAAACCGACTAGAGTTAACCGATTTGGAAAGTCAAATTGCAGCGGCAGCAATCCATTTACTTAATAAAGGAAAAATCGAAACTCTGGGATCACCTTTAAAAAAAATTAGAAGTCTTCAAACTATTCACCCTGAAATGAGGAATGAAAATACAGCAATTGTTCATATTCAATATATTGATCATTTTGGACAATTAGTAACTAACGCAAGTCAAGAATGGCTAAAAAAATGGCATAATGAAAAATATTTTTATGCCATAGCCAGAGGAAGACGAATTAGTAATTGGATTTCTACTCGCGAGGAGATGAAAAATGCCGGCTCTTTGTATTTAAGGATTAACCGCGCCAACTTCCTAGAAATAGGAATAATTGACCCAGGAGATCGGGGATCTAATACTGCTGCAAGCCTCCTAGGAATGGTTATTCATGACCCAATTGAGCTCCAACTTAAATAAAGGGTAAAAACATACAGAAGTATATTTCTATTATTTCAAACGAAACTTTAAAAAAGTTCTTTTAGAAAAGTTGTAAAAATTCTTCTATTTTTTTTATAGATACAATCATCTCATATTATTTACCGAAATTTGATCACCTTCTTTCAGTCTTTTTTGAGTTAAAATTATCCTTCACGAATCGAAAATACCTCATGACAAATTGATCGCCCTTGCTAAAAAAGAGTTTCATGCCTTTTTCCAATCTTCCACTGGGACGTTGATTATATGCGCATATTTAGGTCTAAATTCTGTCTTTTTGTGGTTAATGAATGGACCATTTAATCTTATAGAATCTGGGTATGCACAAATGGACGGTTTGTTCATGCTATCTCCATGGGTTTTCATCTTCCTACTTCCCGCTATTGGAATGAGAATGATATCTGAAGAAAAACGAGCAGGTACTCTTGAGTGGCTTCTCACAAAGCCACTTACTGAATGGCAAATAGTTATGGGTAAATGGCTTGCTGGAATGTCTCTGGTTTTATTAGCTCTAATTCCGACAATGTTATATGCTGTTTCATTATACTATTTCGGCAACCCTAAAGGAAACTTAGATTTGGGCTCAACTGCAGGTTCTTATATTGGTCTTTTATTACTTGCTTCAAGTTATCTAAGTATATCTCTTTTCACTTCATCTTTAACGGAAAACTCAATTGTAGCTTTTGTAACTGGAATGATGCTTTGTTTGATTTTCTATACTGGATTTGATCAGCTGGCTAATTTAGAAGCTTTAAAAGCTTCAGGACTTTTTTGGATGAATCTCGGAATTGACGAGCATTATACTTCAATAAGTAGAGGAGTAATAGACTTACATGACATAATCTATTTCCTGGCACTAAGCACGGTATTCCTAAGCGCCTCGAACACTTCCCTTAGATCCCGTAATTGGTAGAATTATAATGATTAAAATAAACGATTTAATAAAATATGGATTAACCCTCATACTATGTATTTGTGCTATTCTATTTTCTCAATTTAGTTCTTTAAGAATTGATCTAACTCAGGATAAACGTTTTAGCTTAAGTGAATCGACATTGAATCTTATTAGCGACGTTAAAGACCCTATGCTCTTTTCTATATACTTAGCCGGTGACTTCCCCTCTGGCTTCCAGCGCTTAAGCTCTGAAACTCAGCGAATGCTTGATGAATTCCAGGCAAGAAACTCAAATATTCAATTTATATTAATAAATCCATCTGAGAACCCAGACCCACAAGCTCGAAGAGATACATACACGCAGTTAAGGAATGCTGGCCTTTCTGCCATTCAAATAAAAGTAAAAGAAAGTGATGGTGTTAGAGAACAACAAATTTTTCCTGGATGTATAATTTCATACAAAGATAATGAATGGTCAGTTTCACTATTAATGGAGCAATTCGGGACTAATCCTCAAGCCCAAATCAATGCATCTATACAAAACTTAGAATACACTTTGGCTAGCGCCATAAGAGGACTAACGAGAACGCATCGACCCCGTATTGGCATCTTAACTGGGCATGATGAACTAACACCAATAGAGACTGCATCAATCGAATTATCCCTTTCAAAATCATATGATATTGAACGTTTTAATCTGAGGGAATTTCCAACCGACTCTGTGGATGGTGAACCAGATCTGAATAAGCAAGTTTTTCTTTTAAATAGTTTTGACCTTATTATTTTGGCAAAGCCCAGGAAGACTTTTTCTGAGCTAGATAGATGGCTAATAGATCAATATTTAATGAACAACGGAAGGGGGATAATTATGCTTGACGCTGTCCATGCTGAAATGGACTCTTTAAGTTATTCTCCCGAATTTCTAGCATACCCCATTTTAGAAAAAATAAATCTAAATGATCCATTATTTAATTATGGGGTGCGAATAAATACCAACTTAGTTCAAGATATGGTATGCGCATCTCTAAATGATAGAAAATCAGTTCTACCCTGGCTATATTTCCCTATTCTATTGCCACAAACAGATCATCCAATTGCAAAAAATTTAAATGCGATAAAAATGGAATTCGCAACCTCAATGGATATCATCAAAACACCAGGCGTTTCACAGACACCGTTACTCTTCACATCACCATACAGTCGGAAACAAGCTACACCGGGAAGAGTTTCTTTAGCGACATTATATAATGAGCCAATAAAATCTAAATTTGTTGACAAAAAACTCATAACAGCGATTTTACTCGAAGGTGCTCTTCCCTCTTTTTATGCTAATCGAATCGGACCAAAAAGAAATTTAATTCCTCCACCAGATAAAGCAACTGACGCTAAACTTCTCGTCATTTCAGACGGGGATTTCATCCGAAACCAGAGAAATTTAATTCGATCTGATATTCCTCGAGGAGCGCCATTACCCTTAGGGTTTGATCAATTTACACAACGTCAATATGGAAATTCTGATTTCATATTAAACTCTATCGATTATATGCTAGACGGCAAAGGATTGATTGCTGTTCGAGGCCGTGAAGTTGTACTAAGACTACTAGATATGCAGAAAATAAATGAGCATAGAAATATTTTGATAATCTTAAATGCTATCGGCCCAATAGCGACTATTTTGATAATGGGCTTTTTTTACAAAACAATTCGCAGATATCAATTCTCTAAAATATCTAAATGAAACCTTATTTCAAACTCCTATTTTTAGTTTTCATAATTGGCCTCTTAAGTTTGCTTTTTATTTTTTTACATGAAGTTAATTTTGAAGATAATGACGATTACTATAATTTCTCAGTTAATGATACAGCTTCTGTCACAGAAATTATAATTTGGGACAAAAGTCCGGATACTGTGACATTATATCGTTCCAAGAACGATTGGTTCGTAAATGACTCGCTTAAAGCTCGAACTGATGCCATTGAAGTTCTTCTTGAAACAATCTACAGGATAAGACTTCGTAATTTTCCGCAAAAATCCGCCTTACCAAGAATCCTTAAAACAATGGCTACTTATGGTAAGCATGTAGACGTTTATAGTGATGATAAAGTTATCAAATCATTTACTGTGGGTGCTGAAACTCCAGATCAACTTGGCACATATATGTTAATGGATGATTTTGAGACTCCGGTTGCTACTCATATCCCTGGATTTAATGGCTATTTATCCAGTAGATTCTTCATTCGAGAAGACCTTTGGCAAACTAGAGAAATATGGCCTTCCGAAAAAGAGATTAAAAGTGTTTCTGTAACTTATCCAGACAGCACTTCTTTTCAACTAATTAAACTCAATAATGAATTTTACTTAATTGCTGAATCAGGTGCAAGGATTAAAGCTAATAGCATGTCTAGTCAAGCTTTCTTAAAAGGAATTATAAAGGCACAGTATGAAGGTACAGTCATTTCTACTGACATTGCTTGGGCAAAGCGAGACTCTATTCAAACAAATACTCCTGTTGGAATATTTGAGGTGAATTATGTTGATGGTCATAGTGTGAAAATGAAACTCTACAAAGTTCCCGGTGGACCTAATTGGCTAGACAGTGAAGGGCTAAATCAAAGCTATGACCCTGACAGGTTCTATGCTTTTCTTAGTGATGGGCGATTCGTTTTGACTCAACGTTTTGGCCTTCAACATGTGTTGAAAAGTTATCGTGCATTTCTAACCTATGAGTAATTACTTTGCAGTATGAATTTTATTGTATCAAGCAGCCAATTATTACGTTCACTACAAACAGTTAGTGGAGTAATACAATCTAATAACACACTCCCAATCCTGGACCATTTTCTTGTTCATTTAACCCCTGGGAAATTAACTATTACAGCCTCTGATCTAGAGACTACTATGACAACAACCCTAGTCGTAGATTCCTCCGAAGAGGTCACAGCCGCTATTCCTGCTAGAATCCTTTTGGATACTGTTAAAAGTTTCCCTGAGCAACCTTTGACTTTCACTTTGAATGCTAGTAATCATTCCTTAGAGGTGAGTAGCGATTTCGGAAAATATGCTTTAGCCTATGTCGATGCAGCTGAATACCCCAAAGCGGCATCACTAAATGATGCCGACTCGATTAATATCTCAGCAAAAACATTAACTACTGCAATTACGAAAACACTTTTTGCGGCGGGAAATGACGATTTAAGGCCGGTAATGAGTGGCGTCTTCTTTCAGTTCACTAATGAAGGATTAACATTTGTTGCTACCGATGCTCATAAACTTGTTAGATACAGAAGAACCGACATCATAGCTCCATCAACTGCTGAATTTATTCTCCCCAAGAAACCTTTAACACTGTTAAAAACGACTTTAGGCGGTGGAGAAAATGATGTCGTAATAACTTACACTGATCAAAATGCCCAATTCACATATGGCGAAGTAACACTTCTATGTCGTCTAATAGACGGAAAGTACCCTAATTTTCAAGCTGTTATCCCAAAAGAGAACCCGAACCATCTAGTAGCAGATCGCGTCGCTTTACTCTCAAGTGTTAAAAGAATTAGCATATTTTCAAATAAAACCACTCATCAAGTCAAATTAAAAGTTGCTGGGAACGAGTTAAATATTTCAGCTGAAGACTTAGACTTTGCAAACAAGGCAAATGAAAGGCTAACTTGTAACTATGAAGGTTCAGATATGGAAATTGGTTTTAATAGTCGATTTTTAAGTGAAATGCTTACCAATTTAGAAAGTGATGAAGTGATTTTAGAAATGTCAGCACCTAATCGCGCAGGAATACTTCTTCCAGATGGAGGTCTTGACGAAGGTGAAGAAATACTTATGCTTGTCATGCCTGTTATGCTTAATACCTAAGGCTTGAAATTTTTAATATGAATCTTTTAGTGATTGGTGATGTTCATGGCTGCTTTAATACACTAAGAGCTTTATTTAAGAATCACTGGAATGAGGAAGAATCTATAGTTGTAATAACTGGAGATATAATCCATAAAGGATTGCACAGCGGGAAGACCTTAAAATATTTAAGGAAATTATCTAATAAATTCCCAAAATCAATAGTTGTTGTAAAAGGGAATCATGAACAAATGGTATTTAATGCTCACTTTAAAGGAGAAGTTTATCCAAATTGGAAAAAACTTAAAAGAGATATTCTAAAGCAAGGTCTCAACATTAAAAAAACCATAAAATGGATATGCGATTTACCCGTAATTTGGGAAAACAACAGCTTGATAATTACACATGCTGGCATAGCGCTAGATGATGACAATAATTTTAATTTAGATTCAAAAAGCAGTATTTTAAATAACCGCTTAGAATTAAAAAATTGCAGTAAACTTCAGATTTTTGGTCATGTTATTCAAGATTTTAATCAGCCTCGATTTTTTCCAAATTCAAATTCATGGGGAATTGATACTGGATGCTGGCAAGGAGGCGGGCTGACTGCGATAAAATTGGAACTTAATGGAAAAATTATAGAAATAATTCGTCAACCGACTATTCAGTCCGATCTTTGAAAAACTTATTTGACCTGATTAATCTAATTAAACCTCATTATGGCTAACGGCACATTCCGAATTCCAAAAGCAATCAACGAAACTATAGATAGTTATGCACCAGGTTCAGTAAGTCGTGAGAATCTACTTTCCACTTACGAAATGATGCTTAAAGACTCTATTGATATTCCTATGTTCATAGGTGGTAAAGAAATTCGGACCAATGACATTCGCGATTGTAATCCTCCGCATGATCATAAAACCAAAATTGGTCAGTTTCATTACGGAGACAAAGAACATGTAACAGCTGCAATAGATTCAGCTCTAGACGCTCATGAAGGATGGTCTTCACTGCCTTGGAATGAACGAGCAGCTGTTTTCTTGCGTGCTGCTGATATGGTTTCAGGTATATATCGATCAACTATTAATGCGGCCACAATGTTAGCTCAATCCAAAACTGTTCAACAAGCAGAAATTGATGCTGCATGTGAGTTTGCTGATTTTTTGAGATTCAATGCGAATTTTATGCAAGAAATATATGAAAATCAACCTGAGAGTTTAGATGGCTTATGGAATCGAATGGAGTACCGCTCCTTAGAAGGGTTCGTTGTAGCGATAACACCATTTAACTTTACCGCAATCGCAGGTAATCTTCCAGCCTCTGCAGCTTTAATGGGCAACGTAGTAGTCTGGAAGCCTGCGAATAGCCAGATTTATTCCGCATGGGTTATCATGGATATCTTCAGGAAAGCCGGATTACCAGATGGTGTTATTAATATGGTCTACACCGATGGCCCTGATTTTGGAGAAGTAGTATTTAAACACCCAAATTTTGCAGGATTACATTTTACTGGATCCACATCTGTTTTTAAACACCTCTGGAAAGAAATTGGCAATAATATCGATTTATACAAATCATATCCTCGAATCGTGGGTGAGACCGGAGGAAAAGACTTCATATTAGCTCATTGTTCTGCCCGTCCGGAAGAAATTGCGACTGGTATGAGTAGAGGTGCATTTGAATTTCAAGGCCAAAAATGCTCTGCTGCCTCTAGAGCTTATATTCCGGCATCACTATGGCCAGAGGTTAAAAAAATTCTCATTCAACAAGTTAGCAGCTTTAAAACAGGCAGCCCAGGTGATCCATCTAACTTTATTACTGCAGTTATTGATGAGCGTGCATTTGATAAAATTACTGGATATATAGATGATGTTCAGAAAAGTGATGATGCGAATATTATTCAAGGCGGAACTTATGACAAATCAAAAGGCTATTTCATCTCTCCAACAATTATCCAAGCAAAAGATCCTCATTATAGAACAATGAGTGAAGAAATATTTGGACCAGTCCTTACTGTATATGTTTATCAAGACAAAGATTGGGATGCAACATTAAATTTAGTTAATACCACTTCGGAGTATGCATTGACAGGTGCAATATTCTGTAAAGACCGTCACGTGATAAATCAAGCTACTCATGCTCTGCGATTCGCAGCAGGGAACTTTTATATAAATGATAAACCTACTGGAGCTGTTGTTGGACAGCAACCATTTGGAGGCGCGAGAGGCTCAGGAACAAATGATAAAGCCGGATCAATTCTAAACTTGCTCCGCTGGGTTTCGCCAAGAACTATAAAAGAGACATTAGTTCCTCCCACAGACTATAAATACCCTCATATGGGTTAAAAGAATCTTGAATGAGCGGATACTTGAAAAGTAATTAATATATATTTAATATAAAATATGAAACTATGAATGGAGTATCCAAAAACATAAGTATCCCCGAAAGATGGGCCAGAGTAGTTATTGCACTTTTTTTAATTCCAGCAGCTTTCGTTCATGGCTATTTTTTTTCTTTGTTACAAAGCTTTGTTGGATTTGGACTTATCTATAACTCACTTTCAGGAATCTGTTGAATTTCACGTCTCTTTGGAGTGAAGACATGTAAGCGCTCCTAATCGTTAAATAATTTGATCAAAATTCAAAGGTCCGAGGGATCTAAAAGAAGTAAAAAAATTAAGCATATACTTTTGGGCGCAATACCTTCAAGGAAAATAAATATATTCATTTTATAGTCGCTTTTACCCGCACTACATACTTTGAATCGTAATGTGGGTGGTTAAGCCATTTTTTTAAAGGATATAATTCTGCCTTTAGTCCTTTAATCTCTGCCGTTAGATCCCCTCCTTTTAATGCATAAAGTGCATTGTCTCCTTTTTTTGACCAAGATCCATTCATCCATGAAATTAATTTTGTCAGCGGAGCGACTGCCCTGGTAACAGCAATATCATATTCTCCCAAAACATTTTCAGCACGGCCATGAATAGCATTTATATTTTTCAACTGTAAATCATGGACAATTGAATTAACAACTTTAATTTTTTTTCCAATCGAATCGATCAAGGTGAATTGCATGTCGGGAAAGGCAATCGCCAATGGGATTCCAGGAAACCCACCTCCTGTTCCAATATCTAAAACTCTCATTTCAGATCGGTGAGGAATCACCAACCCTAATATCAATGAGTGGATTATGTGATGTTCCCATATTTGATTTTCATCCCTACGAGAAATAACATTTATTTGACTATTCCAATTCTTATAAAGAGATGGAAGTATTTCTATTTTTTTAATGGCTCGGGCATCTAAAAAAGAAAAGTCCTTAAACCAGTTTATGGGAGTAGTCATTTCTTATAATTTAAAAACTTATCATATTCTCTAATGTAATCTTTCTCATCATACTTATAAGAAGCTAATACCAAAGAAATTCTTGGATAAAAAAATCTATGCTGATAATGAAACGATTTCCATAATATTTGACAAAAGTAGTTCAATTGAAAGACCTAATTTTGCAGAATGAACTTTCAATTAGAAGCTCAAGACATAGGTAGTGCAGCCCGAGCAGGAACTCTTCTTACAGGTCACGGAAATATCAAAACGCCAATATTCATGCCTGTTGGTACTGCAGGAGCGGTTAAAAGTGTTTACACAGGAGATTTAGTCAATGATACATTTGCGCAAATCATACTTGGCAACACATATCATCTCTACCTGCGGCCGGGAACCGATATCATTGAAAAAGCAGGAGGTATTCATAAGTTCACAACCTGGGACAGACCCATGCTAACAGATAGTGGGGGATTTCAAGTGCATAGCCTCCAACACATCCGAAAGATAAATGAAGAGGGAGTGAATTTTCAAAGTCATATTGATGGAAGCAAACATATGTTCTCCCCAGAAATAGTAATGAATATTCAACGAAAAATTGGAGCAGATATAGTAATGGCTTTTGACGAATGCACAAACTACCCGTGCGATAAAAATTATGCAAAAGAAGCCATGTTAAGAACCCACAGATGGCTTGATCGTTGTATAGACTTCTGGGACACAAGTCATGACCTTTATAACTATAATCAGGCAATGTTTCCTATTGTTCAAGGAAGTACATACTCAGAATTAAGAAAAGAATCTGCAGAATATATAGCAGAAAAAGGTGCGTGGGGAAATGCTATAGGCGGACTTAGTGTCGGTGAACCTGCTGAAGAGATGTATGCCATGACCCAAGAAGTTTGCGCAATCCTTCCAAAAGACAAACCAAGATACTTAATGGGGGTTGGGACTCCAGTAAATATTTTAGAAAATATTGCATTAGGTGTAGATATGTTTGACTGTGTTATGCCAACCCGGAATGCAAGGAACGGTCAAATATTTACCTCCGAAGGAATAATTAACTTAAAAAATGCCAAGTGGGCTGATGATTTTTCCTATCTCGACACTAATGGCGACTCTATGGTAGACAATCGTTTCAGTAAAGCCTATTTAAGACATCTATTTGTTTCTAATGAAGCATTGGGTAAACAAATAGCCTCAATGCATAATTTGCGCTTCTATTTATGGCTAGTTGAAGAATCAAGAAAACACATCATCAAAGGAGATTTCACTTCATGGAAGAATAAAATGATCCCTAAATTAGGTACAAGACTATAAAATTGAAAAAATGAATCGTTTAGATCGATATATTTTTGGCAGATTCATAGGGAGTTTCTTTCTTTTTCTGGGACTAGTAATGATGATTGCTGTAGTTTTTGATATAAGTCAAAAAGTAGATAATTTTATTAATAAAGGCGCTGATTTATCAGCAATTATTAATGATTACTATCTAAATTTCGTAGCCTTTTATGGAACAACTTTCAGTGCTCTGATAGTTTTCTTGTCCACAATATTTGTAACTGGGAGAATGGCCCGAGATACAGAAATAGTGGCAGCATTAACCGGAGGAGTATCCTTTCCAAGATTAATTAGACCATTTCTATTGGGCGCTTTAGTATTATTTATTGGAAACTCTTTTCTCAGCCACTTTGTTATACCAAAAACAAATATTGCACGAATCCATTTTGAAGATACTTATGTTCAAGATAAAATAGTTAAACGTCCAATTAATATCCACCGGCAAATACTTCCCGACCATTATATTTACATCGAAACGTGGAGCCCTGAAAGACTGGGGGGTTATCACTTTACATATGAAAGATTTGACAGTATTGGGATGGCGGAAAAATTAACGGCTGATTTTGTTAGATATGATACTGCAACAGAAAAATGGCAGGTAGACAATTGGACACTAAGATCATGGCTGCCGTCAGGTCAAATGGAAATAGAAAGTGGGCGAAGAATGGATACATTATTTGAATTTAAACCCAATACGATATCTCCAGATCTAAGGAGCACAGCAACAATGACCTCGCCAGAATTACTAAAATATTTAAAACGAGAGAGGATAAGTGGCTCTGAGGCAATTATAGCTCATGAAATGGAATGGCATAAGAGAATTGCATATCCATTCTCTACATTTATACTGGTTTTTATAGCGGTCGTGCTCTCTTCAGAAAAAAGGAGAGGTGGTATAGGTGGTCAAATTGCTTTGGGATTGCTAATTGCCGTAATTTATATATTCTTCATGCAACTCGGCGGCGTATTAATTTCAATTCCTGGAATTAATGCGTTTATGGCCATTTGGTTACCAAATTTCCTATTTACAATTCTTGGATCCATACTTTATTTAAAAGCAGCAAAATAGAAATCATAATATGTCAATAATTTACCCAAACGACAATTCACCAATTTGGGTCCATTACTTGTGGATGCATTTAATCGTATTTATTTGGGGATTTACTGGAGCATTAGGCAAGTTGATATCAATTGATGCATTGCCTCTCGTGTGGTATAGAGTTTTACTTGCAACAATATTTCTTGGTTTATTTTTTTTATTAATTAAAAAACGTTTAGAACTTCCAACGAAGAATATTTTCGGTATGCTATTTTTGAATTCAATCATCATTGTGGTTCATTGGGTTACTTTTTACCAATCGATTAAAATGTCAAATATCTCATTGACCTTAGCATGCCTTAGCACAGGTCCATTTTTTACATCAATCCTTGAACCCCTTTTCTTCAAAAGAAAGATATTAATTTCAGAAATCCTTTTGGGACTAGGAATAATAATTGGAATGTTGATCTTATTTAAATCAGTAAAAGGGCAACAAATTGCAGTAATTGTAGGCTTAATTAGCGCCATACTAAGTGCCCTTTTCTCAGTTTTAAACGGGAAAATTGTGAATAAAATGAATCCACTTGACATTTCCATTTGGGAAATGGGTATTGGATCCATTATTCTGGGAGTTTGGTTTTTATTTGATGGAAGTTTAGTTAAAATAATTTTATCGCCCACCCAGAGCGATTGGATCTATTTAGTGATATTAGCAAGTCTTTGTACATCATTTGCGTTTGTCCAATCTGTAAGAATAATGAAATACTTATCGCCATTCACAGTAATGCTAACTATTGCAATGGAACCGGTATATGGCATTCTATTAGCGCTAATGATATTTGGGAGTTCTGAAACTATGGACCCGTTGTTCTATATAGGAGTATCCGTTATTTTAACAGTGATAAGCGTAGACGCATATCTCAAAAGGAAAAAGCGAAAAAAAACCGAAAAAACGACTTTTTAGGTGGATACTTTTGAACCTAATTTTACATACTAAGTTTTACACATTTCACTAAAAAGGCCATTGGAAAGCTTTAAGTTTGAACACTTGCATAAAAAGATATGGAATATTTAGAATTCGAAGAATCAATAAGAGAAATTGACGAGCAAATAGAAAAAGCAAAGGCACTAGAAATTGATAGTGGAATTGACATGAAAGATAGTCTTAGCGACCTTCAAAAGAAATTATTAGATGCCCAAAATGATATAAAAAAGAACCTTTCAGCATGGCAGCGTGTTCAATTAAGTCGACACCCAAGTCGACCCCATACATTGGCATACTTAAATGCGATGACCAATAATTCTTTCATTGAACTGCATGGTGATCGGAATATTAAAGACGATAAAGCCATGGTCGGAGGATGGGGAAAAATTAAAGATGAATCATTTCTTTTCATCGGACAGCAAAAAGGAGTAAACACCAAAATGCGACAGCTTCGCAACTTCGGAATGCCAAATCCCGAAGGGTATCGAAAAGCATTAAGACTCATGAAGCAGGCTGAGAAATTCGGAAGGCCAGTAGTGGCACTAATTGATACGCCAGGCGCATTCCCAGGAGTTGAAGCTGAAGAACGTGGTCAAGGTGAAGCAATTGCTCGAAACATTTTAGAAATGTCACGCCTAAAAGTTCCGATAATATGTATAATTATCGGTGAAGGAGCCTCTGGAGGAGCTCTAGGAATTGGAGTTGGCGATAAAGTGCTAATGCTCGAAAATACTTGGTACTCTGTCATTAGTCCTGAATCTTGCTCATCAATTCTTTGGAGAAGTTGGGACCACAAAGAAGAAGCGGCAGAAGCTCTTAAACTAACTGCTACAGATATGCTCACAAATGGATTAATCGATGGCATCATTAAGGAACCTTCGGGTGGAGCGCACAGAAATCCAAAAAAAACTTTCGAAATATTATCGGAATCAATTTTAAGAATATACAAGGAATTAAAAATCGTACCGTGCGATGAACTAATTAAAAGTAGAGTTGAAAAATTTTGTAAAATGGGAGTTTATGAAGATTCCCAAGTATAATAAAACATCGAGTAAATGGACAACATAGAAGCATCTAAGTTAAGTAGATCTACCAAAAAGTCAAACGTACTAGCTTTAGGCGGTCTAGGACGGATACCTCCCCAGGCTATAGAACTAGAGGAGGCAGTTCTCGGAGCACTATTAATTGATAGAGATGCCCTTTCTAAAGTGATTGACATACTATCATCCGAAAGCTTTTATGTAGAAGGTCATCAAAAGATTTTCGATGCTATTACACAACTTTTTGGAGATTCAGACCCAATCGATATCCTAACTGTATCTCAACGCCTAAAAAAAGAAGGCGAACTAAATAATATAGGAGGAGAAGCTAAATTAATAGGATTATCAACCAGAGTTTCATCTTCAGCGCATATTGAATTTCATTCCCGAATAGTTGTTCAAAAACATATTCAGCGTGAACTCATCCGAATATCTCACAATATGATAGAACAAGCATATGACGAGACAAATGATGTTTTAGAGTTATTAGATTCAGCAGAGCAGAATTTATTCAACATATCTCAAGGGAATTTAAAAAAAAATTATGAAGGATCTTTTGAACTTGTAAAACAGGCACTTCAAAAAATTGAAGATATTTCTAAAAAAGAAGGACTATCAGGAGTTCCTTCAGGATTTAAAGGATTGGACCGAGTGACGGCTGGATGGCAAAAATCAGATCTAATAATCATTGCTTCGCGACCTGGAATGGGTAAAACAGCCTTATCTCTTAGCATGGCTCGAAACATAGCAATTGATCATAACATTCCAATTGGAGTGTTTTCTCTTGAGATGTCATCGGTACAATTAATTACACGGCTAATATCCTCTGAAACAGGAATTGGAGCTGAAAAATTAAGAAAAGGAAATTTAGAACCAATAGAATGGCAACAATTGAGCTCCAAAGTTAAGAAGCTAGAGGATGCGCCAATTTATATAGATGACACTCCTGGCCTATCTATTTTTGACCTTAGAGCAAAATGTCGCCGGCTAGTTGCACAGCACAAGGTGCAGGTAATTATTATCGACTATTTACAGCTCATGACAGCTGGAGTTAATAAATCAAATGGAAATCGTGAACAAGAAATATCCACAATTTCCAGATCCTTAAAAAGCATAGCTAAAGAGTTAGAAATTCCTGTTATTGCTTTGTCGCAACTGAGCAGAGCCGTAGAGACTAGAGGAGGAAGTAAACGTCCATTATTATCAGACCTTAGAGAATCTGGAGCCATTGAGCAAGACGCTGATATCGTGTCCTTTATTTTCCGTCCGGAATACTATCAAATTCATGAATGGGATGATGATGGCACCCCTTGCGACGGGCAAGCAGAACTAATCATTGCCAAACACCGTAATGGATCATTAGAAAAAATAAGATTAAGGTTTGAGGGAAGTATGGCCAAATTTTCTGACCTAGAAGATATAAATGGAAGCACCAATCCTGCAGTATATGAATCAAGGATGAATGCGGCAGCTGGTGATGATTTGGGGCAAGGCATTGACCCTAATAGCAATGATGATCCGTTTTAATCAGAATGTCGACAAATAAAGTTGTTTAAAAAGATTCATTAGCCTCATAAACCCCCGTACATTCAATTAAACATCCTCCAACGACCAGTTACACGAATAGCAAGAGGTGGTGATGGATAGTTTTCAACTAAAAAAACGGAATTTGGCAGCCATCCTTGATTGGCATTTTGAATATTAAGTACGATCTCAGCTTCAGTTTTAAATCTAACCCCTATAAATGGGGTTATTAAGCCATCGACTCTTCGGTTTTCTTCTACAACGGATTCTTTAGAAAATGCAAAAGTACCTCGCTGAGGAACATAGAAAGGTCTATTCCAATTACCAGTCCAACCATAAGCTGTAAAACCAATAAATAATCTTGTCTGACTATTTATAATCCATTCGTGATTATAAGAAAATGCACTCACCCACGGAGCTATTCCTAAGTCACTGGTGGTTGATTGGGAATAATTAAGAGAATATTTCAGATTAGGGTTCACGCGGCCCGCGAACGATATCTTTAAAAATCTGTAAGGGTCTCGAACTGACCAAACTCCTATATCATCGTTATTTAAAGCATGTAGCACATTATCGCCCTGCGATACCCTCAAATATGAACTTAAAATATTTTTACCAAGTTTTAAAGTAATCATTCCACTTTGCTCTGTTATTTTTGGCTCTAGTTGACCTGACCATAATGGCGCTTGCTTCTTTTTTGCCGAAAACTCAGAAAATATAACCCCCTTCAGTATTTCAATTGACTTAATTCTTAAATCATACCGACTAGTCAGAATACCATATTCAATATCAAAAAAAGGACTACGGATACTCATATATGGGTCCCAGCGAGGTCCATTAAGACTATCTATCCCGTTCTTCCTTTGTAATCTATGTTGGACTCCAAACGATACATATATATCATCTAATCCTCCCTTTCTGGAAAATGAAAACTGAGTTCGTGCTTTTCTTGAAACAATAGTATCAGTAATAAATATACTTGGAGCATCAAATTTTCGCAAGTGGATAAATCCTCTTGATTCTATGTGGTAATTGAAATACTGAAAACTATTAAACGAGCCCGACAAGTCCCAATTAAATGAGTTGTAATATGACTTAACAGAACTTGACCACCTGATATCCAAAAATTGTCTATTTAAATTATACCAACTCGAATCCAATTGTTCAGGATTAGATATACCACCTGTCTCTTGATTTTCGCCAGATTGATATTGAGCTAGCCACTTCCATTTCAAACCAATATTACGATTGATACCTATTGATTTTATAAGTAAATCATCTCTAAAATATGATTCATTCAATAACGTTCCACGAGTTTGAGTTCTAACATAACGAGCATCAAAATGATTATTTAAATTTCTGCTTCCAGATACTCTGAAACCGAAAGACTGACCACGTCCATGACCATCTGAGTATAGCCACTCAACCATTGGTAATGGTCCCCGCCTAAAATTATAAGCAGAATGATTTGTTTGCGAGCTTAAGAAGCCTGAAAAGCTATAATCATCAGATTGCAAGCCAACCAATGGATTGAACATAGGTCCTCCAATACTTCCAAACAAAGTCCACAAATCAGACCAAACGGGCTCGGTACTTTGATAGCGATGACTTACCGGATCTAAAGGTCTAACACTATCAGAAAAAGAATTAAAAAAAGGATCAATCACTTCAAACATAGTCCCACTATCAATATTTAATATATAGCGATGTTTGTTCTCTGTCAATGAAGAGTCCCACGTATGGACTCTAGACGCAGACGTGTCGATAATTTGAGGTTCTATAAATTTATAATTGTTTTTTACGATACCGTTAATTTGAACTTGAGCAAAGATTGACAAATTCATAAATAACAAAATCAAAAAGAAATAACGGCGAACATTCATTAACTCAAATTTACGGGAAATCCTAAACCTAAATAAATACCTTAACCTAAATAAATACCTTAATGTGTTTTCTTCTTTAAACGCAAAAACCCCCGCTTTCGCAGGGGTTCTGTATGAGGTATGGCGGCGACCTACTCTCCCAGAATTAACTAGTACCATCGGCGCAATCGGGCTTAACGACTCTGTTCGGAATGGGAAGAGGTGATCCCCGACGCAATAACCACCATGTTTTAACAAGGTAATTTGGCATATCGGAAGCAACATAAAAAAATCGGGATAAAAAATCCACGGGTAATTAGTACTACTCAGCTATGACATTACTGCCTTTACACCTGTAGCCTATCAACGTCCTCATCTTGAACGACCCTTAAGAGAAATCTCATCTTGAAGTGGGCTTCGTACTTATATGCTTTCAGTACTTATCCCAACCGCACGTAGCTACCCTGCGATACAGCTGGCGCCATAACAGGTACACTAGAGGTGCGTCCGACATGGTCCTCTCGTACTAATGTCAGCTCTCCTCAAATTTCTAACGCCCATAGTAGATAGAGACCGAACTGTCTCGCGACGTTCTGAACCCAGCTCGCGTGCCACTTTAATGGGCGAACAGCCCACCCCTGGGGACCTTCCCCAGCCCCAGGATGTGACGAGCCGACATCGAGGTGCCAAACCCTCCCGTCGATGTGAGCTCTTGGGAAGGATCAGCCTGTTATCCCCGGAGTACCTTTTATCCTTTGAGCGATGGCCCTCCCATGAGGAACCACCGGATCACTATGCCCTACTTTCGTACCTGCTCGACTTGTATGTCTCACAGTCAAGCACCCTTGTGCCATTGCACTCTACGCACGGTTACCAAGCGTGCTGAGGGTACCTTTGGAAGCCTCCGTTACTCTTTTGGAGGCGACCACCCCAGTCAAACTACCCACCAAACACTGTCTTCCTTAATAGGAATTAGAGTTCAGATAAATAAAGGGTGGTATTTCACATTATGACTCCACAGATCCTAGCGAACCTGCTTCAAAGTCTCCCACCTATTCTACACATTATTTATCCAAAGTCAATGTTAAGTTGTAGTGAAGGTTC
>CATIRS010000041.1 GCA_949529985.1 Owenweeksia sp. TMED14
CAAGAACTCATTATGCTGGGCGGAAAACAGATCAATTCGAGAGCATTTCTAAGTCGTTTTAATTTCAGTGGAAGCGATCAAAATAAAAAAGTATCAACTCTTTCTGGGGGAGAGCGTAATCGACTGCATTTGGCAATGACACTGAAAGAAGAAGGGAATGTTTTACTTTTAGATGAGCCTACCAATGATCTGGATGTAAACACATTACGAGCACTTGAAGAAGGCTTAGAGAATTTTGCTGGCTGTGCTGTCGTTATTTCTCACGACCGGTGGTTCTTGGATCGTATTTGTACGCACATCCTTGCTTTTGAAGGGGATTCGCAAGTATATTTCTACGAAGGCTCCTATTCCGATTACGAAGAAAATAAGAAAAAACGTTTAGGAAAGGATCTTATGCCCAAACGAATTCAGTACCGTAAATTGATACGTGACTAATTTTAAAATATTTTTATAAGGCCTAACAAAACCCTCAATTTGAGGGTTTTATTTTTTTATTTATATTTGAAGTAACTCAAATCTTATATAAATCATGAAAAATCAAATCCACTCAATTAACTGGTTTTAAATCCCAGTACTCGATTTCAACCGCGCAAAAACATTTTAGTCAACACTTTATGTCTACGAAATGAAAGTAATGGAAATAGGCCCCGAGAAAATGGGAATCCTACCTTCAGATCCAGAACAAGGTGGCATTTCGGGTGCGATTGTTTTTGGGAAGGACTACCGACCCAATGCAGATGGTATTAAAGTATACCTCAATGGCGATCGTGATCTTAATGACATCCTTGGTCGAGTTGAAACAGCAGGAGGGAAGGTTGTACAAGAGAAAACACAGATAACACCACAAATTGGCTATATGGCTGTATTTCAAGATACAGAAGGCAATATGATTAACTTACATTCTCATGCTTAGAAAATACCTGCTTTAATCTAGGAATATATACCCTCACTTTTATTATTTGTACAAACCATAATAAACATAAATCGTATTAATATGAAAAAACGACTTATCCTATCTGTAATCCTATTGACTTCCTTTCTCAGTTATGGTCAAACGAGCCTTTACGAAAACCCACAATTTCATCAAATTGCAGCGGACCATAAAGTAATCGCAATTTTACCTTTTAATGCTTCAGTTAAGCTAAGACCAAAACAAATGAAAGAACTTTCGACTTCTGATATTGAAAAGCTTGAAGAGTCTGAAAGTTATTCAATTCAAAGATCCATGTTTTCATGGTTTTTAAAACGAAAAGGAACTTTAGCAATCAATATTCAGGACATATCCCTAACAAATTCAATTTTATCTAAACAATCCATTTCAATTGACCAATTCGGTAAATATTCTCCAGCAAGATTAGCATAAATTCTTAATGTAGACGCAGTTATTATGGTGGATTTAAACACTAATAAGCCAATGTCAGAAGGAGTTATAGTTGCTCTAGGCCTGTTAATTGGCTTTTGGGGAACTACAAATACAGCCATAGTTAATATGTTTATTTATAATGGTTCTGATGGTCAGTTGTTAATTAACTATCATAAAAAAGTACGAGGTTCTCTTGGGAGTACTCCCGATGATTTAGTAAATATTATAATGAGAAAAGCGCCGAGAAGAATTGCTTACACCAAGAAACAACTAAAAGTAAGCCGTTACTAGATGCCTTATGTTTTTAAATCAATTTACTGATTCAAAGCTACATCAATCAAATCGGCTACATCGATTCGAGCTCCTTTGCGAATAGTGTCAGTAACGGTAAGCAGCAGTAAGTCTTTACCGGGTGTTTTTAGAAGTATTTTTTGTCCCCAAGGCAA
>CATIRS010000042.1 GCA_949529985.1 Owenweeksia sp. TMED14
ATCCTCCCTGACTTCTGTCATTAAAGTTTCTCTGGGGACGGTCAGAATTCCGGTCGCTATAGGGTCTTGCAGGTCTTCCTTCGTTGGAATAGCCTCCTCCACTTCTTGACGTAGATTGTCTATTTTGAAGGGATCCTCCGTCGCGTCGCGCAGAATTATTGGTTTGGTTTGAAGGCCTTGAGCCTCTCGAAGAACGCTGATCTTTCATCAGGATATAATATTTTTACAAAGGTAGTCATTTACAATTTTGGAGTTGACCGCTTAAGTATGTTCTTATTCGAGGAATCGTATGTTTAATTAAGGTGGTATTAAAATGAATATTTCTTTAATTATACAATGCAATAAATCTCAGCGATATGACAGATCTAATTATTTATTTTTACTGAATAGGAATAAGTAATGATCCATTTACATTTACATTTAAACTATAAATTAAACCATTTATAAAGGATTCATTGTTAAAAGTATGACCAATTGGAAGTCCAATTCCAAATGGTATGTTGCTTGGAGTGTTCTCTCGAATTATTTCAAAGACTTCTTTTCCAAATATCTGAGGATTGTCTTTTATTTCAGAGAAACTCCCAAGTACGATTCCAGATAAATTTTGTAAAACCTGCGACCGTCTGAGGGCATTCATCATCCGATCAATGTGATATTTATATTCATCTAAGTCTTCTAGCACTAGAATACATCCATCTAGTTGAGGAAAGCTGCATGAACCTAAAAGGCTAAATAGAACAGATAAGTTGCCTCCGATAAGCTTTCCAGTCACCTGGCCATTTACATTCAACGGGTGATGCTTAGCCTGCATAGACCCTGGTGAGCCGGCCAAAGTATTGACGAGTCCTTTTAGACTTTTTTTACTCAATGATGGAATTTGAATTGGCATAAAGGCATGAATGCCAGCGATATTTTGTTGGATTGAGTGACTTAATAACACTGTAAAATCACTAAATCCAATAATCCATTTTGGATCTTTTTCAAGAGCACTCCAATTTATATTATCTACAATTTTAACTGCTCCATAACCACCTCTAACACTCCATATTGCGTGCACATCAACATGGGCTATTGCCCAATTAAAATCATCTGATCTTTGCTTGTTTGACCCTCCAAATTGATCTTCTTTGGTTCCGAGATGAGGAGATCGATAAGAAACCCATCCGTTTTCTTGAATCCATTTTTCAGCGAGCTCAATATGGCCTTTTTCTGCAAAGCGGGATGGGGCAATAAGAGCAATTCCTGAACCTTGCTTAAGGAAAGGGGGAATAATAGTTCTATTCATAGGTTTTACAAGGTACAGCCGTTTGTACTTTTGTCATCGATGAAGTCATTTAACCGAACTACCGTTACCGCAGCTTTACCCTATGCGAATGGCCCAATACATATTGGACATCTTGCTGGCTGTTATCTACCTGCCGATATTTATGTAAGATATCTGCGTATGCTTGGACAGGACGTTGCATTTGTTTGTGGGTCTGATGAGCATGGAATGGCAATTACTATGAAAGCTCGCAGTGAAAATATTTCTCCAAGTGTAATTGTCAATAGATATAATGACATGATGCGCAATTCTCTAGATGCATTTGGTGTAAGTTTTGATATTTACTCTCGAACTTCATCACCAAAGCACGCTGAAGTTGCGCAGAGTTTCTTTAGAAAACTTAATGAGAAAGGAACGTTACAAGTTCGCGAAACAGAGCAGTATTATGATCCTGAGGCTGAGCAGTTTTTAGCAGATCGATATATCACTGGAACCTGCCCGAACTGTAAAAGTAAAAATGCCTACGGTGATCAATGCGAGAAATGTGGCACAACACTTAGCCCATTGGATTTAATTGATCCAAAGTCAACATTGTCAAAGGCTACTCCTGTCATGAAAAAAACTAAAAACTGGTTTTTACCATTAGATAAATTATCTCCTCAAATACGTTCATACATAGAAGGTCATCCAGAATGGAAGTCCAACGTACTAGGCCAATGCAAGTCTTGGTTGGATTCTGGAGAGGGCTTGCAACCAAGAAGTATGACTCGGGATTTAGATTGGGGTGTACCTGTTCCTGTCGAAGGTGCTGAAGGGAAAGTCCTTTATGTCTGGTTTGATGCACCTCTAGGATATATCACAGCTACGCAAGAACTCCACGGCGATGACTGGGAAAAATGGTGGAAATCTGATGATACGCGATTGGTTCATTTTATAGGCAAAGACAATATTGTTTTTCATGCCATAATATTTCCAGCGTTACTTATGGAGCATGGTGATTATATACTACCTGAAGACATTCCCGCAAATGAGTTTTTGAATTTAGAGGGTGATAAGCTTTCCACTTCCAAGAATTGGGCTGTTTGGCTTCATGAATATTTAGAAGACTTCCCTGGGAACCAAGACGCTCTCAGGTATGCTTTATGTGCAACTATGCCAGAAGCAAAAGATAATGATTTCACTTGGTCTGACTTCCAGATTCGAAATAACTCAGAACTTGTCGCAATCTTAGGGAATCTTGTCAATCGAGTGATGGTTCTTAATAATAAATATTATCAAGGAATAGTTCAGGAACCGGGAACTTCTCCTTCAGATGCACATCTGATGGCGTCAATTGCTGTCCATTCTGGAAAAGTTTCAGATTCTTTAAAAGCTTACAGGTTTCGTGAAGCTTTAACTGAAGCAATGAATTTAGCTAGGTTGGGTAATAAATACTTAGCGGATGAAGAGCCATGGAAAAAAATGAAAACAGACCCAAAACGAACAGCTGAAATCATGGGTACGGTTACCCAATTTATTGCTGCTATTTCTGGAATTTTTGATCCATTTATCCCATTTTCTGCTGAAAAAATTCGTTCAATGTTAGGTATTGGTGCATTGTTATGGAGTGATCTAGACGGCAGAACATTGTTAAGTCCGGGCTCTAAAATAAGTGAGCCAAGATTACTTTTCGAGAAAATTGAAGATCACCAGGTTGAAACACAAAAAGCTAAACTAAAAAAGACGTCTTAGCATAATTAATTAATCGAATTAACACTAGCCCCGTAGTTCAATGGATAGAATAGGCGTTTCCTAAACGCTTGATAGCAGTTCGATCCTGCTCGGGGCTACAAGAACCTTCTCAGAAATGAGGGGGTTTTTTTTATGTTTTAGAGATGTTTTGTCTAGATTCAAAAAGACCGCCCTATGTCAGGGCGGTCTTTTTAAAGAACTCTCGAGAATTATCTCTTCTGGTAACTTCTATTGATCCTTAGTGCTGAACAGCTACACGCATAGTACGTGTCCCTTCTTTTGCAGATAAGCGCACCATATAAATTCCTGAAGCAAGGTCACTCAAGTCGATATTGAGTTCACCTGATCCAGCATCCCACATGGTTGCATTTAATAGTTGTCCATGTAGACCAATGATAGTGACTTCTACTGGACCTGTTAAGTTTGTGCGCTCCAATGTAAAGGCACCTGTTGTTGGGTTGGGGAATAAGCTAACGCTTCCCAATGCCTCGTCTATACTTACTGCACAGTCATAGCATTTCGTGAAGCATACAGGTGCAAGTATAGTATCTGCATAACCAAGACTCAAAAGACGATTATAGCTTCCTAAGCCATCACTTATTCCGCAGGCAGAAAGATCACCACTGCCTTCAGCTCCAGTCCAGTCAATTCCATTGATAAACTTATACTGTAAGTCTTCACCAGTTGCTGATCCAAACGTAATAGAATAAATCCCATCGCCATCAGGATCAGTCATCTTAGATCCTGCAGGATCCCAAGACTGCCATGTGCCAGCCACATGTACACCGTTGGTGTCAATCGCTCCGTTGGCAACTTCTACTACCATATTTAAATTAAGAGTAACGTCTATTGTGCAGTCATCGCACTCGCCCCAGCATACAATTGGAATAATAGTGTCTGTAGCAGGAATCGTCATTATACGGTTTACAAATTGTCCACTTTGAATCACACATGGACCTTGATTGCTCAATGCTTCTTGAATCGTCCAATTGTCAGCTGAATATTTGAACTCAATTGTATCACCTACAGATAATGTTACGGTGATATCCCAAACATTGTCACCATCCGCATCGCTCATTGCGTCGCAGTTACCACAAAAACTGTTGAATGTACTATTAACCTCAGGGGTAGTGAAGGCACTCGTCACCTTGTTCATATTGACTTGGAAGGTGACTTCTGAAGTTTGGATACAGTCGATAGTAAATACTGTGGAATCCCAAGACCCTCCGGTAAATCCAGCTGAGGTAGTGCCCCCGAAATTAAATACACCGGCATTTGAAGTGTCTAGTTTGGCGACATTATTATATCCAAAAGGGCATAAGATATCGACAGTGTAATATCCAATATGTCCTAGGGTTGGATTAGTCATTCCATCACCAAATGAATCTTCAATTCTGAATTCATAAGTGCCGTTGTCTGGCAAGCATATTGTGTCTACATAAGTTGCAGATGTCGAATTGTATGGATTGACGTAATTCAGAGGACCTCTAGACGCCATCACATTACCAGTATTGATATCTACAATCTCCCAAGAAATTTCATCACCATAAACATCAGTTAGAACTTCTACTCTTACATCTGTGCACGGAGCTAATGAGCCATCGATCTCCATATTGTCCACAGCCCAGAACCATCCCCAGCTTCCACCTAAGTCATCATAGCGGAAGCGAACTTGGAAGTCGGCATTCTGGTGTGCTGTAACATCGATGGTCTGATGATTAGGATTACTCCACGCTCCAAGGTTTGCCGTGAAAGAAGCAACTTGAACCCAAGTAGATCCGTCATATACTTCAACAAATCCTGCAGATCCCGTAAAGAATCTAAAGTAATGATCAAACTCAAGAGTAAGCGTATCGTAACCTATTGCATCAAATATGGGAGAAACTAATTTCACATTAGTTGCAGATGCAGTGCTTCCCGCCCCATCATCATCTACAAATGCAAATTTGCTACCATTTAAGTTTGATGATGTCCCATAATTATCAATTATTTCCCATGTAGATCCCCCCGGGTCTAGAACACTCCATAAACAAGGCAGACCATTATTGAAGTCTTCTAGATAAGGAAGTGTTGTTGAGGGAATAGTACCATAAATCGCTGAAGCAGTTGTAATTGGACCTGTACACCCTTCTCTAATCACCCAATCATAGGCATAGTAAACTCTAGAGTTTGTTGCTCCGAATGATACGGAATCAATACTTGCAACTTGAGCTACCGTGTATGGATATACTCCGCCTGTTGTAGAGCGATGTAGCTGTCCAGGTGTTCCTGAGACAAAGTCAAAATTGATAAAATATGTACCTGGAGTCACTGCAAGGCCAACATATACTTGATGCGTACCTGCGGCAGCTAAATTGATCGTATCTGTTAACTGCAGCTCATTGCCAGAGTGTCCTGAAGTCTTACTGCCTCCACCTTCAGATATACGAATTTGGAAATCTACAAGTCCATTTGAAATAACAGTAACTGAGTCTAAAATAAATGCTTGACTTGCTGTGAACCACATTCCATTAGAATAGTTTCCGAATCCACCTGTTAGATTAGTAGTAGGTCCAAAGGTATACGGAGTGGCCAAGTTATTTGGAGCAAAAACTGCTGCATAATAATCTGTGTTTGCTGTTATGACTGGTGTGGTAAAACTAGTTCCTGAACCAAGAACAGAGGAAGATGCATCCATCCAAAGAATACTATTAGTGGGATTTACTGATCCTGAAGCAGTAAATGTCACTTGTGATGGGCCACATGTGGTTTCAGGTGTAACGACTACGCTATCTGTTGTAGGACAGGTGGCAGGGCAGCTAGCTATAAATTTGGCAAATACTTGACCAATAGAAGCAGTAGTCCCATCATTTGTGGAAGAACCTACTTCGTGATAAATTGTATCTCCAATTGGGCTCATTGCGGTGAAGCTCATTTCATAGAAAAAAGAACCTGGGTTATCACATACTAGCCTTGCGGAATCTCCATCGCAAAGATCAGCAAATGCTGTTAATGGGCCTGCTCCAGATGCAAGAGTTGCAGTCCCCATATTAATCCACAGACCATTTACGGGGTTTTTCTGTTCAATGGCTATACTACCACCATTCCATCCATCACCATATGCGTCAGTCATGATAAATGGATAACCACATTGTGTAATTGGATTACATAGCAAAGTAGAAAAGCTTTCAATTGCTGACCATGCGGATGTATCCCCCACAGAGCAAGTTTCTCTTATCGAAACGTCATAATTAGTTCCCGTAGAAAGGCCACTTAAGTTTCTGGATGTTCCAGTGCCAGAGCCGTATGAGTAGGTAGTCGAACCAGGTTCTGCATATCTAATTTGATAGCCTAGAGCGCCGGGGTTGTTTGTGCTCCAAGTCAAATCAGCAGTATTACTAGTCGTATTTGAAGCAATTAAATTTTTTGGGGTTAAGCAGCTTAGTGGAGTATATTCATCAGCACCTATATCTGGATTGGTTAGTGATCTTATGTCTCCATCGAAATCTAATGTTAAACCTAAAGGTGTCCCTGAACTATCAGCCAGAGTTCCAGCAGTGTGAATGTCTGAGGCGCTAACAAAAATCGGATCCCCAAAAATAGAGTTCAAGTCTTGTCCTCCTGATAAAGTATTCCATGCTGAAATTGTATTTACTCCAGTTCCCACCGTGCCATATGCCATAGTAGTGGTCGAGTTCCCGAAATAAATGTTGTGGTCAGAAGTAAAAAATATTCCTGGTTGGCACTGTGTTTCGGCATGGATCGCAGAACCAGTATTGTAATTGACAAGAATATTATTGTGAATATCATTTCCCGTCGGAATAAACTGAGTTGTGCTAGTAGAGGCACTCATATAGATATTCCCTCCGAACAATGGGTGTCCTGAATTTAAAACTGCAGTGTTATGATTGATATCTAGATTTGAACAATGGTAAAAGTAAAATCCTCTAATAGAAGAGTTAGAAGTCACATTCCCTAATAATATCATATTATTTCGAACTTGGCCATTTTTCGTTGTATCAATATTAATATTGACCAATTCTATACCGGTTGTAGTAACTGAACCGGAAGTTCCAACATCAGTAATTTTATTATTTTCAACAATAATATCTCTGAATGTATTTCCTGTGGTTGCATCAGGATTTCCTCTAAGATAAATCCCTCGATAATGAGTTGTAATATCATTATTTTTAACTTCAGCGAACAAGGGAAAGGCTAGGTTGTCGGCATTCGTGTATACGTTCAAAGCATTTTCTGCTCCACGAACTTTATTGTTATTGAATACTACTCCATAAGAAATCTCATTGGCAATATTATTCAATCCATTAAACCATGAAAGGTTAGTTGTTTGTCCGGATTTATGGAATTCATTATTGGTAATCTCAACATATTTTACCCAATATAAATTGATGCCTTGATCTGTTGCATAGACTATATTGTTGTCAAGAAAGATTGAGTCTGCACCTAGTTGATATCCTGTACCTCCCATTTGAAAACCTCGAGAGAAGTTATTGATAGTGTTGTTTACAAAACGAAAACTTCCTCTTGCTTTTGAGTTTGGAGCCCCATCGTTAGCAGCGTGGCTAAATGATGTGCTTGTTCCTGCAGAGCCATTCAAGGTATTGCCATCAAGAGTCCAATTAGTGAGAGTAGAGTTGCCAAAGAATACTGTTCCGTAAGAAATCCCAAGGGCGTTAAATGTTAAGTTTTTAAACACTGTGTAGTCGCAACCATTGAGATATACCAAGTAATTGTTTATTGAACTAGTGGAAGAATCTTCGATTACAGCTTGATTGGTATTTGCTGGGTCAGACTGAAAAGTTACGGTATTGACCAATGAAGTTCCAGCAATAGAATCAACGCTAAAGCGAGGGTAGGTTCCATCTTTAATGTTGATTATTACAGGTCCACTAACTCCACTTTGAGATAAAGCATAATTTACTGAGTCTAGAGAGGAGAAATCAGCAGTTACTGAAGCAGATACAGTATAAAATCCTGACATCGCAGTTTGCGAATATGCGCCTATGTTGAGAGAAATACTCAGAGTTATAAATAAAATATATTTTGTAAAGTTATTCATTTTGAGTTTTTTAGGTTAAAATGGTCGTGAGTTCAATTGGATTTGGATAGAAATCTAAATTATTGCATTTGGGATCGTTTTAAATAATAAAAAAGTTAATATTTTTTGCAATTTTTGGGGAAGTCATATTTTTGATTTGCATTAATTGCATAATTATCTGTCTTGGAAAAAAAATCAAATCTGCATCACTTTGATTTAATCCAAAATCAAGTCATTTGAATTTTTTATGGTTTGAATTATATCGTTGGCTACAACATTGGGAACCGCAAATGAAAGCGAGTAATTTGCTATTTTCCAAGTTTTTCCATCTTTCACTAAAACACCGTTGCCTCTGCAACGTCCCATATGATCTGAATCTAGTTTTTCATCAAACCAAGCAATATTTCCATTTATAGTTACATTTCTTCCTTTTAGTGGGACGAAAGTCCAAGCAGATTCAGTTTGAAAGTATTTTCGACTCCATTCTTGGAATTCAGTCTTTGTCCATCGTTCACCATCATCAGTACCTTGGAAAACACTTTCATCTGACGCCATGGTTCCGAAGTAAGCTATTGAGTCAGAATCGCTTGCTGCGCGATGCCAAGAATCTATAATTTCATTAATGAGAGTTTTATCGAGACCGTCATTAACAGAAAATGAGAAATCTGAGTCAATCCCATTTTGACAGGAGCAAGTAGAAAAAAATAAAAATATTAAAAAGGCGCATTGAAATATGTTCATATTTCTAAGGTACGACCTACTTTTATCCAGTAAAATTGTTTGAATGTCAAAAGCTCCTATTTTTATTCTTGGTAGTCATAAATCAGGTACAAGTTTATTGCGTTCCCTACTTGATGGACATCCGGAGCTTTATGTGATTCCATTTGAAACTCATTTCATGGCATCATTGGGCCGTTGGATTAAGTATTCTTACCGTAAACAAGCACCTTTAAAACATGAGAACTACGCCGATAACCTATTAAGAATAATTGAAGATTATTCAAAATCTAAGGATAGACAAACAGATGTTGTCCTTTCAGATATTATAGATCTAGACGCTGCGAAAAAATATTTAGAAAAGACAAATAAAAATCTAGAAACTCCAGAAGAGGCACTTGAGTTGTTTAGCGATATGCTTCCTGAGATAATTGCTGCAATGGGATACTCTAAAGGGAAAAGACTAGTTGAGAAGTCAGTTGAGCATGCTGAAGTAGCGATGGAATTGTATAAATGTTTTCCTGATGCTAAGTTTATTCATATTGTTAAAAATCCTTATTCAAATTTTGTTGCCTTGCGTAAATTTAAATCAAAAGACCAGGGCTACCCATTGATAAATAGAGTATTTGATTCTCTAGAAATCGGTTATTACTTTCTCGATAAAAATGAAAGAAGTATTCCTGATTACAAGGTTATTCGCTACGAAGACTTGGCAGAGAACCCATCAATAATTGTAAAGGATATAGCAGATTTTCTATGTATTAAATTCAACAAGGAGATGCTTCAACCTAGCCTAATAGGAAAACCCTGGAGTGGGAATAGTGCTTATGGAGAATTTAAAAGTATTAGCTCAAAATTCTTAAACAACTGGAAAGATGAAATTCACCCTTTTGAGGCTAACCTTGTCACCGACTATTTTCCCCATGTTTTGGAAAAGTATGGATACGAAAAATTATCTAAAATGAATGGATCATGGAGATCCGCAAAAGGAGAGTCTTTGGCTCGTTATATTTATAATCGTTTTTTTCGGTACTATTTAGGCTGATTCTGTTGGTCTCTTTTTATTAATTTCTCTTTGAGTTCTGTAACTTCATTTTGAGCTTTATTCAATTGTGATTGTAACGATAGATGACTTTCTTGCAGGTCATCACCTCGGCGTCTCTCTTTCTTTATTTCGGCAATTAATTTTTCGAGTTTTTGGTCTCTAGAGAAAATCTGTTTTTGATCGTTGCTCTGAACCCAAAAGCTATAACCGGCATAGCATACTATGCCTGCAATTGCGGCAAGTCGAAAATTGTCTTGCATACTTTTCATGGATTCGATGAAAATAGATGCTACATATCCTATTAAAAGAATAGCCCCTAGTCCAAGTATTAGCCGTTCGATGGTGTTGGTGTTCATAGTTTTTATTTAATTGACCATGAAAGTAATGATTTTGTAATGGAACTATTTGTAGATTTCCGAACTAAGAAAAATAGATATAAATGAAAAATGTTCAAAAATGGTCTTTGGTAGTTGCTCTAGCTGGCTTTTTATTTGGATTCGACACTGTTGTAATATCAGGGGCTAACGACCCTATTCGTGAGCTATGGAATACATCATCATGGTTTCATGGCACTTTTATCATGTCGATGGCTCTTTGGGGGACTGTCATGGGCTCTTTATTCGGTGGTAAGTTTATTGATAATTGTGGGCGCAAGCCAATCTTATTTTTTATAGGGTTATTGTATCTCTTTTCTGCTATTGGTAGTGCGTTGGCATGGGACCCATATTCTTTTAGTTTTTTCCGATTTATCGGAGGAATAGGGGTTGGGGCTTCTTCCGTAGCCGCTCCTGCATATATTTCTGAAATATCCTCCTCAAAAAACAGAGGTCGTCTAGTTGCTTTATATCAGTTTAATATTGTGTTTGGTATTCTTTTGGCATTTTTATCTAATTATTTTCTCAATGGTTTTTCAGGAACAATGGACTGGCGATATATGTTGGGAATAGAATCCATACCAGCAATTCTATATACCATTTTAGTGATAGGTGTTCCAGAGAGTCCGAGGTGGCTAGCTGTAAAAAAAGGAAACATGGAAGAAGCCAGCAATGTCTTGTCAAGGTTAATGGATAAAAATCAGGTGTCACATACTATTAAATCCATTCAACTAGAAATAAATTCGGGGACTGACATCTCAAGTAAATCGTTCTTTAATAAGAAATTTAGGTTTCCAATAGTTTTGGCTTTTCTACTGGCGATGTTCAATCAACTATCGGGCATCAATTTTATACTTTACTATGCTCCATCAATACTCGAAAATGCTGGTTTCGCTACATCCGATTCACTTTTGAGCTCCGTATCTATTGGAGGTGTGAATTTGCTATTCACATTTGTTGGCCTTTATTTTATTGATCGAGCGGGAAGGAGGCGTTTGATGTATTTGGGATCATTGGGTTATATTATCTCGTTAACCCTTGTTGCGTATGGCTTTTATAGCGATGCTTCTCCGTTTTTTAACTTGGGTTTTATTTTACTTTTCATAGCGTCGCACGCTGTGGGCCAAGGATCGGTAATATGGGTATTTATTTCGGAAATATTTCCGAATTCGGTTCGAGGAGTTGGTCAATCGTGGGGTACAGGGACTCATTGGGTTTTCGCCGCACTGATTACACTTGTAGGTCCAGTTCTTTTAGACTCGTTTCCTCAAGGTTATCAGATATTTTTATTCTTTGCCGTATGTATGGTCTTCCAATTGCTATTTACCCATTTTATGATGCCAGAGACGAAGGGAAAGAGCTTAGAAGAGTTGAAATCATTACTAGAGAAATGATTTAGTAAATAGTCTGCTAATCTTCGATGACTTCGGCTTCCCCTAAATCCTCGTCTTGAGGAGGATTATTTCCTTGAAACTGATTGTTGACTTGTCCCATTTTTTTCTTTAAAAATCTAGTGAATACCCAAAACCCGATAAGCATGAAAACATTTAAACTTGCATAAATCCAAAATATAACTTTTACGAAAGGGAAGTCCTCTTTTATGAAGTATGTTGCAAAAGCAAAAATTGCTATCTTGATTAAGACATTGGGTATTCTATTTTTCAAATTGAAACCTTTATTAAATCCCAAACTATTTTGTATCATGCTACAAATATATTTAATGGAGAATGAAAACCCTTAAATGTAAATTATAGATTGCTATAATTGCAATAACTATCCAGCGATATTTGATCTCAAATTGTAATTATTGAAACTGTCGGTTTTTTAATTTCGAATAAATGCTATTGGCTTTATCAAGAAGTTCCGCGGACTTTCTGCCGTTTAGATCAGAGCTTTTTTCATAGGATTGATAGTTTTTTTTTCTAGCGCTTTGAAACTTGACTAATACTTTATCCAGGATCATATTGGGATTCATACAGTAAGTTTCATAACAGATATAATACATATTCTTGTCTGTAATATTAGAAGCGTAACTATAATAATTTATCCAAGATTTGAGCCAAAAGTCTAAGCTTTCTTTATCCCCATCTGGAATATTTTGGCCAAAATTAAATGGCTTAATATTTTCTCCAAATTCATGATGCCCGAGCCAGTTCATGTATTCTAAAACAAAAGGATCTATTGCTTGCTGATTTGAAAATTTCTTATGCATTCTTAGCAAAGATGCTGCATGAGATAAAGGATCTCTGAATAGTACTATAAAAATAAAATCCTCATTAAACTTTCGGATTGAACGGTATCGTAATAACATATTGTTATTTTTCGATAAATAAAATTTGTTTGATTTGTTGAAGATGAGTTTTTGATAGTTCAAGTATAAATTATAATCTTTTTTGGAAATGGAATGCTCATTAAGAGTCTTTTTTTCTATGAAAGAGTCACTCGTGATGGCTTTAAAAAAGTACTCCTCCAAAGCCTCATTAGATTCTAAATTAATTAGTATGCCATCTTTGTGGCTCCTTTCGGCGCTATTTTCCGTTCCAGGACGATATAGTTTTTTCCAGGATCTTGGACTAAGTAGAAAAGGCATATTTGAATAGGAGAGTGAAGCAAATGAGCCACTCTCAAATATTGCATTCATTAAACTGGTAGTTCCGGAACGCGCCAAACCACTCACCACTAAAAATTTATCCTTATTCTTGAGCTGAACAGATTGTTTTTTTATTTCTCTCTTAAGAAGCTTAAGCCCTAAACTAGGGTGGTCTAAAACTAGTCGATGGAAGAGTTTGCTAATCTCATTATAGGATCTGTTAGAGTGAATTGGTATTAAAAATGGAACGGTTGCGCCAATGGAGAATCCTACGATTCCATAAATGCTGCCCAATTCTTCGACTTTGAATAAGTCTCTAAGGACAAGGCTCCAGAGGATTAAGACTCCAGACGAGATACTCAAAAGCACCAAGGACTTTAACAGGGTAATAATTAAATTCTTCGTTCCAAGTTCTATGCGTGGTAATTTTTGATCTTCACTTTCGTCCCTGATGATTATGTCTAACAGCCCGACACTTTGCCTTGCTAAATCATAAAACACAAACCTGTAATACCGTAGAAAAGAAAAAGTAAGAAATCCACCTAGTCCAAGAATACAAGACTCGAGCATTGGTTATTTTTTAAGAAAGCGTTTTGCTTTAAGGTATACGATATAACCCAAAGAGAATAAAACTATTGCACCAATTAGAAATACAAGAATGACACTGCCTATTCCCAGACCTGGACCAATATATAATAGTTGTGATATCATGTCAATTCTTAATTATACGTGTCCAATTTGGTAGATGATGGTGTCCTTCATACTGAGACTTTAGTACATTTTTGTAAATAACCTCATCATTTTTAAGAACCCATAACAAACCACTATTTTGCTCTTCTATAAAAAATGTCTCATCTCCTAATTTTTCTGATAGACCCTCGGTAAAAGTATAGATTTCATTGGCCTCCATAGAGTTTTTTTGTTCGGTGCTAAAAGAATGATCATCTAGATGGTACAGCACTATTTCAGAATAGAAAGGCCCTAATCGCAATGGTGATGAAGTCTTTGTCCATTCTGTAGCCTCATTTTGCCATTTTGTATGCGTGTTATTGTTGAAAATACTAATGGTACTGTCATTAATAATGTCAATATCGTGCTGGGATTGAAAGGGCCCCTCAATTATATTAATTATTTTATTGCCTAAGGGTCGGTAATGGAAAATTGTTGAGATATTCTTACAACTGATAAATAAATCACCTTTTTGAAAATAGTAACTAGATTTTAACACTGGTTGAATATCGTTTATATGCAGTGGGTCGGATGATTTTGAAGCTTTTAATAATATATTTTCTAGATTATTATCCTTGAGTATTCTGCTCAATGATCTGTGAAATACTATTGATCCATTGTCAAAGTCTAAACATGTTATAGCGTTATCAATGAATCCAACCTTTCGACCATCAATGATGACTTGAGCATCGTATTTGGGTTCCTTGATATTAAGTGTTGGATAAGTGCAAAGCCAAATGTTATTATTATTATCTCTGTTTAAAGAGTGATGGGAGATTATTTTAGGTTGATCCCATATTTTTTCACTGTCTTTATTTATACGGAAAATTCCCGGAACCCCAATTGATGCATATACTATCGATTGATCTGGGTACAATAACGGGTGTATAATTCTACGATGAGAGTTGTCGAAGCCATCTATTTCCCAAGTGTGTATTGAAGAATCACTCTGCAGGTTCCGTAATTCAACTGTTCTTGCATTACTTGATTTAGAATAAGTAAATAGAGCAAAGAGATCATCTTCTAATTTGTTTATTGGTATAAATTTTGGTGGGGTAACAAGGAATGTTTCAGGCAGCTCCTGAATATATTTGACAGTTTCGGAGAATTTATCGGGAAAAGAACTCCATTCTATTAAAATATTATCTATTTTTTTGCCTAGAATCTGATCATTCATAGTGGCGCCTTTAATCAGCCAAGCAAAAGCTGATAAGAATGTCATTATTAGAATGGCAGAGGAAAAGTAGAGCAGGGTTTTGTTCACAGAATTAATTCTATTCAAATTTAGGACTCGATAGGACGATTACGACTTTAATTAAAGAGCCCCCATTTATGATTTGGGGGCTCTTTTAAAAATATTAAAAATATGTATTACTTAATTTCAATTCTTGCAAATATGGTTTTGTCTTTTTCAGTAATTGATGCATTGTAAATCCCTGGGCTCACATTTAAATCTAGATTTTTTTGAGTCTGACCAGCGGCCCATAGCCCTTCAAAAACTATTTTACCATCAATTGAGTAAATTGAAAGCATAGCATCATTATTACAAATACTTCGAGTCATTGTGAATTCACCTCGGTTTGGATTTGGAATAACTTTCAAGAAAAAATCAATATTCTTTTCATCAAATCCAATTCCTGAAATAGTAAAGCATGAAGATGTGTCCGAACAAGAGTTCTGCGTGACAATCACTGCGTATGATCCGTTTGCTGTTGGGGTGTATGCAGAGTTCATTTGTCCTGGGATAATTGTCATGGTACTACAATCCATCCAAAAGAATGTTGCTGAACTTGCCTGCGCAGTCAAAGTTGTTCCAGTTTGAACCACAGAAGTATTGACACTTTGTATTGTTAGATTTAATGTAACAACAGAATCACAACCATTGCTTCCTGTTAACGTATGGGTAGGACTAGATGTGGATGTTGTATACGTAATTCCGTCTATCCACTGGTGAATAAGACATGCTGTTATATTATCTGTTCCAGTAGTTGTCTGGTTACTTATTGATAAATTCAGCGTAATCACAGAATCGCAACCGTGAATATTGGTGAGGGAAACAGTGGGTGTAGATGTTGAAGAAGAATAGGTCACCCCGTCTATCCATGTATAGCTTCCGCACGCATTGACAGTTTCTGTGACCGTACTTGGCTGGTTGATGATCAGGTTCAAAGTCAATACAGAGTCACAACCATTTGCCTTAGTTAATGCATATTGAGGAGAGGATGTGCTCGAGGTATATGTAATCCCATCGATCCATGTGTAAGCCGAGGAGCATGTGTCCACAACTTGGGTGACATAGGAAGCGCAATTATTAACTCCCGTTACGGAAATATTGTCTAAAAAGAAGTTATTACCGTAACCATTAACTGAAACGAATTTAATTTTCATCCCACTTGCTCCAGAGTAATTGTCTAAACTGATTGTAGGACATGAAGCAAATGATGAATTCGTGCACCAATCTGATGAAGATACTGGAGACCAGTTGCTGCTAGTATAAATACCTGTCCTCCAGTTTTGAGCTCCTCCATCACCAAATTCTGCCACGAGGCTCCAGGACTGTCCACAGTCTGAAGAAGCATATATTTTTAAGGAGTCTTTATAACTCGCATTATATCCTCGGTAAGCGTATTCAAAGTCTAGCTCTACAAGAGTATCTCCCACAAAGTTTAGCACTGGTGATATTAATTCATCTTTTTGGCCTACCGAGTTATATGAAAAATGATTTATTCTCACGGCTTTGTCGCCAGGAGTATTTCCTGCAACACTAACCTGTTCCCAAGTAACGGAATTATCAGGGTTGTTAATGGACCATTTTGCATATCCAGATTCAAAATCTTCATTGAATGGCAATGATTGGCCTCCAATTTCGAGAGCATTTACATATGTTGAATCACTTGAGCCATATTGATTGGTGATCGATAGTTTCACCGAATACGTACCTCCACTATTAAAAATCAAATATGGTGATTGACTTGAATCCGTAGTCCCATTAATATAAGTGGCATTACTTGGCGTTATGTCCCAATTCCATGAAGTCGGTGAGCCGCTACTTTGGTCTATCAGTTGAACCGTATCTGTTAAATTACAAGTATTGCTTGGTTCTATTGTGAATTGAACAGCTGGAGGATTAGGCGTCGAGTTGTATGTTGGGCTTTGCCATACACCGCGTCCATAAGTTCCTATTCTTAGGATATTATTAGTCGACATTAATTCGATATCATTAATAATTACGTTCGGAAGATTTTCATTAAAAGAGACCCATCCAGAGGTGCTGGCATCGCGAAAAAATACTCCAATATCCGTACCTACATATATCCCATTTGAAGCACCATCCTCAAATTGAATACATTGAGCAGGAACGCTAGGAAGACCACTTGAGATATTAGTCCAGGAAGTTCCGGCATTTGTTGATTCAAAAACTTTATTGGAGTTATTGTAACCAGAGCAAGATATTACGATATGGTTGGGGTCAGTTTCATCAATATCAACACCCAGAATATTATATTGGGGGGAGAGATTGCCATTATTGGATTTGTCATTCCATGAGCTTCCACCATTTGTAGAAAGAAATATTCGTCTATCGATTAAGGCATATATATAGTTGCTATTTGAGGGAGCGATTTCAAATTCGTCTACATTAGAATTTGCGTAAATATTGGTTGATGGTCCTGACCACGTAATTCCGGCGTTAGTGCTTTTCCAGATATTTTTGAAGCCTGCATAAATAGTATTAGAAGTCGTCGGGTCACATTTGAATGGCGTAACCCAATTACCAGTACCAGAAGGACTTAGGTTGCTATTGATGGAACTAAAATTACTTCCTCCATTAGTGCTCTTAAAAAATTCTCCATAATATATGGAAGCATAAAGTGTGTTATTCGTATTTGGGTCAACACCATTATCCATTCCATCTCCTCCAAAGACTCGATTCCAGTTTGTAGGTGATGTTTTCAAGTGTGTACCATTATCTTGAGATCCACCTATAATTAAGGTTGTATCTGTTTGACTCTGGCTGATCTTATAATACTGAGTGATATTCATCCCATTATTTAATGCTGTCCAAGAAGAGCCGCCATTTATAGATTTGTAAACTCCTCCATCTGTTCCTACATAAAGCTCTGATGAATTAGGCCTAAATCCTGCATGATGGTGATCCGCATGGACATATGGTTTCCCTTGGGCTCCATACCAATGTCCATTAATTGCCCATGATGTTCCGCCATTGGTGCTTTTCCAAATATTAACTCCCCCAACATAAATTGTATTAGAGTTCAAAGGATCAACAGCAAGCGTTAGATCGTACCACGATTGTCCACCAGAACCGGAGCCATTGACTTCCCATCCTAAAATATTAGGAGATGTGCTTTTCTGAGTCCAGGTAGTTCCATAGTTAGAGCTAGAATAAAGTCCATAATAACCGCTATTAGATGCTCCATAAACGGCATAAATTTTATTTGGAGAGCTTGGGCTTACCGCCACCTCTACTCGATTGATCCCAGATGTAGGGAGTCCAGAGTTCACCAGTGTCCAAGAAGATCCTCCATTAGTACTGCGGTAAACTGTTGCACTGCTCCCCGTAGTTCCCGCAAATAGAGTATCTGAACCACTACTTATCATTGATAATGAATTGAATGGCCCTGATTGCTTGAGACTAAAAGTCACACCGTAATCCGTGCTTTGGAACATGCCATCTCTTGTAGCAGCAATGATGATACTTGAATTTTTTGGATGAACTAATACTCGAGTAATTCGCTTAAATTGGGTTAAAGAATAGCTAAGTCCAGTTGTTCCCCATGTGACGCCTCCATCAGTAGACTTCATGAGTCCAAAACTATATGTATCGCCCGCATCGCGGTCCCCTGTCGCTAGATACATAGTGTCTGGGTTGTTTGGGTCAATAGCTAAGTCACTGACTCCAATATTTGTTAAATCATCTGTAAACGTTTGCCATGTTGATCCATCGTTATAACTAACCCAAAGGCCTCCAGAGGGGGCTCCTGCAAAAATAGTATCATGATTCGTAGGATGAAATGTGACATCATTTATTCTTCCAATGCCATTACTATTTGAAGAGCCAGGAGCATTGTAAGGCCCCAAAGGCTTCCAGTCTCCAAAGTCTTGAGTGACAGTACTCTGTTGAGAAACTGCATTATACCATACTGCGGGGCTTGGCCTTGTTCCATCTATATCAACACGAGGCTCCATGAAGTTTTGCCACCGTTTGAATTGTTTCCAGCCATGACCTTTTTGATATGGTTTCCCTCGGTATTCGTCCTCAAAAGAGGAGACTACTTTATTGAAATTGATGGTATAATCCTGCATTCCATCAATCCAAATGTTGCTGGACTCATTTTGTCCAAAAGAAGATATTGGTAAGGCGAGAAAAAGAAAAAGAAAGGGTAGGGTAATAGATAATTTATTCATTGAAGTGTTACTCATATGATCGGGTTCAAAATACAGTTTATAAATTTACGAAATGATTTACCTACAACAATCTTGAAAATATTGGTGATTAGTCGTTACACAAATCTTGTGCGACATAGATCTGAGGCTGAGATTTTTATAGGCTTAGCTAAGTCGGGAATTGATATTACTATCATGACTGTCTCGGATTCGCCATTCAATAATTTATTTTCTATTGCAGGGATTAAAGTAATTTCTCATCACCCTGAGAAACGTTTTTCGGTAAGAAGCATTCTTAAAATAAGGAAAGAATTACGAAAAAGTCAATATCAAGTAGTACATCTTTTTAACTCTAAGGCAATTCCAGCCGGAATAATTGCATCTCTAGGATTGAATGTAAAAATTGTCGTTTATCGAGGAGCTAAAGGACCATATTGGCATGATATTTCTGCTTACATTGGACATTTTCATCCAAGGGTAAGTGCTGTCATTTGTCTGAGTGAATATGTAAAAGAATCAATATTGAAACAAAAAGTGATTGATCCGAAAAAATTGCATGTTATCACTAAGGGTATTGACCCCTCCTGGTTTGAAGGTGTGACACCATTTTTTTATGAGTTTCAAAAATTAAATTCGAAAGCAAAAATCATCACTTGCGTGGCCCATCTTAGACCAGTTAAGGGTGTAGATTATTTAATAGAGGCTGCAGGTATTCTAGCTAATCATAAAGACCTTCATTTTGTTTTCGTTGGAAAGGGGACAAATCAAGAAACATTTCGAAAAAAATTATCTTTAATGCCTAATTTCAATAGACTCCATGGTTTTGGTGAAGTAGATGATGTAAGACCGCATATTTTAGCTTGTAATATTTATGTCCAGCCATCAATTTCTGAAGGGTTAGCAAAGTCAGTTATTGAAGCCATGGTTTATTCGAAGCCAATAATTATTACAAAGAGCGGCGGTCCTGAGGAAATTATACAGAATGATGTTTCCGGCAAGGTTGTACCCATTCGAAACGCGAAAGCTTTAGCTAAAAGCATTTTAGAATTGCTCAATAACGATATAGATCAAAAAAGATTTGGCCGTGCGGCAAAAAAAAACCTGTTAAAAAATCTAACAATAGAAGCGACAATAGCAAAAACATTAAAAGTGTATCAAACTATACTCAGTGTCTAAATCACAAGAAAGTTAGTTGGGTCTAACTTTCTTATATTTGCAAATGTTAGTTTAGTCTAACTAATCAAATAGTTCTCAAATAAAAATAAAAATGCATTCAAGGTTTTCTCATTTACTGACTCTAGTTTTTCTATTTTCCGTCAACCTATCCTATGCCCAAACGGGAAATATTTCGGGTATTGTTAGAGTGGATAATCGCGTTCAAGAATTAGCAACTGTGTCTATTTTAAATGATGCAGTTAGATATGTTTCTACAAAACCAGATGGTTCTTTTGACTTTAAAAAAATTCCTTTTGGTTCTTATACTTTGTCTGCCTCTTTTATTGGGTTTCAAAAAAAGACTTTAGAAATCATAATTAATGAAACAAGTCCCAGTGCTGATTTGAATTTCAATCTAGATCGGAGTTTGAATTCATTAGATGAGGTGGTAATTACTGGAACTAAAACCTACAAAAGACAAACTAGTTCCCCAGTAATTGTTAATGTTATAAATAGTCAATCTTTAGATGATTTGCAAACATGTGCACTGTCTGATGGTTTGAGGTTTCAACCAGGTTTGCGTGTTGAGACAAATTGTCAAACTTGTAATTATACTCAGCTCAGGTTAAATGGTTTACAAGGTGGGTATTCTCAAATACTTATAAATGGAAGACCTATTTTTAGTCCTTTAATGGGTTTGTATGGTCTCGAACAGCTACCCAAAAGTATGATAGATCGAATTGAAGTAGTGAGAGGTGGAGGCTCCTCTTTATATGGTTCTAGTGCAATTGGCGGTACAGTTAACATTATAACCAAAGTTCCAAAAATAAACTCTTACGAGTTAAATTCATTTTATCAAAATATTAATGGAAAATCAAATGATCTAGTTCTAAGTGGAAATGCATCTATTGTGGGAGAAAATAAAAATTCTGGCATGTCATTTTTCTTTAATAATCGTGGACGTGATTTATATGATCATAATGAAGATAATTTTTCTGAAATACCTAAAATTGAGAATCTATCATTGGGTATAAATATGTTTTTTCTTCCTAATGAAAATCAAAAAATAGAGCTTAGTCTAAGCAACTTGAACGAATATCGATATGGAGGCGAAATGATTGATAAACCCGCTTACCTAACAGGGCAATCGGAAGAAAGAAATCAGAATACATGGATGGGCACGATAGATCACCAGATTAATTTTAATGATGAAAACACTTCGTTAATCACTTATGGTGCCATGCAGAGTACAAATAGAAAACATTATACGGGGATATTACCTGACGATAGTATAGGTATTATCGGCCATATGCAAAACCCACCTTACGGAACTTCCCAAACAACCACCCTTCAGGTTGGGGTTCAATTGAATCATAGATTAAAAAGATTTATTGTCGGAAGTAATACTTTGACTTTTGGGAGTGAGTATATCCTAGATGATGTTTTTGATGAAATTCCGTCATACCAATATGAGATTGATCAGAGGACTACTGATTTAGGAATGTTTCTTCAGAGTGATTGGCAGTTATTAAATTCAATAAACTTATTATCTGGTGTTAGAATGGATAAACATAATCTAGTAAGTGATTTGATATTCAGTCCGAGAATATCTATGCTTTATAAAATTAAGACAAACACTCAGTTTAGATTAAATTTTGGAACTGGCTTTAGGGCTCCTCAATCTTTTGATACAGATTTGCACATAGCATTTGCTGGTGGAGGCGTATCGCGAATATCACTTTCCCCTCAGCTATCGCCGGAAAAGTCTCAAAGTTTGAGTGCTTCGATAAATTATGACAAGCCAAAGGAGCATTTTATCCTTGGATTTACCCTCGAGGGATTTTATACTCGTCTAAATAATGCTTTTTATCTAGAACCTATTGGAAGTGACGATTTTGGTGCTCTTTTTGAAAAACGAAATGGTCAAGGAGCAACAGTGCAGGGGATTACCGTGGAGTTTAGAGCTAATTATGATAAAAAAGCTCAATTTGAATCAGGATTGACTCTTCAATCTAGTCAATTTGATAATAAAGTTCAATACATAGAAAATTTGGAAGGAATAAAAGGATTTATAAGAACTCCAGCATCATATGGCTTCGCAACTTTAACCTTCATGCCAAACAAAAAAGTTCGATCTAATGTAAATTACATATACACTGGAAGCATGAATATCCCTCATTTTTCTGGAGCTCCAAATCAATTAATCGATGAAATGATTACTTCAAGATCGTATTCTGAATTGAGCTTGAAAACAAGTTATACTTTATCTCTAGTGAAGATGGAAACAGAAATAGAACTTTACTCTGGGATTAAAAATATTTTTAATTCATATCAAAACAACTTTGATGTTGGTAAAAATAGAGATAGTAATTTTGTTTTTGGTCCATCTTTTCCACGAACATTTTTTATTGGAATGAAATTCCTGAAACGTTAAATTTCAGAATCATAAAGCACCTAAATATTAGATTATAAATTATTGGCTAACTATACCTATCTCTAAGCCAAAATGAAACTTTCACTAAAAGGAGTAGTGCCGGAACTTCCACCAAAGGTCCAATGACTCCAGCGAAGGCCTGGCCAGAGTTGATTCCAAAAACAGAAATCGAAACTGCTATGGCTAATTCAAAATTATTTCCTGCCGCTGTAAAAGCTACAGCAGCATTTTTATCGTATTCTGCACCGCTCATTTTTGTCGTGTAAAAACCAATCAGAAACATCAGAGAGAAATATATTAAGAGTGGGATAGAGATAAGGATTATATCCATCGGTATACTTATGATAAGCTGACCTTTTAATGAAAACATCACGATGATTGTAAAAAGAAGGGCCAGAAGTGTGATCGGGGATATGAATGGGATGAATTTTGTTGTATACCATTCTTCCCCTTTAATTTTGATTAGAACAGTTCGACTTAAAATTCCAGCTAAAAATGGAATCCCTAAATAAACAGCTACAGTCTTACCTATTGTTATTACGGATATATCAATAATCGCGCCGTCAAACCCAAAATAAGGCGGTAATACGGTAATGAAAAGCCACGCGTAGAAGCTATAGGCAAAAACCTGAAAAACACTATTAAGAGCTACTAAGCCCGCTCCATATTCCCGGCTACCCTCCGCTAAATCGTTCCAAACTAAAACCATTGCAATGCAACGAGCGAGCCCAATGAGTATTAGTCCTACCATATAGTCAGGGTGGCTTGATAAAAAAGTCAATGCGAGAACAAACATTAAAACTGGACCAATCACCCAATTCAGAAGAAGAGAAATAAATAATATTTTTAAATTTTTGAATACTTTTGGAAGCAATCCATAATTCACTTTTGCCAGTGGAGGGTACATCATTAAAATCAATCCGATTGCAATTGGAATATTAATTGATTGAAAACTAAGTGAATTAATAACTTCTGAACTGGAAGGAAAAAAGTATCCAATTGTCACCCCGATAATCATTGCTATGAATATCCACAAGGAAAGATTTCGATCTAAAAAGTTAAGTTTTTTCATTATTTAGCAATAAAAATATAGCCTGAGCTAAATACTGGAATGAATATTTTATTAAGTGCGTAAGTATATTTTTTATTGATTTTTGCATTAAGGAAAATCAAGTGTGAAAATCATCTACTAAATGAGATTTAGGAATTAATGCATCAATGTCACAGACTTTTTTTTCCCCAAATAATTTATACCGATTGCTTGCGATCCAAAAATATAAATATTTTATAAGACGATCTGGCATTAAATTCATAAGTAAACTTAAAAATAGATAGGGTCCTGCCATATCTTTAGTTATCATTTTAATGGCATCTTCAGCCTTATACTCCAAGCCATCTCTTAGGTATATCACGTATCGTGAATCGATAGAAGAATCAAATTTACCAAACATGAATTTCAATGGGTATCGTTTAAAAATATACCTAACTAGCCCATTACATAAATTGCAATACCCATCTATATAGATCACTTTCATAATAAGAGCACTAATTTATCATCTATCATCTTCTCAAAGGTAATTAATCATAAAAAAAAGCCCTGTTATAAACAGAGCTTTAATAAAAAAGATAAATTATTCCGTTAAATAAGTTTTAGAACTTTAAACTTAATCCGGCTCTAATCTGCCTTCCAGCTTGATTGATATCTAATGCTCTAGCGAGTGAAAGATGATGCGCATATGCAACATCTGTAGCATTTAGAATTTCAACATTCCAAGAAAAATTTGAAGAAATTTCACCTGTTAGTGTTGCTGACCACAAACCATAAGAAGGCGTAGATCCTTCAAGAAACCTTTGCTCCGTAAGAGAAAGCCTAGATTGTTCTGCATAGAAATCATAATGTATCTCTGCATGAAGTTTTTTAGGGACAATCTCAAATAACAAATGACTCGATACTCTACCTGGGGCAATAAAAGGCAATGCAAAACCATCTAAGTCGTTTGCTACTGTGAGTGAAGCCACGCTATGAAAATGGATACGATCGGTTAGATTCCAACCCAATCTGCCTTCAATCCCGTATAACTGAGCATCTTTTTGAATGTAATAAAACCTCCATTCTCCGCTATCGTCATTAGGACTCGTATGAATAAAATCATTATAAAATTGATAATAAGCACCAACTTGAAGATTAAACACCTTACTATTGTAGCCTATGTTGATTTCTCCATTAAGAAGCCTTTCTGTTGTTAAATTGGAATCTCCAACCTCAAATCTTCCTGCACCAATATGTGTCCCATAGGCATATCTCTCCTCGAGTTGCGGACCCCTAGTTCCGTAAGAAATTCGAGATTGGATATCCAAGTTTTTAGTAAGAGAATGCACCCAATTTAAGAGGAATGAAGCCCCTGAAAAGCCCCCTACCTCTCCTCTAAGCCCTGCAGATGTCTTATTTTTTCCATTTGTGTTACTGATATGTGTAAACAAAGCTGACTGAAACTGATTTTTATTTGGATATATTTCCTCCTCAGCATCTGCTCTATTCTGCAAAGATCTAAATTGCTGTTGGACTCCAACTGTTAATAGTCCCGCAGAAGACATCTTTTTTAATGAAGTTGTTTGTGTAGCGCTGATTAAATTAAATCCTATATGTGGACCCTCTTCCTCATGCCCTGGCTCATCTTCACCATCATGATGCTCTTCAAATTCTGCACGAGAAGCTGACTGAAAACCAGTGATATTTCTTAAATCCCAATCTCCGATCTTTCTATCTGACTCCCAAGAAATATTTGCATTTCTTACTTGCTGATCGCCATGCTTTTCTTCTTCTTCATTACCCGGCTCATCTTCATGATCATGCCCTCCTTCGGGCATTCCTAGAGTTCTAGCCACAAGAGAAGTCTTGAGTCTATGGTTTGATTTCCCTGATTTGAATTTAGAAAGGACCCTAACTGATGCAGTTCGGCTATGAGAACCATGAACCGTGTCTCCATCTCCGTCAATATACTCTGGATTCGCTCCAAAATATCCTCCAGCATAATAAATTCCGTCCCCTGATCCTCGGTAATCATATTGACCGCTCAAAGGAGATCCATTTGTACCACCCGATAATTTTAGAGCATTTGATCTACCTGTCTCTAAAACTCTTAAATCCGAGAAGTAAAGAACTCCTGCCATAGCATCTGTTCCCAAAGCTAAACTGTTTGGGCCAGGAAGGATTTCTACATGATCGATTCCAAGTAGCGGAAAATCTAATCCATGATCTGCCCCTCCTTGTAAATTATCATATCTCCAACCTTGGTATGCAGTGACTGTGCGATATCCACCAAGACCGCGAATAACAGGTTTCATTGTATGACCACCAATATTAATGACCTGAAGGCTAGATGATTGATGAGTTAAATTAGTAAGAGCAGAAGGCCCTTGGTCCGATAAGGTTTTTATCGGAATAGCGAGAATATTAGAGGTGAATGAATTCGGGTTGTGAGATTTACTTTCAACCAAGGCTTCTCCTAGTTCAATAGTATAGATTTTTGATGTGTCTACTTGACCATAAAGGCAAATAGGTAGGGCATATAGAGCCCAAATAAAAAGTTTCATAAAATATATTTTAATTATTAAATAATAAGGAATTCATCATATCATGGTGAGCAAATTTATTTTCCAGGGAAAGGCTTAGAAAAAGCTTTTCCCTGGAAAATAAATTTGCTTTAGAAAGAAAAAATGATGAATGTGAAATCTATCAGACAGCATTAGGTGGCCCTCGACAGAAATCATGATTATTTATTCTTTGACAAGTCTTTTTAAAATAGCTCTGAAGTAGCAAATTTGAAAATAACCTTGTCGATGATTCGGTAGTCACTATTTCCCATGTGCCTGTCGTAAAAGTTGCATCTGCCCAAAAACACAGTTCTTCTTGCTCGTGCATGTGCTTGCCAGCTTCATTGCATATCTTTTTTAACTCATGATCATGGAGAAATTCATGAAAAATCGGCTGAGCAATCCTCAGAATTAAAGAGGAAAAAGCAAGAAAGAATAGATAGCGATAGGTTTTGATAGGTCGACTTATTTGAATGGTTAACATATATCAAAACTTTTTGAGAAAAAAACGTTTAGGAATAAAGAAATAATCAAGAATTTACTTGAATCAAAGACTTCTAATTTTGTTACCACAGAATATTTGCTTTAGCCTTTTTCTTAAAGTATTTTGTTTTTTAGTTCAGCATACAATTTGCTGTAAGGAAAACAAATGTCCAGATAATAGGTTCTTATTTCTGTATAACAGGAACTTTAGTTCTCGTTTATCATTGTTTTCAAATTTAGTATAATAGACTTCGAACAGACATTAAACTTTTTTTTAATACTATTTCGGACTGGTCTAATGTTCGCTGCGCGATTTTTCGCCTATTCTTGAAGGGTGTTTGAACAAAGTATTTTAATTAAAAAACGGTTACACTATTATAGTATAACCGTTTTATTGTTTTAGTAGCGGGGGCAGGACTCGAACCTACGACCTTCGGGTTATGAGCCCGACGAGCTACCAACTGCTCCACCCCGCGATGAACGGCAAATGTACAAAAGAAAAGTCCTGATATTTTCTAAATATTTGTTTATTATCGATCAAGTTATTTTAAGCAAAAATGTTTAAAATAATCTTTGAGCAACCCTATAGCATATGCTAATTAAACTTTACGACCTTTGCGAAATGGAAAGAGCTCATAAATCTGGATTTGTTAATATAATTGGGCACCCCAACGTTGGCAAGTCCACATTAACAAATGCTCTGGTTGGTGAACGATTAAATATCATTACCCCAAAAGCTCAAACAACACGCCATAGGATTTTCGGTATTCTAAATGGTGAAAGTGATGAATTTGATTATCAGTTAGTTTTTAGCGATACGCCAGGGGTTTTAGATCCTGCATATGCTCTTCAGGAGAGTATGTTGAGTGCAGTGAAATCAGCATTAGAAGATGCTGATATATTTTTATACGTTGTTGAGCTTGGAGAAGGGCCTTTGAAAAACGAGTCTTTTTTTAAATCTCTTCAAGAGACAGATAAACCTTTGATTTTACTTCTAAACAAAGTTGATTTACATGATCAAGAAAAGCTGGAAAAGGAATCGGCACTATGGATCACTAGAATGCCAAAGGCTGAAATAATTCCAATTAGCGCTCTAACTAAATTCAATTTAGACTATGTAATGCAGCGAATCCTGGCCTTAACTCCAGTCTGCCAGCCTTATTTTGGGAAAGATCAATTAACAGATCGCTCAGAGCGATTTGTAACTTCAGAAATAATACGTGAGCAAGTCTTGATGAACTACAACAAGGAAATTCCTTATTCTGTTGAAGTTGGAATTGACACTTTTGTTGAAGATGACGATATAATTAGAATCAGAGCTATTTTATATGTATCAAGGGATTCTCAAAAAGGAATTATTATTGGACACAAAGGGGCAGCATTAAAACGAGTAGGTATTGGCTCAAGAAAACGGATGCAAAACTTTTTTCAGAAACATGTTCATCTTGAACTTTTTGTAAAAGTGCAGGCAGATTGGCGGAATGATCGCAGTAAACTTAAACGCTTCGGATACGAATGAAATCTTTAATTGCAATTGTTGGACGTCCTAATGTAGGTAAGTCAACCTTTTTTAATCGCTTGGTTCAACGCAGAGACGCTATTGTTGACTCAATGGCCGGTGTCACCAGAGACCGTCATTATGGTCATACTGAGTGGGTTGGAAAACGATTTAATATAGTCGATACGGGTGGATATGTTGAAGGGTCAGATGATATTTTTGAAGGTCAAATTCGTAAGCAAGTTGAGGCGGCTATAGATGAGTGTGAAGTAATTGTATTTCTTGTTGATGTTGAAGATGGGATTACACATGACGATAAAGAAATAGCTGCTTTGTTACGAAGACAAAGTAAACCAGTCATTTTGGTTGCTAATAAGGTCGATAATCATCAAAGAGCAGCTGATGCTGCTGAATTTTATTCGCTTGGCGTTGGTGAGCCGCTGTGTATGTCTGGTGTAAATGGCAGTGGTTCAGGAGAAGTTTTAGATGCCATTATAGATGTCCTTCCTGACAATGAAGTTCAGACTTCACTTGATGACCCTTTAGATGATCTACCGAAATTTGCAATAGTTGGTCGACCGAATGTTGGCAAATCATCCCTAACAAATTCCCTTTTTGAACAAGAAAAAAGCATAGTTACTGATATTGCTGGAACTACTCGCGATACAGTAAATGCTCATTTTAATAAATTTGGTTTTGATTTTGTCTTACTTGATACAGCTGGCCTTCGTAAGAAGGGGAAAGTAAATGAGGATATAGAGTTCTACAGTAATATGCGCAGCATACGGACTATTGAGGAGTCTGATGTTTGTTTATTAGTAATTGATGCGACACAAGGATTTGAGGCGCAAGATCTTTCAATTCTTAATGTAATAGAGAAAAATCACAAAGGCCTTGTTATAGTGGTTAATAAATGGGATTTACTGGAGAAAGAAACAAATTCAACGGAAGATTTTAAAGCGAAAATCTTACTAAAGACCAGACCTTTTGTGGATATTCCGATAGTTTTCACTTCTGCATTAACAAAGCAGCGCGTATTGAAGTCAATTGAAGAAGCTATGGCTGTATACGGGCGAAGGTCAGGCCGTATAAGTACAAGTAAATTAAATGATGAAATTTTACCATTGGTAAAGCACATGCCTCCTCCAATTTATAAAGGGAAAGAAGTCAAAATAAAATATATAACTCAACTCCCTACTCACTATCCTCAATTTGTTTTTTTCTGTAATCTTCCTCAATATGTTAAAGAGGGTTACTATAGATATGTTGAAAATCAAATGAGAAAGAGATATGATTTTTCTGGAGTGCCAATTGAGATTTATTTCCGAAAGAAGTAAGAGATCCTATTTAGTTGCTTTGTAAAATGCCTCTTCAAGGCTTTCTCCATTTTTTGTGAATGTCTCAATGGAGCATTCGCGGACTATTTTACCCTTTTTTATGAAAATGACTCTATCGCAAAGGGCCTCAACCTCCTGCATAATATGCGTTGAAAGAAGAACAGTCTTATTTTTCCCAATTGCTCGAATGAGCTTCCTTATTTCGACTAATTGATTTGGGTCAAGGCCTGTAGTAGGTTCATCGAGAATGAGAACGTCTGGGTCATGGACTAAAGCTGCGGCCAAACCGACACGTTGTTGATAGCCTTTAGACAATTGTTTAATCTTTTTATGGGATTCCTCTTGTAATCCTAATTTTTCTAACCGGTCTTCTATTTTAGAATACGGTGATCCATAAATATCTGCTACGAATTTTAAGAATTCATGCACATACATATCATCATAAAGGGGGTTGTTTTCAGGCAGGTATCCAATCAATTTTCTAACAGCTAGACTCTGCTTTGAACAGTCTAGATCGCAGATTTTAGCATATCCATCATCTGCAGGAATGTAGCCAGTTAGAATTTTCATTAATGTGCTTTTTCCTGCTCCATTTGGTCCTAGAAGACCTACTATTTCTCCTTTTTTCAGATCGAGACTGACTTCATCTAAAGCAAGCTGCCCATCGTATTTTTTTGAAATTTTATTTGTGAATATTGCCATTTAAATTTTCATAAGTTGGAGCTGAAAAAATTAAGAGTTGAATGATTTTATCAATTATGAACAAATAACTGTTTTTTTTTTGATTTAAAATGCCACATCGAAATTAAGGCAGATATCTTTGACGATAATGAAAGGAATGGTCACTAAATCTACAGGTAGTTGGTACAAGGTTCAAATGGAAGACCGGTCTTATGTAGATGCTCGTCTTAGAGGAGCTATGAGACTTCAAGGATCAAAAAGCACAAACCCTGTTGCCGTCGGCGATTTTGTAGATTTATTTCCGGAGTCAGATGGACGCTACGTAATTAATAATGTTCATGAACGAAAAAATTATATTGTCCGTCGCTCTGTTAACTTGAGTAAGAAAACTCAAGTGATTGCCGCTAACCTGGATCAGGCAATTTTAGTTTGCACAATTGCTGAACCCAGGACACTTTATGGATTTATGGATCGTTTTTTGGCTACTACTGAGGCCTATGACATCCCCGCGATAATAGTATTTAATAAGATTGATGATTATTCCAAAGAAGCTTTTGACGAGTTAGAGTACAGAGAAGAGGCTTATGGCCGTGCTGGATATAAAACACTTCGGACTTCAGCAATCTCGGGGGAGGGGATAAGTAATTTAAAGAAACTTTTAAAGGATAAAGTTTCTTTATTTAGTGGTCATTCTGGTGTTGGGAAAAGTACTTTAACTAACCTGCTTGAACCTGGATTAGACCTAAGAACAGGAAGCGTTTCAACTGCTCATGGGCAGGGTAAACATACAACTACGTTTGCCGAAATGCATTTCATGAAACTAGGTGGCTATATTATCGATACGCCTGGAATAAGAGGGTTTGGATTAGTGAATATGGAAAATGTTGAAATAAGTCATTTTTTTCCTGAAATCTTTGAGCTTCAGCCTAAGTGTAAATTTGGTAATTGTAAACACTTGGATGAGCCTGGATGCGAAGTAATTAGTGCTTATGAAAATAATAGAATAGCACCAACACGTTATATTTCTTACTTAAGTATGTTGAACGGCGACGAGGAAGGTGACTCATTTCGTCAGGATATTTATAAAAAAGAATAACATGCGGGCAATCATTCAAAGAGTTTCGGAGGCGTCAGTGTATATTTCCAATGAAAAACATTCTTTTATTGGTCATGGATTACTTGTTTTTGTTGCATGGGAAAAGAATGATGATGCTGCAGATTCAGATTGGATGATAAGAAAAATTCTTAATATGAGGCTTTTTAAAGATGACAGTAATATTATGAACCGCTCCATTTTAGAATTTCAAGGACAAATTCTTGTAGTTTCTCAGTATACATTATTTGCTTCTATAAAAAAGGGGAATAGACCAAGTTATATCCGTTCGGCCAGCCCAAAGTTGGCTAAACCTTTCTATGATTATTTTGTTAAAAAAATGCGTGAAACTTCAAATTTGAATATTAATTCTGGGGTTTTTGGGGCGGAAATGAAAATTTACTCTTCAAACGATGGACCAATTACTATTTCGCTAGATTCAAAAAATAAAGTTTAAGAATATGAATAATTCTCCTCCAATAAGCTCATTGCAGAATGAAGTAGATCAGTGGATAAAAGATTTTGGTGTTCGCTATTTTAATGAGTTGACCAACATGGCTCAGCTTTCAGAGGAGGTAGGAGAGGTTGCTAGAATAATATCTAGGCGTTTTGGAGAGCAGTCTGAAAAGGAGTCTGACAAAAATGCAGATCTTGGCGAAGAGTTGGCTGATGTGCTTTTTGTCACTTTGTGTTTGGCTAATCAAACGGGAATTGATTTACAGACCTCTTTTGACCGTCGAATGCGAGATAAGGCGTCTCGCGACGAGCAACGTCATAAAAAAAATACAAAATTGAAATAGCTAAATAATTTCTTCCCAAAATTATTTAAAGGAAAACATACTAAACTTATATTTGTAGTCATATTATAAAACAGAGTTATGCGTCCAGACCTTTTCGAGCACTCAGATTATTATTTAATGGATGATCTCCTTTCTGAGGAGCACAAGCTTGTTCGCGGTGCTACCAGAGATTGGGTCAAGCGCGATATTAGTCCCATTATTGAAGAATATGCCCAACGAGCAGAATTCCCAAAGCAAACGGTAAAGGGATTAGCTGGCATAGGAGCGTTTGGTCCATATATCCCTGTCGAATATGGAGGAGCTGGTCTAGATCAGATTTCTTATGGATTAATGATGCAAGAGATTGAGCGTGGAGATAGTGGTGTTCGCTCAACTTGCTCTGTTCAGTCATCATTAGTTATGTATCCCATTTATGAATATGGAAGTGAAGAACAACGTTTAAAATATTTACCCAAACTTGCGAGTGGAGAATATCTTGGAAGTTTCGGATTAACAGAACCGAATTTTGGCTCGAACCCTGGAGGTATGGTTACAAACTTTAAGGACATGGGAGATCATTATCTATTGAATGGAGCGAAAATGTGGATATCCAATTCTCCTTTGTGCGATATAGCAGTTGTTTGGGCAAAGAATGAAGATGGAAGGATTCATGGTTTAATCGTGGAGAGAGGAATGGAAGGTTTCACTACTCCTGAAACTCACAATAAATGGTCACTTCGCGCCTCAGCGACTGGTGAATTAGTTTTTGACAATGTAAAAGTTCCTAAGGATAATATTCTGCCAAATAAATCTGGACTTGGAGCGCCATTAGGCTGTCTTGATTCTGCTCGATACGGTATTGCATGGGGAGCAATTGGAGCTGCTATGGACTGCTATGATACTGCATTGAGATATTCGAAAGAAAGAATTCAATTTGATAGGCCGATCGGTGGTTTTCAATTACAGCAGAAGAAATTAGCTGAGATGGTTACAGAAATCACAAAAGCTCAGTTATTGACTTTTCGATTAGGTCAATTAAAAAATGAAGGGAAAGCGACTACTGCGCAAATTTCTATGGCGAAAAGGAATAATGTTGATGTAGCATTAACTATTGCCCGTAATGCCCGGCAAATGCTAGGAGGTATGGGTATATCAGGAGAATACCCTATTATGCGTCACATGATGAATTTAGAGTCTGTTGTGACTTATGAAGGGACACATGATATTCATTTACTAATTACAGGTATGGATGTAACAGGAATACCTGCATTCTCCTAATCAAGATTTAAATAATCTTTTCGGTTAATATAAAAAAGTATCCATGGGATATCTTTCTGTGTGAATTTTTGAAGCCATTTGGTAAATAAAATCTTTTAGAGAATCAAAATTTGATTTTTCAGTAGCTGAAATAAACACACAGTTTCCCTTTAGCTCTTCAATAAGTTGATTTTGTATCTCTTGGATATGATGATTTCCGCCATCATTATTTGACTGAATAAATGAATCCAACTTATTAAATATTACTAATGTGGGCTTTTCATAAGCCTTGATTTCATTTAGTAGTTTGTTTACTGACGACATATGATCTCGAAAAAGAGGATGCGATAAGTCTACGACGTGTAGCAAAAGATCTGCTTCACGCACTTCATCTAGTGTTGATTTAAATGACTCTACTAATTGGGTTGGAAGTTTTCTTATGAACCCCACAGTGTCAGTTATTAAAAAGGGGAGGTTTTCGATAACAATTTTTCTTACAGTAGTGTCGAGAGTTGCAAATAATTTGTTCTCAGCAAGAATATCAGTTTTGCTTAATGCATTCATAAGTGTGGATTTCCCCACATTTGTATATCCTATTATAGCTGTTCTAACAAGTTTACCTCTGTTGCCTCTCTGAGAAGCCATCTGAAGATCTATTTTTTCAAGTTTCTTTTTTAAGTCTGATATTTTATCCTTTATAATTCGTCGATCTGTTTCAATTTGAGTTTCTCCTGGACCTCGCATTCCAATGCCTCCCTTTTGCCTCTCCAGGTGAGTCCAGAGTCTGGTTAGCCTGGGCAATAAGTACTCGTATTGAGCCAGAGTAACTTGAGTTCTTGCATATGATGTCTGTGCCCTAGAGGCGAAGATGTCGAGAATTAAATTTGTCCGGTCCAGGACTTTAATATTTAATAATCCCTCTATATTTTTTAATTGAGATGGGGTTAATTCATCATCAAAAATTGCTAAATCTATTTTTTCTTGCTGAATGAAGTCATTGATTTCATTCATTTTCCCAGAGCCAAGAAATGTTTTAGAGTCAGGCTTATCTAATTTTTGTTGAAATACTTTTATTGTTGTTGCCCCAGCTGTTAAAGCAAGAAATTTTAATTCATCTAGGTATTCAAGGCTTTTTGTTTCATTTTGATCTCTCGTGATAGCGCCAACTAAAATGCAGCGTTCAAGCTTATTATTCTGAATAATTTTTCTTTCTAACATTAGATATTTTATAAAATACTATTCTGATCAATCTGTGAAATAAAGATTTCAGAATCTCTGCGCATTAAAGCTGAGTGGTAATTGCATTTATCCATACTTAACACGTATTTATTGAATCTGATATGGTCACTAATAATTATTGATATAACAATTATATAGTCTATTAAAAAAAAATGCGCCTTTTTATTTTTCATTTCGTCAAAGGTAGCCCAATTTAAAAATGGGCCTCACCTTTGTAATTAGTAATTAATAAAGTTATGTCTAAGAAAAGTTCGCTTATCAGGAAAAAAGATATACTAGATTATCATGAAGGTCAACGTCCAGGTAAAATTGAGGTCGTTCCAACTAAGCCCTCTAATTCTCAACGTGATTTAAGTATAGCTTATTCCCCCGGGGTAGCTGAGCCTTGTTTGAAAATTGCAGAAAATGCGGATGATGCTTATAGATACACTGCCAAAGGGAATCTCGTCGCTGTAATTTCAAACGGTACTGCCGTTTTAGGACTTGGAAATATTGGGCCATTGGCATCAAAGCCTGTGATGGAAGGAAAAGGTGTTCTCTTTAAAATATTTGCTGATATTGATGTCTTCGATCTAGAATTAGACACAACAGATACTGATAAATTTATCGAAACTGTTAAAATTCTTTCTCCAACATTTGGGGGTATTAATTTAGAGGACATATCTGCTCCAGAGTGTTTTGAAATAGAAAAGCGGTTGCGTGAGGAATTGAATATTCCTATTATGCATGATGACCAGCATGGTACGGCAATAATAACAGGAGCTGCTCTGTTAAATGCTATTGAGATCGTAGGCAAGGATATAAATAATATTAAAGTTGTCTTTAACGGTGCAGGAGCTAGTGCGATTTCATGCGCCTCGTTGTATTTAGCCTTAGGTGTTCTTCAGGAGAATATGTTTATGTGTGATTCTAAAGGTGTAATTCATGCCAATAGAGAGGGACTCACTCATGAAAAATTAAAGTTTGCAAGAAAAACTGAGCTTAGAAATCTCGATGAGGCTCTGAGAAATGCTGATGTTTTTGTTGGCTTATCTAAAGGAAATGTTTTATCTCCTGAGATGATTAAGAGTATGGCAAAAGATGCTATTGTTTTTGCTCTTGCTAATCCCGATCCTGAAATATCCTATCAACTGGCGAAGTCGGCGCGTGAGGATATTATAATGGCCACAGGCAGGAGTGATAATCCAAATCAAGTGAATAATGTTCTTGGATTCCCCTATATTTTTCGTGGGGCATTGGATGTTCGCGCTACTCAAATAAATGAGGAAATGAAGTTAGCTGCAGTTTATTCAATTGCTCAATTAGCGAAAGAACCAGTTCCTGAAATAGTCAATCTTGCATATGGAAGTCGAAATTTAACTTTTGGATCGGATTATATTATTCCAAAACCTTTTGATCCAAGACTTATTTATACAGTGGCTCCTGCCGTTGCTAGGGCAGCAATGGATTCAGGTGTTGCAAAGAGCTCTATTTCAAACTGGGATGCATATGAAGAGGATCTTAAGAATAGATTAGGTCATGATGATAAGTTCATTCGATTGGCTATGGAAAAAGCTCAATCAAGCCCTAAACGAGTTGTTTTTAATGAGGCTGCAAATTATAAAATTCTCAAAGCGGCTCAAATAGTTAGAGACGAGGGTATAGCTATTCCTGTTCTACTCGGAAATACGAAGAAAATAGAGGCACTGAATGACGAGTATTCATTAGGGCTTGAAGAACTTGAGATTATTGATACTAAGTCAGTGGATGTTCCACGATTAGAGGAATATATTGAATCATACTATAAGTCTCGACAGCGTAAGGGCGTTGGTTATAATGAGGCGCGCAGACTTTTGTTAAATCGAGATTACTACGGACCTATGATGGTAAAAATGGGTGACGCAGATGCTTATATCACAGGCGCAATGGTCAAGTATCCACGTGCGGTGAAACCTGTTATTGAAATCCTTGGACCTAAAGACAACACTAGAACTGTTGCAGGCGTTTATGTGATGTTAACTAAGAAGGGTCCCAAGTTTTTTACTGATACGACTATGAATCAGGATCCTAGCGCCGAAAGAATTGCTCAGATTGCTTGTGAAACTGCAGAGCTTGTCCGGAAAATGAATATTGAACCGAGGATTGCTCTTCTTAGTTATTCAAATTTTGGCTCATCTACAGGCAAGACGGCTATAAAGATGCGTGATGCGATAAGCTTGATACGTAAATCTGATCCAAGTTTAATTGTTGATGGAGAAATGCAAGCAAATTTTGCCGTTGATAATAAACTTTTAAAGGAGCAGTTTCCTTTTAGCGATCTCGTTGGGAAAGGAGCAAATATTTTTGTTTTTCCAGGATTAAGCTCTGCTAATATCTCATATAAATTGTTACAATCTATGGGTGGGGTAGAAGCGGTAGGCCCTTTACTAGTTGGATTACGCTATCCTGCTCATGTTCTTCAGTTGGGATCTAGCGTCCGTGAAATCGTTAATACGGTGGCAATGGCAGTAATTGATGCCCAGTCGAGAGAGGGTATTGAATAATTAACTTACATAAAATGAAATTTTTTTTATTTCTTGCTTTTATATCTCTATCCGCCAAAAGTGTAAGTGGAATTGTGACTGATGTGGAAACTGGCAAAACGATTTTCTCTGTGTCAGCTAAGGAGAAAAATGGAAAAACGGCTTCGGTAAGTAACCTTGACGGTATCTACTCAATTAAAAGTAAGAATGAGTCTGTTTTGGTATTCTCTTCTCTAGGTAAGACATCTCAGGAGTTGATTTCAGTTGGAAGTATGTTAAATTTTTCTTTGAAAAAATCTTTCCTTAGGTCTATCAATTATAGTGATTCTCGGAAAAAAAGTAAGGTTAAAAATAAAGGTGGATATACTCAAGATAATTACGAATTCATGCATGGTTTAGGTTATGATTATTCAATAGGGGTTCCTCGTAGTTTATCCGGTGCTATATTCACAGGAAATGGATTAAACTATGTGCCGCGATTCATTGCGCCGATCAATTCAGATCTATCGTTTGGAATTAGTTTGCCTATGGGTCTATCCTTTACTAGTTCATCGGGGGGTGGACGACCTTTAGGAGTGAATTATGCAGTTTCTCTTGACATTCATTCTGGCTTTTTAAGTAGCCAATTATCAGGAAATCGATTTGGAGCTTTCTTTGGATTGGGATTAGGCAGCTATGATCTTTATTCTGCTTATAATGATGGTACTAGAACAACCATATATCGAGATCCTAATTATGGTCCTTATGCTCATTTTGGACTTCGAATTCCTTATTACGGTCAAGATGTGACACTAGCCGTATGCAATTGGAGAGGCGTCAACGTTAGCAATGGGAAAACACAAGTTTTTTCTTTTAAAATTATTTATGAATTTATTAGATGAGCAATTTTTTTAAAGTTGCAGCAATAATTTTCCCTTCCGCTTTTCCGGCTAATAGATTAATTGAATGAGCCATGACTTTTCCAAAGTTTTGAATACCAGAAACATTAAGGTCAGTAATTATTTCTTTTAATATTTTCTCAAGCTCAATACCCTCAATCATGGGTGGTAAATATCTTGAAATAATTTCTAATTGCTCTTTTTCTATAATAGCGAGGTCCTCACGGTTCTGACTTTTAAATATTTCAAGGCTTTCATTTCGCTGTTTTTTTAGGCGCTGCAAAACAGAAATCTCTTGAATATGAGTAAATTCCCCCGTTTGACCGGGTAATGCTTTTTCTATCTTTAATGCAGTTATGATCGACCGAATTGAATCTAACTTTATTTGAGACCTGGAACGCATGGCTTCTTTTAGGTCATTACTGAGCTTTTCTTCTAAGTTGTTAATCGACATTGTCATGTAGGAATGAATTGTGAGAGAGGAATTCTATATCCTCATCTTGACCACTTAGTCCAAGATTGCTTTTTTTCTTTTCTTGAGAATAAGGTGCCTTCCCCTCAGGTAAGTCAAGACCATTTCTCTCAAAGCTTGGGGTCTGCCATTCCTCTTCATTTACTGCAACAAGCTTTATGTTTTTTCCAAATTGATGATTGAAATTTTGCAGATAAGCTCTTCTTTGATTAGCTATGCGTTGCATACTTTCATTGATGCTGTCCTGATCAGGATCTACTGGAAATAGAGAACTATCATCCAATGGCTCCACACTTCTGATTGTCAATGATATATCTGAAGAATCTTCATGGTTGTTCTTCTTATTTAGGTTTTGATCTTCATTGTCCCCATGCTTTTCTGATTCTTGGATATTTTCTGAGGTATTATATTTATTCGACTCTTCTTCTGAAACGTTATCAGAATCAATTTTTTTATCTTTTTTTATTATCTGTCGAGATATTAAATTTGAATCTACTTTCTCTCTAGATTCATCTAGTTCGTTCTCTAAGGCTCTTAAGTCCTCCAAAGAAAACTCATCAATGATTCGCCTTTTTTTCTCTGGTTCATCTTGGCTTAGAGCGTCTTTTTTAATTTGACCATTAATTCTGCTCTTATTTTTCTCTTCATCTAAAAAATGACTGTCTCCTGTATTAGAAATAGTTTGTTCGTTAGTCTCAATATCTTCTTTGATCTGATTATTTAAATCATAATTGACTTTATTTTCAACATCGTCATCTTCAACTTGATTTATCTCCGGAATTTGCTCATCTTCTGGAGCATCCATGCTAAAGGCATCAAAAACTCTAGGTGTTGATTCTTGAGCCACCAATGGTTTGTCAAAAACAGTATCATCAACTAAATAATCAAAGTTTAAATTATCTTCTGAAAGATCAAAACTCGCAATCGATGATAATGTATGATCATTTTCGTCATTATTTAATTGAACTTCCTTGTCTATTATATCTTTTGATTCTGAGTCAACTTCAATTGGTGGTTCATTATTATCAAACCTAACTTCAATTTTATCTTCATTCTCATCTAAGTGATGGACAATATGCTCTTCATCTACTTCGTTTTTTGACAATTCTCCATTTATGGGGTTTTCAGAAACTTCATTTTTTAATACTTCTTGGTTATTTAAAACACTTTCGACCTCAGAATTATATTCACTCTCTCCGGAGCTGAATAGATTAAATTGAGTTGACCTATCTTCCTTGCTAATTGTATCATTTTCTATATTGATGGAGGTGTTTGAATTGTGGGGGCTACCATCAAGGTCATGGATAATCACTTCTTGCTCAATAGGCTTTATTAAACCAACAGGGTTTGACGCATTAAACCCTGTAGCAATTATTGTAACCTGAACTGCATCTTCTAGCTTTTCATCTTCGCCGATCCCCATTATTATATCAACTTGTTTACCTGCTTGGCTCTGGATATAGTCATTTATTTCACCGATTTCATCAAATGTAATTTCATGTTCTCGATTACCAGAAACTATTAATAAGAGTACATGGAGCGCTCCTTGTATGTGATTATCATTTAATAAAGGAGAATCTAGAGCTCCTTGAACAGCATTAATCGCGCGATTAGAACCTTTGGCTTTAGACGAACCCATTATGGCTGTCCCAGAGTCTTTTAATACCGTTCTCGCGTCTCTTAGGTCGATGTTGACATTATAATGATGTGTTATCACCTCTGCGATGCCTTTTGCAGCTGTGGCTAAAACCTCATCTGCTTTATTAAAGCCTGTTTTGAAGCCTAGATTACCATAGACTTCACGTAGCTTATTGTTATTAATCACAATTATGGAATCAACATGATCCTTTAATTTCTCTATTCCTACTTCAGCTTGTCTCAAGCGAAGACCGCCTTCAAAATGAAAGGGAGCTGTAACTATTCCTATTGTTAGAATGCCCATTTCTTGAGCAGCCTTTGCTATAATAGGAGCAGCACCTGTCCCTGTTCCACCGCCCATTCCAGCTGTGATAAACACCATTTTCGTACTTGCCCCTAAAACAGATTGAATAGCACTGTAACTCTCTATAGCCGCTTTCTCACCAACCTCTGGATTAGCTCCTGCTCCAAGACCTTCAGTTAAATTCACTCCAAGCTGCACTTTGTTTTCAACTGTACTAAATTCCAACGCTTGTACATCAGTATTACAGATAATGAAATCAACCCCTCGAATGCCTTGAGATTTCATGTAGTTTACTGCGTTGGAGCCTCCTCCCCCAACGCCAATGACTTTAATTACAGACGATCTATGTTTCGGCATGTCAAAATCTAATATATTATTTTCTTCCATCATATGTTAAATCAATCGTCAATTAGGTCAATGAACTTATCGACCCATCTCTTAAACCAGTCTGTTTGTTTTGGAGTTCGTGCAACAGGATCAAAATCCTGTTGGGTTTCTATTTTTACGTATTCTAAATCTTCTTCTTGAATTAAGTTTTCATTTGCATTTTGAGTCTTAGTGTTGTCTCGTTGAATATCTGATTCATCAATTATACTTTTATTTTGGAGAGTTGTTGAATTTTCATCTTCAATGTTCTCTAGCGGATTTACAAAGTCAGCTTCCTTTTTGCTAGATAAACCTTGCATTAATAATCCAACAGCAGTAGAGTAAATTGGAGAATTTAGAGTGACTTTAACAGACTCTTTTGATGCTAAGTGCTCGTTAGGATAGCCAATTCTGGTATCCATACCTGTTAGATATTCAACTAATTGCTTAATATGCTTAAGCTGGCTTCCTCCACCCGTAATTACAACTCCTGCAATGAGTTTTTTTGAGGTCTGATCGTGTCCATAATTTTTAATCTCAGTAAAAACAGCATTTATTATTTCTGTGCAACGAGCATGAATAATACGACTTAGGTTTTTTAAGCTGATTTCCTTGGGGTCTCTTCCTCGGAGTCCAGGAATTGAAACAATTTCAGTTTCTTTATTTTCCCCTGGCCATGCGGATCCAAATTTTATTTTCAATAATTCAGCTTGTTTTTCAATTATGCTACAGCCTTCTTTTATGTCATTTGTTATGATGTTTCCACCATGAGGAACAACGGCAGTGTGACGTATTATTCCATCTTTAAAAATTGCTACATCCGTTGTTCCACCTCCAATATCAACTAAAACAACTCCTGCTTCTTTTTCTTCTTGGCTTAAAACAGCATCTGCGCTGGCGAGGGGTTCAAGATTCACAGTGTGAAGCTCTAAATTTGAGCTCTTCACACATCGTGCTATATTTCGAATACTAGTAATTTGTCCAACGACAATATGAAACGTTGCTTCTAGTCTGCCACCAAACATCCCTCGTGGCTCTTTGATTTCACCTTGTCCATCGACTTTATATTCTTGCGGAAGGACGTGAATTATTTCTTCACCTGGCATCATTACTAACTTGTGCACATTATCTGTTAGCCGATCCAAGTCAGAATCATTAATTACTGATTCAGCGTCTTCACGAGTGATATAGTCACTATGTTGTAAACTTCTGATGTGCTGACCGGCTATGCCTACCGCTACAGAGTTTATTTTAAGCTCTGAATTTACTTCTGCAGCTATTATCGCTTTTTGAATTGAGTCTATGGTTTGGGTAATATTCACTACAACACCTCTTTGAACACCAAGGCTTGGAGAAGACCCAAGACCTATTACTTCAATTTTACCTAAGTCATTTTGTCTTCCGATCAGTGCTACTATTTTCGTAGTTCCAATATCAAGTCCAACTGCGATTTTATTATTTTCCATTACTTAATTATTGAGTTTGTAAACGACTTGCGATTTATAGCGCAGATCTAATTCTGATAATTTTTCTAGTTTATCTTTTTGAAGTAAATGAGCATAAAGAGATTGCGCTTTATGTGCTTTTAAATTAAACAGATTAGGATCACCCCATTTTATAAAATGATCGTGCCATTTGGGATATACTGTATATGAGCCATTACTTTCCTTATTTATCGAAGAAATTCCATTTGGAAAAGCGGAATGCTTGGATGCTTTTTCGATGAAACTTAAAGCTTTTATTCTTGAAATAGAATCATGAAAGCCAGTTAAAAGAGGAAGTTGGTCAGAGGCGTGATTAGAAAGAGGAAATTTTTGTCCATTCTTATCGATATAGCTCATTATTTTTTTATTTATCATTCTTGCCTTTGCTGACTTTTGAAAAAGATTTATCTGGAGTATTCCTTCCCAGGTTGAAAATACTTCGGCATCGCGTAAAAGCTGATGTTGACGTAATGTTTCTTCTAACAATGCAATGTTGATTTCTTGTTGAGGTATTGTATCCCTATGAATGTTAAATGAATTGAGGATTTCGTTAAAGTCTGATTTGATTATAAATTTTTGATTACTAGGTTGTTGTATGTCTATTTCAAATGATATTATAGGTCTTTTTTCGTGCATTTTATTACTCTCACTAATAATCCAGATCATCCCGAAGGAGACAATGAACCAAGTGAGTGTTGTTACAATTAGCTTATATGTTTTCATTTCTCTAACTTTTTTAAAGAACTAATTATCTCCGGAACGAGGGAATTTATATCTCCTGCACCGGCGGTAACTCGAATATGATCAGTTTTGGAAGATATCCAATGGGCTGCTGTAGAGAATGATAATAAGTGCGAACCAGGAATTAAGTCAACGAGAGTTTCTGAATCTACTCCTGGAATTGGATTTTCTCGGGCTGGATAAATAGGTAAAATTCCTAATGAGTCAATTTCTGAAAGCACCTCCTTAAATTCTCCAAGAAAATCTCTTGTTCTAGAGTATAAATGCGGCTGAAAAACCATTGCTATCTCCTTACTCGGATATATTGTTTGTATCGCATTTATTAATTTCTTTAAAGCAGTTGGGTGATGAGCGTAGTCATCGATATAGACTAGATCTGTTTTTGTTATATATATTTCAAATCGGCGTTTAACACCTTTAAAAGTTTCAATCCCCTCGATTATTTTTTTAGCTGAAACACCAACATGATTGGCAATTGTTGCTGCTGCTACTGCATTCTCAATATTATGATTTCCAGGCATTCCAGCATTAATTCGAGGGTATTTAATTCCATTTAATATTAGATCAAAATATTGATTGATCCCATTGGAAACGATATTTTCAGCTCCAAATTCTTTATTTCCAAATCCGTAATTTTTACCCTTAATTTCTCTTATACTACTATGGGTATAGCAGGTGCCACATTTTTTTGCGAACTCACTAAAAGTGTTTTGTAATTCATTTTTAGTTTTGTAATAATCTAAGTGATCGGGATCAGTAGATGTAATTACTCCTGCACTTGGTTTTAGGCTTAGGAATGACCTGTCGTATTCATCTGCTTCAACTATTGTTATTTCTCCGGTCCCATGAAGATAGTTGCTCTTGAAATTGGCACTAACCCCTCCAAAAAAAGCTTGTACTGGCATTCCTGAATTGCTCAATATCCAAGCTAATAGACATGAGGTTGTTGTTTTACCATGAGTTCCTGCCACTGCGAGGCAAATGCCTTTATTTGCTATGTTTCCTAATAACTCTGACCTTTTTACAATTTGTAATTTTTTGTGAATCGCATAAAGTATTTGAGGATGCTTTAATGAAATGGCTGGTGTGTAAACAACTAAAGTATCATCGTTAAGATATACATCATTTTTTTGATTATTATATCGAATATTAACTCCTTCGTTCTCTAATGACTTAGTTATCTCGCTTTGGGTTTTATCATAACCGCTTACTTTAATGTTTTTCTTAAGAGCCCATCTTGCTAATGCAGACATACCTATCCCGCCGATTCCAATGAAGTCTATTGAAGTAATGCTTACTTTTTCCATGACCAGCATTTTTCGAGTTGATTCACTATTTCTTGAGCGGCATATGGCTGAGATATTTTTAAGGCGTTATTTCTTAGCTGTTCTAAATTGTCTTCATCTCCAATGAGATTAATAACTAATTGCCCTATCTGATCTTTAGCATTTGCCTCATCAATATATATTGCGGCATCTCTATCTGCTAAATTTTGAGCATTTTTAGTTTGATGATCTTCTGCAACATTGGGTGAAGGAATAAGGATTGATGCTGATCCAGTACAACAAATTTCGCTTATGGACCCAGCGCCAGCTCGAGATATTATAATATCTGATGCTAGATATGCTTTATCCATTTCATTTAAAAATGGTTTAATTTTTAAATACTTTGTTTCGAAAACTTTTTGCGATAAATCTTGGAAATACAGTGACCCACATTGCCAGAGAATTTGAATATTTTGTTTGTTCCAGCTATTGATATTTAACTCGACACAGTCATTTATTGCTTTTGCTCCTTGGCTACCTCCAAGAACCAATACTAAAGGAAGAGTTGAGTCAAATCCTAAATTTTTTTTGGCTTTGTCAGAATGTTTTCTATTTCTGCCAATCAATGATATTTTGGAGATATCTGATCTGATTGGATTGCCAGTTAATTTTACTTTTTTTGCTGGAAAGAATTTTTCCATTTCTGGATAAGCAACACAAATTGCATTTGCCTTTCGGCTAACCAATCTATTTGTCAATCCTGCGAAGCTATTTTGCTCTTGAATCAGAGTGGGGATGCTTAATTTCTGGGCTGCAAATAGACTGGGCCCACTGACATAACCACCTGTTCCTACAACAGCATCTGGTTTCCACTTCTTCAGGAGTCTATAGACCTTGAATGAACTTAATAGAATTTTTATTGGAAGTGATAAGTTTTTTAATATGGATTTTCTCTGAAAACCAGCGATATTTATACCAATGATCGGGAAGCCAGATTCAGGAATTTTTGACATCTCCATTCGGTTATTTGCTCCTATAAATTGTATCCAAGCTTGCGGATAACGTTTATTTATTTCTTGAGCTATACTGATGGCAGGAAAAATATGTCCACCAGTACCTCCTCCAGAAATTACTACTTTTGGACTTCTATTCATCACCTTGGATGTTTAAAGACTTGATTTCAAGATCTTGGAATGTTTTAATATCGTGATCCATTATTTCTCCGTCACCTCTTCCTCGACTAACAGAAAGTATTATTCCTATGGCGAAACATGTCATCCAAATAGATGACCCGCCAGCACTTACCAAAGGAAGTGTTTGACCTGTTATTGGGAAAAGGCTTGTCGCTACTGCCATATTTATTAACGCTTGTAGGCAAATGGAAAAGCTTAATCCAATAACTATCAATCGACCAAATAAATCTTTTGCTCGATTTGTAACTCTTACGCATGCTAGCATAAACCATAAATACATTAATACTATTACTGTTCCTCCTATTAATCCGTACTCCTCTACTATCGTGGCATATATGAAATCTGAATTATTTTGAGGTAAAAAATGCTTGTGTAAACCTCTTCCTGGTCCGAGTCCAGTTATTTTGCCTTCAGCAATTGCTGTCATAGCAATCTTTTTTTGATAATTCTCAGCATTTTCACCTTCTATTGCGAAAGTCTCTATTCGACTTATCCATGTATCAACTCTATTTGGTATCATATCTGGAAATGCTTTTGCAGTAAGTATGAAAACAATAAGGAATGCAGTTCCGAGTCCAAATAACTTAGCTATGTGTTTAGAATTATATCCTCCGACAAATAAGAGAATTATCGAATTAATAAATATCAATATCGACGTTGATAGATTTGCGGGAAGAACAAGTGCGCAAATAAGAAAGATGGGCCATAATAAAGTTTGGAATGACTCTTTAAACTTCCAAACTCCTTCTTTTTTAGATATAGTTCTTGATATGAATAACAGGAGAGAGACATTAGCTAATGCACTTGTTTGAAAACTCATTCCGAAGATGTAAATCCATCGACTGGAATTGGCTCCACTAATTGTAGCTCCTTGCGCTATTGTGAAAGCGAGTAAAATAATACTAATCCAAAGGAGTAGTGGAGAAAGAGGCCCCCTCCAAAATCTATATGGTATTCTATGAGTCAAAATGGCAAGCAGAAGTCCAAATCCTACATGAATCATATGCATGCCTATACTTGAGCTAGCACTAAAGACTGGTAAGAAGGAAAAAACCGCCAGTAGCATAGTAATCACCCATATTTGAGTGCTACCCTGAAAAAGACGATTAAATATTTCCATTATAAATAAAAGGATTAGAGTTTACGAACTGCAGATTTAAATTGATTTCCACGATCTTGATAGTTTTGAAAAAGATCAAAACTTGCACAACATGGTGATAGAATAATAGTTTCTCCTTTGCTGGCTAATTGGTAGCTTGTTTTTACTGCATCCTCCATGTTTTCGACTTCTGCAAAATGTTCTACATTCTCAGCAAATGCATTTCTAATTTTTGTTATGTCACTTCCAATTGCTACAATTGCTTTTACTCGTTTTTCAACTAGTCCAAATAACTCTGAATAGTCATTCCCTTTGTCTACTCCACCTACTATCCATATTACATTTGCTGTTAAGCTTTCAAGCGCATAATATGTTGAATTAACATTTGTGGCTTTACTATCATTAATAAATTGGATTCCATGTATGGTCCCAATGTTTTCCATTCTATGTTCTAGGCCTTCAAAATTGGCTAGGGACTCTCTTACCATTTCACTTCGAACATTAAGCAAACGCGCGGAGAGCCCTGATGCTAAGGCATTATATGTGTTATGTTTGCCTTGTATGGCAAGATCTTCAATTGTCATAATTTCGTTATTTTTTGTAATGAGAATTAGATTTGATTTTTCTATGAAAGCTCCTTGAGAGGGTTTGTTATCTGGAGTTGAAGTATAAATGGGATATTGATTAGCTTTTACGGACTTTAATTTGGATTTAATAATTTCATCTTCGGCATAAAACAAAAAAGAATCATCTCCATTTTGATTCGATGTAATATGAAATTTAGCTTCAGCATATTCTTCAATTGAATCGTATCGATCAAGATGGTCAGCCGTAATGTTTGTTAATATTGCTATGTTTGGTTTAAACGTTGGGCAGTCTTCTAATTGAAAGCTTGAAACTTCTAAAACATATATATCAGCTGGATTATCAAGAAGTAAGCGCCCAGAACCAACTCCAATATTTCCACCTATTCGAAATTTTATATCATCATTTTCTAATATTTTACCGATTAATGTTGTTACTGAAGTTTTTCCATTAGTCCCTGTAATTGCAATTATTTTTGAGTTTAAGGGTTTGTTTCGGTAAAACCATTCGATATCTGACCAGATTGGGATTCCTTTTTCTCTAAGATGTTTTATGATGGGTGTGTTTGACTTAATTCCAGGGCTCTTGACTACAGCATCGTAATAGATTAATTTATCTAGGCTATGGTTTCCCTCTTCAAATTCAATTCCCGAGTTTATTAGCTCTATTTTATTAGAATAATTAATAACTGCTGCATCTGATAAGAAGACATTGATATTTCTTTTTTTAGCTAAAAGTGCTGAAGCTACTCCACTTTCGCCACCGCCTAGAATTGCAAGTTTAAATACCTCCTTCATGATTAGCGAAGCTTCAAGGTTATTAATGTGAAAATCGCCAAGAAAACCCCAAGTATCCAGAATCTAGTTGCGATTTTAGACTCGTGAAGTCCTTTTTTTTGGAAATGATGATGAAGGGGGGCCATTAAGAATACCCTTTCTCCAATGCCAAATCTCCTTTTAGTGTATTTAAAATAACTGACTTGAATAATTACACTTAAGTTTTCGATGAGGAATACTCCAGCAAGTATTGGGATTAATAATTCTTTTCGAATCACGATAGCAAATACTGCAATTATTGCACCCAATGATAAACTTCCTGTATCGCCCATAAATACTTGAGCAGGGTAGGTGTTGTACCACAAGAAACCTATACATGAGCCTATAAAAGCGGCGGCAAAAACAACTAATTCACCTGAGTTGGGTATATACATTATGTCCAAGTAACTCGCAAAAACTCCCGAGCCACTAACATATGCAAGCACAGCTAATGTGAATGCTATTATAGCTGACGTGCCTCCAGCAAGACCATCGAGACCATCTGTTAAGTTTGCGCCGTTACTGACAGCTGTAATTATAAAAATAACTGCTACTATAAAAACTAGCCATCCAAATTTTGATAGACCCAACCAATCTACAATCTTTAAATAATCAAATGTTGCATCCTTGAAAAATGGTATGGTGGTTTTCAAACTTTGTTCGGCATGTCCAAATACAGGTGAGCTTTGAGAACTTTCTCCATAAAGTTGGATTTGAGAGTCAATAGGCACTTCTTCTTTCATTGTAACATCTGGATGAAAAACAAGGGTAGACCCCACTATTATTCCAAGTGTTACTTGCCCTATCACTTTGAAATACCCTCGTAATCCTTGTTTGTTTTTTTTAAAAACTTTTATATAGTCATCGGCAAAACCAATTGCCCCCATCCATAAAGTAGTTAGTAGTAGTAGTTGGATATAAACATTACTAAGGTTTGAAAACAACAAAACAGGTATGACTATTGCGGAAATAATTATTAATCCTCCCATCGTTGGAGTGCCTTTTTTTTCTAGCTGTCCTTCTAATCCTAGATCTCTAATACTTTCTCCAATCTGCTTGCGTCGAAGAATTTCAATAAGCTTACCCCCAAGAATTAGGCTTATTGAAAGGGCACCAAGAATAGCTAGAGCAGCTCTAAAAGTTAGAAATTGAAAAAGTCCAGCTCCAGGAAAGTTTAATTTGTCTAGATATATAAATATGTCGTACAACATTTTTTAGGCTTGAACTTCTGTTAGTAATTTTTTTAAAATAATCACATCATCAAACGGCAACTTTTCTCCATGAATCTCTTGAAATTTTTCATGTCCTTTTCCCGCTAGTAATATTATGTCTTTGGGTTTTGCGTTTTGACATGCTAGTTTAATCCCTTGACTTCTGTCTTCTATTGTGATGCAATGTTTTTTCTCCAAAAGTGTTAAGCCATTTTCCATATCTTTTAAAATATTAGCGGGTAATTCATTTCGTGGATTATCAGAAGTGAATATCACATAATCACTTAGCCTCGCGGCCATTGAGGCCATTTGAGGTCTTTTTCCTGTATCTCGATTTCCTCCACACCCAATAATCGTAATTATTCTCTGTGAGCTATTACGGAACTTTTGTAATGACGAAAGTATATTGTCAAGAGCGTCAGGGGTATGAGCATAGTCAACGATTCCAATAATTCCTTTTGGTCCTTCGATTTTTTGAAAACGACCATCAACAGATTGTAGAGCACTTATCCCCTGTAAGGCTTCAGTGGGTTCTAGTCCAAGTTCTATTGCAGCTCCGTAAACAGCGCAAATATTATAGACATTAAAATTTCCGATCAATTGCATCCAGCATTCACGCTGATTTATGCTAATTAAAGTGCCGCCAATATGACTTTCTAATATTCTTGCTTTAATATCAACGTGTCGTTCAATTCCATATGATACTTTCTTAGCTTCACAGTTTGAGAACATTGTTTCACCATGCTTGTCATCGAAATTTGCTAATGCAAATGATGAAGGTTTAAGATTATCAAAAAGTGATTTCTTTGCAAGAATATAACTATCCATATTCTTGTGATAATCAAGATGATCGCGACTTATATTGGTAAAAATACCTCCTTTGAAACGTATTCCTTCTACGCGGTTTTGCACTAAGCCATGTGAGCTAACTTCGATAAATACTATTTTACATCCGGCCGCTAGCATTTCTGCCATATGTTTTTGAATTGTCCATGCGTCAGGTGTGGTATGAGTAGTTGGTAGCTCTTTATTTCCAATTGCAATCTTAATCGTCGAAATCAATCCGGTTTTTATGAGACTATTTTCAAAGAGCTTATATAATAATGAGGCCGTTGTAGTTTTTCCATTTGTACCTGTTATGCCGACTACATGTAATTTTTCAGATGGTCTTTCAAACCAATTACTGGCTACTATAGCATAGGCCTTAGAGGTTGAGATGACTTGTATGTACGTTATGTCCTTAACTATATTTTCTGGCAGAACCTCGCAAACGATAGCCTGAGCTCCTTCTGAGATGGATTTCGCTATGAATTTGTGGCCATCACTCTTAGACCCCTTAATAGCAAAGAATAGATTGTCTTTTTTAATTAATCTAGAATCACAAGTAACCTCATTAATAGCAACTAAAGTAGATCCCCGTAAATCAGTAATGTTGATGCCGTAAAGAATATCCTTTAATAATTTCATCCTAGTTTGATGTAAATTTTTTTACTTTTTATTAATGATTGTGATAAAACAACTTTTCCATGGCCTTCAATTTCTATACTCCATCCAATTTCTTCGTATAATTGAATAACGTCTGATGCGCTCCAGCCTTCCAAACTTGGAGTAAGGCCTTGTTCAAGTTTTTCTGCTGCATAAGCAAATCTGGAAAGTCGCTTCTCGTTCAGATCTTCTGATCTTTTTTTAATGGCGCGAGTCCAATATCCCTCAGATGGTGAGTCAATTTGAGGTGTCATTTTGTGTATCGCCATTGCTACATTCCTAAAAACAGGAGCGGCCACTACATTGGCATAATAACCCGTGGAAATTTCAGGACGATTTATAACAACTATACATGAGTAAATTGGTTTTTTGGCTGGAAAATATCCAGCAAAGGATGCTTGGTATCCTAGATTTTCTGAGTCCCAATAGTTTAATTGAGAGGTTCCAGTTTTTCCTGCAAGATCTAACGAGTCGGTATAAATATTTCTGGCGGTCCCTCTCTTGACAGCTTTTTCTAATAAATCTTGAATTTGGCGTATGCTCCTTTCTGAGGCTATCGACGGATGAATAACTTGTGTTTCGTGTTCTTGAATAATAATTCCATGATCTCTTGTTCCTTCCCAGAGCGTTGGCCTCACCATTTTTCCGTTATTGGCAATCGCATTATAGAATGTCAGTATTTGAAGTGGAGTATTTTCAAGGCCATATCCAAAAAGCATCCATGGTAAGGTAACACCTGACCAATCATCGTCATTTGGTTGAGGTATATGGGGTGAGCTTTCTCCGGGAATTTGTATGCCTGTTTTAGTAGCCAAACCAATTTGATACATACGGTCAATGAAGTCTTGAGGCGTTTTTGAATATTTTGAGTAAAGCGCCTTAACAATTGCAGTGTTTGATGACAGCTCAAGTGCTCTTCCTAATGATATTAATCCATACCCACCTCGTCTCGAGTCTTTTATCTTTTTTCCATAAATGCTAAAAACACCTTTTTCAGTGTCGATTTTTTGAGAGGTGTCAACTTTTCCATCTTCCATTGCAACTAATAATGCTGCCACTTTAAAAGTCGATCCTGGTTCAGACTTCTCCCAAACAGCATAGTTTCGTAATTCCCGATATTTAGCATTTTTTGATGTTCTTCCAAGATTCGAAATTGCTCTTATTTTTCCAGTTTTGACCTCCATTATAACAATACACCCATGGTCAGCATTGTGTTTCTTTAGTTGCTGTTGAAGTGCTTTATGCGCTATGTCTTGCATTCTAGTATTTAAAGTTGTTATAATGTCTTGGCCATTTACAGGTTCAGTTGAATATTCGCTGTCAATTGGTTTCCACTGGTCACCTCCCAAGTTCTGCATCCACCGTTTTCCAGTATGGCCTTTAAGCGTTTCTTGAAATGAGGACTCTAGACCTGCTTGTGCATCTGTTCTTTGATATCCAATGGTTCTCTCGGCGAGAAGACCTAGTGGCATTAATCTTTTGTGGCTTTCTTGGGTAATGAGTCCTGTTGTATATCGATGTCCTTTAAAAAGAGGCATAAGGGCCACTTTTCTGTAATCAGAATAACTTAAGTTTTTTGCTATTAATGCGTAACGCTTTTGTCTAGAGAAGTTGAGTTGTAAATATTTCATCCAAGCTTTTTTTCCTTTCCCGGGAAGTAAGACTGAAAGTTGTTGACTGGTTTCTAATATTTCGGATTTGAATCGATTAGCATCAACTATAGCAGCGTCCCAACGTAATTCGTAAACTGGCATTGATGTGGCTAAAAGTTGTCCGTCATTAGAGTATATATTCCCCCGGTTTGCTGCAACTTCGCGCTCTTGAATTACTTTTTGTCTTGCGGATGAAATTAGTTCAGAACCCAGCGATAATGATATAAAGTAGAGCCTGAATAGGACTGTAAATGTGAATATACCAATGAAAATCACTAACCATGCCATTCTGCGAATGCTGAGGTCATACTTGTTATTCATCTTCGGGTTTTTGAATATATGTAGGAGCCTGTCGTAGCGGTATCAGTCCAATTTTTCCTGCACGAAATTGTACAGATGACTCTTGGCCCATCTTCATTAATTGGGATTTAGATTCTAAGTATTGACTTTCTAGCTCATTAATTTCCACAGTTTTAATAGAAATTAGACGAACATTTGATTCCGCACGATGAGCTGCCCAAATCTGAACAAGAGCTAATGTTGTGCAGTAAAGAACAAAGGGAAGATTTCTTAAAATTAAAGGATGACCAAAGAAGCTGCCTCTAAGAATCTCTTTGAGAGCAATAAAATATTTTCGGTCAATTACTTTCATTTTGTGATTTCAGTTTTTTCCGCGGCACGCAGTTTCGCAGAACGTGATCTCGGATTTTTCAAAATTTCATTTTCCTCTGGAATTATTGCTTTTCTTGTTATTAATTTAAAAGGAGTTAGCCGATTTCCAAATTCATCCCTTGGTGCTTCTCCAATTAGTTGCCCCTCTCTAAAATAAACTTTCACTCTTCTATCTTCTAGACTGTGGTATGAGATCATTACAAACCTTCCTCCGGTTAGGAGTAATTCCCTTCCCTCTTCAAGTAGCTTTTCTAAAACTTCGAGCTCTCGATTCACACATATTCTAATCGCTTGGAACACTTTAGCAAATACTTTTTCTCCTCGACGACCATGCGGTTCTATTACATTTAGTAATTCTCTAGTTGTAAGGATTGGTGAGCTTTCTTGAGCGTTTAGAATTACTTGTGCTAGCTTTTTGGGTCTACTGACTTCGCCATAAGTGGCAAGGGCATGTGTCAAAGAGTATTCGTCGATGGCAGAAAGCCATTCCGCCGCCGAATGTCCAGTCCTTGGGTTCATCCTCATATCCAAGGGGCCATCGCCTCGAATTGAAAACCCACGATCCATAACATCAAATTGATGAGAGCTTACTCCAAGATCTGCTAAAATCCCATCAATTTTTTTTACATTATGAAGTTTTAAAAATCGTCTAAGATGCTCAAAATTGTGGGGAATTAATATGAATCTTTCGTCGTCTAATTTGTTTTTTTCTGCATCTGGATCTTGGTCAAATCCAAAAAGGCGACCTTCTGAATTTAGTTTCTCAAGTATGGATTTGCTGTGACCTCCACCTCCAAATGTTGCATCTACATAAATGCCGTCTGGTTTAATCGCAAGAAGTTCGATGGACTTCTCTAGAAGAACTGGGTTATGATAAGTCATTAATATTTTGATTACCCATTACTTCTTCAGTGAGTTTAGCAAAGTCGTGATCTTTAAAATTTACAGCTTTTTCATAATCTGCTTGATTCCAAATTTCGAGTCCAAAGGAAGTCGCACTAAAAACAATTGAGTTATTAAGATTGGCAAAGCTTATCAGGTCTTTTGATATTAATATTCGCCCTGCCGAGTCCATCTCTACTTGTTTTATACCTGCATGGAAGATGCGAATGAACTCATTATTTTTTTTTACAAAACGATTTAGTTTTTTTACTGAATCACTCAATGTAATCCACTCATTTTGAGTATGTAGTTCTAAGCAATTACTGAATACACTTCTTTTAAGAATAAACCCTTCGGTTCCAATTGTTATTAGCTGTTTTTTGAGTCCAGACGGAACGGAGACACGCCCTTTGGAGTCCATTTTACATTCATATACGCCGAGTAGTTGGGTCATAGTAAGCTTTTATTGATTCAAAAATACTTATTTATCCCACTATTTCCCACAATTACCCACAAAAGTTGATAACTTTTAGATATGGCCATAATGGCCAAAGAAATAGAGGGGTTTTGAATTAAGACTACTGTGGTCTTTTGATTGCCTATCTTCGCCCATTAATTGAGTTTTTTTAAAATTGATTTAAATATGTCAGAATTTAAAAAAGAAGGAAAATTCGAATATAAAATTTCAGGAAAGGGTACTCCAATCATTTTCCTCCATGGTTTAATGGGAACCCTGGGTAATTTTGATTCTCAGGTTGAATATTTCGCCACGAGAGGATACCAAGTTACAGTGCCGTCACTTCCCCTATACTCAATGCCCCTAGCAACATCTACAGTAAAGAATTTGACGCGATTTGTAAAGTCTTATATGGATCACATGGGTTATGAAAAGGCAGTTATTGCTGGAAATTCGCTTGGTGGTCATATTGCGTTAATGATGCAGAAATTACATCCTGAAAATGTTTTAGGACTTATTCTAGCTGGAAGTTCAGGCCTCTATGAGGCTGCCATGGGCAGTTCTTATCCAAGAAGAGGTGACCGTGACTATATCGCGGCACGAATTCGAGATGTCTTTTATGTGAAAGAAGTCGCAACTGAAGAATTAATTGATGAGGTTTTTGCTACAGTAAACGATAGAATGAAAGCAATTAAAACATTAGCAATTTCTAAAAGTGCGATTCGTCATAATATGGCGAATGATATAAAAGAATTCCATGTACCTACATGTATTATTTGGGGAAAGCAAGATGAGGTTACTCCTCCTGAAGTCGCAGAGAAATTTAAGAAACTATTACCTGATGCTGAACTTCATTGGATTGATAAATGCGGTCATGCAGCCATGATGGAGCGTCCCACTGATTTTAATGAGATAATCGAAAAATGGCTAAGCAAGTTCCAATTCAATTAATACCTCCAGTTAAGGCGGAATTTGTAAAATCGGCATCTCGAACCTCAGAATGCCCTGAAATTTCGGTTCCTGAATTTGCTTTTATCGGACGATCAAACGTCGGTAAATCTTCTTTGATAAATTGTTTAGCAAATAATTCCGGTTTGGCAAAAATATCTGGAAGGCCTGGTAAAACTCAATTGATAAATCATTTCACGATGGATGCCGGCCTATGGTCACTAGTTGATTTGCCAGGCTATGGATATGCAAAAGTCAGTAAAGTTCAGAGAGAGATTTTTGCTAGAATGATTAAGCATTATTTAAAAAACCGTAAGAATCTAGTAAATGTATTTGTTTTGATTGATGGTCGTCTTGAGCCACAGAAAAATGATTTAGATTTTATTCGTGACTTAGGAAATTGGGGAATTCCGTTTTCTTTAGTTTTTACAAAGCTTGACAAATTATCAAGTAGTGCTTTTGGAAAAAATCAAGCTGCATTCAAACGAAAAATGTTAGAAGAATGGGAAGACACTCCGCCTATATTTTTGACTAGTGCTGAAACTGCTATGGGTCGTGTAGAATTAATTCAGTCTATCAGGAAATTGACCGATGATTTATCTCCTTTATTATTAAAGGAGATAAATAACGCTAAGCTTATTTTAGATTGAAATATTCTATTTTAATTTATCCAACAAGTTTTAATTTTTCCGCAAAATACTTTGCGAAATCTCGCATATCCTCGGAAATTTCATCCTCATTTGTTGCGCGCTGAAAACCATCAGCCATGGCGAGCAAGGTTTGGTGATAAAACTTCTTCATATCATCTACAAGCATATCGCCAGTCCAAAGATCTATTCTTAAAGTGTCTTTTGTTTTTCCATCCCAAACGGAAAGCATAAAGGCATCTGCTTGTGATTTCTCAACACCTCCATCTGGAGCAGACCATTGTATGCTTTCTGGAACACGGTTCTCGTCGAGCTTAATATCAAGATTTATATTTGAATTCATAAAATAATGTTTAAGGTCTATACCCAGATTTTTGCAGTATCAAATTTACGTTCTCATTGGACATGATTTCTCGTAATGTAAGTTGTGGATTTTTGGCCCAGTAACTTTTGAGAATTTTCCAACCAAACCATATCCCAGCTTGACCAGGTATCTTATGATCAATCGGAGTATTAAAAGAGCTAAAAGGTGCTGGTTGTGTCAATTTTCTTTTTAGGTCTAACGAGTTATCGAAAAGCCATCTATTTTTTAAAATTATTTTCCATAGATCGACTTCATTTTCAATAAGGAAATTGTTTTCTTTTTCGCTTATGTTTAAAGCTTGTACTGCTTGAGATTCACTTAAAATAGTCTCGATGAATAAGAGACTTTTTCCCGACTCAATCATTGCTGAAATTAATGATGAGTTATTTTTATTTTTTGGAATGTGATTCTGACCTAAGGCTCTGAAAAGCTCAATTATAATTCTATCTGCATTGTGTCTTTGTATTTGATATGCAGGATCTCTAGCATATATCGGATGGTCGCTACCTAAATAGCGGTCCCAAGGTAAAAAGAAATGTTTAGGGCCTTCCAGGATCCAAAATTTCTCATTTCTGCTTATATAAGTGTATATCCCAAATGATTTTGCTTTGTCAGTAAATCTATTTTTATATTGAGATACTCCGTTATTGATTTGAATGGCAAATTCATCTAAAGGGATTCGCAATTTAAGTACATCTTGAAATAGAGCCTGAACTTCAGGATCTAATAAATATAGTGGGAGATCTCTTTCCCAATTAAATGAGGTGTCTGAACTATTGAAAATTGCGGGATGTCGAGATTCCATGTGTTGAAGTTGTCTTAGCAAGGCAATTGAATCAAGTCCTAGGACTGAATCTGAAAAATGAATGATTTTAACAGTTTCTGAAGGTGTTTTTTGATGTTTCCAAGGAGTATTCTTACAGGAATTCAGACTCACTAAAATTCCAAATAAGATTGCTATTTTTGAAAGTGTTTTTAACATAATTACTTCAAAAGTATTTCTCTATAAATGAACTTTAGTCATATACAAATGCATATAGTAAGCTGACTGGCGCATCATCTGAGTCTGTAAAACTACGTAATCATAAGAAAAAAATAATTTCTCATTCGCATTGTTAATTGATAGGCAATGGCAATATATTTCCATTACATGCACTAGGTTGAGCAATTCCTAGGATTTTACTCAAAGTAGGTGCTATGTCTTTTATGTTGATTCGTTCAATGTGATTTTGACTCGAGCCAAATATTTTTCCATAAAATATTACGGGTACATGTGTATCATATGTGTAGCCTGACCCGTGTGTTGTTCCAGTTTTATAATAAGCTATCGAGCCAGGGTATAGGGCATAGAATACCTGTCCACTACTTTTATTAGATCCATTTCTGCGCAATTTAGCAAAGGGATCAGGAGAATTTCTAATTTCCTCTTTCGTCCAAGCTTCAGCAATTTTTGGATGTTTAAGCAATGCATCACGAACAATTTTTTCCATATTTTTTAAGCTATCATTTTCTTGAAGATAAACTTGATCATTTGAGAAATTCAATATGAATTTTGAGGGGATTCCAGCAGTTATAATTAATTCTCTGAATTCTGATTCTAAGTCTGCCGGCGCCATCCAATCTGTAGGCATACCATCGATTTTAGCTTGACTTGGATTATCAGCAGCACCATGATCTGCTGTTAGAACAACGATGAAATTATCTTCACCAACATTCTCATTTAGATAATGAAACAATGTATCAAGTTGACGATCTAATCGTAAATACATATCTATTGTCTCATGTGATCTGATACCAGTTGAATGTCCAATATAATCTGTTGCTGAAAAACTTAGCGCTAGAACATCTGGGAAGCGATTGTTATGTTTCCCAAGCTTTTCCATATCTAATACTTTTAAAGCAACATCTAAGAGTATTTGATTTCCTTTTGGGGTAGATTTAAATGCTTCGATTTCTGTGGTGTCAGCCTTATACAATAGCGATAAATTATACGGAAAATCTGCTTTCCTTGCACCTCGAGGGATTCGTTCAAACTCTGTCGAAAGTAATTTAGGATAGTTTTTTTTATTAATCAAATAGTCCCATTCTCCAGACATGTATGATTTGATATTATTTGTTTTATTAAAATTTTGAAGCCATTTGGGTAATGATGACATATAGTAGTTGCTGGAAACAAATCCCGATTTATCTAACCAGAAAGCGGCATCTCCATAATGACCTGCTGCACAAATTGCACCGCGGTCTTTTAAAGAAAACGCAAATACTTTAGATTTCTTATTGCTAGCCCATTCTAACTCATCTGTCCAAGTTGTGGAAAGAATATTTTTAGGACTTCTTTTAGCATACTTAGATTTAGTTCCAACCGGTGATGTGTTTTCATCTTCTAAACAATAAGTTGTTTTGCCATTTTCTGCAACATACCAATCATTCGCTATGATGCCATGAAACCGCGGGTCCGTTCCTGTATAAATACTCGCATGCCCCGGAGCTGTATAAGTTGGTGAATGAGTATAATGTGCATTCCAAAATATTTCACCATTTTCAAGTAAAGTCTTGAAGCCACCCTGATATAGATCTGAAAACCGTGTTAAGTAATCTGCACGCATTTGGTCAACTACAATCGAGACAACAAGCTTTGGTGCGGTCTTAGGTTGAGCCATTAAGGTAATTGAGGCAATGAATGTAAAAATAAATTGTAGTGCTTTTTTCATTACAACAAGTTACGTCTCTATTTTTTTCAATATTGTAAGTGCTTTGGAGCTAATTTCTAGCGATTTTTCCCAAAAGTTAAAGGATTCTTCAACTTTTGATTTTAGCTGTTCATACTTATTGTAAAAGTCTGGCTCTTTTGATATTCTTTTAAACGAAGAGGGTTCCGCCATTTCATTCTCAAGATTATCTAATTCTTGTTGAAGATTTTCATACAACTTTTGTGCTTTTTGATCACTCTGGCATGCATTCTTATAATCGCGTTCAAACTTTTTTAATTCATCTCTTCGTGTTTTGTCAGGACGATCAGATTTAGCAGAGTTAGAACTAGATTTCTCTTTGAGTCCGATTTCAACTTGACGCATATTTTGCATTTTTTTCTGTTCAAGGAAATATTCAATTCCTCCTAAATGCTGTTGAATTTTTCCATCTCTAAATTCATATGTCATATCAGCTAGTCCTTGCAAAAACTCTCTATCATGGGAAACTACTATCAGTGTCCCTTCATAGCTTGCCAAAGATTTTTTTAAAACGTCTTTTGCTTGCATATCTAAATGATTTGTCGGCTCATCTAGAACAAGAAAATTAACAGGGTTTAGCATCAACTGGCATAATGCAAGACGTCCTCGTTCTCCTCCCGATAACACTGAAACTTTTTTCCCAACATTATCACCGGTAAACATAAAATTTCCTAATAGTTTGCGAGCAGAACTTCTTACGTCTTCGGGTGCGGAATCCTCAATTGTTTGAAGGACTGTTTTATTTCCATCTAGAACCTCAGCTTGGTTTTGCGCATAATATCCAAGGGAGATATTATGACCTAAATTGATAGATCCTTCGAAGTCTAAATTCTCTGCAAGAACCTTTACAAGAGTTGATTTTCCTTGACCATTCTGTCCTACAAAAGCAATCTTTTGACCTCTTACAATCTCCATATCAATGCCTTGTAGGACATGCTTAAGGCCATAGTGCTTATGGATATCGGATAAGTGGGCTACGACTTTTCCTGAATGTGGAGCTGGTGGAAACCTGAATGTCATATTCCGAGTATCTTCTTCATCCACGGCAATACGATCAACTTTGTCTAACTTTTTAATTAAACTCTGAGCAAATGAGGCTTTAGAAGCTTTATAACGAAAACGTTGTATGAGCTGTTCCGTCTGTTTTATTTCTTTTTCTTGGTTCGCTTTTGCTTGACGTTGTTTTTCTCTAATTTCTTCTCGAAGGCTCAAATATTTATAATATGCGCATGGAAAATCATAACTTTTCCCAAGTACAATCTCAACAGTTCTGGTGGTAGCATTATTAAGAAATGTTCGATCATGTGAGACTAAAATAACGGCTTGAGGACTGTCAGATAGGAATTGTTCCAGCCAAATTATCGATTCTATATCCAAATGGTTAGTTGGTTCATCTAATAATAATACATCATTATTCTGCATTAATATTTTAGCTAATTCAACACGCATTTGCCAACCTCCTGAAAACGATGATAACGCTTTATGAAAATCTTGAGATAGAAATCCAAGACCAATTAGAACTTTTTCCATATCGGCTTGGTAAGTGTACCCGCCGAGCATTTGATATATTTCTTGATTGGATGATAGATTATCTATGAGGTCCATATATTGCTCACTCTCATAATCATTCCTGGTCTCGAGCTGATTTGTTTGCTCTTCCATTTTAGATTCAAGAGTCTGGATCTCTACAAAGCTAGACGCTGCTTCTTCCCAAACGGTATTCTCGCCAGACGGCGGAATATCTTGAGTTAAAAAGCCAATTTTAAAACCATTTGGAAAAGATATTTTTCCTGAATCTAAGGATAATTCTCCTGCAATTAGTTTTAATAGTGTTGACTTTCCAGCACCATTGCGACCAACTAAACCTATCCTTTCACCAGGATTGATTTGAAAGGATATGTCTTTGAAAAGATCCGTTCCTCCGAAGGCCAGACCTACTTGATTAACACTTAACATTTGATTGGCAAAAGTAACTCACAGACTGACCTAAAAGTCACGATTATAAATATTAAATATTGAAATAAATTTTATCCTATTTTGGTCATATTAACCAGGATTTAAATTCCATTTTTTTCATTATTTCTTTTTGAAATGACACTTCCAAAAACGTTGAAAAATAGAAGTAACTATAGCTTTAAAGGAATATTGATCCCAAGTCCAAAAAAATATGGTAGCCCTAAATCTAATTGTAGTTCAAACCAACTAAAGTCGTACCCTAAATATAGTTGTGGGGATAAAAATGTATCGCCATTATTTCCATTTAAGTCATTGATCCTCAAATTCAGCTCACCCCCTAATGATAGGCCTGAGATTATCTGAAAAGAGTAACCAGTTCCTATCGATATACCATTGCTACTGCTTTCTGCCCTTAAGGAATTCCCAAAATCTGTAGCATTAAAACATCTAAAAACACCATATCCTTTTTTGAGATCAAATTTTACACCCATTTCATAGGCCTGGAACCACCCTGCTCCATTTCTATATTTTGCATCTATAGATATTTGTCCAAACGCAGCTGAGGTAAACAGAATGGTAAAAAATAGAAAGAGTTGTTTCATATTTTAAAATTACACAATCAACGTCCTTCCATAATTGCGATTAATGCAAACTGCCTATCGAATATTCTGAATATCATCTAAGAACAGGCTTTAGTGGACATGAAAACTATTATCAGTATTAAATATGGTTTAGTCAGCATCATGAACTTTTGTGTTGACCCCATAGTAAGGAGCTATAATAGGGTGAAGTCAAAACTCCACGGGATCCTAGTCCATTTAGGTATCCGACATTTGGGTTATCTCTATGCCAACCGTAACAAATTTTTCTATCTGTCATTGTTGGCCTTATCCCTGCCCAATGATCTAGAACTTTAAAATCATCCTTAAACCATGATTTTAAATGTTTTAATAATGTAGTTCTTCCATTGATTGAAGGTGAAACTGATAGATCATTTCTGTCAAATGTAGAGGCTACAGTATATATATTTTTGTCTTCTTGAATCATGAAAACGTTGCGATGGATCGGGAAATTCACATCGATACTATTAACCTGAATCACTATGCCTTCTCCTTTAGTTGGTGCAAATTGTAATTCTCCAAAGTTTTTTTGAGTCCACTTTGCATCAAGACCTTCTGCGAGTAATAATCCGTCAAAAAGTTGATTATTTACATGTATTTTATTTTTAAGTATACTTACATTTTCAACTTTCTCATTAAAAATAGATTGTGTTTCGTGCAACCAATCTCTAACGCATGTTAGATACTTCTTCACATCAAGTCTGAGGCTGTTTTGGACGATACCGAATCCTTTCCCATCTATTTGGTGATGAATATTTTCGATAGAGCCGATATATTCCTTTATATTTATTTTCTTTGAAAGAATTTTCCAATTGTCAATTTCATGATCAGTTTTAAGAATTTCATGAATGGGATTATTGATCAGAAAAGGCTTTCCCAATAATTTCTCGACAGAATAATAGTAATCTTTACAATGATCTAATAAGATTTTTGATTTAAATAAAGCTGTTCGATTCTTTAAAACAAGTGGGTTTACTATTCCAGTGGATACTCGTGATGCACTATTTTTTTTTTCTAAGTCAAAGCAAGTAATCTTATGACCATGTTTGTGCGCATGTATCGCCAGTGATGATCCAGCGAGGCCTTGACCTATTATTGCGAAATGCATATTGTGGAACTCAAAAGGCCGCTATTTGCGGCCTTTTGAATATTTAAATAAACTTCTTAGAATTGCCAAAGGTCGTGTTCATAATTCCTAAGAGATTCGCGAACCCGTTTGGACTCGAGAAGCTGTTCCATTGGTCTATTCTGTTTGTAATCATCAATAGTCCGATCATAAACATTGTCTTCTTTATACACTACGGAGTTGAAGTATCGCATTTGCATTATTTGATCAAAGGTTAATCTACGGGTATTATTGTCCGGATTATATGCGATATTCGTAGCTAACGCTTGTCTTGCATCTGGGAACCAAATCCAGAAAATATTATAAACTTCTCCAGTTGCTGGATCTTTAACAACAGGTGAAAGTCCAAGAATTCTATTTCTCATTTCGCCCCGTTGCTTGTCAAAGTACCAATCAGATTTCAGTTCCCATGCAACGACGTTAGGAGCCTTTAATTCTATTGAGTCAATCGCTAAGACTACACTTGGGTCGTCTGGGTCACGTATTGTGTCTATACGAATAATGATTTCTTCAACTTCTTGTGTACTTAGGGGCAATTCAAAAAGATCATCTCTAAATACCTCTACAATACTTCCTTCCAGAAGAATAGCATCTTTTAGAACATCAAACATGGATTTCCGGTCAGGTAACGCCGAAACGGGATAGTAAAGTGGATGGTTTAATTTTTCTTGAACATATATCCTTTCCCAGTGGCGAGTTGCCCACATCATGTCATCTTGACGCAAGAAAGGATAAGGGATAACTCGAGTATTGGAATAGTGAATGTCACCTTTGGGGACAAGACCGTCATCTTCAGGAGATATTACCTGACTTGACAGGGAAAAAACTCCAAGGAAAGCGAATAAAAGAAGTGTATTTTTCATAATTATTGGACATCAATCGAAACAATTCCTACACGGGAAATACGTGCGCCTTTATCTGTTGTTGCGATAATTTTTCTAATGGTTACTGTGCTTCCCGGACGAAGTTTTTTAATTAAGTCCTTAGCTGTTGATGGAATCTTACTCCCTTTAACCTGCATAGGGGGTTGTCCGTCCATTTTTAATTCAAATGAAACGACTTTTAAAGGCAGGTCAAATGGGAAGTCTTGATATTCTGCTTCAATTTTTGCTTTGCTCAGTAAACTCGAAGACATAATTCCTTGAGTCTTTTTAAATATCGAACCTACAGCTTGAGGTAATCCTTTTATTCGGAAAACTTTAGATCCTGCTCGACGCATTTTTCCATTTTCTTCTTTGACTGAAACAGAAATTTTGATTTCTTTACCCTTTATTTTTGTTATATCAGCATTATATTTTCCATTACTACCTCTAACTCCAGGTCCGTTAACAACGATATTTGCTGGCGCAACACCTGGCACGGAAATTTCTAAAGGATTGATAACATTTCGATATAATACATTCATTTTTGATGGTGAAATGACAACACTTGGAGGGGCGACATTATATACGACATCATAATTATAAACTCTGTCATCTCCAGGAAGGGTCATACTCCCAGTTAGAGTTTTTGATCCTATGCCCTTGGCAAGGAATCGAATTTTCCCAACACCATCAATAATTTCTTCTGGAATGATATCAGTAAACTCTGGTTGATTACCGCTGTTATAAGCGGCTAAGAAAACATCTGCTTCATACATTTCTCCTTGAGTTACGTATGTACTTTTTGGCATAACTACAGCTCTTACACCGTCAAATTTTAAAGCAGAAGCGTCGATTTGACTATAAAAGTACTCAGCGACTCTAGCTTCCATCCGTCTCACTTTAGACTGGAGGTCAGTAATGAATGGAATGACGCCAGCAAGAGGAAGATCTGCAAAAGTTGCTGTTTCCCATGTCTCTTTCTTTTTCCCTGTTCTGACATCATTAAAGTCAAAAGCTTGATTTATTTCGCCGAGAAGTTCTTCTGTCACAGGCGAGGGATTTTTTTCTATTTCAGTGATGAGATATTGACGATATTTTGTTAATTCTTCTTTGATCTCTTTTGCTGCTCCCTGACCACCTACACTTTTGTCATTCAATAGGTACTCAGTTGGCAGGGATCTGTTATCCTCTCCCTTTAATCGATTGTCATCGGTAGTGTCGATGCCACCTGTTAACTCAATCATATCTTCCCGTGCTTTTACGAGCAATGATTCTACTGTGTTAGATTTCGATCGAAGAACTTTAGCTCTTTCATTAAAAGGCACTGCACGTTCATTCTCCGAGACTTGAGCTTCAATAGCCGCATAGATAGTTTTAGTCCCTTCTTCAACGGTCTTTACAGTTGCCGACATCCCTACATCAAGTTTATGTAAAACCTTGAGAATGTCTTTTGAGACATTTAATGCTAACATAGCTGTTAGCACCAAATACATCATGTTTATCATTTTCTGACGGGGCGATTGTGATCCTGCTGCCATTTGAAATTGTCTAAGAGATAATTAACTTAATTTTTGATTCTAAGAAGCTTAGTAATTATTCGTTTTTCCCACTCATTGCTGAGAGCATATTACCGTAAACATTATTTAATTGGGATAAGCTGCCTGAAAGTTTTCCAACTTCTTGAGCCAATGTTTCTGATTCGTTCATTGAAGACGCGAGTTTCTCCATCAGGCTGTTTTGAATTTCTACTTGACTTGTTGTATTCTCTAACTGAACAGCATACAAAGCGTTAAGAGCTTCCATATTCTTAGCGGCACTATTCAATTGATCGCTGTAGGCAGATGTTGCGCCGGCTGCATCTGAAGAAGAATTCAATGACGATGCCGTATCACTTAATTGTCTCATTCCATCTCCCAAGCTAGTCAATAGTTCAGGGCCGATTTTAGCTTCTTCCATCATTTTGTCTAACTCTTGTGTGACAGTTCCTCGACGGCCTTTTCCTTCGCTTAACTCTGAAGTAGATAACTCTGGATAAACGATTGACCAATCATAGTCATTTGATGGAGATTCGAACGCCGAAATGAAAAATATAACTGCTTCAGTAGTCAGACCAATTATTAACATTAGATCAGCTCCTGGAAGGTGAATTATCTTAAAGAGAGCACCCATGATAACTACTGCGGCTCCCCATCCGTATAATTTGGACATGAAGTTCTTAAAGCGCTTTCCGTCTACGTCAATTAAAGCCATGTTGATTTAGTTTGATTAGTTATTTATGAATTCTTTGAAAAATATTAATTAAAAGTCGCGGGCATCCCGGCCTAAGAAGCTTTGAACAGTGCGAAATCCTATGTAAGACTTGTTTGTGTCTTGGTATTCGTATTCTCTTGAGCTTACCTGTAAAAAAGCTGCTATATCTTTCCATGATCCACCTCGAATGACTTTTCTTTTCATTGTTTCAGGATCGTTTTCATCTGCATTATATTTGAAATCAGGGTTGAAATCACCTACATAATAATAACTTGCTTCGTCCCATGCAGTACTCGTCCATTCTGCGACATTGCCAGACATACAATACAATCCATAACCATTTGGCTCATAGGAATTAGCCTTTACAGGATGAAACCCTCCATCAGCAGTTAAATTTCCGCGAGACGGCTTAAAATTCGCCAAGAAGCAGCCTGCGCTATTTGTAGTGTAAGGACCGCCCCATGGGTAAGTAGTTAGTTCAAAACCACCACGCGCAGCATATTCCCATTCAGATTCTGTAGGTAGTCGAAATTCACTCTCTTGAAAGTCTTTATTATCTTTTAGGTATTCATTTCTATAACGTGAACGCCAATTACAAAATGCCATAGCCTGTTTCCAATTAATACCTACAACAGGATACTTATCATAAGCTGGATGCCAGAAGTAGTTGTCATGCATCTGTTCGTTAAAGGAATAAGTAAAATCAGAAAGCCAGACTAGAGTATCAGGGTAAATATTTATTGTTTCACTTTCAAAAAAGCTGGATCTGTCAGAAATGCTTTGACCGTCTTTGATATAGTCTTTGTAATTAAAGGTCATTCCGTCAGCATCAACATCAGAGAAATCCATATTGACTCGATTAGATTTTTTGGCAGCTTTTTGCTTGTCAATCCAGAAATAAAGGTAATTGAGCTGGCGGGAGTCAAGCATACGTCCTCCTAGGTATCTCTCTTCAGGAGCTAAGTACATCGTTTCCAAAACTTCTGTATACTCTATGGAGGGGAATCTTTTAGTATCCCACGATAATGATTTACTCCAATCAAGATGCGACTGCATTGAATCTGGATATTCTATTCCCACATATTCTTCAAAATAAGTTGGGTTTTGCATGTCAGCGTATGAGATATATTCGAATTCTTCGACTAATCCTTCTGCTAGTCTAAAACGCAAGATCGAATCACGAACCCAATGAACAAATTGTCTGTACTCATTATTTGTTATTTCTGTTTCATCCATGTAGAAGGAAGAAACACTCACAGTTTTAGTCGGAGCTGTTAAAGATGCAGGAACGTCAATATCCGCATTGCCTGAATTAAATGATCCCTGAGGAATATAGACCATGCCATAAGGATCTGATGGATAAAAGTCAGGACGATTTTGTACGCCAACTAACTCGCCATGGTTGGAGCCAGAGCAAGAAATAAGAAGGCTTACTAATCCTAAAGAGATATATCTAAACGTTGTATTTATTTTTTTCATGGAATTGTTTCTTACTGCAAAAAGTTTGCCAATTTACAAAAATCTTATGTTTCTATAGCTTCCTTGAGTTCGAGGGGGTACCTCAATGTTGAAACTGTAGTTGAGGAAAACTTCATGACTACCTCCACTGAATTGGGCTAGCGACGATGTTGTTATGTCGTATGAATAGGCAAGCCTTAAAGATGGAAGTATCTGGTAACCAGCCATTATACTTAAGGCATCTTGGTTTCTGTATCCAAGACCACCGTAGATCTTATCCTGAATGACCGCATTAATATTCATGTCAATTGATACATTAGAATTTAAATCCGATTTCACTAAAAAGTTTGGGGAAAGAACTAGGTCTAGATTGCGAAATGGAATATTTAGACCACCAGTGAGGTAATAATGTAATTTGCTTTTGAATGCTGCCGTAGTTCCCAAGCTTGCTGAACTTTGTAATAACCGACTAGAGGACAAACCACCATACCAGAAATCTGAGGAGTAGTAAGCGCCAAAATTCATTTCAGGTGTCATTGCAGTAGCATTCGGTGCAAAAACACTTGGATCACTTGCTCCAGCAGTGCCATCAGGGTATATCCAGGTAGCCTGCTTAACATTTTTATTTTTAAAATCAACAGATAGACCTATACCGAGTTTACCTGGGCCCATTTCTAATTGGTAAGCATAGCCAATTGCAGCAGCAATATCTTGAAAAAATCCTATTTCGTCGTTGACAATATTCAGAAGAATACCTCCATGCAGCAGGGCTAGAGGTATGTCAGCATTAATATTTTGACTAGTTGGTGCATTTTCAAAGCCTACCCATTGTGAACGGTGACCTACATTCAAGTTAATTGATCCAGAGCTTCCGGCAAATCCAGGGTTGAACCCTACTTTGTTATGATAATACTGTGAATACTGAACGTCTTGCTGAGCAGCAATTGTTCCAGCAAAACCAACGATCAATAATAGTAAGAATATTTTGCGAATTATCATTCAGTAAAGATTGAAGGCTAAAAATAAGAAATTATATGTCATCATTGAGAGTATTATTTAAACTAAATAACTTTTTACTGAATAAGTATGGTTGAATTTATATTGATTTTTGTACAGCTTTCCAATATCTATCTGGTATCTCACCGTTTTGTGCAGATTCATAATCATCTAATGAACAGGCGATTAAGCTATTTCTGGCGTCTTGCCCTGGATGTGCAGGGATCTCTATCCACCATCTTTCTGACCATGGTGACTTATAAAAGATAATTTCTTGTTCTAATCCATTAGTTAAAACCGTAAACCTGGTATAATCTGTTTTTGATCGAAAAGGGTAGTCTCCCTTTCTCCAATCAACCCCGTCAATGAAATACCAAATACCTTGGGCTAAAAGTTGAGCGTTTTGACTAGTATTGTCCAGTCGAGGATTGTAATCAAATATTCCTGTTGCTGAAAGCTTATCACTCATACCTGCGTAACGCATTGAAGCACAAAACTCTTCTCCTGTAAGTCCATTTGGAGACGGTTCAGTTTGTCCTGGTGCATCCGCCATTTTAATTACATGATTGTTAAAAAAAATAATGTCAGCATCTCTTAATAGTGGCTCAATCATAAATATGTTACCTCTGATATCTCCGAGTCTTGAGGTGCTAAAATGCATACGTTCAAATAATTCAAGAATCTTTGGACGTACATAATACGACTGATGGCCAACATGAGATAGATTGTAAAGCCGATAGGGTTTCGAAGTTAAAATGTGACTTAGATAATTATTTGAGTTCAAGGTTTCCTCATCCGAAGCCAGTGAAATACGACTGTTTAGTACAGTAGCACTAATTGTTCTTTCAAGTCGAACAAATGATCTATAAATTGCTAATCCAAGGTCTGAGCTGCCGCCAAGAATAAATGGTATCGAATTAAGTTTTATTACTTCTACACAAACTTCCTCAAGAGCAGAGAGTGTATCTATAACATCTCTTCCTGGAATAATATCTCCAATATCTGCGATTTTAATATTCCATGATCCTGGAAAAAGTGAATAAAGCTCTTTTCTTATGGCTCGGCTGGCTTCGGATACTCCCTTATGAGTTGGGTTTGATCTATCTTCAGGTACACCGATTAGAGTTATTTGATTGTTTCTTAAATCTGGGAAGTTAGAATCATCAACAAATACTTCAAAGCTTTCTGCTAATGAGCCAGGCTCGAAATTTTGAAGCCAATCTTCAGAAATGGGACTGAGAACTTCTTGCCACATACATCAAATCTTTTTTTTAGTTTTTGTGACTGACTTTTTAGTTTTGTTTAAAGGTTTTTTCGATTTTTTTGGAGGAGCTTCGTTGATTATTTTGATTGTAGACTCTGCTGTTAAGGATTCTGGATCAATGTCTTTAGGTATTTTGAAATTGGCCTTGTTGTACTTTATGTAAGGCCCATATCGCCCCTTTCGAACCTCAATGACCCCCTCAGGCCCTTCAAATGTTGCCAGCTGCGCTGCAGCGTCTGCTGCTGCCTTGGCAACAATGAGATCAATAGCTTGGGCTTCAGTTACATTAAAAGGGGTTATTTCGTCTGGAAGGCTTACAAAACTTCGTTTGACTTGAACATATGCTCCAAACCTTCCATTATTTGTTATGATCTCTTCTCCATTGTAGGATCCGACAATTCTTGGTAGAGTTAAAAGTGGCAAAGCTTCGTCAAGAGTAACTGTCTCGAGCCTCAATTCTTTAGGTAGGCCAACAAATTTCGGTTTTTCCTCATCAGAAGTCTCACCAACTTGAATTACTGGGCCGAATTTTGCGAGTCTCACGTAAATATTTCTATTTGATTTAGGTTCTATTCCGAGCAGTCTTTGGCCGCTTTCTCGTTCAGCTTCGCCAGCCTTCCCTACGAGGGGGCTGAAGTTTGAATAGAAATCAGCTAATACTTCTGTCCATGGTGCTGATCCCGTGGAAACTAGATCAAAATCACTTTCCATTTTGGCTGTAAATTGGTAGTCCATAACGGGAGCAAAATGCTGATTCAAAAAGTCTGTAACTAGATTCCCTAAATCGGTTGGAATCATTTTCCCTTTGTTTGATCCCGAATTTTCTTTTAATTTTTCCCAATTCCATTCTTGATTGGAAAATATTCCTCGTGAAAAAGATCGTTCACTCCCCTCAGAAATCCCTTTTTGAACGTATTCACGCTTCTGAATTGTAGTAATTGTGGGAGCATAAGTAGAGGGTCGACCAATCCCGAGCTCCTCCATAGACTTAACTAAAGTTGCCTCTGAAAAGCGCCCAGGGGGCCTGGTGAATCTTTGATTCGCTGATGCAGAGATTAATTTAACACTTTCACCTTTTTCGAGCTTTGGAAGCAGTCCGGTTTCTTCTTCTTGCATGCTTTCCCTGTAAATTTTTAGGTAACCATCAAAAGAAATCATTTCCCCTTTTGCTATAAACTTCAAACCACTATTATTCTCAATATCAGCTGTTGTTCTTTCAAGTCTTGCATCACTCATTAGTGAGGCAATTGTTCTTTTCCATATTAAGTCATAAAGTTTTTTTTGCTGCTCATCATTTCCTCCATTTCTAACGGACATATCTGTTGGTCTTATTGCTTCGTGAGCTTCTTGCGCTCCTTTTGACTTTGTGCTAAATTTTCTAACCTGGACGTACTCTTCTCCATAATTTTGAGTTATCACAGAGGTTGCTGACTGGATGGCGTCTTGGGATAGATTTAATGAATCTGTTCTCATATATGTAATTAAACCAGATTCATAAAGACCTTGAGCTAGTGACATTGTACGGTTTACCTGGTACCCTAACTTTCTAGAAGCCTCTTGCTGAAGTGTGCTCGTTGTAAATGGTCCTGAAGGCTTCCGAATTGCTCCTTTTTTTAACAAGCTAGTTACATTAAACGAATTTCTTGAAAGGCTTTCTAGCATAGGCTCAACGCCCTCTTCATTTTGAGCACTTTTATTTAATTCTGTAGTAAAAGATTCACCTAGTGAATTTGAAAAGCTCGCATTAATTCGAAAGTCACTTGAACTTTTAAATGATTGAATTTCACGTTCTCTTTCAACAATAAGTCTAACAGCTACTGATTGAACTCTTCCTGCACTTAATCCTGCCCTTACTTTTTTCCACAGAACAGGAGACAGGTCAAATCCAACAATCCGGTCCATTACTCTTCGTGCTTGTTGAGCATTTACAACTTGCATATCAATACGGCGAGGCTTTTCAATTGCCATCGAGATAGCTTTTTTAGTTATCTCGTGAAAAACGATACGATTGGTTTTTAATGGGTCTAGTTTTAATGTTTCAGCTAAATGCCATGCAATTGCTTCACCTTCTCTGTCCTCATCTGAAGCAAGCCATACTGTTTCAGAGTCTTTGGCAAGTTTTTTTAATTTTGCTACAATATCTTTTTTGTCTTTGCTGACTACATAAGTTGGAGAAAATTTATTTTCTCGATCAACACCATCTAAATCTCTAATATGGCCAAAGCTTGATTCAACTTTAAAGTCTGGGCCGAGAAATTTCTCAATTGTTTTTGCTTTTGCAGGGGATTCTACTATAACTAGATTTTTAGGCATAAGGTATTTTTTCTGAGCGCAAAGTAATGGAAGCATTTCCATAAATTAGTATAAAATCATTTGCTGACATTTTGTCACACTAGCTAGAAAGTACTTATTTTTGTAAAATGAATACATTAAAAGGTCGTGGAAATCTTCTTGACGAAGAGAGACAAGGCGAACCTATAGTTATAGAAAGCGCAGGCACAGGGAAAAAGCTTTACCTGGAATCATATGGTTGTGCGATGAATTTTTCCGACAGTGAAATTGTAGCTTCAATATTAACAAAAGACGGTTACGAGACAACAACTAATTTGGAAGAAGCTGATTTAGTTCTTCTAAATACATGCTCCATAAGAGATAAAGCAGAGCAAACTGTCAGAAAGCGTCTAAAAGAACTTAATATTGTTAAAAAGAAGTCACCAGAATTGAAAATCGGCGTCCTCGGTTGTATGGCAGAGAGAGTGCGCGAGAAATTTTTTGAAGAGGAGAAGCTTGTAGACTTAGTTGTTGGTCCTGATGCCTATCGAGATCTTCCAAATCTTGTTGGAGAACTTGATGATGGACGTAAGGCTGTTAACGTCATACTTTCAAAAGAAGAAACTTATCATAATATTGAACCAGTTCGATTGGGAAGTAATGGTGTCTCTGCATTTGTATCGATTACGCGAGGCTGTGATAATATGTGTACTTTTTGTGTTGTTCCTTTTACTCGCGGTAGAGAGCGTAGTCGAGACCCTCAAACAATTGTTGATGAGGCTCTTAAGTTGTATAGCGATGGCTATAAAGAAGTCACTTTATTAGGACAAAATGTTGATAGTTATCTCTGGTATGGCGGTGGCTTAAAAAAAGATTTTGAAAAGTCTAGTTCTTTGGCTCAGGCCTCTTCAATTCGGTTCGCAAATTTATTGAGCCTCGTAGCTTTAGCAGTTCCAAAAATGCGTATCCGTTTTTCAACATCAAACCCCCAAGACATGGCAGATGAAGTTTTGTATGCTATTGCCGAACATAAAAATATTTGTAATTATATTCATCTTCCTGTTCAGAGTGGTAGTAGTCGTATTTTGAAAGCAATGAATAGAGGGCATAATCGAGAGGAATACTTAGACTTAATTCAAAGAATAAGGAGAATAATTCCAAACTGCGGTATTTCTCAAGATATGATTGCTGGATTTTCTGGAGAAACAGAAGATGATCATTATGAAACATTGAGTTTAATGGAGCTAGTTAAATATAATTTTGGATATATGTATTTTTATTCAGAGAGACCGAATACTTTCGCTGCTAGAAAATTAGAGGATGATGTTCCTTTAGAAATAAAAAAACGGAGACTTTCTGAAATAATCGATTCTCAAAGAAGACACAGTAAAGAAATTTTGTCAAAATGTATCGATAAGACCTTTGAGGTTTTGGTTGAGGGAGCATCAAAAAAATCTGAAGATGATTTATTTGGAAGAACCTCGGAAAATACCGTTATCGTTTTTCCTAAAATGAATTTTAAACCTGGAGATTTTGTTAATGTAAAAGTTCAAAGGGCAACTTCTGCTACACTAATAGGAGAATCAGTTTAGATATGTATAAATGTCTTTTTTATATTTTTATTTTAAGTGGATTTAACCTGTTTTCTCAGACCCAATTGGAAAATGGTGAATGGGAAGATAAGTATTTGAGCTTTAAAATAAGTCAGGAATCTATTCGAGAAAAGGGATCAATTAATTTGTGTATTTCTAAGGATAGTATTTGTATCGAAAATTTAATAGTGGGTTTCACTGTAAGATTAATTGATTCCAAAGGTGTTCAGATTTCTAATTCTTTATGGACAGGAAAAAATATGGAAATTGAATTTAAAAAGGCATTCCCTGAAGCGATAGAGATATTGGTCGAAGCTGGAGCGCCTTTTGTAATTAACAAAATAACTGGAACGAGAATATCAACTGGCAAACCTTTGTCACTTCGAAAATATTTGAAATAATGAATATTCAAGAAATTAAACAACGATTTGGAATAATTGGAAGTAATGAAGTCCTTGATCGTGCCATCTTTAAAGCTATACAAGTTGCTCCAACTGATATTTCGGTTTTAGTTACCGGTGAAAGTGGAGTAGGCAAAGAGGCTATCCCAAAAATCATTCATCATCTTTCTCATCGAAAACATTCTCCCTTAATCGCAGTTAATTGTGGAGCTATTCCTGAAGGAACTATTGATAGTGAACTTTTTGGTCATGAAAAAGGATCTTTTACCGGAGCTACTGGTGCACGAAAAGGTTATTTTGAAGAAGCTGATAATGGTACCATATTTATGGATGAGGTAGGCGAACTTCCTTTGGGTACTCAGGTTCGACTCTTAAGAGTGTTGGAGAATGGTGAAATTATTAGAGTTGGTTCGTCAAAGTCTCAGAAAATTAATGTCCGAATAGTAGGAGCTACAAATGCTGATATGATTCGTGGTATTGAAAAAAATGAATTTCGTGAAGATTTATATTATCGTCTAAATACCGTGGAAATTAACCTACCACCTTTAAGAGATCGAAAGGGCGATATTCACTTATTATTTAGAAAATTCGCTCAGGATTTTGCTCAAAAATATAGAGTTCCCGGTGTTCATTTGAGCCAAGAGGCTGTGCGTGTTTTAGAGTCTTACAGGTGGCCGGGTAATATACGACAGCTGAGAAACCTTGTTGAGCAGCTCTGCGTTATTGAAAATGATAAAGAAATTGATGCCGAAGTATTAAGAAATTATATCCCTGAAATTGATCGCTCAAATTTGCCGGCAAGGATGGAAAATCCAGTTTCGCAAGGAGAGTTTAAGACAGAAAGAGAAATTCTTTACAAGGTTCTATTTGATTTGCGTAGTGATATAAGTAATTTAAAAAATGCTGTTCAGTCTATTATTAAAAGTGGAGGTGTAAACGAGTCTTCAGAGTCGATGGAAACATCTATAATTCATCATGATTCGTTAAGAAGAGTGGATCCTAGCAGTTCTTCTCTTTCGAGTGATAATGAAATCGTTTCGGGTGAAGAAACTTTAGATGTTGAATCAGCAGAGGATTTAGATGAAAGTTTATCACTCCAGGATTTAGAGATTGAAATGATAAAGAAGGCAATTGAAAGGCATAGTGGTCGTCGTAAAGAGGCAGCTGAAGAATTAGGAATTTCGGAGCGAACACTTTATCGAAAAATAAAACAATATGATTTAGGATGATTTTTTTCAGAGTCACTATAAAAATCGCATTAGCAGTATTGCTGGGTTCATGTTCTGGTGGTTATTCGTTTACAGGTGGAGATGTTGGGGCGGCCGAGACCGTAAGCATTGATCGTTTTGATAATATTGCGCCACTGGTAAACCCTAAGCTTTCTCAGCAGTTTACAGAATCCTTGCAAGGGTTACTCGTGAGACAAACACCTTTATCTCTTATCAAAGTTAATGGAGACTTGAATTTTTCGGGAGAAATAATTTCTTACGATGTCAAATCAGAAGCTCCAGGGGCTAACGACCAGATTGCACAAAGTAGACTCTCCATAACAGTTAAAGTTAGATTTAAGAATTTTCTTGAATCAGAGAAGGGTTTTGAGCAAAAATTTACTTCGTACAGGAACTTTCCTGCAAGCAGTGATCTAAGCTCTGTTGAAGATTTATTAGTCGATGAAATAGTTCAAGAAATGGTTGAAAAAATTTTTAATAGATCTCTTGTAAATTGGTAATGCAGGTTGATAAAAATCGTGTTGAGTCCTTATTAAAAGGAGATAAATCATATGATGTTGAGACAACTAAGGACTTAGGTTATTTGGTTGATCAATATCCGTATGCTCCAATTCTCCATTTCGTCTATTTACGGGGTTTGCAGGAGGAGAACTCGTACAAGTTCCCTTCTCAATTGAATAGATCATCGGTTTCCACTATGAATCGTACAGCTCTTTTTGAATGGGCAGAAGATCCGCTAATACCCGTTGAAGTTCAATTGGCTGCAGTCAGAAATCATTTAAGTGAGAATGATATTCTATCGAAGAATAAAATGGATGAGGGTAGAGCTTCGATTACTCAAGACAAGTTTCAAAGTGTCTCGAAACAGAAAGAAACTTTGAATGTCAAGTCCAATAGCCCAGCGAAAACTTCACTTATTTCAAATACCATAGGGCTTAAAGAGAAAACAGATCTAAATTCCTTGGATTTATCTTCTTTACCTATTAAAGTGAGAGAGCAAATATTAAGAAGTCAGGCAATTCAAAAAAAGTTGATTTCTTTTAAATCCCAAAATACAGACTCATCAGCACGTGAGATAAATCTTCATAATTCAAATCCTTTAAAGTTAAATCAGAAAGACGGTCAGACCCATGACAGGTCTTCTTTGAATTCCGAGAATAAGAAAGAAACGATATCAGAAAATTCAAAAGATTCTTTTAGCAATGATCTCATTGAAGCTGTTGAAAATTCTGATATGCTTAAGAAGTCAACCAGAAAAAATAAAAAAACAAGTTCAGTTTTACATTCTGATTTTAATTTTCAGCAGCTTTCTCCTTTTGCTTTGTTTTTATCTGAATTGGGCTCCGTTCAACCAAAATCAAGAGAGTTATCTATTCGAGATATAGCTAAAGAAAGAGTTATTTTAGAACAATTTTTGGAGTTAAACCCGAAAATAAAACTAAATAATGATGCAAATAAATTTCAGGATTTGACTATAAAAACTCCAAATGTTTCGGGTCTAGTAACGGAAACTTTGGCAAATCATTATTATGAACAAGGTGTGTTTCAAAAGGCAATACAGGCTTATGAAATATTGAAATTAAAAGTTCCACAGAAAAGTGGCATCTTTGCAGCCCGTATTTCTGAAATGCGTAAACTTCAATTTGACAAAAAATGATCACGTTATTTATGCTGCTAATCATCACGGTTAGCGTTCTTCTGATGTTAGTAGTGTTAGTCCAAAACCCGAAAGGGGGGGGGCTGAGTTCAGCTTTTGGTGGGGACTCAGGAAACATGCTCGGTGGGGTAAGACGTACCAATGATTTTTTAGAAAAGTCTACTTGGACCCTTGCGATTTCACTTTTAGTTTTAGTCTTATTAGTGAATGTAACGAATCCAAGCTCTTCAATAGAATCTACTCCGGAATCTCAGATCGACGAGAAAATTGATAATGCGGCGCCAACATTCCAGTCTCCCATGTCTCAGCCCTCTCAAGTTTCTCCTCCTGAGCCTGTGGATATGAATTTGCCTGAAAGCGCGGAATAAAACTGAATTTTTGTCAGCTATCAAATGTCAGCATGACACCTAAGCGACTGATTTAGTTATTGGCACGGGTTGTGCAACTCTTTTTTTAACGATCATTTTAATAGTGGTTATATAATAAACAAAACTTTAAAAAAATATTAAAATGGCGAATTTGAACATAACACCCCTTGCTGATAGAGTAATAGTCTCTCCCTCAGCTGCTGAGACAAAAACAGCTTCTGGTATTATTATTCCAGATACTGCTCAAGAAAAGCCTCAGAAAGGAACCGTCGTTGCTGTTGGAAATGGAAAAAAAGATGAACCCATGACTGTTAAAGTTGGTAATGAGGTTTTATACGGCAAATATGCCGGCACGGAATTTAATTTCGAAGGTGAAGAATATTTAATAATGAAAGAGTCTGACATTCTTGCGACTCTTTAAACAATAAAAATAGTAAATCATGAGTGCAAAAGATATTCGTTTTGACGTTGCTGCACGCGACGGTCTGAGAGCAGGAGTTGACGCCCTTGCAGATGCGGTAAAAGTGACATTAGGTCCCAAAGGACGTAATGTCATTATTGAAAAATCATTCGGACCTCCATCTGTAACAAAAGATGGTGTAAGTGTGGCCAAAGAAATTGTCTTAGAAGACAAGATTCAGAATTTGGGGGCTCAGATGGTGAAAGAAGTCGCCAGTAAAACAGCTGATGTAGCTGGAGACGGAACAACTACGGCCACTGTTTTAGCGCAAGCAATCATAAAGCATGGACATCGTAATGTGGCTGCAGGAGCCAACCCGATGGATCTTAAGCGAGGTATAGATAAGGCTGTTGCTGCGGTAGTTACGGAATTAAAGTCAAACTCTCAAGAAGTTGGTGATAACAACCAAAAGGTAGAACAGGTAGCTTCTATTTCAGCGAATAATGATCCTGCTATTGGCTCCTTGATAGCCGAAGCTATGGCGAAGGTTAAGAAAGAAGGTGTGATCACGGTGGAAGAGGCTAAGGGAACAGAAACATATGTTGATGTTGTCGAAGGCATGCAATTTGACAGAGGCTATCTTTCTGCATATTTTGTTACTAATACTGATAAGATGATTGCAGATATCGAGCAACCGTTTATTCTCATTTACGACAAAAAGATTAGCACAATGAAAGAATTGTTGCCGATTCTAGAGCCAGTTGCGCAAACAGGTAAGCCTTTGATGATAATCGCCGAGGACGTAGATGGTGAAGCTCTAGGTACTTTGGTTGTCAATAAAATACGAGGAGCCTTAAAAGTTTCAGCTGTCAAGGCTCCTGGTTTTGGAGATCGACGAAAAGCGATGCTTGAAGATATTGCAATTCTTACAGGTGGTACTGTAATTAGCGAAGAACGAGGGTTTAAGCTGGAAAATGCTACCATGGACATGCTAGGGACTGCTGAAAAAGTTACGATCGATAAGGATAATACAACAATTGTTAACGGTGCGGGTAGTGCTGACGATATTGCTGCTAGAGTGGGCCAAATAAAAGCTCAAATTGAATCGACAACAAGTGACTACGATCGCGAAAAGTTACAAGAGCGTTTAGCCAAGTTGGCTGGTGGTGTTGCTGTTTTATATGTTGGTGCTGCTTCAGAGGTTGAGATGAAAGAAAAGAAAGATCGTGTAGACGATGCTTTAGCAGCAACTCGTGCTGCCATCGAAGAGGGTATTGTTCCTGGAGGTGGTGTTGCACTAGTTCGAGCTTCGAATGCCCTAAAAGGCATGGAAGGGATCAATGCAGATGAGACTACTGGAATTCAAATTATTGCTCGTGCTACTGAGGAGCCATTGCGTCAAATTGTTGCAAATGCTGGTTTAGAAGGATCAGTTGTTGTTGCAAAAGTTAAAGATGGTAAAGGTGATTATGGTTTCAATGCTAAGACAGATGAGTACTGCAAAATGTTTGAAGCAGGGATTATTGACCCAACTAAGGTGACTCGAGTGGCGTTAGAGAATGCAGCTTCAGTAGCTGCATTGCTTTTGACTACTGAGGCAACTATTGTTGAGATCCCTAAAAATGATGTGCCTGCGCCTCCGATGGATCCAGGAATGGGTGGAATGGGTGGAATGATGTAGAACCTTCTTTAACATTGAATTTTTAAACCCCGATCCTTACTTTTAGGGATCGGGGTTTTTGATTTTTTAGCATAATTTAAATTATTTTCATTTTTTAGTTATTTAAGCCTTAACCTTAAACACGATAAAAATGAATAGATATGTTTTACCCTTAGTAGCTGGATATGTATCGGTTGCAACATTTACTAATGTTTTAATTTATATTGTATTGACTGCTCTCGGAGGTGGAATAATTGCGTGGGCATTTGCAAGAGGATAGAAAAGCAATGCTTAATTGATATTTTCAAATATTAAATTAGTAGCCCCAATTTTTGGGGCTATTTTTTTGTTCTAAAAACATACTAGTGATAGGAAGAAGATTGTTTCATGAGTTGTACATTTGTCTCTTATTGTCCGAGTGGTGAAATAGGTAGACACGAGGGACTTAAAATCCCTTCTTCAGTGATGGAGGTGCGGGTTCGATTCCCGCCTCGGGCACGAAAGACCCAAGCATTGCTTGGGTCTTTTTCGTTTATTTTTGATTCATTTTGATCTCACATCTAATGATAAATAATTTTTATGCGAACTCAATATTTTTAATTTGTGATAAGAAGTCTTTTTTAAGTTGCAGTTGTAGGATTTAAAATAAAAAATTTAACCAAAATCCTATCCGAATAAAATATTTTTAATGATTGAGTGTTAACATCATATAACTTTATAATATTATAAATATTGACCAAATGAAATTCATTGTTTTAATTTTCTCTCTTTTTGTTTTTTCCTCGTGTTCTTCTATTTTTTATCAACAAAATCAAGCAATTAATTTAATAGATAAAGATGATAACAGTGCTGTCTTTTCACTTTTTGATGAGTTCGGGAACAAGTATTCTAAAACGTTAGAAATTCGATACTCGAAGACTCAGGGTTCTATAGATCTAATCCTGCCAAAGTTTTCTGACGTTAAGTACAAGAATAGGTCAATCCCGCGAATTAATTACCTCATGTCAGAAGACAATGGACAATTTAAGGTCTATGAAGTCAGGTATAGGATGCGCTATGATGGAAGTAAATTCGAGCCTTATGCAACATTTGGTATGGCATCAACATCTTTCGCTGCCTTAACTGTCGCTATGATACCTATATCTATTGCCAGCAATGACATCGGAGTCACAATAGTGAACTTATTGTTTGCCGCCGCTAGTGCCGCAGGTGTTGTATATGTTGATCTACCCACCGGTCTTTTATCACAGATTTATAGTTGGTCTCTTTCTAGAAAGGGTATATATCGAAAGTGGAAGCACGTTGGGACCCGGGAGTTAGATGAACTGGAATATCCTGATTTTTTGAGTAGTTATCGGTTAGGACATTTCGAAGATCTTAATGCGACCCTAGTAAAAAATAAATCATCAAAAATGAAAAGACTTGTTTCTACTTATAATTCAGTAGAAAAGAATTTAAAAAGTCCAAGGGCAAGTATTCAGGATTCAATTATGTTAGCTTCAGATATTTTTTTAAAAGTTGAATCAACTGACTCAATTCCCATTTTAAAAATTGATTCCTCAGAACAAAAAGGCGAAGAGGTTTTGGTTGATCCTGAGGACTCTAATCCTATTGAAATAATAGCCCCGAAAAAGATGAGAGAGGAAGGGGTAATTAATGGTTACTGGGAAATGAATTATGCAGATAAAGTTATTTTAGGTTCACCAGGTTATTATCTGGTTTCAGGTATTTATAAGTCATCGGGTCTCGCAAATCGAATGAAAGATGCCATGTCTAAAAAGGGAATTCAAACAAACTTATTCCGAGATAAAAAAAATAATATGTTTTACCTATATATTTTAAAATTTGATGATTCTCAAGAAGCAGAAAATGCTAAGTCATCAGGTTTAAATAAACAATATAAAGGTAAGCTTTGGATAAAAAAAATTGAATAATATAGGTTCTTGTAATTGTCAATTAATACTTATTCTGAAATGATTTGTTATTCAATTAGATGAATTTTAAACTATTTTTAGTGCGGCTTTTTTTTTCTTTTATTCAGCATATGTCCCATAATAATGGCTGGACAAGAGACGTCTCTTTTAGGCGTCTCTCAGATGCAGTCATATCAATATGATTTTGATTGTGACACGATAAAAAAAATTAATATTCGCGCCTTAGGATACTTTCGTAATACAGAGTTCTTCCAT
>CATIRS010000043.1 GCA_949529985.1 Owenweeksia sp. TMED14
ATTGGTGCCTTGGGAGAAATGCCTGATTTTAGACAGCTTGAAAACCCTAATACCAATTTAGCAACTGAAATAATTTCTTCTGACAATAAGGTTTTAGGAAAATTTCATTTTGGAGAAAATAGAACTCCAATTGAGTTTACTGACCTTCCAAAGCATTTAGTCGATGCGTTAATTTCAACTGAAGATGAACGTTTTTACAGCCATTCTGGAATTGACTTTAAGGCAACCGTTAGAGCCGTTGTTTATCTTAACAAAAGAGGGGGAGCCAGTACAATTTCTCAACAGTTAGCCAGGCAATTATTTGTAGGAGTTCGTTCGAAAAATATTTTTGAAGCGCTTACTCAAAAAGTAAAAGAATGGGTGCTTGCCGTCAGACTAGAAAAACAATACACCAAAGAAGAAATAATTACTATGTATCTTAATATTTATGACTTTGGATATAATGGTGACGGAATTAAATCTGCTTCTAGTATTTTCTTTGGAAAACAGCTTAACGAATTAAGCTTAGAAGAGTCCGCAGTTCTTGTTGGAATGTTGAAAAACTCCTCTTATTATAACCCGATTCGAAGACCTGAGCTTGTTAAGTCAAGACGAGATGTGGTATTTCGTCAAATGAGAAAAAACAACCATCTTAATGACAAACAGTTAGATTCTTTAAAACTCCTCCCTCTTGAAATTAATTACACTCCTCAATCTCATAGAGAAGGGTTGGCTACTTATTTCAGGGCTTATCTTCAGAGTTTTATGAAAGACTGGACTAAAAACAATACAAAAAACGATGGGTCTAATTACAATATTTATTTAGATGGTTTAAAGGTTTACACTACCATAAATCATGAAATGCAGCAATATGCTGAAGAATCTGTCAAGCTTCATATGGCTAACCTTCAAGAAGAATTTTTTAAGCAAAACACGAAAAAGCTAAATCCTACAGCGCCTTTTTTAGAGATTAAAGAAGAGCAAGAGGAAATGATTTTCAAAAGAGCCATGAAAAGGTCTGAGAGATGGAGAAAGATGAGAATATCAGGGAAATCTGAACAAGAAATGTTTGACTCATTTCAGGTTGAAGTGCCAATGACTATTTTTTCATGGAAAGGTGACATAGACACGATTATGAAACCTATTGATTCTATTCGTTATTACAAGCATTTCATGCAAGTAGGAATGATGTCCATGGAACCTCAAACGGGACATGTAAAAGCATGGGTGGGAGGAATCAATTATAAGCATTTTCAGTACGATCATGTCAAGCAAGGAAAAAGACAAATTGGGTCCACATTTAAACCCTTTTTATATGCTACAGCCATTGATCAATTGAAGCTGTCTCCCTGTGATTCTTTACCAGATGCCATCTATTGTATCGAGCCTAATAAATACGGGAACCCCAAGCCATGGTGTCCTACCAATTCCAGTAACAAATACGGCGGAATGAGAACACTAAAAAATGCACTAGCCAATTCAAAAAATACGATTAGCGCTCAGTTAATGGATAAAGTAGGTCCTAAGCCCGTCGCTGATTTAGCTAGAAGTTTAGGGATTGAATCTTTTATTCCAAATGTCCCTGCCATAGCGCTAGGAACCCCAGATTTGAGTGTTTATGAAATGGTGGGAGCTTATGGTGCTTTTGCAAATCAAGGGATTTATGTTAAGCCAACAATGATTACCAGAATTGAAGATAAAAATGGGGTGCTACTCTATCAAGCTGTTCCAGAAACTAGAGATGTTATAAGCGAAGAATCCGCATATGTAACTGTTAATCTTTTAGAAGGTGTTACCAAATTTGGATCTGGCGCTAGATTACGGCACGATATTCCCGAAGAAGAGAGAAACCCTGTTTACAGAGATGTTGTCACGGGCTATCCTTATAAGTTTAAAAATGCAATTGC
>CATIRS010000044.1 GCA_949529985.1 Owenweeksia sp. TMED14
AACGATAGCGTAGCACTTATTTTGGGAGATAATATTTTTTATGGAGGTGACTTATCTAAAAACCTTCAGGAACAAGTAAATCCTGATGGAGGAGTAGTATTTGCTTATCACGTTTCGGATCCAGAAAGATATGGGGTTGTGGAATTTGATTCAGAAATGAACGCTATTTCTATTGAAGAAAAACCTACAAAGCCCAAATCAAATTATGCAGTTCCAGGATTGTATTTTTATGATAACTCGGTTGTAGAAATTGCTAAAAACATCAAACCAAGTCCAAGAGGAGAATACGAAATTACTGATGTGAATAACGAATACCTGAAGCAAGGTAGACTAAGTGTTTCTATTCTTGATAGAGGAACAGCCTGGTTAGATACAGGAACATTTCATTCGCTTATTCAAGCAAGTCAGTTTGTTCAGGTTGTAGAAGAAAGACAAGGGCTTAAAATAGGTTGTATTGAAGCTGTAGCTTACTCTAGAGGATTTATTAATAAAGAACAATTAAGAACCATAGCTACTCCATTACTTAAAAGTGGATATGGAGATTATTTAATGACATTGATTCAAGAAGAAGAAATTTAATGAAGGGAAAAGAATTAATTGAATCTGAGTTAGAACAGTATTTAACTCAATTTGAACACCATGCTTTATATGAGCCGGTTAAATATTTGCTGAATATTGGAGGAAAGAGAATTCGCCCAATAGTTTTGTTGGATGCGGTTTCTATCTTTGGAGGAAATAAGCAAGAAGCTTTGCCACTTGCATTGGCAGTTGAGGTTTTTCATAATTTCACTTTAATGCATGATGATATTATGGATAATTCTTCGCTAAGAAGAGGAAACCAAACTGTTCATGAAAAATGGAATGTGAACAATGCCATTTTATCTGGAGATGCCATGATGATTCAGGCCTACCAGCTTATCGAAAAAATTCCTGTTGAGTTTCAGCCAGCAATTTATAGAGCGTTTAACAAAATGGCTTTGTGGTTATGCGAAGGTCAGCAAGATGACATGGATTTTGAGGAAAGAGACCAAGTTTCTATTCCAGAATACATGGAAATGATAAAGAATAAAACCTCTGTACTTATTGGGTTTTGTTTTGAAGCTGGAGCTATTTTTGGAAAAGCTTCTAGTGAGATTCAAGAAAAAATATACCGATTTGGAATTAACCTTGGTTTAGCTTTTCAGTTACAAGACGACTATTTGGATTTATATCCTAAAAGCATAAAAATGGGTAAAACTGTTGGAGGAGATTTACTAAACAGGAAAAAGGCAATTCCTTATTTAATAGCATTAAATGAGGCTAACGAGTCGCAAAAATCTCAAATAGAAACTTTGATTAACTCGCAAGATGAAAACAGAGTGGAGAAACTAACTGTTATTTTTGAAGATATTGAAGTGAAAGAAAAAACTGAAGCAATGATTTCGGAATATTTTGAACTCTCTGACCAAAGTCTGTCCAGTATCGAAGGAGTAGATTTATCACCAATTAAGTTGTTTGCAAAGAACTTATTG
>CATIRS010000045.1 GCA_949529985.1 Owenweeksia sp. TMED14
AGCAAATGGCGTTACGTTAAGCTCTGACATCCGGTTCAAAAAGAACATTGAAACATTGAATGGCGCATTGGATAAAATTCTGAAACTACGCGGGACTTCATACAATTGGAGAGTGGGTGAAATTGAGGGGCGAAAATTCACAGACGACGCTCAGATTGGTTTCATTGCTCAGGAATTGAGAGAAGTTTATCCCGAGATGGTCCACGAAGACGAAGACGGCTATTTGTCGGTGAACTATATGCAAGTAGTTCCCGTACTGGTCGAGGCCATCAAAGAGCAGCAAAAAGCTAGTGATGCACGTTTAGAGGCTGTTCTAGTGCGCCTAAATGCATTGGAAGCTGAGGCTCGAAGTGAATCGAAGAACGAATATTTACGTTAGTAGCTTATTGGAATCCTTTGCAGTGAATAGCGATTCAATGGCCTTACCGAAAAGTAATAAGAAGCCCTGCAAGATGCAGGGCTTCTTTGTTATTAGAAGTCTCTGAATTAAAAGAAGGGGACATATGTTTTTGTTTTGATTATTCAATTGTTTTTCAATTTATTTTAAACCAAAATGCAAAATCATATTTTGATTCCGTTATATATATGTAGACAAGTTCTACGCATATAGAAGGAGTGATTTCATCGTTTGACTCTAAAGGTGTGCCGCTAGTAACCGCCCCGAAAAAACCTCGAACAAGAAAAGGAAATATCTGAATGATGCAAAGATGCTAGCGAGATGCGACCATTTTCATTTTGATACTACTTGGTCAGCAACCAGCCCGATTTCTGTCGTACGACTGACAGAGCCTGGTGGGTAAAATCTATGAATTTAAATCCAGGCATATAATAGGTAGGTGATTGTTTTTGAAGTGGTCAAGGAATAGTGGCGCTTTAATACCAGAACTCTGAAGAGAGTAGAAGGGAAGATTTGCAATCTCGCTAAGTTGGCTTTACAAAGTGCAATAATCTAGGTTATATAGATTTTGCCCTAATAGAGTCGTTGTGTCTAATAATTAACAATAATAAACAATGCCATTTATAAAAGGAAAGAGCGGAAACCCTAAGGGCAGACCCAAAGACCCCATTGTTACTGGGATAAGAGAATCATTAAAAAATTCAATTGATTATTGCAAACTCGAAGAAAGTCTTGAGTCTCTTAATACCGGAAATGATTATATCCGAGGATTGTCCAAACTACTCCCATTTATACTTCCTCGTTTAAATACCATTCAAATAACCACTTTAGAAGATATTGAGAATCATATATCCACCTTATCAGATGGGGAGCTAGGAAGGTTATCAAAGCTATTGATAGAAGAATATGAAAAAAGATCATTTAGTTAAACTAAAAAGAATACAAACACATCTTAATATGCCTTGGATAAAGGAATCTATTTCACCCAATGGAAGAGATTTAACGCAAGTCTACTTCCCGGAATGTGGATTAATACATATTCATATATGCAAAACAACGGATGATATTCAAGCAAGTAAAAATGGAAACTGGTAATCCATATTAAATATGTGATTCA
>CATIRS010000046.1 GCA_949529985.1 Owenweeksia sp. TMED14
ACAGTAAATTATTCTATTATTGGGTGGGCAGATTACATCAAGAGAAGTAATAGTGGTTTTGAATATATGATTGATGCAACTACAAGAGGTGGTTTTGGTGCCATTTGGACAGCTAACGGTAACTATAGTTTTATTAATAATGATAACAGTCAAACTAATATAACAATCACGACTAAATTTGGAGCTTGGAATTATGTCCCCAATAGCGGAATTAGTGAAAGAATGCCATGGTATAGATATACTACTAGCCGAGGAATAATCACGACAGATGACGGTAGTAGTGATTGGTGGGGAACATTAATTTCTCCCAGCCTTGCTTTTGACCCTTCGCCTTGGATTACTAGTTCTGGTGGTGGGCCAAACAATCCTAACCCCGGAATCATGTGGTATTGGGTCAGATAAATCTTTAAAAATACTACTATGATAAAAAACTTTTGCCATTATTTCTGTCTATAACTGCGGTTAAATGTCAATAATTAATAATACTAAGATTCATAAGTCAATAAACATGAAAAAAGATAGACGCAAATTCATTCAAAAATCGCTATTGGCTTCATTGGGAATACCCTTAATAAGTCAAAGTCTGTGGTCTAATTCACAACTTTTAAATAAAAAAATCAAACTCTCCATACAATGCTTTTCTTTCGCAGATGTATTACTGGACGGGAGAATGTCGATTTTGGAGTTTCCCAGTATAGTTAGAGATGATTTTGATATTGAAGGTGCTGAATATTGGAATATACCTCTAATAAAAAATAGACGGGATCCTAAATTTATAAAAGAAATAAACAAAAGAACATCTGATTACGGTCTTAAAAATACTCTTATGTTGGTTGATTTAGTTGATTTAGAAACACGTGAATCCAGAAGTATTTGTGATTTAGATCAAAAAAAAAGAAATAAAGCCATAGAAGAACATAAAGAATGGATTGATGTAGCCAAAGCGATTGGGTGTAACTCAATCCGCCTTAATCTTTGGTCTGAGGGAATTAGCCCATTGGAAGCAAAAAAAATTAGTGAGGATAGTTTAAATAAGCTCCTCGAATATAGCAGTAGACTTGACATGTCAATTGTTATTGAAAATCATGGGGGGTACACTTCAGATGCACAATGGTTAGTAGATTTAATGAAAAGTATTAATCATTCAAATTTAGGGACCTTACCTGATTTTGGGACAGCTAATTTTTGCATCGAAAAGGCTCCATCTAAAGAAGGGGAATTTTTTGGATCCGATTGTATTAAGCAATATGATAAATATAAAGGAGTAGAGGAGATGCTTCCCTATGCCAAGGGAATAAGTGCTAAATCTAGTGTTTTTGACAGTACTGGAAGTGAGATAAATACAGATTTTGAAAGAATGATGAATCTTATTAAATCCTCTTCTTTTGAAGGATATATGGCCATTGAATATGAGGGTGCAATAATGAATATCTACGGAGGTAATCCATCAGAATATTTATCTTCTCATGAGGGTATATTGGCAACAAAAAAACTAATCGAAAAGTATATGTAGATTTGAAATTAATATCACAGGTAATGTTCAGTTCATAATGGTATGTATGGAACAATTACTTTTCAATAACAAGCACATCATCTTCAGTAATAATATTTTCACAAAAACTCATATTTTGATCATTTTTGAGCCATGTCTTTGTTGCTTTTGCCACTGTAATTTAAGAACATTACTTCAGAACTATGGCCAGTGATGTGATTTTAACTCTAGGGTTTCTCATTTTATAGCATTTAAGAAGTTATAAGCATCAAAGTCTTTCTTTGGATTTTTACCAATGTACTCGAAGAATGTTGACTCCCTTTTGTGTCCAGTTATTCTCATAATATAAGCAACAGGCATCCCCTTATCATAATGATAGTTTGCAAAAGATCTTCTAAGGTCATGAGAAGCAAGAAGTTCATATTTAGGCTTTTCTACAAGCTCTTTCCTCTTAGTTGATGAGTTAAACTTATACCCACTTATAATATCAGTAAGCCCAGCTCTTTTACAAACTTCCTTAAGGTATTTATTAAAGTTTTGGTCTGATATCCTGTAAGGGAATTTATGTTTTAAAATGGAAACGACTATCTGGTTTTTTACAGGAACAGTCACTACTGTACCTCCCTTAGCTTGTTTAAAATCAATCATTGCAATACCTGACTCATCAAAACGTATTTGATGTTTATTTAATGAAAGCAGATCAGAAACTCGTTGTCCAACCATAAGCCCAATTAAAATCCATTTTCTAACATTATCTAGAGAATCGCTGAGGTCTTTTAGTTGACTAATTTTTATAAACTCTTGCTCACTAATAACGTTAATAATCTTCTCAGGCTTATAGTTAAAGTCTTTGCCTATTATTTCAGGATTTATTGATACAGGAATGTTTTTTAGAATGGCCTCCTTTAAAAGGCTTTTCAAACGCTTCATTAAACGTCCAGCTTGAGACTTAGCGTATTTCTTTTCGTCAATCATCCACTTTAAAAAATCCTCTGCTAAGCTTTCATCAAGATTATTAAACTTAAGGCGTTGGCTTATTGACTCTTCAAAACTTTCAAGAACACCTCTGAAAGTATTATATCCTTTAATTGTACCAGGCTTTAATCCCTGACTTCCGTCATTAGCTTTTTTATACCCTAGGCTTTCTATGACCTCATCGAGAAAATGAATTAGATAGGACTGGTCATTTTGAGGGACTTTGTTGTTAAAATCATCTACTTGTTTGTTGAGCCATCTGTTATCAATTTCAATCCCATATGTCAGATCATTGTTTAGGGCTTGACTAATAAACTTTTCAAGTGACGTTAGAGTAGTATTTAAATTTATCAGATAAGGGTCTGTAGTTTTGGCTTTTTTCTTGGATGAGCTCCAATCAGAAGAGTTGATCGTTTGTCCGGTTCTTGCAGAAACAACCTTTGAGTTCGCAGGTCTAAAGTAAATGTAAATACTAACCTGTCTATTCTCTTTTGATTTTAACCTAAAACCTATCGAAGCCATATCTCAAAGTTAGTTATTTGGCAACATATTGGCAACAAATAGTTCTATTTTATGCTATTACATACAATTTAGTGCAATGACACAAG
>CATIRS010000047.1 GCA_949529985.1 Owenweeksia sp. TMED14
AAGCAACGGCGCACCCAACACGCCGCGTGCACCAAAACCATTTAAAAGATGAATGTTTTGATGGTCTGGATGTGTGCCTATAAGTGGACGACGATCCATGACCGTTGGTCTAATTTGAGCAATGTGTTCTATAACTTCATAGTCAGAAGAAATCATTTTACGGATACGTTCTTCTACCCAAGAACGCCCTTGTGCGGTGCAGCTTAATGTTTTGTCGTTCCGCTCAAAAGTAGCACCAGCCCAATACAAGTCATCTCCTATAGGAGCGATGAAAATAGGGCCTTTCAAAATAAATTTAGATTTTAAGGAGGGTGCTTTAATGATCAAAATCTCTCCTTTAAGGCCAATCAAGGGTAACTTTTTAAAGAATGGGTTCTTGACCATCTGATAGCCTTCACAAAACACAATATGCTTTGCTGTAACTTGTTTGTACTGTATGCCAAATTTAGATGTTTCTAGCTTGTCATATTCAAAGGTCTCCGTAGTTAGTTCCTCTGGTTGCAAAGAATTTCTAAAAGACTCTAGGAGTATTTGTGTAGCTACACGACCCGTACGATTAACTTGCCCATGACCTAACGTAGCCTTTATATCATCATTAATATTTGTGTGAATTTTTGAATCCAAAAATGTTTTTAAACCTTGCTGATCTGATGCAGAAACCCAATCATTATGCTCACTCTGTTTGTTGAATATCTTATGAATTGGTGCAGGATGAATAAAATCGGAATCCAAACGAGATTGCAATTGCTCGTAAAAAGGTAATGCATAGGAATGAAAAAGATCACCGTTCCAGGATAGAGAAAAGCGTTTCAAAACTGTTGGATTATAAATTCCAGCTGCAATTTGAGACGAACCCCCTCTACCTCCATCAATAATATGAAAAAACAATCCTGCACGTCTGAGCTGTTCGGCGTATGCCAAACCTGCTAATCCCAAACCTACTATAAGAGAATGTTTCATATAAAATAAAAGTAAAAAAAAACGCTGCAATAAGCAGCGTTTTTGAATCTATAAAGAACAATTTAGTTGTTCCAAAGGTCTTGCTCAAAATCTCGAATAACAGACTTTACACGTTCAGACTCTAAAAGTTGTTTTAATGCATCTTCAAAAATATACTCCTCAATCTTACGATCTTCATACACGTTTTCTTCTTTGTAAATTAAAGAATTGAAACGTCTGGAGTTGAGCATATGATCAAATGTAATAGGTTGTGATGAATTTCGGTTATTGAATACTTTAGATGCATTTAAAGATTTTCTGGCATCCGGAAACCAAACCCAAAATAACTCTACTAAATCTTGCTCCTCTTCAGGCAAATCTAATGTATAAACGTCAGGTGCAACAGGTGCAATACCCAATAAGCGGTATTTCAATTCACCAAGGCGTTTATTTACATACCAGGTTCCTTTGACTCTGTACTGTCTTATCTCTGCAGCCGTAATCGTTCTTCGGTTTATATACTGAGGATCGAGTTCTTCACCTGCATTTAATTGTTCAATACCAGCTTCTAAAGTATCGATCGCTACTAACTTATCTAGAATTTCTTGATAGGTTAATTTCGACTGAAAATAATCATCATCATAAACTTCCTTAATGTTTCCGTTACGTAAATTCTTTTTCAAAACATGAAATAGTGATCT
>CATIRS010000048.1 GCA_949529985.1 Owenweeksia sp. TMED14
GAGGTTCGTGATATTTGTGCTGTTGGTGATACTTCAGGATGGAGTGCTGCAGGTACGGTTACAACATCATGTCTTCCATTTACGGTAACATCTTCTTCTCCATTCTCGGAGAACTTTGACGCTGCTCCTTGGGCACCGAACACAACAGGTTACGGATCCAACACATGGAGCCCTTGTTGGGGAGCTTCTCCAATGTTTGCTGGTTCAACAGACTTTGCATGGATGGTGCAGACAGGAGGCACGCCTTCTGGTGCTACAGGTCCTTTGGGAGCCAATACTGGATCCAATTACTTGTATACAGAATCTTCTTATGGAGCAATTGGAGCTCAAGCGCTTGTGCTTACTCCAACGATGGTATTGTCAGTAACAAACCCATCTCTTTCTTTTGCATACCATTTATACGGTTCTACTCAAGCACCAATTTATGTTCATGTATCTACTGACGGTGGAGCAACATTCCCACTGGTTGACTCAGTAACTACGCTTATGACAGCACAGTCTGATCCATGGGGACTTCATTATACTGACTTATCTAGCTATGCTGGAGACACAGTAATTGTTGCATTAAGAGTAGTGTCGGGTACATCATATACTCAAGATGCTGCGCTTGACGACATTTCTATTGCACAGGCTCTTACTTGCTTTCCAGTAACAGCTCTTACTACAACCAATGAGACTTCGTCTTCTTTTGATGCTAGTTGGACTACAGGTAACACTGCGGCGATTGGATATGAGCTTCGCCATACATTAGACCCAATGACTGCCACTTCAACGTGGACATCAGTGAGTGGAACAGGAACAACGGCATCAGCTACAGGATTAACTTCTGGATCTGCATACATGTATGAGGTTCGTGAGATCTGCGCAGTAGGAGATACTGGAGCATGGTCAAACCCAGCCTATGCAACGACTAACTTCTGTGCCCCACAATTCCAATGTTCTATTCAAATGGACATGACTGATTCCTACGGTGACGGATGGAACGGTTGTTTAATCGCAGTCCAGCAATATAATGCTGCTGGCCAATGGGTAGAGGTTGCTAGCTTTGGATCGAATTTCACAACAGGAGCTGCTTTAACCAGCTATGGTGATGTTTGTGACGGCGACTCTGCACGTATAATTTGTCTCTCTCCAGGTAGCTATTCTGCTGAAGTAGGATTCACATTGTATGACTCTAATGGCGACACTATCGCTTCTGAGGCCCCGGTTGGAACATTTGCTGCAGGATATGTTTGGGGCTCAGGTGTGGCGGATTGCCCGTCTACTTGTCCAAATGGTGACTCACTTACGATTGACGATGAAACATCTTGTGGAGTTTCTCCAGTAGAGTTCTATGCTCAAGGAGCAGGAAATGACAATGAAGTAGTTTGGCTTGACACTAACGGAGCAACAATTGCTCAGGGTGAATGGTACGAGACGGACGCGATCAGCGCAAATACTACTGTTCAAGCATTATCTTTTGCTGCGGACAATATGATAGCGCCTCATCACTTTGGAATTTCTGTACCACTTATTCCAATGTTTACCAACTACTCAAATGGTACGTGGTTTACTGTTCTCGAGCCTTTCTCTTTGGATTCAATTACTGTAGTTTCTGACACAGCGTCAGACTTCCAGGTACGTATCCGTGAAGAAGGTAGCCTTGCAGGCGGTGCCGGCGCTGAGATTATGCTAAGTGATTCAATTCACGTTGATTCAGCAGGTACTCATCAAGTAGCAGTTGGCTTAATCCTTATGCCAGGAACATACAACATGAACATGAAGTGGTCTATAGGAACGGGAGCTCTTGGGTATTCAACGGCCGGTCTTAGTTACCCTTACACTGTTGCAAACGTTGCAAGTATTGACTCCGTCGTTCTAGGTACGGGCTCAGCAACTTCATACGGTTTCTACGCATACGATTGGGTTATTTCTCAAGGTTGCACTTCTCCTGTAGCTTCTGCGACAGCGATTTATGCTTCAGTGCCAAGTGCTGATTTACCATATTATGTAGACTTTGACAATGGATTGCCATGTAACTGGGATGATGACAGCAATACTGACCAATACTGGGAGGAAGTTGTTTCATACAATGGCCTGTCTATTGACAGCACTCCATTTATGATGATCGATGACGACGCTGCAGGAAGCACGGCTCTAGCAGTGGACGCCCATTTGACGTCTCCGTCAATGTATGCATTAGGTTATGACACGTTATGGTTAGAGTTTGATCATTACTATCGTGCTGGAGGTACTGTAGGTATCGTTGAGGTATATGACGGTAACAACTGGGTTCAAATTGACTCTCTTACTACAACTGTCGGATCGTGGGCTGCACCAGCGCACGAATACTACGATATCACAATGTATCAGAGCACTGACCTAATGGCTCGATTGCGTTACGTTAATAACCCAGCATCATGGGGTTGGTACTGGGCTGTTGACAACTTCGAAGTTTCTGGAGTCTTGACGCCTTGTAATGACGTTCGTGTAGAGCTTATCACAGACATTTATGGTTCTGAGAATAGCTGGTCTATTGTCGACATCAATACAGGTATCACGTGGGCTGAAGGCGGACCGTATAACAACGTATCTCCTTATAACGTTGCTGCTGCAACACACATCGACACTGTTTGTCTTCCCGACAATGGAACTTATGAATTCAGAATAGAAGATTCATACGGTGACGGTTTGGATGATGGAACCAACGCTGGTTGGTATTCTGTAGATGTTCTATGTCCATTTGGACTTAACAATGTTGCTGAACTTGATACTACATTAACAAGTATCAACGGAGCTGCATGGGGAGCCTTTGCTTATGGTAACGCTACCAATCCACCGATGTATGATTCTGCAGTATTCTCTTCTGCTTGTATACAATATTCAGATGTAACCTTCCAGGTTGACATGAATAAAGTAGACGCAAGCACGTTTACTACTCCTGAATTGAACTCTACGTTCAACAACTGGTGTGGTAACTGTAACGCGATGAGCGATGCAGACGGCGACAACGTTTGGGATGTTAAAGTTCCTTTGGAAGTTGGTACGACTATAGAGTTCAAATACTCTGCTGACGGATGGACTATCCAAGAGATGAATGACCCAACGGCGTCATGTACTAATGGTAACGTTACTTACACAAACCGTGTATTGACTATTCCTGCTGCCGACACAGTTATTCCAGTTGTTTGCTGGAGCTCTTGTGACGAGTGTTCTATAGAGGTGACTCTTAGCGTAAACATGGCATGGGAAGTTGCTAACGGCGCGATTGATACCAACGGTATTCATGTAGCCGGTACTTGGCAGTCTTGGAACCCAATGGGATCTGAGATGCTTGATACCAATGGCGATGGAGTTTACCATCTTACGTTTAATACAGCTCTTGGTGAGTCATTGGCATACAAGTTCATTAACGGAATTGATTTCGTTAATGCTGAAGCCAGTGGTGATCTTGCCGCATGTGGAGCTAGTGATGGCTTCGGAGGCTACAACCGTGTTGCGACCTTAGGTTCTGCAGACACTGTGTTTGCTCCTGTATGTTTCACTAAGTGTTACGATTGTGCTGTAAGCATAGACGAGGCATTAGGAAGCGTTAGCTTGTTCCCGAACCCAACAAATGGTGCCTTCACATTGGAGCGCAGCAATTTGACAGGTGAGGTTGAAGTGAGCATCATAGGTCTTCACGGACAACTATTAAATGCAACCAAGTGGGATGCTGGATCAAGTGAACTTAATATCGACTTGAGTGACTTGCCTGCTGGCGTCTACATGGTACGCTTGACTGCTGAAGAAGGAACACGCACAATGCGTATTGCTGTTCAGCGCTAAGTAAAAGTCTAGAAACTCCTGAGGGCGTTTGCTCTCAAGAATTCTTTAAAAAATTGACCGCCCCATTTCGGGGCGGTCTTTTTTTTGGGATATCTTTACTTAGTATTGTAAGAGTTCAGTTGTATGAACAAACAGTAGGCTTGAGTTTTTGACTGTTTGATGATGCATGGAAGCCTTCGGTATTTATTATACCTTAAACGTCAAACCCACAAAAAAATGAGGATGAATATTCAGAACTATATCATGGGCCAGTGGAAAACCGGCGTGGATTCAGAATACGAGGCCGTGCATGCAATTACCGGAAAGCCAATCGGAAGCGTTTCTAGCCTTGGGCTCGATTATGACGACGTACTGGAATATGGAAGAAGAAAAGGGGGAAACAAGCTAAGAGAAATGACCTTTCCTCAAAGGGGTTTAATGCTAAAGGCTTTGGCGCTCTATCTGCAAAGTAAAAAGGAAGAATACTATGCTGTTTCTTCTGCAACGGGAGCTACACGAATAGATTCTTGGATTGACATCGAAGGAGGCATTGGAAACCTCTTCACTTATGCATCTTTACGCCGGGAATTTGCGGACCAACCATTTTACATCGATGGACAACCGGTCAAGCTCTCTCAAAACGGAACGTTCTCCGGGCAGCATATAATGCTTCCAAAAAGAGGGATAGCCGTCCATATCAATTCGTTTAACTTTCCTATTTGGGGTATGTTAGAAAAGATTGCTGTAAACCTTTTGGCCGGTGTTCCGGCTGTTGTTAAACCATCGGAGTATACTAGTTTTTTAACTGAAGCAGTTGTTCGGGACATCATAGAAAGCCGCATATTGCCAGAAGGGGCTCTACAAATGGTGGCGGGGAAAGGACATGGAATACTGGACGCTGTTCAGCGTGGAGACGCAGTAACTTTTACCGGGTCAGCCGCTACAGGAAAATCTTTAAAGTCTTCACCGCACTATTTAGAACGAGGCGTCCCGTTTAATTTAGAAGCGGACTCTCTAAATGCCATGGTTATGGGTGAAGATGTTAAACCGGGCAGCCCTGAATGGAGTATTTTCATTAAAGAAGTAACGAAAGAAATTACGATTAAGGCCGGCCAGAAGTGCACCGCGGTAAGGCGCGTTTTAATTCCTAAAGAGCACATAGAAGAGGCGGCAGAGGCGCTAAAAACGCGCCTGAGCTCTATCAAATACGGCGACCCACAAATTCAGGGTGTCAGAATGGGCTCGTTGGCGACAAAGCTCCAAGTCACAAGGGTTCAAGAGGCGGTTGCCAAGCTAGCTCTCGAAAATGAAGTTATACATGGAAATATACTCGGGGAAAGCGAAGTTCTTGCAGAAAACCCGCAAGCTGGAGCTTATTTTTCTCCTCTTTTATTTGTAAATGAGCAACCATTTAAAAGACTTTCTTGCCATACTGTCGAAGCGTTTGGACCGGTATCAACATTGATTCCATACCGCTCTATGGAAGAGGCGGCAGATATTGTTGCTCTTGGCAAAGGCTCGCTGGTTACTACGATTGTTAGTTCCGACAAAGAAAATTATAAAAAATTCACTCTCGAGGCAGCCTATTCAAATGGTAGAGTCTTGATTTTAGATTCAACAAGCGCAAAAGAAAGTACAGGTCACGGATCGCCAATGCCATTATTAACTCATGGAGGCCCTGGCCGAGCGGGTGATGGAGAAGAAATGGGCGGAATGCGCGGAATCACACACTATATGCAGCGCACAGCCCTGCAAGGCCACCCCGACGCGCTGACAGAAATAACAGGCAGGTATGTTCCCGGAGCAGCGCGGCATGAGGCGAATCCACATTTATTTCGACAACACTTTGAAGACTTGGTGGTTGGCGATACGGTGACCACAGAAAAGCATATGGTAACCATGGATGATATAAATAATTTTGCAGAGCTAAGTGGCGATCGTTTTTATGCTCATATGGATGAAAAATCTTTGGAGGGGACAATCTTTACAGGGAGGGTAGCGCATGGTTATTTTATATTGAGCCGGGCGGCAGGGCTTTTTGTGGATCCCCCAAAAGGACCGGTGTTATTGAACTACGGAATAGAGAACTGTCGATTCACAAAGCCGGTGTATCCGGGAACGGAGATTGGTGTTCAGTTGACGGTTCAGGAAAAAATTAATCAAGAAAAGCGAGATGACCAGGATATAGCAAAAGGAATTGTGAAGTATTATGTTGAAGTAACAGACGACACCAAAGAGGTTGTCGCCGTTGCAACGATTTTGACCATGGTCAAAAAACGAGAACAAGAATAATATAAAGTGCTTCTTTAGAAGAATATAAATGTTTAAGTATGAATACTGATTATAAAAGCGAGGGAACAGTTGAAGTTACTGTTGAGTCAGGAGTTTCTCATATTGAATTTTCACACCCCCAGAGCAACTCATTGCCAAGTGATATTTTAAAACGCTTGGTAAAGGCTATAGAGCAAGAATCTATAAACCAAGAGAGTCAAATAATCGTTCTTCGGAGTGCTGGAGATAGAGTTTTTTGCGGAGGAGCAAGCTTCGATGAACTTGCTTCAATTTCAAATGAAGAACAGGGGTTGCTCTTTTTCAGTGGTTTTGCAAACGTTATCAACGCCATGAGAAAGTCTCCAAAATTAATTATTGGAAGAGTTCAAGGAAAGGCTGTTGGCGGAGGTGTGGGCTTGGCTTCCGCGGTAGATTATTGCATCGCAACGGAGTATTCAGGCATTAAACTCAGCGAGCTTGCCGTAGGCATAGGCCCATTTGTTGTCGGGCCAGCGGTTGAAAGAAAGATTGGAAGGAGCGCCATGAGTCAATTGGCTATTGACGCAACACAGTTTAGGACGGCAGAGTGGGCTGCCGCTAAAGGTTTATATGCTCAGGTATACTCGACAATAGAAGCAATGGACCAAGGGTTATATGAGCTATTAAAATCATTAACATCTCAAAGCTCGCATGCTCAAAGGGCATTAAAAAAGACCCTATGGGAAGGGTTTGAAGATTGGGATGTTTTATTGAAAGATCGTGCGTTGATAAGCGGACGTTTAGTTTTAACAGATGAAAGTAAAAAGGCGATAAATACAATTTTAGAAAGAAAAAGTCAATCCCCCAATTAAAGCGATGAGTAAACCGATAAACAAAACCCTTCTGCGAGCTTATGAGCTTATGTGCACGGCTGCGGAGATGACATATTGTTTTGAGGAAAACAAAGAGTTAACTCAGACGTACGTTCATGCAACATCAAGGGGGCATGAGGCCATACAGCTCGCCTGTTCCATGCAACTAGAATCTACTGACTTTCTCTATCCGTATTACCGAGATGACGCAATGCTTCTAGGAATTGGTATGCGCCCGTACGATCTAATGCTACAGTTATTGGCTAAACGGGACGACCCTTTTTCTGGAGGGCGAACATACTACAGTCACCCTAGCTTGAAAGATTCCGATAAGCCAAAGATTCCTCATCAGTCTTCAGCGACAGGAATGCAGGCGATACCAGCATCGGGGGCAGCAATGGGAATTCAATACAGGGAGAAAATTGGATTGGTTGACGATTGGGAAGGCTCAAAGCCCATATGTCTATGCTCCATTGGCGATGCGGCGATGACAGAAGGAGAAGTTTCTGAGGCGCTACAAATGGCAGCGTTGAAACAATATCCTTTGCTGGTTGTGGTCCAAGATAATGGCTGGGACATATCAGCAAGCGCAGACGAAGTGCGATCTGGAAATGCAGCAGATTATGCAAAAGGGTTTCCTGGGATTAATGTGGTACAGCTTGATGGCAGTGATTTTTCTTCATGCTTTCATGCGGTTCGCGAGGTTTTGATCAAAATGAGAAAAACCCGAGAGCCATATTTAATTCATGCAAAAGTGCCTTTATTAAATCATCATACTTCTGGGGTCCGAATGGAGTGGTATAGGGATGACATAGAGGACCATAAGAAGCGCGACCCTTTGCCAAAATTGAGAGGCTTTTTAATGGACCAGGGGGTCTCTAAAAAAGAAGTTTTAGAAATTGAGAGAAAGGCGGAAAAAACAATAAAGAAAGATTTTGAGAAAGCTTTGTTGGCAAAGGATCCAAAGCCTGAAGATTTGTTTGAGCATCGATTTGCGCCTACACCAATAAAATCTGAGTCAGGAACAAGAGAACCAAAAAACCGAGAGCCAACCGTAATGGTCGATAGCGCTCTTTTTGCCATACGGGAGATACTAGATAAAAACCCTGAAGCCCTTTTATACGGACAAGATGTAGGTGCGCGCCTAGGAGGCGTTTTTAGGGAAGCCGCGACTTTAGCCCAGCAGTTTGGAGATCATCGAGTTTTTAACACGCCGATTCAGGAGGCTTTTATTATTGGAAGTACGGTTGGAATGTCAGCAGTAGGCCTTAAACCAATTGTAGAAGTTCAGTTTGCTGATTATATCTGGCCTGGATTAAATCAGCTATTCACAGAGCTCTCAAGATCATATTATCTATCAAATGGAAAGTGGCCGGCAAGCGCGATCATAAGAGTGCCAACCGGCGCATATGGAAGCGGAGGGCCTTACCATTCTTCTAGCGTGGAGTCTGTTTTAACCAACATTAAAGGAATTAAGGTTGCGTACCCATCTACTGGAGCTGACCTCAAGGGCTTAATGAAATCAGCATACGCTGACCCAAACCCAGTGGTTATGCTAGAACACAAAGGCCTTTACTGGTCTAAAATACCTGGAACACAGGGAGCAAAGACCATAGAACCCTCTGAAGACTATGTCATACCTTTTGGTAAGGGCCGAACGGTTCTCCATTCTAATCCTAGCTCAGAAGATTCAGTTTGTATTATCACATACGGAATGGGCGTATATTGGTCGTTAGAGGCTGAAAAAGATTTTCCTGGCCGAATTGAAATTATTGATTTGAGATCACTACAACCATGGGACGAAGAGCTTGTTATGGCTTCGGTTTCAAAGCACGGAAGAGCTTTAATTGTTACTGAAGAGTCAAGAACAAATACATTTTCACTCGCTATTTCTGGTGAAATTCAGAATCAATGTTTTCGAAAATTAGACGCTCCAGTAATGGTTTTGGGCTCTGAGGAAACACCTGCAATACCTCTAAATAAAATTTTAGAAGCCACCCTTTTACCTAATGCGAAAAAAGTTAGTGATGCGCTTCGCCTCTTAATTGATTATTGATTTTTGGATGCATGCTTGAGCCGCATCCACCTATGCGGTATACCGTCCTCTAAAAACTCATCTTTTTCGACTACAAAGTTAAAGTTGCTGTAAAACTTAACTAGATAAGATTGGGCCATTATTAAAACATCATAATTTGGCCAACGAAGCAAACACTCTTTTATAGATATTTCCATCAGGTTTTTTCCAACACCTTTTCCTCTGGCGTTAAATGACGTTAGTACGCGTCCAATGCTGACCTCAGGAAAGGCAATGCCTGGAGGGATTATCCTAGAATACGCCCAGAGTTTTCCGTCTTTTGTTATTAGAGCATGAAGGCTTCCCTGGTCTTTGCCGTCAAGATCTTGATATGGGCAATTCTGCTCTACTACAAATACTTCCGCTCGTAGCGCCAATATTTCATACAATTCTAACAGGGTAAGGTTAGAGAAATCGACAATTTTTGAAAAACTCATAGAGGCCCCAATTTCGTATTTTTGTTTGAATAGCGCAAGAAGCGTTGTCGATAAAATTTAATCTATTGAAACGATGGATACAATCAAAGAGACGATAAGTTGTTAAAAAATATAAAATCCGTTACGTTTAGGGATCTAGGACGAATACAATACAAAGAGGCTTGGGATATTCAAGAGACTGTTTTTTCTGAAATTATCAGCCAGAAATCCGAAAATCGGAACAGGTCAGATGAAGAGAAAATCAAAACAGTAGACCATCTTTTATTTGCTGAGCACAATCCTGTTTATACTCTTGGAAAAAGTGGTGACATGGCCAACTTATTAGCAAATAAAGAAGAATTGAACAAACTAGGTATTGAGTTTTTTAAGATTAACCGCGGAGGTGATATTACTTACCACGGCCCGGGTCAGCTTGTTGGATACCCTATTCTAAATCTTGATCACTTTTTTACCGATATACATCGATATCTGCGAACTTTAGAAGATGTTATCATAGACACCTTGGCTGACTATGGTCTGGATGGTGGTCGAAGTGCTGGCGAAACCGGTGTCTGGATTGATTCAGGGACTCCCTTTGCAAGAAAAATATGCGCTATGGGCGTTAGGGCTAGTCGCTGGGTGACTATGCACGGATGGGCTTTTAATGTAAATACAGACTTGAAGTATTTTCAGCATATCATTCCTTGTGGTATTTCAGACAAAGCAGTAACTAGCTTAAATATTGAACTAGGAAAAGAAATAAATATGTTGGAAATAAAAGAAAAAGTCAAATTTCATTTTGAAGAACGTTTTGGAATATTCTTGCAAGCAGAAAAAGAGGATTTAAAGATTAAAAACTGAAATCACAAATCAAAGCCTTAACTTAAAAAAATGAAGCGAATCATAAAGACATTTATCACTCTCGCAATTCTTTTATTTTTAGTGAATACATCATGGTACAGCTATATATTTAAAGGAATATATGCCACTTATCTTCAGGGCAATACGACAGCAAATATTTTTGATGGAACCAGTTTCAAAAAAGGAAAAATTTCCGCCCAGAACCCCACTCCTTGGCCTGTAAAAATAGATTCAAGATTTACCCCATCACTAGAGTTGTCTCAAGTACTCTCAACCATTGAAACAGGAGCGTTTTTAATTTTTGATAACGACACGCTACGTCACGAACAATATAATAATAAGGTTAGTCAAGAATCAAAGACAAATTCTTTTTCTATGTCCAAGTCTATCGTTGCAATTCTAGTTCAGATAGCAATTCAGGACGGGGAAATTAAGGGATGGGATGAGCCGGTTATAAATCTTATTCCAGAACTCAATGGCCCTGGAAGGGAACTATTGACATTAGCTAATTTGGCAGGGATGACCGCTAATATTGATTGGGATGAAAATTATTATAATCCTTTAGGCGTTTCAGCAAAAGCGTATTACGGTACCGATTTGTATAAAACTATTATTTCACGTTCAATCGGTGCGGATGTCGGCGTCAAGTTCGAATACCAATCTGCATCAACAGCTTTACTCGGATTTTATCTAGAAGCCGCAACGGGGAGAAAGATTTATGAATATGCCTCTGAAAAGCTATGGACACCCTTGGGGGCTGTCTCTGATGCGTTTTGGCATTTAGACGACAGCGGAAACGCCTTGACCTATTGCTGCTACAATGCAACGGCGAGGGACTATGGAAGGTTGGGTAAGTTGATTCTCCAGAATGGACAATGGGAAGGCAATAGATTAGTGGATGCTGATTTTCTACGCGGAGCGACAACACCGGGATCAGAGCAGTATTATGGGTTGTCCTTTTGGCTGGGAGAGGCCCAGACATCAGATGGTGAACCGATGGACCCTCCCCGCAGCTATATAGCCTTTCATGGTCACTTAGGACAATGGATAATAATTCTTCCCGACCTAAATCGTGTAATTGTAAGAACAGGTCACCAAGACGGTGATCTTCCGATAAATAATGGAAAACAATCTCCATTTATATTAACAGTTCAAGAGTATTCAAAGTTGCCCTTTTTTAGTTGGGATAAAAATAATTCAGTCGAAAAGAATTCGGAGGTAATTAATGACACTACTGTGGAAATGCCCGAAGAAAAACTGATAGAATCCGATGCGCTGCCAGTCAATAACGGCGATTTGGATTTATAATGCACAATAAAACATTTTTGCTTGAACTAAATGAGCTTTCTATTGAAAGTCTCTCGGGAACCCTTCTGCATGATGTTTCATTTAATATTGAGGCAGGAAAATGCTTGGCGCTTGTTGGCGAATCTGGATCAGGAAAGTCTATTATCGCACTCGCCATAATGGACTTACTGCCAAAGAGTTTAAAGATAAAGAATCCAGAAAAAATGGATGAAATAAGACCTTTGAGCAAGGCCATGATTTTTCAAGAACCCATGTCTGCACTTAATCCAACTATGATAATTGGTGATCAGATTGCTGAGGCTGCTATTTCTGTGTTAAAAAAATCAAAAAGACAGGCAAGAGAGGACGCCAGAGATTGGATAGAGAAAGTAAAAATTGAAGAGCCAAACGCCTCGTTCTTTAAATACCCCCACCAGCTTAGTGGGGGTCAGCGTCAGCGCGTAATGATTGCCATGGCCATGATTATGAAGCCTCAATTAATTATTGCGGACGAGCCTACGACGGCACTTGATGATAAAGTCGCTTTAGAGATTCTAAAACTGCTTCGCGATCTGCAAAGGGAGAACTCTATGTCTATGATATTTATAAGTCACGACATAAAAGCTGTTTCTCAAATTTCTGATCATATTTTAGTGCTACATCGTGGCAGAGAAATTGAGTATGGGGAATCAAATAAAGTATTAAACTTTCCTGAAGATCCCTACACAAAGGGACTACTAGCTGCCCGGCCACCAGAAGTCGGCAAACCCCGAAGATTGCCCACGGTTTCTGATTTTATAAATAACACTCTTCCTAAGTTGGAAGACCCTACACCTTCTAGATTAGGTTCTATTATTTTAGAAGTTAAAAATTTGTCAAAATATTTTTCGAATAAAAGCATACTGAGTAATGTTTCTTTAGAATTAAGAGAGGGTGAAACGCTAGGATTAATAGGAGCGTCTGGAAGCGGTAAATCAACGCTTGCAAAGTGTATTATCGGATTACAATCAATACAGGGTGGGGAAATAAAGTATAGAGGAGAAAGAATTGATAATATGACTTTATTGGGAAGAAAGAAACTGGCAAAAGAGATACAATATATCTTCCAAGATCCATTTTCTAGCCTTAGCCCTAGAATGACAATAGGAGAAGCCCTACTAGAGCCAATGGAGGTACACGGCCTTTACCAAGGACGAGATGTTCGCAATAAAAAAGTAGAGGAGTTACTACATTCCGTGGGACTAGACTCAAGCGTATTAAAGAAATTCCCACATGAATTTAGTGGTGGTCAGCGTCAAAGAATCGGAATAGCTCGAGCACTTGTTCTGCAGCCGAAAATCTTAATTTGTGATGAAAGTGTTTCCGCTTTAGATTTAAGCGTTCAGGCTCAAGTATTGAATTTACTTAACGAATTGAAAGAACAGTTTAGCTTTAGTTACATCTTTATTAGCCACGATGAACGGGTGGTAAATTACATGAGTGATTCAGTAGTGGAATTAACGACAATATAAAAAACCTAATTAAAGTGACATTTCAGGAACGTTTTCAGGAACCATTAATTTACCATCTGTTTTTGCAACAATCTCATCGACTGAAACCCCAGGAGCTCTTTCTTTTAGTATGAATCCGAATTCTGGGTGAATATCTAACACGGCAAGATCCGTGACAATTTTTTTTACACACCCCAACCCTGTGATGGGCAGCGTGCACTTTTTAAGGAGTTTTGAGGCTCCTTTTCTGTTGGTGTGCTGCATTGCAACAATTATATTATCTGCGCTAGCAACAAGGTCCATAGCCCCGCCCATTCCTTTAACCATTTTGCCTGGAATTTTCCAATTGGCAATGTCACCATTATCTGAAACCTCCATAGCTCCGAGCACAGTGAGTTGTATTTTTTTTGAACGAATCATAGCAAAACTCATTGAGCTATCAAAAAAAGAAGCTCCAGGTAACGATGTAATTGTTTGTTTACCAGCATTAATTAAGTCAGCATCTTCTTCTCCCTCAAGGGGGAATGGCCCCATTCCAAGTATTCCGTTTTCAGATTGAAATTCAATTTTAATTCCCTCTTTAACATAGTTTGCAACAAGTGTGGGTATTCCAATTCCAAGATTGATATACCACCCGTCTTGAAGCTCTTGAGCAATTCTTTTTGCAATTCCGTTTTTGTCTAGTGCCATTATTTATTTCGATTAATTCCGCTTGATTACTGTTCTTTGTTCGATTCTCTTTTCAAACATTTCGCCTTTAAATATCCTGTGGACAAAGACTCCAGGAATATGAATGGAATTTGGGTCAAGGCTGCCTGCCGGAAGAAGCTCCTCCACCTCTGCAACCGTTATTTTTCCTGCCATTGCCATGACTGGATTAAAATTTCTAGCGGTTCCTTTAAAAATAAGGTTTCCGGTTTCGTCTCCTTTCCAGGCTTTTACAAAAGCAAAAGAAGCTTCAAAAGCATGCTCAAGAATATGAGGTTTCCCATCGAAAACCCTTACTTCTTTACCTTCGGCGACCTCAGTACCATATCCGGCCGGGGTAAAAAAGGCTGGAATCCCAGAACCAGAAGCTCTGCATCGCTCAGCTAGCGTTCCTTGGGGAATAAGCTCAACCTCCAACTCACCAGAAAGCATTTGACGTTCAAATTCATCATTTTCTCCAACGTAGGAACTAATCATTTTTTTTATTTGATGATTTTCTAAAAGTATTCCTAGCCCAAATCCATCTATTCCAGCATTATTTGAAATACAAGTTAAATTCTTTGTACCCCTTTTTCTAATTGCTGCAATTGCGTTTTCTGGGATTCCAGAGAGCCCGAATCCACCAAACATTATGGTCATATCATCTTCAAGACCATCTAACGCATCTTCTACATTAGTAATTACTTTTCTTATCATACCTATTGATCTTAATTATATTCAGATCGCCGTTCATTCATTTCTTTCCCTTGTGCCAAATAAGAATCGCAGTCCAGTGGAATAGTGACAGGTCCATTTGGGTGATCAAAATCATCTTGTCTTATTCCAACTTCAGGTTGGGCGTAAAGATCTTTCATGTAAATAGCCCAAATTGGAAGTGCGGTTGTTGCTCCTTGCCCAAATTCTGTTGTTCCAAAATGTGCGGAGCGATCTTGACACCCAGTCCAAACACCAGTAACTAAATTTGGAACCATTCCTATAAACCACCCATCAGAGTTGTTTTGTGTTGTGCCTGTTTTTCCCGCGATGGGATTTGTAAAGTTATACGGATAGTCAGTTACAACATTTTCTCGATAAGAACCACCAGAGTGGCGCAATCGAATTCCGGTTCCACTTTGAGTTACTCCTTGTAATAAATTAACCATTGTGAATGCCACCTCTGGCGAAAAAACCTCCCTTGTTTTCGGTATAAAATCTTCGAGGATAACGCCGTTTTTATCTTCGATGCGAACAACCACTATGGGCTCAGTGTAGAGCCCATGGTTGCCAAAAGCAGTATATGCTCCAACCAATTCATAGATAGACAAGTCAACCGTTCCAAGAGCTATCGAAGGGACCACAGGGATTCTAGAGGTTATACCAAGAGCTTTTGCCATTTTTGAGACGGGCCCCGGTCCAATTTGTTTCATTAAAAAAGTAGTTACCGTGTTAACAGATCCAGCAATTGCTTGTTTAAGAGTTAGTACTCCGCCATATTTATCGCCAGAATTTTTTGGACACCAAGCTTTTTGAAGTCCAAATTGACCAGAATCAATGCATGTTTGAATATTCGGGACTTCCATACACGGTGAATACTTTTTGTCAGCAATTGCTGCCGCATAGACAAAGGGTTTGAAGGTTGACCCAACCTGTCTTCGCCCCTGTTTCACTGCATCATACTTAAAATGTTTAAAATCAACACCACCAACCCAAGCTTTAATAAACCCTGTTTGAGGCTCTATGCTTATTAACCCAGTTTGATATATGCTTTTATAGTATTGAATAGAATCAAGCGGGCTTAATAAGGTGTCTACATCCCCTTCGTGCGAAAAAATATTCATTTTAATAGGCGACATAAACACTTTTAAAATTTCTTTTTCGGAAATTTGCGATCTTTTCAAGTTCTTGTATCGCTGAGTTTGACGCATTGCACGGTATAATATTTTTTGCCCTTCAGGGTAGGATCTATCTTCAGGGAAATAAAAAGGGCCAGCTTTCCGATTTTTAATTTGCTTAAAAAATACACGTTGTAAATTTTTCATATGTTTCTTAACTGCTTTCTCTGCGGAAAGTTGAATTCGACTATCTATGGAAGTATAAATCTTTAGCCCGTCGGTATATAAATTATAATTTTCTCCGGTTACTTGTGGATTTTTTATTATCCAATTTTTCATATATGCCCGAATATTTTCCCTTAAATGGGGAGCTAAACCTTTGTCATGTCCTTGAGGATTAAAGTTTAGCAGCAGAGGTAGCGCCTTTAAGGAATCCGAAGAGGCTTTGGAAAAATATTCGTTTCGTTCCATTTGGTTTAAAACGGTATTACGACGACTTAGAGAAAGTTCAAATCTTTTTTCTCTCGCGGGGTTGTAATAAGATGGGTTTTTACACATCCCTATGAGCATTGCGGCTTCTTCAATATTTAAATCAGCAGGAAGTTTTCCAAAATAAACACTACTCGCACTATGAATTCCAACAGCCTGATATAGAAAGTCGAACTTATTCAGATACATAGTGATGATTTCTTGCTTGGTGTAACGGCGTTCAATCTGTACAGCAATAACCCACTCCTTGAGCTTTTGAACGACCCGAACCATAAATCCTCTAGCTGGATCTTGAGTAAACATTAATTTTGCTAATTGCTGCGTTATTGTAGATCCTCCGCCGTTGGAGCCCAAAGTGGATAAAGCTCTTCCAAGGCTCCTGAAGTCGATGCCGGCATGTTCTAGAAATCGCTCGTCTTCAGTAGCGATAAGTGCTTGTATTAAATGGGTGGGAAGATCCGAATACTCAACATGAATACGATTTTCTTTAAAGAAAGTACCAAGCTGCTGGCCGTCTGTTGAAAGAATTTCAGTGGCTAAATATGATTTAGGGTTAACGATTTCTTCTGTAGAGGGGAGGTCTCCGAAAACACCGGTTCTTACTAAAAAAAGAATGATGAAAAACACAAAAGGCAAAGAGAATGTGAAAACCCAAAATAGTTTAACATATTTTCTGAAGTCAGTATCAATTTTATTCTTTGCCACTTTTGTTTATTGGTTTTTTGCCTCTTTGGAAATGGTTAAAACGAGGTCTCTAATCCCTACTAGCGGTTCATCTCTCATTCCATGATAGAATCTAAACCTATAGTTGCCAGGCCGCGGGAACTTGACGCCGTTTTTATGATAAGGAATATCAATAGTTTTAAGACTACCGACGCCATTTCCAATCCAATTACCTTCTGGAGTATTAAGCATGACTTCAATTGTATCTTGATATTCCGTTCGTTTTTCAGAAAGGACATTGCGAAATAGATATAAATTGCTATAAGGATAATCCACAGTATGACATATTCGAAACGAAACTCGATACAAGAATGAAGTATCAGTAATGGAGACATCTACGCTTAAAACACTATCCTGCCACCACAAGTCATTAACATTACGGCGTAATTCATGAGCAACAGGCTTTTCGCCACAAGAAATAACCAGCAGAAGGATTAATAGGATGGATCCTTTTTTAACTTTAGACACTTCTTAAATTTGATCTATTGCGGGCCATAAAACGAAGATAGTGCATCTTTGTCTCGTGAAGTTGAACTTTATATGGGCAGGAGCCCTATGGTTTTTAGGAGAGATCCTCTGTGCGCAGGGGATCCCCGTAGGTCAATGGCGGTCTCATCTTCCTATGAATGGCACGCACTCAATCGCAATTTTAAAAGATGAAATAATTGGCGCAAGCAAATATGGTTTGCTTCGATATGACAGAATTAATAACACCATTTCAGACTTCACAAAGGTTGATGGCTTAAATGGAGTTGGAATAACGGAAATGGAATCTTCTCCGAACGGCTATAAGGCTCTGTTAGGCTATGAAGACGGGCTTCTTGAATTGTTGACTGAAAAAGAGATTAGGAGAATACCAGACATTCCTCAAAGTGGAAAATACCCCGGTAAATCTAAAATTAATTCTATTTCTTTTGATGGGGAAAATCGCGCATTTGCAGCAACTGATTTCGGTGTTGTAGAGTTGGATTTATCATTTGGTGTTATTAAGGGAACATATTTGTTAAAAGAGGACGAAAGCACTACAAAAGCATACAGTTTAGAGACAGATTCAGATAGTTTGTATGTCGCGGCAGAAACTGGCCTTTGGTCTGCGTCTTTAGATGACCCTTTGTTTTTATTATCATCTTGGAAACAGAGTCAAAGGTGGGCAGATACAGCAGTTAGTCACGTATCAGTTTTCGGCTCTGATCGACTTATTGGAAAACCTGGAAGTGGAGTTCCTTGGTTAAAAAAAGGGTTAAAATGGTCACAGGTTCAATTGAATAATTCTGACCAGAATCCAATACAATGTTTATCAAAAAGAGACAATGGATATGCTATTATTAGAGATTATGATATTATTTTCATCGACACGATAGGAATACAGAAGCAAGATTATAGCTCAGGGCTTGGCAATAACAATAACTTTAATCCACGTGATGTTAAAACTGGAAATGATGGAACAATATGGATAGCAAATGCTGGAAGAGGGATATCATTTATAGATAATGTAAATTATGTGCAGCATAGAGGAATGTCAGGCCCTCCTTCCTCTTCTGTTTTCGACGTAAGATATACGATTCAAGGAATTAATGTATTTAGTGGAGCTATTGATCCGACATGGACTGCCTCATATTGTAATGAGGGCATGTTTGTTTTTAGTCAAGAAAATTGGTCTGTATTTAGCAGTGATAAGTTTAATGGGGCAAAAGATATATTATCAAAAGAAGTGGACCCAGCCGACAGCAGTCATTGGTTTGTTTCTAGCTGGGGAAATGGGGTTTTAGAGTTTAAAGATGGAGTTCTTGAAACCACTTGGAACAATACGAACTCTTCGCTTCAAGGCGCATCTGGAAGTTCAATAAATGATGTTAGAACAGGCGGGCTGTGCTGGGGACAAGACGGAGCTCTTTGGGTAACTAACGCACTATCTAACCTTCCTCTTCATAGATATGATCCACTGACAAAACAATGGGAAGGGTACGGTCTTGGAGCCTTTAATGGGCTTAGCGTTAAGGGAATTATCCAGGATCCAGATGGTGTGTTTTGGATCCAAAGTCGTAAAAACGGACTGATGGCAGTAAAGGTTAATGGAAATACAACACAATTAAGAAGATTAACAGCGGGTATAAACAGCGGTAATTTACCAAGTGGCTCGGTAAATTCTTATCTATTTGATAAAGATGGTGAGCTTTGGCTAGGAACAAGCGACGGGCTAGTTGTTTGCTTTTCTCCGTTTAATTCAATGAATAGCATGAATATTGACGCTCAGGCTCTTCTTATTAATGAAAATGGTATTGTTCAAAAAATTCTTAGTGGCGAAAATATTCTTTCGATGGCGATAGATGGGGCTAATCGAAAATGGATAGGGACATCTGAAGGTGGACTATTTCTTCTTTCTTCTGATGGGCTTACGACCCTAGCTCATTATACTGAAAGTAATTCACCATTGTTATCAAATAGAATAAATGCGATTTCAGTTGATCCCTCTACAGGAGAAGTTTTTATTGGTACAAGTAAAGGGCTATTATCGTATCGGGGAAGTGCTATTAATGTTTTTAATGATCTCGCAAGCGTTTCTGTATTTCCAAACCCTTATAAACCGACTGATTTTGGTCTGATGTCGATAAAAGGTCTTGTTGAAAATTCATATGTTAAGGTTACAGATGTCTCCGGAAGATTAATTTTTGAAGGATTAGCAACAGGAGGTCAGTTTTCATGGGATACAAACGGATTAAATGGCAAAAGAGCTCCAAGCGGGATTTATTTATTTTGGATTACAGACCCCATGGGTGCTCAAACAGGAGTTGCTCAAGGAGTTATTGTTCGAGGCTTTTAGTTAAATGAAAGACACAACACTAGCCATTGTTCTTGGAAAAATTGCAGTAGGCGAAAAAGGATATGTCCTAAGGATGTGGACAAGAAAATATGGCCCACAGGCATACATGATACACTCAATAAGGGGAAATAAAAACGGAATCAGACCAGCAATGCTTCTTCCCATGACTGCTTTAAACGCAACAGTAAGTCATAAAAACAGAGGCCACCTTGAAAAAATAATAGAAATTGAAACTGCCCAAATATGGGAGAGATTAGCAACGGACCACGTCAGGCAATCGCTATGTTTATTTTCAGCAGAAGTCTTGCATAAAACCTTACAGGATGGAGATTCTAGTCCTCAGTTTTTTGATGATTTTATAAAGATGCTGAATCGATGGGACAACGCAGGGGCTAATTTAGGAATGTCAATAAACGAGATACTTTTAATGATTTGGCGCTATTTAGGATTTACTATTGATGGGACGCTTTATAATGAAGGTTCTGTTTTAGACTTGCGTGAGGGGAACTTTGTTCATAATGTACCACTACACGATGATTTTTTATCAAAAGAAACATCAAGAGCTCTGGCTAACTGGATTTGCGGCAAGACGATTAAAACTTCTAAAAAAAATCGTGTGGAGATAACCGATGGTTTAATCATAGGGCTCCGTTGGCACTACCCTACATTAGGGACTCTCAATTCCCTAGAAATACTAAGGTCTCTCTCTTGAAAGAAAGAAATAGCCCCTTAGCCACCTTGGCTTAATGTGTTTTAACAGAACGGAGCATAGACTCAAGTTCTAGTAGTATTTTTCTTTTTTTTGAGCCCGGTGCATAGACTAGAACTGATAGAGATATTTTGTTTTTTTTATCTTTGTCAAGATATGAATATGTAATAAAGGGGCCTCCGCCAAAACCTCCCTCAGTTCGAAAAAGCCCATGATGTTCGATCACAGAATTACTGTTAACATTGCCATACTTAACGTCAATTGGAATATTGGGCTCAATTGTTAAGAAGCTTTTGTCTTGAGCACCTTCAAAATATTTTTTCATCAAATCATTTTGTTCAACAATTATATCTGACTCATCAGAGTAAGTTGAATACCATGCCATTAGGTATTGAATGCTATTTCTTGTATCAGCTCTGAATATCTTTAAATCTGAATTATCTAAGGTCATCTTATAATTTTTTGCAAGGAGCATGCTTTTAATGCCAAGGTCTTTAAGCCCTAATGGCAGGCTAACCGCAGCTTTTTTTTTCATACGGTTAAATAATATGGAGATATCATGCTCTTCGAGTCTACCTATAATGTCATCTACTTGTTTAAGAATCATCTTATTGAGCGCTGATAGTGATGGAGCAATAATTTGAATAACTAATTGAGGTTCGGCCCAAAGATTGTTTTTCACAATTATTGCACTTGAATCCTGAATAACTCGCAGTGACAATATGCTTTTTGATCTTTTTGTAATTTGCGAAACACTTTTTTGAGGTAGTCTTGATAGGTCAAATCTTGGCTCATTTTGAGGTAGCCCAGAAACTGGTTCAGCAAGCTTCTGCACAAGTGTCACCCCGCAGTAGTTCCAAATATTGTTATCACAGAATATAGTCAATTCGTTGTGCGTTCCATTTGACGATGGTATGCTGTATTTCGACAAATTACTTTCCGATGAAGGTGATTTGTCGGAACACCCCAAAAAAAGAAATATTAGAAAACAGAATAGATTCTTTTTAACTATGTTTAAGATCCTCATATTCTCAATTTTTGACCAATACGAATTTTTGTGCTTTTAAGCCGGTTCCACCTTTTTATATCTATAAGTTTCAAACTATACTTTTCTGCAATTTGACTAAGGGTATCCCCACTTTTAACAATATGAAGTTTTCCTGAAGCCGATTTCCCCGGTGTTGGGAGTGGCGATTTTTTTAACCTAAGAGAAGTCATAGAGTAAAGTGAGTCTGAAAATGAAGAAAATTTATGCATTGCAACTTTTGGAACAAGAAATTTATAAGGAATTTTATTTTTAGGCGGCGGCACATAATGATATTTATACTGAGGATTTAAATTTTTAATTAAAGATGAGTCTATGGAAAGTAAATAGGCGATATCTAATAAATCAATTCCTTTTTCTGCTTGAATAGTATCAATCTCAAAAAAATTAATCAAAGGATCCATTTGCTTTACTCCATGAGTTCCAGAATAGTTTAATACATAGACTGCTGAAATAAATGAAGGAATGTAATTGCTTGTTTCTTTAGGTAAATACGGACGAAGATCCCAAAAATTTGTTTTCCCTCCCGAATTGCGAATTGCACGTGTTATATTTCCAGGGCCGGCATTGTAAGCTGCAATTGCCAGCTCCCAGTTTCCAAACAATTTATATAATCTCTTAAAATAACGACATGCGGCATCAGTTGATAGGTATGGATCCATCCTTTGGTCAATATAAGATGTGATCTCTAACCCTTGCATTTTTCCTGTTGCGTGCATAAATTGCCACAAACCGGTGGCTCCAGCCGGGCTTTTAGCTCTAGGATTAAGACCGCTTTCTATTATTGGAATATACTTTAATTCCATGGGGAGTCCATGACGGTCCAGTGCTGCTTCAAATAAAGGGAAATAGAACTCTGATCGGGATTTAAGGGTCCGAACAAAATCAAACTTTTTGCCCAAATAGTATCTTACGATACTGCGAACATCAGAAGTGAATCGAAAGTCTAAAGGTGTATTCTGGTCTAAAAGCCTAATTCTCGATGAAATAGTGGAGTCTGCCAACTTGTTAATCTCCGCTTCTTCTTTTTCCGGCTGAGAAAGTTCATGAGTCAAATAATTAATTCCCCATTGATCTATAAGAAAACGATGGTGACTAGAATCAATTTTATTTATAAGCACTTCTGTGATTTCTGAAAATTGCCCTTGAGCATTCACAGATAAAGAAAAGATTATTGACAACGAAAAAAAGACACGACCCATTTATGGAAGTGATTCAATTATTTTCGCGATTTGAAAGATGGATTGTTCGTCAAAAGATGATCCCATCACCTGCATTCCATAAGGCATTCCATTGCTATGAGTCCCAATTGGAATAGAAATAGCAGGAATTCCAGAAAGAGGAGCTTGAACAGTAAACATATCCTCTAAATAAAGAACTGTTGGGTCAGCATAATCTTGGCCAAGGGGAAAAGCTGTATTTGGCGTTGTTGGTCCTATTATGCCGTCAAGACCGCTTAGATCTTTTATTGTAGAATCCCTAACAACCCTCCTGGCTTTTTGAGCTTTTCCATAAAATGCATCATAATACCCGCTGCTTAAGACAAATGTGCCTAGCATAATGCGGCGCTTAACTTCTTCACCAAACCCTTCGCTTCTAGAGTTTTTATAAAGTGATTCTATATCACTAAAAGAAGAGGTTCGGTGGCCCACATGAATTCCATCGTATCTCGCCAAATTTGAGCTCGCCTCTGCTGTTGTTAAAATGTAATAAATGGGAATAAGAACATCAAAAAAAGGAAATTCTAAAATTTTAATATTATGCCCAGCAGTTCTTAAACTGGAGAGAGTTTCAAAAAACTTTTCTCGAATCTCTGGGTCAAGTGCTGGGGAATCCAGCATGCTCTTGTAATAACCAAGCTTGAGGGGCTTAGTCTCTTTTTCTCGATAGGACATTTTTGGCACGGCCACTTTAGAGCAAGTGGTGTCGAAATCATCGCCTCCAGAAATTACTTCTGTTATTAAAGCTAAATCTTCAATAGAATTCGCCAACGGCCCAACCTGGTCAAATGATGATGCATAGGCAATTACTCCGTGTCTAGAGACTCTTCCGTAGCTTGGCTTTACCCCATAAATTCCACAAAAGGCAGCTGGCTGCCTTATGGATCCTCCAGTATCGGAACCAATGGCCGCATGACATATTCCAGATGAAACCGCCGCCGCTGAACCTCCAGATGAACCCCCTGGTGACATTAATGGATTCAAAGGATTCTTCACTGGGCCATAAAAAGAAGTTTCACTAGACGAGCCCATTGCGAACTCATCTCCACCTGTTCGGCCAAGAATTATTGCGTCTGCATCTAAAAGCTTTTGAACAACAGTAGAATTAAACTGAGACTCAAAATCTTTTAACATTTTTGAGCTTGCACTTACTTTATGACCCTTGTAGCACAAATTATCTTTTATTCCAATAATCATCCCGGCTAGTCTTCCGGAGGTCCCAGCTGCGAATTTAGCATCTACTTCTTTAGCCTTGGAGATAGCAGAATCTAAAAAAATCTCAATGAATATATTAAGTTCTGACTTCTCATTTGCTTTGGTAATGGAAAGCTCTACCTCTTGGACGCAAGAGGTTTTGCCGGAAATAATTGCCGACTGAAGTTCATTTAAGTTAAGCCTCTTCACTCTTTCTTTGCAGGAGAGTCGTTGTCATCTTTGTCGTCATCTTCATCCTTTACTGCCTTCTTGAATTCTTTGAGTCCACCCCCCAGACCTTTCATCAACTCGGGAATTTTACGACCACCAAATAATAACAAGACAAGGACAAGAACCAACGCGGCTTGTTGCCAACCTACCATTCCTAAAAAAATGTTTAAAATCATTTTAGTTTAATTTAATCAATGTAAAAGTACAAATCCATAATTGGTTAGCTGAGCTTTTCCGACAACTCGCTAAGGACTTTTTTTGGTGACCGATTTTCATAAAGGATTTTATAGACAGCTGAGGCAATCGGCATCTTAACATCTTTCGTTTTTTTTATGTTACGAATATGCTTCGTTGCGAAATACCCTTCAGCAACCATACTCATCTCTAAAATGGCCGAACGAACAGTATACCCTTTTCCTATTAAGCTACCTAAGGTTCGATTTCGGCTAAAAGGAGAATACATGGTTACAAATAAATCTCCAGAATAAGCAGTTTTTGAAATATCTCTTTTCAAAGGACTAACAGATTTAATAAAACGCTTCATTTCTCGCATTGAATTAGATACTAGTACTGCTTGAAAATTGTCGCCATAACCGAGGCTTTGTGACACCCCCGCAGCTATGGCATAAATATTTTTTAATATAGAAGCGTACTCTGAACCATGTATATCTTCTGTTCGATTTGTCTGAATCGCAGAGGAACTAAGCTTTTTAGATATTAATCTCGAGAGACCTTTATTTTTTGATGCTATTGTCAGATAAGAAAGTTTCTCAAGAGCAACTTCTTCAGCATGACACGGCCCTAATATTGCTCCAAAGTTGGAATAGTCCATTCCGATTTCTGAATGAAGGTACTCGCCAACGGTTTGGTGCGTTTCTGGAATAATTCCTTTAATTGCAGAGACTATGAATTTTTCTTTAATAATGCTCCGAATTGGAATAATCGCTTCTGCTAAGTAAGCTGAAGGAATGGCTAAAATTAATATATCGGCATTCTTGGAAATTTTTAAAATGTCATTATCAATATGCACTTTCTCTATATCAAGTTCAGCATCAGTAAGGTATTTCGGATTATGTTGATGCAGTTGAATATGTATAATTGAGGCTTCATCCCGAACCCACCAACTGAGACTCTCACTGTTTGGACTGATAAGCTTAACAAGTGCCGTAGCCCAAGAACCACTACCAAGAATTGCTATTGAAGAGTTTTTTCTCATGAATTACGAGTCTCTACTCACTGTTTTGAGTTAATTAATAAAACGTTTAAACTTACTAGAGCTTTCTAATATTTCAAGGATCACCCCAGTGATCTTGACTAGCCCTAAAGGGTCAATTTTATCAAAATCATCACTTGGCTTGTGATAGTCTTTATGCAGCCCGGTGTGAAACATTACCGAAGGGATTCCAGCTTTAATGAACGAAGCATGGTCAGATCGAGGAAAAGTATCAGCTACATTTTTGATATTAATTTCCACGTTAGATAAACCATTGATGAGTTCATCCCATTCCGAAGAGCTTGAAGTACCATAAATAATTAAACTATCGCTATTGTTTAAGCGCCCTACCATGTCAATATTCAGCATAAAGGAAATAGTTTTAGGATCGAAGGGGCAGTTTTTAACAAAAAAGTTGGATCCGATTAATCCATCTTCTTCGCCTGAAAAAGCTACGAAGACTATATTTTTATCTTGTAATCTGGTTTCTGTTTTAACTTGACGAACAACTTCTAGCATTACACCAACCCCGCTGGCATTGTCATCTGCGCCATTATATATTTCTATTTCTTTAGATGTGTTCCCGTGAAATTGGCCAGTTCCAAGATGGTCATAATGAGCTCCTATTAGTACTGTTGTCTTTGCTCCAAAATCTAAAACTCCCCCTATGTTTTGTCCTTCTGCTTGACGTTTAGACACCTTAGTCATTGAAAGAATTGATTTTTTGTTTCGTAGAAGTCTACGTGACCATTTTCTATTGAAACATATCGAAATATTAATATTACTATTCTTTAGTTTGGAGAACATATTTTTAGAAAAGCTTACTTCTTTTTTATTATGCTTTGCAATTAGAATCACTTCTTCTGCGCCCCTATTTTGTGCTTCAAGAATCTCATCTTGAAGCATAGAATACAGTCTAGTATTTTTTTTCTTGTGACGTTTATCGAAAATTTCAATTATTACTAGTTTTCCTTTTAAAGTGGTTTTTGATTTTTGTGTAAAATTTTGAACTAGAGAGCCTTGGGTTTTTGGATGCAAGGATAATGACCATCCTGAAAACTCTTTTGAAATAGAATAAGGTGAACGAATGAGCCCGTTTTCTGGTTTCAGAGTATCATTCCCAATGACAATATAATTCTGGTTTTTAGGAAATTCTGAAGGCCTTGGGATATTAAAACTTTGTAAAAAACTATTATTGCTGAAGAGTGGTTTTAAGCCCAAGTTTTGAAAGGAATTTTCAATGTACTCTATGGCTAGGGTTGCTCCTTCCGTGCCCGGGAGCCGGCCTAAAAGGTCATCAGAAGCTAGGTATTGAATATCATTTAGCAATTGAGTATTATCGTCCTCAGTTGAATAATAAATTGGTTTGACTTGTGCGACTACAAGAAGACTTACTCCAGAAAAAAAAGTTAAAATCAAATATTTCATTAGTTACTTTATTTCGGACTTAAATTTTCAAATTGTTCCCCATTTTTCAGTTTTTCTAGAGCTCCAGTATAATAGGATAACACCAATAGTAACACAGGAATCAGCTATATTAAAAATTGGTCTAAAGAAAATAAAATAGTCATTTCCCCAGATCGGAACCCAAGAAGGAAGAACCCCTTTCCAAATCGGGAAATATAACATGTCGACAACATTTCCCAATAATATTGGTGCATACCCATTTGAGCTCCAATTTGCTACACCAGAATACATGACCCATTGTTTATACCCCTCACTATAAACCAATCCTTTATCAAAAATTAAACCATACAAAAGACTATCTATAACATTACCAAAGGCGCCAGCGAGAACAATGGAAAATGCAATCAAAACAAAATTCCCAGCGCCAGCTTTAGCTAAACGCAGCATATACAATACTATACCAATAATTGCAACAACGCGGAAAGAGCTAAGCATATATTTCCCTGGAATACCACCCCACTCCATACCGAAAGCCATACCTGGGTTTTCTGTAAAATGAAGTTGAAACCAAGAAGTTATTTCAATGCTTTCTCCTAAGGAAAGGTTAGATTTAATCCATATTTTAAGTGCTTGATCAAGAAAAACGAGACAGAGCGTAACAGCAAAAGGGAGGCGCAACGCCCTGATCACCTCTGCTTTAACTTGGCTTCCATGCTCATTGTAGCGTGAGGAACAAGCTTAAGCCGCTCTTTTTCGACGAGCTTACCCGTCACTTTGCAAATTCCATAAGTGTTATTCGATATTCTTGTTAATGCTGCCCGTAAATCACGCAAAAATTTCTCTTGACGGGATGCCAATTGAGCATTTGCTTCTTTACTCATAGTTTCAGAGCCTTCCTCGAAACTTTTAAAGCTAGGGGCAGTGTCTTCTGTGCCATTGTTCATGTTATTCGTAAACTGCTCACGAAGAATGTGTAAATCTTCCTCCGCCTTATCAATTTTACTTTGTATTAAATCTCGGAATTCTTCGAGTTCGTGATCGCTGTATCTTATTTTATCCTGTTCCATAATAGTATTGAAAAACTCTCAGACGTCGAATATAATCAATTAAGCTCAAGATTTTATGCTATAAATATCGGGTATTCTTAAAATACGCGAATATCATGACTTTTTTAAACCAAAAGTTACTGCATGACCATCCAGATCAGCAGGAGCAATAAGTATGTCGTTAGGGAGAGAAGAAACGTAGTTTATTGAAATAGCCAAAACCTCACTTGCCACATATTTAGAATGAGATTGAATGGCTGAAACAATTTCTTCATTCCCAATGACCCATAAAGTAATTCTATCTGTTATTTCAAAGCCACATTCTTTACGTGTTGTTTGAATTCTGTTTACAGCTTCACGAGCCAAACCTTCTTGAATCAAAGATTCAGTAAGTACTAGATCTACGGCTAGTGTTATTCCCTGCTCCGAAGCGACAACCATACCAGGTATATCGTCAGTATTGATTTCAACATCTTCGACATTTAATGTGAATGTAGAACTAGTCAAATGAATATTTAACTTCTTGCTTTTTTCCAGTTTTTTTAATTCGTCTGGTGACAAAGAAATGATTTTTTCAGCCACTTCATTCATTAGTTTGCCAGCTCTTTTTCCAAGAGTTTTAAAATTAGGTTTCCCTCTTTTTACAAAGAATCCAGAGCCCTCTTTAACCAACTCAATTTCCTTTGCATTTACTTCTGATAGAATTAAAGTTTTAATTGCGACAATATCATCTTCCTGTGATTTGCTAAATACGGGAACGACAATCTTAGAGATAGGTTGCCTAACCCTTATTTTTTCTTTTTTTCTTATACTTAAAACCAATGAACTCATTAATTGGGCTAATGCCATTCTTCTTTCAAGGTCTCTATTTATTTTTGATTTATCGGAAATGGGAAAATCGCAACGATGAACTGAGCCATTATTATTTAGGTCTTGATACAATTGATCTGCATAAAATGGAGCAACAGGCGCAATCATTTTAGCCACCGTATTTAAGCACGTATGAAGCGTTTGATAAGCTCCTAATTTATCAATACCCACTTCGCCTTTCCAAAATCTTCGTCTACATAGACGGACATACCAGTTGCTCAATTCATCTTGTACAAAATCACTTATTGGACGAAAGGCTTTAGTCGGTTCAAAATCATCCATTTGTATTGTACATTCATTTATCAAGCTGTTTAGCTTGGATAAAATCCAATGATCAATTTCTAAAAGTTTATCGTGGGGGACTTGTTCTGCCTGAAGATCAAAATGATCGACATTGGCATAAAGAGAAAAGAAACCATAAACATTATGAAGTGTTCCAAAAAATTTGCGCTGAATTTCTTTTACACCAGCAAAATCAAACTTTAAGTTATCCCAGGGCTGAGCATTTGTTATCATATACCATCGTAAAGCGTCTGCTCCATACTCATCAATAGCAACAAAAGGATCAACTGCATTTCCTAGGCGTTTCGACATTTTTTGACCGCCTTTATCCAGAACTAGTCCATTTGAAATTACAGCCTTGTAAGCAACCGAGTCAAAAGCTAAACCTGCAATTGCGTGAAGCGTGAAAAACCACCCACGGGTTTGATCAACTCCTTCAGCTATAAAGTCAGCTGGGAAAGATTTTCTGGAATCTATGAGATCCTTGTTTTCAAAAGGATAGTGCACCTGTGCATACGGCATAGCGCCAGAATCAAACCAAACATCAATTAGGTCAGATTCTCTAAACATAGGCTTACCGCCAGAGGAAGTTAAAATCCAATCATCAACATGAGGTCTGTGAAGGTCTACTTTTGAGTAGTTATCATCACTAAAATTGCCAGGCATAAATTCTTTTAACGGATTAGAGTCCATGATTCCCGCAGCGACACTTTTCTCTAACTCGTTTTTAAGCATTTCAATTGATCCCATTATTTTTTCTTCAAGACCGTCTTCAGTTCTCCATATAGGTAAAGGAATCCCCCAATATCTACTACGACTTAAATTCCAATCATTAAGGTTTTCCAGCCAGTTACCGAATCTTCCAGTGCCAGTTGATTCAGGTTTCCAAAGAATTTTTTTATTTAAGTCTTGTAACCGCTTTTTTATTGAGGTGGTTCTAATAAACCAACTATCCATTGGGTAGTACAAGATGGGCTTGTCCGTTCTCCAGCAATGAGGATAGCTATGAGAATATTTTTGAATTTTAAAGGCTTTTCCTTCTCTTTTTAATCTTATGCTAATTTGTTCGTCTACACTTAATTTGGGTCGAGCGTCTTCGGGATAGTATTCAATTTTTACATATTGTCCTGATAAATCACCCATGCAATCAACAAATTTTCCTTGCAAATCAACAAGTGGAACTGGAGACCCATCAGAATCTAAAATCAGCATTGGAGGCACATTGAATTCTTTAGCCACTCTTGCATCATCTGCACCAAATGTTGGGGCTGTATGAACGATCCCTGTTCCGTCAGAAGTCGTTACAAAATCACCAGGAATAACAACATATGCATTATCGGAATTTTCGAATGGTTGAGTATAGGGAAGCAGGGCTTCGTACTTTAATCCAACAAATTCTTTTCCTGAATGCTGAGACACTATTTTCCAGGGTAATATTTTCCCATGGGGATGCTCTGAAACATTTTCATCTTCCTTTCGAAAATACTTATCAATTAAGACACTTGCTATTATGACTTCTTGAGGTTGATTAGTGTAAGGGTTAAAAGTGGAAACCCTACTGTACCGAATTTTTTTACCAATTGTTAAGGCCGTATTTGAAGGTAATGTCCAAGGTGTTGTCGTCCAAGCCATAAAATAAACTTCAGCATTTTTGAAAAGTGAAAAACTCTTATCTGAAGGCACGATTTTGAACAAAGCTGTAGCGCTGACATCTGTGACGTCTTTATAGCAACCCGGTTGATTTAATTCATGTGAGCTTAATCCAGTGCCCGCCTTTGGTGAATAAGGTTGAATAGTATAACCTTTGTAAAGTAAATTTTTCTTGTAAATCTCAGAAAGAAGCCACCAAACAGATTCCATATACTTTGAGTGATAAGTGACATAAGGGTTTTCTCTATCAACCCAATAGCCCATTTTTTCTGTTAAATTATTCCAAATGTCAGTATACTTCATTACGGCCTCTCGACAAGCCGTATTATACTCTTCGATAGTTAGTTTTATGCCGATGTCTTCCTTGGTTATTCCAAGTGCTTTTTCAACCCCTAGCTCCACAGGCAAACCGTGAGTATCCCACCCTGCACGTCGTTCTACTCTAAACCCTTTTTGTGTTTTATATCTACAGAAAATATCTTTTAGGGCCCTAGCCATAACATGATGGATTCCGGGGAGACCATTTGCAGAGGGGGGACCCTCATAAAAAACAAAATCAGGGGAGCTTTCGCGTATTGATGATTTAAATACATTGTTCTCCACCCAATACTTTAATATGGCTTGCTGGCTTTCCGGTAGGTTTAAAGGTCCACGTTCAGGAAATAATCTGTTCATAGGGAAGCTATACACTTTAGTTCAATTGCTATAGGGGTTGGCAGAGATCCAACTTCCACTGTGGTTCTACACGGCTTAGGGTCCATATCGCTGAAATAATCTGAATAAATTTTATTGAATTCATCAAAGTCCCGTTTCATATTTGTTAAATACACGGTTATATCCACTAAGTTTTCCCAATTATATTTAGACTCTTCTAGAATCGTTTTTACATTTGAAAAAACACTGTGAACTTGTATCGTAAAGTCGTAATCCGTAAGTTCTCCATTTGCATCAAAAACTAATCCTGGAACAGAATTTTTATCAGTCCCACTTTTGGGTTTTCTTGGACCTACGCCGGATAAGAAAAGCAAATCACCCAAACGTCTTGTCATGGGGTATGAGCCAACAGGCAAGGGGGCTTTTGAATCAGGGTTTTTATTGATAGAGCTCATAATGCACAAAAGTACCTAATTTCAAGTCTAGCATAAGGCATCTTAAAACTCAATGGGTTTATCTTTTAATTTTTGGATTTTCAGAATGACTCTTTCTTGAGGATTGGCTCCAAATAGAGTTTGTTTTTACATCAAAAATCATTAAATGATCGGGTTAAGGTTTTTAATACAATAAGTCAAATTTTTTTCTCATATTTGTAATGAATCCGAACGTAAGTAAAGATTTATCAAAGGTTGTAAAACGTCGCTGAAAATGCGACGTTTTCTATTTAAAACAAATACAATTTTCTTATCTACTCCCCCCAAACGCTAGATCTTAGATCTACATTTCCTCCGGATATGATTATTCCAACTTTTTTGCCATTGAATCTCTCTAAATTCTTACAAATAGCTGAAAAAGGAGGAGAGCAATTAGTTTCTAGAACAATTTTTAATCTTTCAGCCAATTTAATCTGTCCTTCTAGTATTTCCTTGTCAGAAACCAAATAAATCTCTTTAATTGTTTTTTTAATAATAGGAAAATTTATATCACCTAATTCGGTTCGAAGCCCATCTGCAACGGTATAAGGGTTTTTGTTAAATTCAATTTTTCCAGAGATTAAACTTCTAAAAGCATCATCTGCTCCTGATGGTTCTCCACAAAAAACTTTTGTAGCAGTTCCGTGCAAATTATTCCAAACTGAAACAGCAAACCCCGTTCCAGCAGCTAAGCCGCCGCCGCCAATAGGAACACCTATCCAGTCTAAAGAAACATCACGTTGTTGGCAATCCTCCAAGAGTTCCCATGCTGCAGAACCTTGACCAAGAATAACAGAAGGTTGATTACTCGGATGAATTTCAATAAACGCAGAATTTTTACAGACTTTTTTGACTGCAGCTTTTCTTGCTAAAATGGTTGGAAAACATTCGATAATCTCAGCGCCAGCAGCTAGAACAGCTTTTTTCTTAAATTCAGAAGCGTTGGAAGGCATTACTACCTTACACGGTATATCATGACTTTGAGCAGCCCAAGCAAGAGCTTGACCATGATTTCCAGAGGAATGAGCAACAACGCCTTCAGGTTTTTCTTTTTTAAGCAATAGTTCGAAAATCGCGTTGCTTACACCTCTCATCTTGAAAGCACCAGACTTTTGAAAATTCTCACATTTGAAAAATAATGAGGCGTTATTTTCGAAGTCCAATGATTTGGATGTTAGAATAGGTGTTCTATGAAGAAACCTTGAAATTTCGTTATACCGCACCATCAGGAGTTGAGGGTCAAGAAAAGGAATAAAGTATGAGTCCATACTTTAAAGATATTGCTAAATTAACATGATATGCTTCCTTAAGTGGAGAGCGTATCTTTGAACTATGGCAAGTATTAAAAGTCTCTTAAATGATACGGCTTTATATGGTTTGAGTAGTATAATTGCTCGTTTACTGAATTTTGCCCTAACCCCACTTTTGACCGTTGTTTTAACAAAAAGCGAATATGGAGTAAACTCTCTTCTTTATGTATCAATAGCCTTTTTAATGGTCATTTTGACTTATGGCTTTGAGACAGCATATTTCCGTGTAAGTCAAAAAAAGAGTAATGATGAGACGAGAGTATTCTCCACGGCAATGTGGTCTTTAATTTTTAGTACCATCATTTTTTTGACTGTTGTTTCGTTTTTATATCTGCCCATATCAAAACTTTTGCATCTTTCAGATAGACCTTATCTGGTTTTATGGATGGCTTGGATTGTTGCCATGGATGTCCTCGCTGCAATACCGTTTGCGCGCTTAAGAGCTCAGAGGAGAGCAAAACGCTTTGTTTCGATAAAAATAAGTCAAATAGCTGTGAATTTTATTTCATGTTATGCGATCTTTCTAATTTTTCCAAACTTAGGGTTTAACCTACCCGATTGGCAAGTTGGCTGGGTATTAATAGCTAATCTAATTGCTAGTCTTTTTATGATAGCCCTTCTTCTCCCTGAATTCTTTGCAATAAAAAGAATATTTGATTTTAGAATTTGGAAAACAATGATAGCATTTGGACTTCCATTATTGTTAGCAGGCCTTCCAGGCGTGGCGAATGAAATGGCAGATAGATTTTTTATTGAATATCTCATGCCCCTACCTTCCTCTAAGGAAGCAGTTGGAACTTATTCTGCTATTTATAAACTTTCAATATTTTTAATTTTATTTAATCAGGCATTTCGATATGCGGCAGAGCCGTTTTTTTTCAAAGAATCAAAGAAAACAAAAACACAACTTGCTAGTGTTCTTAGAACATTTACAGGAGTCTTATGCATTGCCATGGTTTCGGTACTCGCTGGCCTCGATGGAATTAAATTTTTTATTGATCCCAAGTATTGGGATGCCCTTCCGCTATTATTCATATTATTATTAGCAAATGTTTTTCTATCTATGAATACCCAAATATCTATGTGGTATAAATTATCTGATAAAACACATATGGGGATTTACATCACTTTTGCGGGTTTTGTTGTCACGGTAGTTGGTAATCTTATTTTAATTCCTTTGATGGGAATTGAAGGAGCGGCATGGACTACTCTCTCCAGCTATCTTGTGATGACAATAATATCGATATTATTAGGTCAAGTATTTTTCAAGGTTCCATATGATTTTATTAGGATAGCCCTGTATCTGTTTTCGGCTATTTTTCTTGGTTGGGTAGCGTCAGAAAACATGACTAACTATTTTTATGCAGGGACAGCTGCTTTGGCAATGATACTAATTGTTGTCATCTCTGAACGTCAGCTTTTATATAGAAACTCCAATTAATTTGTAAATATGAAAATTAACGTAGTTAATAGCTCTCAAAATGATCTGCCAGAATTTGCAACAGATGATAGCGCTGGAATGGATTTGCGGGCTCACTTGAGTGATAAAATAACAATTCAGTCAGGGGACCATTGCCTTATACCAACGGGTATACAGATATCTCTTCCGCGGGGCTATGAAGCTCAAATTAGGCCACGTTCTGGTTTAGCTTTTAAATATGGAGTTACGGTGCTAAACTCTCCTGGAACGATTGATGCAGACTACCGGGGAGATGTTGGTGTGATTATTATAAATCATGGGCGTGAACCTTTTTTAATTAATTCTGGAGATAGAATAGCTCAGATGGTCGTTAATAAATATGATCGCTTTGAGTGGAATCTAGTGGATCTTCTTGATGAAACGACTCGGGCAGACCAAGGTTTTGGTCATAGTGGAAGGCGTTGAATAATTATGAGACTATGATTAAATATATTTAAATAGTAAACCATCGAAAATGAATATTATAATACCAATGGCAGGAAGAGGTTCTCGCCTAAGACCGCACACATTATCAACAGCAAAACCCCTACTGCCAATTGCTGGGAAACCAATAGTGCAGAGGTTAGTTGAAGATATTTTTAAAACTATTGGAAAAAAACTGGATAAAATTGTCTTTATAATAGGTGATTTAGATACTGAAACAGAAGAGATGTTGTTAAATGTTGCTCATGGAGTAGGGGCAAAAGGAGTCATTTGTTATCAGAAGAAACCTCTTGGCACAGCACATGCTATTCTCTGTGCAAAAGAATACCTGACAGGCCCTGTGACGGTTGCCTTTGCAGACACCTTGTTTCGGGCAAAATTTAAGTTTGATGAAGCGGCAGATGCTGTTATTTGGGTTAAAAAAGTTGAAGACCCTAGTGCATTTGGTGTTGTGAATTTAGATGATTCGGGGAAAATCGTGGATTTCTTCGAAAAGCCAATAAAGTTTATCAGTGATCTTGCAATTATTGGCATTTATTATTTTAAAGATGGTGAACAACTGAAAAATAAACTTCAATATTTGATAGAGAATAATATAAAATCAGGAAAGGAGTTTCAAATCACGGACGCTCTTGAGAAAATGAAGAAAGATGGTTTATTAATGATTCCAGGAGAAGTTGATTCTTGGATGGATTGTGGCAATAAAGATGTCCTTGTCAAAACGAACGCAAGTATATTAGAGCTGGTTAAAGACGAAGAAAATCTTATTTCTTCAGATGTGAAGTTGCTCGATGCAAAAATAATACCCCCATGCTATATTGGTCGTGGAGTAAAAATTGAAAATTCTGTTGTGGGACCTAATGTAAGTATTGAAGCCGAAACAACTCTGTATAATTGTAAAATTAGGGATTCAATAATTCGAGAAAAAAGCGAATTATTTAATCTCAATATACATAATTCTATGATTGGCCAGAATGCTTTTGTAGACGGGAAGTATCATTCTCTGAATATAGGAGACTTTAGTCGACTTGAATCCGGAGTATGAGTTTAAAACAAGCCACTAAATTATCATTATTAAGTTTATTGCTTTTTTTGAATAAAGGTTATGCTCAGCAACTAACGTACACAAAATGTCCTGATTATTCTATTAACCTGACTGATGATATCAAGTTTACTAGGCTCTATCTCAAAGGACTTTCATCACTAAATGAGAGGCAAGAAAGTCGTGCAAATAATTTTTTTTTAAAAGCTAAAACACGTGCTGAAAAATTAATCTCAAAGCAAGAATTAAATATTCCAACCCTACGTTCATTGTTTACTTTATACTCTGCCTCTGGAAATCTGTCTGACGCAATATATATTGGTCGTTTATTGGTATGTTCAAAGACCATAGATGTCGACATCTTAAAAAAATGCATCAATTTTTCATGGGAATTAAAAGACAATACATCTGCGTTGTTTTTCTTTAGAAACAGCCAAAAGCTATTTGGAAACAATTATCAAACCACTAACGCGATTCGAAATATATTTTTGCAGTTAGGCGAAGCCGATAGTGCACTTGCCGTGGTTGAAAATCACATAAAGGAGAAAGGCAGTGAGTTAAAAGTTAATGAAATAAAATTGGCGCTGCTATACGTAAATACGTTAAATAAAATTGGCCGTGAACTGGAATCCTATTTGACCCTTAAAGGGTTACTTCGTGAATTTCCAGCAGCACTTCCAATTAAGATTTCATTTATTTATGCTTCCCAAGCTCTTGGAAAAGAGGACACTGCAAAAGTTTATTTCAAAAGGTTGATCGAGAATACAGATATTACTATTGATGTTAAAACTTCAATAGTAATCAACCGTATAAAACGTTTATCGGGAGCTCCTTCAACACATAAAGGTTGGCGTTCTATCGCGGAATGGGCAAACTGGAATATTGAAGCCAATCTATCTGAACCTAAGGCCTATGCTGTTGCCGCAGAGATAGCTGTTCAGCAAAAAAAGTGGCTCAAAGCAAGGAGTTTATGGAAAAAAGCCATCAATCTTCCTGGTGGTGATTTATGGGAACTGAGGCAGGGCATTATTTTGGCAGATGAAAAGCTAGATTCTATTAAGTGGATGCTAAATGATGCGCAAGAGGCATCTGCAAGCCACTCTAATCATCCACTTTTCTCATTGATGTTGTCCAATGCACAGTATAAAAATGAAAACTATGAAGCAGCAAGAAATGAGCTTAATGCAGGTGTTTCCAAGTTGTTAGAATTAAATACAATTCCGGAAAAAAAAAGTCGCTTAATTGATTATTATTTTGCCCTAGGAAATGTCAGTTATAAACTAGGTGATGAAATTGAAATGTCTAGATGCTTTGACACTGTATTAAGTTGGGCTCCTAATGACGCTTTGACGTTAAATAACTACTCATATTTTCTGGCAAAAAATAAATCCAGACTCTATGAGGCTCTAAATATGATAGAAAAGGTGAATAAAGAGTTTCCGTCAGATGCAATATTCTTAGATACATATGCATATGTTTTACTCAAAATAGGTAATTACTCTAGAGCGGAAACTATAATAAAGTCGTGCTTGAATAATGGTGGATCAAGAAATCCAATAACATGCATTCATGCAGCTGCTATTTTTAAGCAAACAGGCAATAAAGACTTATATGATTTATACTATAGGTTGGCTATTGATTTGGGAAAGAACCAGAATGAAATTCATAAAGAAATGATTGAATAGATCGTTAAATTTGTGAGATTGTGAAAAGTATCAAAACATTTTTTTTTCTTGTGTTCATTTCAAGTTGTGGAGTGATAAGCAAAATCGAAAATAACATAATTATGGAAGATCCTGCCCGGAGAAGAATAATGGATGCAGTTATGGAATTGAAATCTAGCCAGGAAATTAATTTTACGGATATAAATTTTTTCAGATTAAAAGGCAATGGTCAAATCACATTAGGTAAAAAAGAATATAAAACAAGATTAGATTTCAGGATACAAGAAAAAGGTTTGCAAAAATTATGGCTGGATATTTCTGACCCATTTATTGGAATGAAGTTAGCTAGACTAATCATTAATAGTAATGGACTTCAGGCTTATGCAAATGTTGTAAATAAATATGTTGATATTCCAATTTCTAGAATTGAAGAGCTTAATATTCCAGTAAACACTAATGATATTGTAAGTGTTGTCCAAGGTAATGCGATTGAATGGCCTGAAAATTTGTTAACTGCGAATATGGATTTTACATCTGAAATATGGAGTTTAAATTTCCCAGTCAAGCGAAATAAATTTCATGGAGAAATGACTTTACGATTCTCAGCAGAATATGATCACCAACTATTGAGTCAGAAAATTGAATTTGCTAAGGAGTCTGTGACTATGGAAATTAATTATCAGAAAAACGGAAGCTGGAATGTTCAAATTAACTCGCCTCAAGGAGACTGCCAGATAAAATTTTCAATCCGATCTAAAAAGACTTTTGAATATTTAAAATTCCCGTTTAATATACCTTCAGATTATGCGCGGATCGATTTTTAGTCTTCTTTTTTTATTTTTTTCACTCACTGCTTATTCCCAAAAGTCAAAAGAAATTCTCGAGAAAAGAAAATTACAGCTCCAGGATGAGATTGGTATGGCAAATATAATTTTAAGAAAAACTCAAAAGGATAAGCTTCTTACCTTAAATCAGGTAAGAGCATTGGATAAAAAAGTTGCTGCACGTAAAGAGTTGATAATAACAGTCCAATCTCAGATCAAAAATTCTGAACGTAAAATATTTCGAACGAGAAAAGAAATATTAAAAAATGAAAGTCAAATTCAGGTTCTTAAAAATGAATATGCCTCAATGATAAAAGAGGCTCAAAAACGCGGCAAACCTATGCAATCATGGGCATATGTTTTTGCCTCGGACAACATTCAGCAGGCTTTAAAGCGGGTCTACTTCCTTAAGCAATATGTTGGTTTCAGAGAAAATCAGGTTGATGAGATAAAATCACTACAGTTGGAAAAGATAGAAAAAATATTAGAGGCAGAGCGAGAAAAAGATCAAAAGAAAATTCTTCTTTCTCAAGAAATTGCTGAAAAAAAGACGTTGACAAAAGAGAAAAAAGATCGTGAAAGGGCAGTGAATGCCCTTCAGAAAAAAGAGACGCAAGTCGTAACTAGAATTAAGAAAAAGCGAAGTGAATTACAAAAACTTGAAAAGCAGATTCAGAAAATAATTAAGAAAGAGTTGGCGCGTCAGAGAAATGCAGCGAGACGCGCGAAAAAGAATACAAAAAATCAAGGTGCTTCTGATTTGACGGAATATGACTTAACACCAGACGGTTCGGCTTTAGCTAAGGATTTTTCAGATAATAAAGGGAAATTACCCTGGCCAGTTAAAAGAGGAATAATTACCCAGAATTTTGGATCGAATCCTGTTCCTGGAACTTCAGGCGTTTCTATCAAAAATCCCGGAGTGGATATTGGCACTCCTAGAAGGTCAAAAGTGAGGGCCGTTTTTGAGGGGGAGGTCTCAACAGTAGTTAGAATTCCAGGGGCAAATCGAGTAGTTCTAATACGCCATGGGAACTATTTTACTGTCTATTCTAATCTTGAAGATGTTTTTGTAAAAACAGGAGATGAAGTTAAAGGTCTCGATGATATTGGAACAGTTGCCGCTGATTCTGAGACAGGCGAGTCTACATTGCATTTTGAGCTTTGGATAAATACCAGCAATCAAGATCCAGGTCCGTGGTTAAATCATTGATTTAATCTAAAATAGCCCACCCTGATACTAGCAGTGCTTCGGCAGCCTTATACTTCACTTTTTTTCTCTCTCCTGAAGAGATATTAGTAATGATTACAATGTCATTTCGCCCATATTTTTTCTCACTAATCACGGGTTGTGATTGTTGGGCTCTTGATGAAGGTCTAGTTTTTCTTGTGGCCTCTTCAGACCCAGGACCACTTGTTATGTAATTAATCCTAGAAGGTTTTTTTTCAGAAACTTTTTGAACTTTTTGAGAGTCATGTCCACTATGGTTTTCTTTTGGAAGACTTGCTTTAAAAAGGAAAGAAATGGACTTACGGTTTAATTCATCAAGCATTTCTTTGAAGAGATTAAAACTTTCGTGCTTGTAAATTAGTAATGGATCTTTTTGTTCGTAAACAGCGCCTTGAACATTTTGCCGAAGGTCATCCATATTTCTCAAGTGCTCTTTCCATGATTCATCTATCATCGATAGAACTACACTTTTTTCTAAGTCACGAATTAAACTCTTTCCAGATGTCGAAACTGATTCATTTAGGTTTGTGGAAACTTGAAGGCCTTTAGTGCCATCGGTGAAAGGCACTAAAATTCGTTCTATGTTTTCTCCCTGCTCCTTGACTACGTTTCGAAGAACAGGTAAAGCTTGAGAAGCGACTTGAGAGTTTCTCGAGGCATAAGACCTCATTGCATCATCGAATGTTAGTTTGGAAAGTTCTTGTTCGGGTTTCTTTTCAAACTCTTCGGACATAACTGGCGAAGAGATACCAAATAGATCTAAAACTTCGAGCTGAAATGAGGAGAAGTTTCTTGATAATTTGGAGTTAGAACTGATGTTTTCTGCGAGATCATAAGCCATATTGGCTATGTCAACTTGAAGTCTTTCTCCAGAAAGCGCATTTCTGCGTCTTCGATAAATTCCTTCTCTTTGAGAATTCATGACATCGTCATACTCTAAAAGCCGTTTACGCATTCCAAAATTATTCTCTTCGACTTTCTTTTGAGCACGTTCAATAGACTTAGAAACCATACTGTGCTGTATAACTTCTCCATCTTTATGTCCCATCCTGTCCATCAGGCCAGCAATTCTTTCGGAACCAAATAATCTCATCAAATTATCCTCAAGGCTCACGAAAAATTGCGTGCTGCCAGCATCTCCTTGACGGCCAGAACGACCTCTCAACTGTCGGTCGACCCTTCTAGAATCGTGTCTTTCAGTTCCTACGATGGCAAGACCACCAGATTCGATCGTCTCTTTTGATAATTTTATGTCGGTTCCACGTCCAGCCATATTAGTTGCAATTGTCACAGTTCCAGGTCGCCCAGCTTGAGCTACGACATCTGCTTCTTTTTGGTGCATTTTTGCATTTAAAACCTGGTGGGGTATTTTGCGCATATTAAGCGCCTTACTTAGTAATTCACTGATTTCAACAGATGTCGTTCCAACCAGAACAGGTCGACCATTGTCTCTTAATACAATTATTTCATCAATAACAGCATTGTATTTTTCTCGTTTTGTTTTGAATACAAGATCATCTCGATCATCTCTAACAATTGGACGGTTTGTTGGAATAACGGTTACATCAAGTTTATAGATCTCCCAAAACTCACCAGCCTCTGTTTCAGCTGTACCTGTCATGCCTGAAAGCTTATTGTACATTCGAAAATAGTTCTGCAGTGTTACCGTCGCATACGTTTGAGAAGCAGATTCTATTTTTACGTTTTCCTTAGCTTCAATAGCCTGGTGAAGGCCATCAGAATAACGCCGGCCATCCATAATTCGGCCAGTCTGTTCATCTACAATCTTTACTTTGGATTCCATCACTACGTATTCAATATCCTTTTCAAAAAGGGCATAAGCTTTTAATAGTTGACCCATAGAATGAATACGTTCGCTTTTAATTCGATAATCTCGAATTAAAAGTTCCTTAGTTGATAGTTTTTCTGATGGAGTTATATCTGATGATCCTATTCGATCTAATTCTGTTGACATATCAGGCATAACGAAGAAATCCTGATCTGTTAGATCACTAAGTAATTGAATGCCCTTATCGGTTAGGTTTACCTGATTCTGCTTTTCCTCAATGGCGAAGAAAAGAGTCTCATCAATGACTTTCATCTCTTTTCCTTGATTTTGAAGATATACCCCTTCTGTTTTTTGAAGCAAAGCCTTATTTCCTGATTCTGAAAGTAATTTTATTAGAGCTTTATTTTTGGGTAACGCACGGTGAGCTCTTAAAAGCTCAAAACCCGCATCTTTTGAGTTCCCTTCATTTAGGTGTCGCTTAGCTGAAGTAAGCGCTTCATGAGAAATAGTTTTTTGCTGATTAAATAACTGTATTACAAATTTCTTAAGTTCATTGTATTCATGTTTATCTCCATTAGGTGTCGGTCCTGAAATAATAAGCGGCGTTCTGGCATCATCTATGAGTACAGAGTCAACTTCGTCAACAATTGCATAATTGTGACCGCGTTGAACTAACTCATTAGCATCTCGCGCCATATTGTCTCTCAAATAATCAAATCCAAACTCGTTATTAGTGCCAAAAGTTATGTCTGCAGCATAAGCCTCTCTTCGCCCTTCGCTATTAGGTTGGTGTTTATCAATACAGTCAACAGTTAAACCGTGGAATTGATATAAGGGCCCCATCCATTCCGCATCTCGCTTAGACAAGTAGTCATTTACAGTTACGACATGAACTCCCCGTCCAGAAAGGGCATTAAGATATACAGGCAGGGTCGCCACCAATGTTTTCCCCTCACCCGTAGCCATCTCTGCTATTCGTCCTTTATGTAGTACGGTTCCACCGAATAATTGGACGTCATAATGAACCATATTCCAAGATACTGGAGTGCCAGCAGCTTCCCAATGGTTATTCCAGGTTGCAGTTTCGCCACTAATACTTATTGCATTAAAAGTCGATAAGAGAGATCTGTCTATTTCAGTGCATGAAACGGTCATTGGTCCTGCTGCCCATTGCCGTGCTGTCTCTCTAACAACAGCAAAAGCCTCAGGAAGAAGTTCGTCTAGTGCTTTATCCTCTGCAACAATAGCTATTTTTGTAAGCTCATCAATCGTTGAGTAAAGTTTTTCTTTTACTTCGACATCAGTTTCTTCTTCAACTTGGATTTGAATAGCAAGTATTTCATCTTGCTGATCTTTTGAGGCCGCTTTCACTTTAAATCTAAATTCCGCAGTTTTCTGTCGGAGCTCATCTGGAGTAATTCCTTGAAGGGCATGTTCTGCCTCTTGAATTTTTAAAACATAAGGTTTAATTTCTTTTAAATCTTTTTCAGATTTATTACCTAATATTTTTTGAAGTAGCTTTTGAATCATGATACAGGCAAAAGTACAATCCTTATGCGACTAGAAACTGCATAAAAGACGGAACTATTTAGTATTCATCCTCATTCCATAAAAAATCCTCATCGGAAGGATAGTCAGGCCAAATCTCTTCAATTGACTCATATTGGTCTTGGGCCTCTTCTTCAATAGCTTGAACATTCTCAACCACCTCTAAAGGAGCTCCTGTTCGAATAGCGTAATCAATTAACTCGTCTTTGGTGGCGGGCCAAGGTGCGTCACTAAGATAAGATGCAAGTTCAAGTGTCCAGTACATGTATTTAAGTCCTTCTTATTTTTCGCAAATATATTCTTTTTGTAGACCTGGGCAAGCACTTTTCAAGACATTGGTTTCCAATGGATTTCTTTCGAGCCTAGTTTCATTGAAAACCAGCGGGAAAGAGTAAACAAATAATCACTTAATCTATTCAAAAATGGAATTGCCAAAGTAGGTATGGAAACTTCATTCTTCGATATTGAATCTTGTAAATCAATTGTCCACCTTTCTCCTCGTCTGCATACTGTTCTGGCTATATGTATTTGACTCACTAAAGAATGGCCTCCTGGAAGAATAAAATTTTTTAATGGACTAAGTTCTAATGTCATTTCATCAATTTCATTTTCCATCATTTTTATCCATTCTTCCTCAATTATAGGAAGATTTTTTTTCATTTTAGAGGAGTCATTTGCTAAATGCGAACCAATTGAAAAAAGCCAAGCTTGAATTGAAATTAAGTTTTTTTCTTTTTCTGGGAATTGTTCTAATTGTGATACCTGATCACGTAATAACCCTAAATGAGAATTAAGCTCATCAAGTGAGCCATATGCATGAAGTCTCACGTGAGACTTGCTAACGCGCCTACCGCTATAAAGCCCTGTATCTCCCTTATCCCCAGTTTTAGTATAAATTTTCACAATTGTGAAGATACAAATCGTTGAATCTATTTCAGTTTAAAATTTGAGAAGCAAAGCAATTTTTCACTAGTAGGCTCTTCCTGAATACCCCTCTATGTAATTGACGAAAGATTGATTTGAAACTCTATTCCCTCCTGGTGTTGGATAGTTTCCCGTAAAATACCAATCGCCAAGATTTTCAGGGCAAGAAGCGTGAAGATCTTTGACTGTTTGATATATAATTTTAACTTCTGCTTTTACACTTTTTGGGGTAAGTATTTGAGCGATTTTATCAGATATTTCGTCATCATCAAATGGTTCATAAATTGCTTTTACAGCATTAATTTGATGTTCCATTTTTTTCTGGAGCTCTGATTTCGCGTTAGCATATGTCTTATTTATAATTGATGTTAGATTTTTTTCTTTAAGCAATGAAATTGTTGCCCGGAATGCAGCAAAGTCATTCATTTTTGCCATGTCAATACCATAGCAATCCGGAAATCTTATTTGTGGAGCTGAGCTAACTACAATTATCCTTTTTGGCCCAAGTCGATCAAGCATTTTAAGTATGCTGTTCTTGAGTGTTGTGCCTCTAACGATACTGTCGTCTACAGCAACTATTGTATCATCTTTGTCAACTATGTTATATGTGCTATCATAAACATGTGAAACCATATCGTCTCGAACAATATCTTGTGCGATAAAAGTTCTTAATTTGATGTCTTTCCAGGCTATTTTTTCAACTCTTGGTCTTTTTTCTAAGATCGGGAGAAGTGATTTCTCTGAAGGGTGGTTTTTTAGTTCTAAAACTTCTTTTATTTTTTGCTTATTTAAGGCATTTTCAACTCCTTTAACTAGTCCATAGAATGAAATCTCTGCAGTATTTGGGATAAAACTAAAGATTGTTTTATCAAAATTTTTATCGGCTGCGTTGAGCACTCGATCAGCTAATCGTCGACCCAGTTCGATTCGTTCATTATATATAGATCCATCATTTCCACGTGAAAAATAAATTCTTTCAAATGAGCATGCAAGACGTTCTTTTGGTTCTAAAATCTTTTTAATTAAAACATCACCATTTCTTTTTATCCAAATCATATGACCTGGAGGCACTTCATGGATATCGTCAAATTTCAAATTAAACGCAGTCTGAATAACAGGCCTTTCGGAGGCGACAACGGCAATTTCCTCATCGAAATAGTAGTACGCGGGTCGAATTCCATTGGGGTCTCTTAAAAGAAAGGAATCTCCTTGGCCTACTATCCCACCCATTGCATATCCTCCATCCCAAGCCTTGGAAGCTTTCTGCATCACATTTTGTAGATTAATATTTTCAATTTGAAATTGAGAACGCTCGACATTATTGTAGTTGTGAATCTCTTCAGCAGCGGATTGAAGTCGATCATTTTCTTTGTCTAAAAAATGTCCAATTTTTTCCATTATTGTAACTGTATCTGCTTGCTCTTTTGGGTGCTGTCCTAGCGAAACTAATTCGTCGATTAATTCGCTAGTATTAGTCATATTAAAGTTCCCCGCTAAAATTAGGTTTCTACTCATCCAATTACTCTGTCTCAAAAACGGATGACATGATTCTATAGAGTTTGATCCAAATGTTCCGTAACGCAGATGGCCTAGGTAAGTCTCGCAAGCAAATGCTAGATTTTTTTTCACCCAATCAACATCTCTAATCTTGTCAATCTGCCCACCTAACTGCTCCTCTACACGTTCCTGTATTCGATTGTAAATATCTTGCATCGGATTGCTTTCCACAGAACGATATCTACTTATGTAGCGATGTCCGGGAGGCATATTTAATTTAACCCCAGCTAAACCAGCACCATCTTGACCACGGTTGTGCTGTTTTTCCATCATAAGGATCATTTTATCTAATCCATAAAGAACTGACCCGTATTTATCTAGGTAGAAATCGAGTGGTTTTCGGAGGCGCAGAAGGGCAATTCCGCATTCGTGTTGGATGGCGTCGCTCATCTTTATATTTTCAAAGTTCAAAGGTAGCGCTTCACTACCTTTGCTCATACTCAAAAATAACAATAAGTTAGACCTTATGGTTGTAGATATCCACACGCATATTCTTCCTGAGAACATTCCATCTTTTGCAAAAAAATTTGGCTATGGGGGGTTTATTAGCCTAGACCATAATTGTAAAGGCTGCGCGAGAATGTTGCGTGATGACGTTTTCTTTCGTGAAATACAAGAAAATTGTTGGGATCCAGAAGTCCGTATGAGAGAATTCCATGGACATGGAGTAGACATTCAAGTTCTTTCTACGGTTCCAGTAATGTTTAGCTATTGGGCTAAACCCAAAGACGCTCATGAAGTTTCTAAGTTCCTTAATGATCATATTGGGGAAATAGTGGAACGCTATCCAAATAAATTTGAAGGCTTAGGAACATTGCCAATGCAGTCTCCAGATCTTGCAATTATGGAACTAAAGAGGTGTAAAAAAATTGGATTAAAAGGAGTTCAAATTGGAAGTCATATTAATAATTGGAATCTAGACGCACCTGAGTTGTTTCCAGTTTTTGAGGCTTGCGAACGTTTAAATATGGCGGTTTTTGTTCATCCCTGGGATATGATGGGAGCTTCGGATATGTCAAAATATTGGCTTCCATGGCTCGTAGGGATGCCAGCAGAATCTAGTAGAGCAATATGCTCATTGATTTTTGGTGGAGTATTAGAACGCCTACCGGGGCTAAGGGTTGCAATAGCTCATGGAGGTGGAAGCTTCACTTCTACTCTAGGAAGAATTGAGCATGGATTTAATGTGCGACCTGATCTTTGCGCTGCAGACAATAAATTTCCTCCAAGTAGTTATCTAGGTAAATTTTGGTTAGATAGCCTTGTTCATGATCCGAAAATGCTGGATCATATTACGGACTATGTGGGTGAGAATAAAGTTATGATGGGGTCAGACTATCCTTTTCCGCTGGGAGAGCTAAATCCAGGACAAATAATAAAATCTATGGATTGGACACAAATTAAAAAAGAAAAAGTGCTTGGTTCAAATGCACTTAAATGGCTAAATGGTTTTTAGCTTGACGTCACGAAAACTTTTCTTGCCAATTTAATTGGAAGACTAACTTTTAAAAAGTTGGAGCCTTCTATATTGATGTTGTTATTTTTGGCAGAAATAACTTTTAGCTCCATCCCCAGTTTAAGACCTAATTTATTTAGATCTTTTAAAAACTCTGAAGAGTCATCTCGTACGGCAGAAAATTTATAAGATTTTCCGAATGGTAGATCAGTTAAAGCCGTTCCGTTTGCCAGAGGAAACAAAAGTTCTGCAGAAGGGATTCGGTCCCCATGAGGGTCAAACTTAGGGAAACCAAGAAATTCATCGAGACAATTCATTAATTTTTCACTTCGAATATGTTCTAATTCTTCTGCAACCTCATGCACTTCGTCCCAGGAGAAATTTAATTTCTCAAATAGAAAAACCTCCCAAAGCCTGTGCCGTCGTGTTAGGGATAATGCAAGCTTTTCCCCTAGCGCTGTAAAAGAAATAGATCCATACTTTTTATATGTGATGAAGCCTTTTCCCATCAACTTTTTAACCATTGATGTCACACTGGGCGGAGATATACCAAGCCGAGCGGCAAGAGAATTGGTTGCTACACTTTCTCCTGCAAAGATCATATGCAGCATAGTTTTGAGATAATCTTCTTCGTTTCGAGTTGTTTTTTTCATTCTACATACTTTGGGTCTGCAGGCATGATTTCCCCGCACTGATTGCAGGTTCTTTTTTCTTCTGAACTGTAGAAGTTATAAAAATGAGTTAAAAAGTCTTTTTCAATGTTTTTCAACTTAAAATAAACTTCATGCAACGGCTTATTGCAGGAGTCGCAAAACCAAAGCAGTCCATCGGTAAAGGTTTTCCCCAATCTTTTTCTTTCCACGACTAAACCAATACTGTCCTTTTCTCTAATTGGGGAATGAGGGGTTTTGGCAGGCACCAATAGCATATCTCCCGCATTTAGAATATGATCAACAGTCTGGTCGTTCTCTTGAATTCTAACGGTAATTTGCCCCTCAAGTTGATAGAAAAACTCTTCCGTTTCGTTATAATGATAATCTTTTCGAGCATTGGGACCGGCTACAGCCATAATAATGTAGTCTTCTGATTCCGGGATCAAGTTCTTATTACCAACAGGAGGAACGAGTTTGTGCCGATTTTCATCAAGCCATTTTTGAAAATTAAATGCTTTACTCATACTTTAAAGGTAAATAAATGCTAATTGATTTTAGTTGAATGATATTGCTGGAGATAAAAATCGGTCAAAAACTATGTGTTATTATTTTTGTTTACTAAGAAAGTTAATCGTTCCGTTTAATTTCGGATTTTTGTAGTCGTAATGATCAAATCAATGAAATACCTTAAAGTAAAAAAAGACTTTCCAATATTAAATCAAAAGATTAATGGAAAGCCCTTGATTTATCTAGATAGCGCAGCAACGACCCAAAAGCCTAAAGTTGTAATTGACGAAATAGTTAATTACTATAGTTTTTCAAATAGCAATGTGCATAGAGGGGTTCATGCTTTGAGTGAAAGAGCTACAGATTCTTTTGAAGAGGTTCGTTTAGGTTTATGTCATCACATTAACGCAAAACATCAGCATGAAATCATTTTTACAAAAGGGACAACAGACTCAGTAAATTTAGTTGCTCATGGATTTAGATCAATTTTAAAGCCGGGCGACGAGATAGTTGTTAGCGAGCTAGAGCATCATAGCAATCTAATTCCATGGCAAATGCTTGCTCAAACTAGTGGAGCTAAATTGAAGTTTATTCCCATGACAACAAATGGAGAGCTAGATCTTTCAACGCTAGGTAGTTTGCTAAACCTCAACACAAAGATTGTAGCATTTAACCATATTAGTAATGCTCTTGGAACGATTAATCCCGTAAAGAAGATAACATCAGCTGCTCATTCTGTTGGGGCTTGTGTTTTTGTAGATGGAGCCCAGGCATTGCCTCATATGAGAGTGGATGTTCAAAATTTAGATGTTGATTTCTACGCAGGGTCAGCCCATAAAATGTATGGCCCAACTGGTGTTGGGCTTTTGTACGGAAAATCTGCTTGGTTAGAAAAAATACCTCCTTACCAAGGTGGTGGAGAAATGATTGCAGAGGTGAGTATGGAGAAAAGCTCCTATGCGGGTCTCCCGCACAAGTTTGAGGCTGGAACACCAAATATTGAAGGAGTAATTGGTTGGGGAACGGCACTTAATTGGCTTAATGATATCGGCATTGAGAATATCAAAACCCATGAAGACAATCTCCTTAATTATGCACTGGAATTATTAAAAGAAATACCAGATGTTGTTTTTTACGGCACAGCTAAAGAAAGAGCTGCGGTGATATCGTTTGGTTTAAAAGGGACTCACCCATATGACGCTGGAGTGCTTCTTGATCAAATGGGAATTGCGGTAAGGACAGGACATCACTGCGCGCAGCCCATAATGACTTGTCTTCAAATACCTGGAACAATTCGTATTAGTCTTGCCGCATATACTATTCAAGATGATATTGATAAATTCATCGAAGCACTTAAAAAAACAATCTTACTACTTAATTAATGGAAACAATTCTTGCTCGCGAAGAAGATATCATCGAGGAATTTTCATTTTTTGATGATTGGATGGATAAATACACGTATTTAATTTCCTTGGGGAAAGATTTAGCAAAAATGATTCCAGAGAGTAAGACTCCTGAAAATCAAATTAAGGGCTGCCAAAGTCAAGTATGGTTGAATGCAAAAATTAATGAAAATTCCATTTTTTTTGAGGCTGATTCTGATGCTATTATTACAAGAGGAATGATAGCTTTGTTGCTCAGAGTGGTTCAAGGTCAGAAACCCGAGGAAATTGCTGTTTATGAGTTTAAGTTTTTACAAGAAATAGGTTTAACGGCTCATCTTTCTCCATCAAGAGCCAACGGCCTTTTAAGTATGGTAAAGCAAATACGTCTTTATGGTGTCGCATTTCAAGCTAAAAGAAAATGAATAATGAAAATATGAACGACGATCAAATGCAAACGTTAGGTGAAAAATCCGTAGAGGTTCTTCGTTCAATTTTTGATCCGGAAATACCAGTTGATATTTATGAGTTGGGACTCATTTATGATGTCCAAGTTAGTGAGGATGCTGACATACATATTCTTATGACCCTGACATCACCAAACTGTCCAGTCGCTGAGTCTCTTCCATTGGAGGTTAAAGAAAAAGTAAAGACGATTGAAGAAGCAAAAGAAGTTGAAGTGGAAATCACATTTGATCCACCTTGGACAAAAGATATGATGAGTGAAGCTGCACGGTTGGAATTAGGCATGCTTTGAATATTAGTAATAAAACAAGTTAGAGAGTTTAAGTCCCTGATTATAAGTATGCGTGTTTTAAAAAACGTAAGAACTATCAACGAATAAATTTAAGCTGTTTATTGTCAGAAAGAATAAAATCGTTAAAAATGAATGAAATCAGAAATAGAGTCACTGAGTCATCTACTCTTGTTGTGTTTGATCTTGAAGATTACTTTCCTCAAGCTGGTGTTGCTGAATTTGATTTGGCACCTTTAGTTTCTGATGGTGTTATGAGAGAAAAGACTTGTCGGGAGTTTTTTAAATCGCTTAACTGTGAAAAATTTAGGGATCAAGTAGTAGCTTTTTATTGTTCTGTTGATGCGATTTTACCTCAATGGATATGGCCGATGGCGTCAAGTGCTGTTGCTCAAGAAGCTCTTTATTCTACTTCTGGTAGAAAACCTGATGCGCTGCAGGCATATTATTCACAAAGGTTAGCGGGTATAAAATGGGAAGAATTTGTAGGGAAGAAAGTCTTGTTAAAGGGTTGTGGACACTATCCTGTTCCAAATTCAGCATATGTACAAGCAGCAACACACTTATGCTTGAGCGCTCAGAAATTGATGTACGGAGAGGCTTGCAGCAATGTTTTGATTTATTCAAACAAAAAATAAAATGGCTGACCCAAAGACAGACTTTAGATTAATAAGCCTGAATCGCCAAATTAATCCATTGCGAAAAGAAATTCTTAATCATCCATTATATGAATCTATGATATCGTTAAAAGAGGTTCGTATTTTTATGGAGCATCATATTTATGCTGTTTGGGATTTTATGAGCCTTTTAAAAACTCTTCAGCAAAATTTAACAAGCACCGACTCTGCATGGACGCCAACGAAAGATAGGGCTTCCCGTAAGTTGATCAATGAAATTGTCTGCGCTGAAGAAAGTGATGTTGACTTAAATGGAAACCCCGCAAGTCATTATGAGCTATACTTGGACGCAATGAGACAAGCTGGAGCAGAAACTCGCCCAATTATAAAATTTGTTCAAAAACTCCAAGAAGGGTTTAAGCAAAGAGAAATAGTTCGATACAATATTTCAGAATCTGATGAAGATTGTTTGAATTTTATAAAGAGCACTCAGAAAATAATTAATCGTGGTAAAACTCATGAAATTGCTGCAGCGTTTACATTTGGCAGGGAAGATTTAATTCCCGACATGTTCACGTCGATTATAAAAAAGATGTACAAAGAGCACCCTTCTGAGCTTTCTGCATTTGTTTATTATTTAGATCGCCACATTGAGCTTGATGCAGACGAGCATGGTCCAATGGCTTTAAAAATGATACATAATCTGTGTAAAGATGATGACCAGAAATGGCAAGAGGTTGAGGACACAAGCATTGAAGCCCTAAAGGCGCGTTTGACTTTTTGGAATAGAATTCAAAATAAATTATAAGTCACATTAAACATTTGGCAGTAAGTGATTAAACGAACTGTTTTCATCTACCCCTTTCTTATATTCGTAATCTTATGAAAAAACTATTTATTCTTATTCTTATTGTAGCAATTATTTTCCCAGTAAATGTTCGTGCTGGTGAAGGAATGTGGATCCCTTTATTGATGAAAAAATTAAATTATAAGGCGATGAAAAAAGCAGGATTAAAGTTATCTGCAAAGGACCTTTATGACGTAAATAACGGATCATTAAAAGATGCTATTGTTTCTTTTGGAGGGTTTTGTACAGGTGAAATCATCTCGTATCAAGGCTTGATTTTAACAAATCATCACTGTGGATATGATGCAATTCAAAAGAACTCGACTGTTGAGGATAATTACTTAGAGAATGGATTTTGGGCTAAAACCCGTGAAGAGGAAAAGACAAATCCTGGATTATTTGTTAACTTCCTAGTAAGAATAGATGATGTTTCAAAAGATATTAATCGCTCTCTTAGTGACACAATGAATGAGCGCGAAAGGTCTAAGGCAATATCTACAGCGTCAAAAATTCTAACGGAAAAAGCTACGGAAAACACGGAGTATAAAGCCTCTGTTGAGTCGTTTTTCCACGGCAATGAATTCTATTTGTTTGTTTACGAAAAATTTAGTGATGTTCGTTTAGTTGGCGCCCCACCGAGCAGTGTAGGCAAATATGGTGGAGATACTGATAACTGGATGTGGCCACGTCAAACTGGAGATTTTTCATTGTTTAGAGTTTATTCAAGCAAAGAGGGTAAAGATGCAGAATACAGTGAAGGTAACATCCCTCTAAAGCCCAAGCACTCTTTACCTATTAGCCTTAGAGGTGTTGAGGAAGGAGACTTTGCAATGGTATGGGGTTATCCAGGAAGTACAGACCGATATCTTTCCAGCTGGGGAGTAAAGCAAGCTATAGAAATTTATAACCCTTCAATAGTAGAGGTTCGGGATGCGAAATTGGAAATCATGCGAAAGTATATGAATAAAGACCCTGAGGCTAAACTCAAGCTGGCATCCTCGTATGCTCAAACAGCAAATTATTGGAAATACTATATTGGACAAACTGAACAATTAATTAACAATAATGTGTTCGGAAAAAAGTTTGATTTAGAAATAAAATTCACTAATTGGATATCAGAGAATCCAAAGCGTCAAGAAAAATATGGTGAGACTTTGAATCTTATGAGAGATTTTTATAATGGAACAAATTCAACGGTTAAGAATAGAGTATATATGATTGAAGCTCTTTATAATGGTCCAGCAGTTGTTATGTTCGCTTATCGATCTGCAGCTGAATTGGCTCGCGCAATCCAGAGCCCTAAAATGCTAGAAAAAATACGACCAAGATTAATGCGGCGATCAAAATCTCATTTTTCTGAATTTAATGCTCAATGTGATCGAGATTTGATGGCGGCACTATTTAGAATGTATGCCGAAAATATTTCTAAGGAACAGCAACCAGAATTTTTAAAAGAAGTTTCACAAACAGATGGTTCTTTCAATGCATATGCGAATCGTATATACGAAACTTCGATTTTTATGTCAGAAGAGCGTTACAAGTCATTTTTGTTAAATCCAGATAGCTTGACTTTAGCCGAGGATCCATTGATAAAAATAACGAACGACTTTCGCAAATTATACTTTGGGTCAGTGAATGCAGAACTTGCTGCAAAAAAGAAAAAAAGTTATCGACTTTGGACAGCGGGAATCCGGGAGATGATGCCTAAGGAAGACTGGTCAGCTGATGCGAATAGTACCATGAGAATGACATTTGGACATATTGGTTCCTACGAACCAAAAGACGGAGTCACGTATAATTATTATACAACTCTTGACGGAGTCATGGAAAAGGAAGACCCCAATAATCCAGAATTTTTTGTTCCTAAACGATTAAAAGAGTTACACAAAGCTAAAGACTATGGTCAATACGCTGATAAAAGAGGAAATCTCCCAGTTGGGCTTATTTCAGACAATGACATAACAGGCGGAAACTCAGGGTCCCCTTTAATTAATGCAAAAGGAGAGTTGATCGGGCTTGCATTTGATGCCAATTGGGAGGCCATGTCTGGTGATATATTTTTTGAAGACAAACTTCAAAGAACTATTAGTGTTGATATTCGATATGTATTATTCATGATAGATAAGTATGCTGGGGCCGGATATCTTGTTGATGAAATGGTATTGCATTATTAACTTAAAGAATCATAAAGCAATGTTTTTATTCACTGATTCTATCTAGTGCCGTTTTTAGTTCTTCTGCGTCAAGAAAGCTTAATATGATTTTACCGCTTCCATTTGGGTTAACAATTACTTTAGCAGGGAGTCCAATCTGATTACTGAATGATTTTCCGGCATCGATATTTTTAGTTGTTAATGGAGACCTCTTTTTTTGATTAATAGCTCTAACGGCATACTCTAATTGACGAACACTCCATGAGCCTTTTACACATTGATGGTATAATGAATTGCGCTGATCATTGTCTTCGATCCCTACGAGTGAACGTGCATGACCCATAGAGATGTCCCGATCACGCAACCCTGCTTGCACAAGTGGTGAAAGTTTAAGCAGGCCCAAATAGTTAGCAATAGTTGATCGATTTTTCCCGACTCTGTCAGAAACTTCTTGTTGCGTCAAAAGACATTCTACCATTAACCTATTGTAACAAAGCGCTACTTCCATAGGGTCGAGGTCCCTTCGCTGTATATTTTCAACTAAAGCCATCTCAAGAATTTCTTGATCATTTGCTAATCGAACAAATACTGGAATTGATTCAAGGCCAGCAATTTCAGCAGCACGATACCTCCGTTCTCCTGAGATAATTTGATATTTACCACTCTCAATATTGCGTACAGTAATGGGTTGAATAATTCCCAAAGATTTTATCGAAATTGCTAAATCATTTAATGGACCCTCTTCAAAGTTTGAACGAGGCTGAAGGGGGTTTGTTTCAATATCATTAATTTCGACTTCAAATATTCCAGAAACAGACCTTTCTGCAGCGATTGCATTTGTGGCTGAATTAGTGTCTGTTTTTAATAGTGCGGATAGGCCGCGACCCATGGCTGGACGTTTCGATGAAGACATAGTTCAAATATCGTAATTAATACACAGATAATTTTCACAATTTGCACATGCAAGCAAGGCTTACCTTTGCACCCAATAACTATGAAAGATATTCGAAATTTTTGCATTATTGCTCATATTGACCACGGTAAAAGCACCCTGGCTGATCGACTAATGGAGGCCACCAAAACCGTTACTGCTCGTGAGCAAAAGGATCAATTACTTGATAGTATGGACCTGGAACGCGAGAGAGGTATTACGATAAAGAGTCATGCAATTCAAATGGACTATAATCACAATGGAGATCAGTATAGATTTAATTTGATCGACACTCCGGGCCACGTGGACTTTAGTTATGAAGTAAGTCGCTCTATTTCTGCATGTGAGGGCGCTTTGCTAATAGTTGATGCTGCGCAAGGAATTCAAGCACAAACCATTTCGAATTTATATCTGGCGATAGAACATGACTTGGAGATCATACCAATAATGAATAAAATTGATTTACCAAGTGCAAATCCAGAAGAGGTTGCTGATCAAATAATCGAATTAATTGGCTGTAAGAGAGACGATATTTTAAGTGTCTCTGCGAAAACAGGAGATGGAATACCAGAACTATTAGAAGCTATTCTAAATAGAGTTCCGTGTCCTAAAGGAGATCTAAATGCCCCGTTACAGGCTGTAATTTTCGATTCAGTTTTTAATCCTTTTCGAGGAATTGAAGCGATATTCCGTATAACTAATGGAAAAATAAGTAAAGGGCAAAAAGTCAAATTTATGGCCACGGGAAAAACATACGAGGCTGACGAGATTGGCGTTTTACGTTTAAATAAAGACCCTCAAAAACAACTCTTAGCAGGAGATGTAGGATATATAATTTCTGGTATAAAAGATGCTAAAGAGGTTAAAGTTGGAGATACAATCACAACCGTTGATGATCCAGCCCAGGTTGCACTTTCTGGTTTTGAGGACGTAAAGCCAATGGTTTTTGCGGGGATATACCCAGTAGTGACAGAGGAGTTTGAGGAACTTAGAAATTCATTAGAAAAGTTAAGATTAAATGATGCTTCTCTTTCATTTGAAGCTGAGACTTCTGCGGCCTTGGGTTTTGGTTTTCGTTGTGGCTTCTTAGGAATGCTTCATATGGAAATCATTCAAGAAAGACTAGAACGTGAATTTAATATGACGGTTATTACTACTGTCCCCAATGTGTCATATCACGCTTTTCGAAAGGCAAGTCCTGACTCGATGTTTCTTGTAACAAATCCAACAGATTACCCAGACCCTTCAGGTTTAGACCGAATAGAGGAGCCATTTATCAAGGCCCAAATCATTACAAAATCTGAATATGTGGGTGGTGTTATGAAACTTTGTATTGATAAGCGGGGAGTTATTACAGGGCAGTCATATTTAACTACGGATAGAGTTGAGTTGTCATTCGATATGCCTTTAGCTGAAATTGTTTTTGATTTTTATGATCGACTAAAAACAATCAGTAGAGGCTATGCCAGTTTTGATTATCACCCAATTGGATATCAGGAATCAATTCTTGTTAAGGTGGATGTATTACTTAATGCTGAACCAATTGATGCTCTAAGTGCTCTAATACATAAAGATCATAGCCATGACATAGGAAAGCGTCTATGTGAAAAGCTTAAAGAGTTAATCCCTCGCCAACAATTTATTATTGCAATACAGGCAGCTATTGGAGCTAAAATCGTTGCAAGAGAAACTTTGAGTGCTTTGAGAAAAGATGTTACCGCTAAATGTTATGGTGGTGACATTAGTCGTAAACGTAAGCTTTTAGAAAAGCAGAAAAAAGGAAAGAAACGAATGCGTCAACTTGGTAATGTTGAGATTCCTCAAGATGCATTCTTGGCCGTTCTTAAGTTAAACGATTGAATTTGAATTCTTGATTTAGGCATTACTTGCTAACTTCGCCTTTATGGCTAAGAAAAAATTGTTAAAGGAATTAACTTTATTAAGAAAAGAAGCTGAACTTGGCGGCGGAGAGAAAAGAATAGAGGCTCAACACGCCAAAGGGAAACTTACGGCAAGAGAGAGACTAGAGCTTCTTTTTGATCGTGGTGATTATGATGAGATAGGCCAAATGGTGACTCATCGAAGTACGCTTTTTGGACTTGATAAAAAACGTTTTCTTGGCGACGGAGTGATTACTGCATTTGGCAAGGTCGAGGGAAGACCGGTTTATGCATACGCTCAGGATTTCACTATTCTTGGTGGCTCTTTGGCTGAAGCTCACGCTGAGAAAATATGCCGGATTATGGACTTGGCAGTTCAAAATGGTGTGCCTATAATAGGGCTAAATGATTCTGGAGGAGCGCGAATTCAGGAAGGAGTCGTTTCATTAGGTGGGTATGCTGATATTTTTTTCAGAAATACAAGAGCCTCAGGTGTAGTTCCTCAGCTAAGTTTGATTTTAGGCCCATGCGCTGGAGGTGCAGTTTATTCTCCTGCATTAACTGATTTTGTTGGAATGGTCGAGGGTAGTAGTTATATGTTTGTTACTGGCCCAAATGTCGTTAAAACTGTTACGCATGAGGAAGTTAGCTCTGAGGATCTGGGAGGGTCACAAACGCATGCAATAAAAAGCGGCGTGACGCAGTTCTCTTTTCCAAACGAACCATCGGCAATTGATGGATTTAAAAAGCTTTTGTCGTATCTCCCTCAAAATTGTGAAGATTCAGTTCCTCGATTGAGCTATAAATCTGTGAATGAAAATCGTCCGGAATTAGATTTAATAATTCCAGCTAACTCCGAACAGTCATATGATATCCGAGAAGTGATTCTTAATCTTGTTGATCCGGATTCATTTTTTGAAGCCCATAAAAGCTTTGCAGAAAACATGGTTGTTGGATTCTCTCGACTTGCGGGACGGTCAATAGGGATTATTGCAAATCAACCGTTGTATTTAGCTGGAGTACTCGATAATAAGGCTAGTAGAAAAGGAGCTAGGTTTGTCCGGTTTTGCGATGCATTTAATATTCCATTACTTGTTCTTGAAGATGTTCCGGGCTTCCTTCCGGGGACGGATCAAGAGTGGAATGGGATAATTTCTAATGGCGCCAAATTGCTTTATGCTTTTGCAGAAGCTACAGTTCCAAGAATTACAGTTATTACGCGAAAAGCCTATGGTGGCGCATATGATGTTATGAATTCAAAGCATATTGGCGCCGATATGAATTATGCATGGCCAGGTGCTGAAATAGCGGTAATGGGATCTAAAGGGGCAGCTGAAATTATTTTTAAAAATGAAATTATAAATTCGGAAGACCCCCAATCAACATGGTTAAAAAAAGAACAGGAGTACGCTTTAGAATTTGCCAATCCATACAAAGCAGCCTCTCGAGGCTTTGTAGACGAGGTAATAGAGCCTAGCGACACAAGAATAAAGTTGATCAGGGCGTTTGATATTTTGGAAAATAAAGTTGTGGATTCTCCAAAACGGAAACATGGAAATATTCCTTTATAAAAAGAGCTTGCTTAGTAAGTCTTGCTGATTAACTTTGTCGACCCATTTACGATGCCCCATCGTCTAAAGGCAGGACAGCGGTTTTTGGTACCGTCAGTCTAGGTTCGAGTCCTAGTGGGGCAACTACTTCTACCCTTAGCAAATTGTATATCAATTTGCTAAGGGTTTTTTATTTAGTCTTTAATCGGGTTATTAAAGAATTGAAATCTAGATCAATTGAAAACGAAAGGACGCGCCATCTATGATTACATAATAAATGCCGCGAGGCCAATAAATCGGAATTTCAATTCCTTCAGGAACTGAATGACCAGATATCAATCTTCCTAATGAGTTAATTATTTTAATGGGATTCTGGAAATCATCAAAGCTCTTGTTTTTAAAATGTAACAGCTCTCCAGGTGACAAGATAGTGGGCCATATTTTTGTTTCATGATAACCAAACTCTTTTACACCAACTGTTGTCAGAGACTTTGTTTTGGTATCTGATCCGGTGCAATCGTTTGAGGCGACGAGCGAAACATCATAAAATAAACCTGGAGTTGAATAGGTGTGAATAATAATTTTTCCAACCCCAGAATCACCATCACCAAAATACCATTTATAATTAGTAGCTCCGATTGAGACATCTCCATTAAATTGGGCTTTCATTCCCTGAGCGCTAGTAGATAATATGGTGGCAGTCCAATTGGCCGAAATTGGAGCTGAAGGATCACATATGTCAATAATTGAACTATAACTATTAGTATCACCGCAATTATCATATGACTTTAGGATTACATCATATAGACCTGCAGAATAATAAGTGTGGGACACTGTAGTTCCACTTCCAAAAGTCCCATCCCCAAAGTCCCAGATAAATCCTGAGGAACCAATACCTCCTGATGATATTTGAAAATCATATGTCAATCCTGACACTTGATAAGAAAAAACTGGATATCCAAGAGTAGAGCAAATATTTACTGTTTGACTAATCGTATCTCTTGATCCGCAGTTTAATTGAACTGCAAGTTTTACGTTGTATGATCCTGGTGAGCTGTAAGTATGAAAAGCGGGGGTACCACTTCCAAAAGTCCCATCCCCAAAGTCCCATGTACATTGTGCGTTATTAGGAACTCCAGAAGCCACAAATCCGCGAGAAAGGAAATTTCCAAAATCATAAAAAGCGGCAAGAACAGGCGGGCAGTAAGGGGCTTCATCAAGACAAAAGTCATCTACTGCTATTTTAGCCCTGCTGCCACTTCTACTAGCAGTAAGCCTAAATCTCACAGTATCATACTGATAAGAAATTAAATTCACAATATTTTGCTTCCAAGGAGCATTTCTACTTTGTTGAAATGGAGGTAGTGTCAATAAACTAAACCAGCCATTACCATTGTCTATTTCCAATTCTAAGTCTACGATATTAGATCCATACAAATGGCTTTTAAAAAAAACAGCAGGAGTGTCAAGTGCTGTCAAATCAAACCAAGGAGTAACAATGTTTGTCACCCCAGGCTGTGACCCAATGCTTCCACCAGGTTGGGTATATAAATATTTACCACTTCCTCCAGCCCCGGAACTAGGTCCAGAAAAAGACCAAGTCGATGCTCCTGATTGAGAGTTCCACCAATAATTTATGGAATCTGACCTAGTCCAACAGTCACCAATACTACCATAGAGCCCAGGCGCGAAATTAGGGTATGAAAAGACCCATGAGGAGTCTTCAAAGCCCTCACAATAAGGGGCTGAGATCGGAGTACAAGTTGAATATGAAGTTTCAATATTGAAATTATTTTTGCTTGAATCTTGGCTCGATAACATAGGGATGTTCATCGAATAAACCTCTGATGCAAACGCAAAAAAGGCATTACTAAAAATCAGAAGAAACTGTAAAAAGTTATTTTTATTAATTGTGTGTTGAATTTAAAAATATTTGTGTAAAAATATTAAAAATAGGCTTAACCACAAGGGACGATGGTGGAGTTTGAACAATATTGTGTATTTTTGCATAGACTTGTTGGAAGAATTTAGAGGGGACTACAAGTCCCCTCTTTTGTTCTCAAAACTTTTTTATAGAATGACTCACGCAGAACTAAAAATATTGATTCAAACAGAAATTGCTCAAATAGATGCGTTTTATGTTGAAATTGATTTAAATATGGAAAATCAAATTAAGGTCCATGCTGACCTATTGGAAGGACATATTTCTGTGGATCAATTGAAATTCTTAAGCCGCTCAATTGAAAACGCTTTAGGTGATGAATCTGAAGAATATTCAATAGAGGTTTCGTCGCCTGGTATGTTCACCCCTTTTAGGGTGCCGGAACAATATCTTAAGAGTGTTGGTCGTTTGGTAAAAGTTAATATTGTGGAGAACGATATAGTCTTGAAAGGGACTCTGAAGTCCTATAACGGGGACGAAATAGAACTCCATTGGAAAGAACGCGTTCCTAAGCCCAAGGGTAAAGGCAAAATGGACGTAGATATAAATAAAACCATCCCTTTAAAGGATGTATCAAAGATTGTGTTAGACTTCAAATTCTGATTGATTTCAATTATGGAAAATTTAGCTATTATCGAATCCTTTGGCGAGTTCAAAGACGAGAAAAACATTGACCGCGTCACTCTGATGTCTTTCATCGAAGAGGCATTTCGCGTTCAGCTTCGAAAAAGGTTTGAAACTGATGAAAACTTCGATGTTATTGTAAATCCAGATAAAGGTGATCTCGAGATTTGGCGCAATAGAACTATTGTTGATGATAAATCTATTGAAGATTCTAATCTGGAAATAGCCTATAGTGAGGCTATAAAAATCGAGCCTGATTTTGAAGTAGGCGAAGAAGTTTCAGAGGAAATTAAAATGATTGATTTAGGCAGGAGGTTTATTTTAGCTTTTCGTCAAACCTTAGTTCAGAAAGTTCAAGAGCACGACAGCGGAGAACTCTACAAGAGATATAAGGACATGGAGGGCGAGATCATAACTGGCGAAGTCCATCACGTGCGTAACAGAGAAGTTATTATTTATGATGATCAACAAAACGAATTAATTCTTCGTCGTGATGAAATGATTCCTGAAAAAGATTTTTTCCGAAAAGGTGAAACGGTGCGGGCAATAGTTAAGTCTGTTGAGGTCCGAGGGACTAAACCGTTTATTTTATTAAGCCGAACAGCCGATAATTTCTTGGCGAAACTATTTGAAACTGAAATACCTGAGGTTTTTGATGGAATAATAACGGTAAAAGCAGTAGTTAGAATTCCTGGCGAAAAAGCAAAAGTTGCTGTAGAAAGCTATGATGACCGCATAGATCCAGTTGGAGCTTGCGTCGGAATGAAAGGGTCTCGAATTCATGGAATTGTGAGGGAGCTTAGAAGTGAAAATATTGACGTTATAAATTATACAACCAACCAACAACTATTTATTCAGAGATCATTATCTCCTGCCAAAATAAGTAATATGGTAATGGATGAAGAACGTAAAAAAGTTGATGTCTACCTTCCCGCTGACCAGGTTAGCCTGGCAATAGGTAGGGGCGGCACTAATATTCGATTAGCCAGTAGATTGACAGAGTATGAAATTGATGTCTATAGAGAAGATATTGTACATGAAGAAGATGTAGAGTTAATGGAATTTTCAGATGAAATAGAGGGTTGGGTAATTGAACAATTGCGCAAGAGTGGATACGATACAGCGAAAAGTATACTTAATGTAGAAACTGAAGATATAGCAAGACGTTCAGACCTTGAGATTGAGACTGTTGACGAGGTTCGTGCGGTTCTTAAGAAAGAGTTTGAAGATTAATAAAGAAATAAAGCTTAGCGTAAATTCACATTATATGGGTAATTACCGGATTAGTAAAGTTCTCAGCGAGTTAAATATCGGACTCGACACAGCTGTCGATTATCTGAAATCGAAGGGTCACGTCGTTGAAAAGAATCGGAATGCAAAAATCAACCAAAAAGAGTATGATTTTTTGCTCGATAATTTTGCTTCGGATAAAACGATAAAAGATGACGCGGAAACTCTTATTCAACAAAAAAGAGAAGAGAAAGAAGCAATCCAAGCTGAACGTTTATTAGAGCAAGAAAAGCCTAAAACCGAAATCTTTAGAGCTTCTTCAAGCCTCAAAGGCCCAAAAATATCTGGTAAAATCGATTTAAGCCCGAAAAAAGCTCTGAAAAAAGAATCAGACGAGAAGCTAGAGAAAAAAGTAGCGGAGCCTGTTTCTGAAAAAGTAGCGGAGCCCGTCTCTGAAAAAGTAGTAGAGGCAGTTCCTGAAAAAGTAGAGGAGCCCGTCTCTGAAAAAGTAGTAGAGGCAGTTCCTGAAAAAGTAGCGGAGCCCGTCTCTGAAAAAGTAGCGGAGCCCGTCTCTGAAAAAGTAGCGGAGCCAATTCAAGTGAAAAATAAAGTTGGTGGAATAAACCCTGTTGATTTAAAGAATGAAAATTCTGAAGAAGCTACAAAATCAGATGATGCTAATCATAAAACTCAATATAAGAAACTTGATGGTCCGAAACTCACGGGCGTTACTATTGACCTCAAACAGTTTGCAAAAAAACCGAAACCTAGCGGTGAAGGTGGAAAACGAAAAAGAATTAAGACTGAAGGACTCAAGAAGCCAGCAGCAGGTGGAGGAAGAACAACTACAGGCGCAGCAACAGTTGGAGCAGCCAAGCGACGAGATAACAATAGACCTGGCTTAGGAGCGGGACGTGGACGAAATGCAAAGGTTCAGCCGAAAGCTGAAGTTTCAAAAGAAGATATAGCTCGCAAGATTAAAGAAACACTTGAAAAACTTGGTGGTGGAAGGAAATCGAGAGGTTCTAAAATCCGAAGAGATAAGAGAGCAGAGCGTACGGAAGCCAAAGAGATGGCCGAAATGGAGCGGATCGAAGGTGAAAAAGTTCTAAAACTAACTGAGTTTGTTACGTTATTGGAATTCGCAAATCAGATGGATGTTTCTCCAGCTGAGGTTATTTCAACCTGCATGTCTCTTGGGATTATGGCTAGTATGAACCAACGATTAGACAAAGAGACTTTGACAATTCTCGCAGAGGAATTTGGGTTTAGTGTTGAATTCGTAGATGAAGAAATGCAAGAAGTTTTCAATGATGAGGACATAGAAGAGAACTTAGTTTCTCGGCCTCCTATTGTTACTGTAATGGGACATGTTGATCACGGAAAGACATCATTATTAGATTTCATTAGAAAGGCTAATGTTATTGCTGGAGAAGCTGGTGGCATTACTCAGCATATAGGAGCATATTCAGTTGAACTACCAAATGGTCAGGGCATATCTTTTCTCGATACACCGGGACACGAAGCTTTTACAGCAATGCGCGCGCGCGGCGCCCAGGTGACAGATATTGCAATAATTGTAGTCTCTGCAGATGACTCTGTTATGCCGCAGACAAAAGAAGCAATTAGCCATGCTCAGGCGGCTAATGTCCCTGTTGTCTTTGCAATTAACAAAATTGATCGTCCAGACTCTAATGCTGAGAGAATTAAAGAGCAATTAAGTCAACTTAATATTCTTGTAGAGGATTGGGGAGGCAAGATTCAATCTCAAGAAATATCTGCAAAAACAGGATTAAATGTTGATAAATTGCTAGAGAAAGTTCTTCTTGAAGCAGAATTACTGGATTTAAAGGCAGATCCTAGTCGGTTGGCTAAAGGAACAGTTATAGAAGCTACTCTGGACAAAGGAAGGGGTTATGTAATAACTCTACTCAATGAAACAGGAACGTTAAAAGTTGGAGATTATATTCTAGTGGGTCCTCATTCTGGAAAAGTTAGAGCGATGATGGATGAGCGTGGAAAACAACTTAAAACGGCTGGACCGTCATCTCCTGTTTCTATACTAGGACTCGATGGAGCTCCACAAGCTGGAGATAACTACATTGTAATGACTGATGAACGGGAAGCTAAGTCAATTGCCACAAGGCGTCAGCAATTACAGCGTGAGCAATCTGTGAGGTCGCAAAAAAGTTTAACACTAGATGAAATCGGAAGACGTTTAGCTGTTGGTGACTTTCAGGAGTTAAACATTGTTCTAAAAGGTGATGTTGATGGATCTATTGAGGCTCTATCGGACTCCCTGCAGCGTCTAAGTACGGAAGAGATTCAGGTCAATATAATTCATAAAGCAGTTGGTGGCATTACCGATAGTGATGTATTATTAGCTTCAGCATCAAAAGCCATCATTTTAGGATTTCAGGTAAGACCAGCAGGTTCAGCTAGAAAATTGGCTGAGAAAGAAGATATTGAAATTCGTCTCTATAGTATTATTTATGATGCTATAAATGATATTAAAGAAGCAATGAGTGGACTGCTATCTCCTGATGTTAAAGAAGAAATCACTTGTTCTTTAGAAATCAGAGAAACATTTAAAATATCTAAAGTTGGAACTATTGCTGGTTGTATGGTTATGGACGGTACAATTGCTAGAAGCTCTAGAATCAGAATTATTCGTGATTCAGTTGTTGTCTATACTGGCGAATTAGGTTCTTTGAAAAGATTTAAAGACGATGTTAAAGAGGTGAAGAAGGGTACAGACTGTGGTCTAAATATCAAAAACTTTAATGATATCAAAGTAGGTGATATTATAGAAGGATTTAAGGAAGTTGAAGTTCAGAGAGAGCTCTAGTTAACACTTAGATTTAGGTGTCGAAGTATTAATTTGATCACTCTCGACAATTCCATCTCTTAATCTTATGATTCTTCGTGCGTACCGAGCAATTTCCTCCTCATGGGTAACAACGATTAAGGTGTTTCCTTTATCATGAATTTCATCAAATAATCTCATTATTTCCAATGAAGTTGTTGAATCTAAATTACCTGTTGGTTCATCTGCTAGAATTATTGACGGTGAATTCACTAAGGCCCTGGCTATAGCTACTCGCTGTCGCTGACCGCCGGAAAGTTGATTGGGTCTGTGATCAATTCTATCAGTTAGCCCAACTTCATCAAGAACATTTTTGGCTTTAACATTTCTAATCTCCTTATTTTCTCCCGCATAAATTAAAGGTAGCGCAACATTTTGAAGAGCTGTTTGACGCGGAATAAGGTTAAACGTTTGAAATACAAAACCAATTTCTTTATTTCTAACCTCTGCTAATGCATCGTCATTCATCTCACTCACATCTCGACCTGCTAGATTATATGACCCTGAGGTGGCTGTGTCAAGGCACCCTAATAGATTCATCAAAGTAGATTTACCGCTACCAGACGGCCCCATTAAAGCCACATACTCACCTTTTTTAATATCTAAATCAATCCCCTTTAAAACATGGACAGTCTGCGGTCCAAGTTTGAAATCACGGATTATGTTTCGCAATTCTATAACGACTTCACCCATTTTAATCGATTAATTTAAAGTTCAATCCAAAATATATCATTCGGCCAAATATTGGACCCCAAACACGCGTAGCGTCAAAATTCTCTGTAAAAGTAGAATTACTTGGTCGTAACCGATCGCCATTAATATTGACAGCGCCATCAATTGGATTTAGTTGCTGAAAGTTTAATGCATTTTCCATACCCAAATAAAAATCTCCCTTCTTAGTGACTTTCCTAATTTGAAAATTTAATAACCGAAACGCGGGGGCGTTATCTATGATGTTTCCGTCTAATCCGGGTGACAAGGGATGTATACTTGGTACCGGTTGTTCGCCATGATATTGAAGTGTTAAGTCAAGACTCCAATTGGAAATAAAATCTCTACTAAGGTTTATTAAAGCTCGGTGTTTGGCAACAAAAGCTGCAGGCATTAAAATACTAATAGGATTTACTCCGTGTACTTTGTTTCGGACAACGACATTTTGATAACGATAAGCTAGTCGGATTTGTGTTTTTTTGTCTAATTTATAATTTGATGAAACCCCTGAAGATCCTGAAATCATAGCAAAATCAGTTGGATTTAGTGATGGATCATTTGGATAAATATATCTCATGTGATAAGTCCAATAGTCATGAATTACCGCTTCATTAAACCAAGTTCCGTGGATATTAGCGGTTATAGATCCCGGCATATAGTTCAAAATAAAATTTCCAGTATAGCTAATACCTGCATTTGTAGACTCCTCTAATGACAATTGATCTCCACCAACAATATTACTACCAAACTGATCCCCTCTTATTTCTCTATTACTAGCTAGCCTTCCCCACTCTTCGGTGATGGGCAGTGCCATTCTAAAGCCTTCCCCAAAAACCAATCTAAATACATTTTTATTGTTGGGCGCTATCCTGGCATGAATTCTTGGTGAAAAAGGCACTCGGTTTTGGGAGTTCAAAATAATGGAGTGCCAATCAAATCTACCTCCAGTTACTAAGGTTATAAATTCGTTTGGTCTCCAGGTCCATTCTGACGAGAGTCCAATATTTCTTTCCGTAAAAGGTCTATTTGTCTGAATATTATTAGTTTTAAAGTCTATATGATAATTATCATAAAAAACTCCAATTGTACTTGTTTGACTCAGTTTACCCCAATCTTGTTTAAATAACAATTGCCCTATACCCCCGATCTGTAAAGCACTTAAATCTTTTTTATTTTTCAGGTCCTCGATACTACCCATGATCCCCGTCATGCTTTGACTATAGCCATGCAATATGATCCCAATTGATTGATTAGGGTTTTGGGGATTTACCCATCCATTTTTTGAACTTACGGCAAATCTATTTTGTCCCATATTCGACTGCCATGGGTTTGACCCAGGTAAATCACTTGAAATTTGACCACCGGTTTTTTTGTCTTCAAGGACATGAATAGTATGCAATCCTTCCCAACCATTCTGACCAAAATAACGAGCTCTGACCATTCCGTTTAATTGATAACCAGTTGGCATATCAGCGAAGCCATCTTTATTATTATCAACAGTAAGTGATCTGCCACTGGCATGCCCCAAAAATCCAAGTGACCATTTTTTAGATATCTGCTTCCCGTAAATAAGATTTGTTTCCACTCTACCTCCTTGATTGATATAGCTATTTAATCTAAGTTTTACCGACTTGTCATTGACAACATCCTCAATAATATCTTCGGGTTTAAGAAGTTCCACATTAATCTGCCCGGTCATAGATTCAAAACCATTTGAAACAGAACCAATTCCTTTAGTTAATTGAATACTATGAATCCACGCTCCAGGAATATATGACAGTCCGGAATTAGCAAGTAGCCCTCTTACCAAAGGAGTCAGTTCAGTTTGAATTTGAGCATATTTCCCAGCAAGTCCAAAAAGCTGTATTTGTTTGGTGCCTGTTATGGCATCTGTAAAGGAGACATCAATACTTGGGTTTGTTTCAAAGCTTTCCGAAAGATTACAACAAGCTGCTTTTTTGAGTTCAGCTCTAGAAATTATTGTTTTTAATTTAGGGTCTTTTAGTGATATGGCAGTACCAAGAGCATCAGTCTTCACTTCAACGGCATCGAGGTTTAGGCCTTTGTAAATAGCTGTATCTGATTGAGAATAAAGTAGATTTGGCAAAAGAATTATTAGAAATATCTTTAAACTTTTTATAGTCACTTGTGCGCCTCAATTACATTCGGATCTCTGTAACGGCAACAAGGATTAATATTGCTGTAGGACTCTTCCATGGCTATGATTTTTTCATCTATACAAGAACAAGCCTGATCATGCCCAACCTCAGCTAAAGCCTCGTGAATTTTATCTTCACTTATTTTTTTGGTATTGTAAACCACAAAAGTTTCATGAGTATTCAAATCCCATTCCGCGGACCAAACTCCTCGGAGATCTATTAAGGTTTTTTCAATTCTATCTTCACACATACCACAAACGCCATCTGTGATAAATTTGAGCTCTACTTTTTTTTGGGCGAAGGCATTTACGGTTATTAAAAGAGAAAGTATGAGTAGGGAGTATTTCATCAGTTAAAGGGGTTTTGATACAGAGTATCTGTTTCGATTTGAGTATCTGTTAAAGTATTTAAAAATGCAACTATGGCCTGTCTTTCCGAAAGTGATAAATTCAGTCCTTGAGAACCATTAGAATGGGATTGAATAAATCCGGTCATTCCTGGTGCTAAGTTAGGCGAGTTAGAACGAACTTCGCTATTGTAGAACTCCATCACCTCTTCTAATGTTTGAAAACGCCCATCGTGCATGTAAGGGGGTGTATATGCTAGGTTCCGTAATGAAGGAGTCTTGAACTTCCCATTGTCAACTTCTAATTTTGTTATCCCGCCTTTTCCTAGGTCTGTAAAAACACTGTCCAAGCCATTATTCACTATTGTATTATTTGTAAATAAGGCTCCTCCATGACAGTGAAAACAATCACCTCCTTTTGGAGATCCATTTGGATTTGACTCAGCATTAAATAATTGCACTCCAAGTTGCTCTTCGGTAGTAAATGATTCAATTCCCGCATTTACTTTATCGAACTTACTTGCCCCACCACTTAAAATTATCAGCATAAATTGTTCTAAGGCGAGACCTATTTTATCAGGAGATATTTCTGGATCTCCATAGGCCGCATTAAATGCTTGCTCGTACAAGGGCTGATTTTCGAGTTTTCCCACAACATTTAAAATATTTTCCTTCATTTCAGTCGGGTTTTGAATAGGCTCAAGAGCCTGTTCTCTTAGGCTAGGCATTGCTCCATCCCATACAAATCTTTTGCTCCATGCTAAATTGTGCAAAGGCATAGAATTTCTTGTCCCAATAGATCCATCAACTCCGGTACTATAAATTTTACCATTATCTGTGAACCCAAATGAAGGATTGTGACAGGAACTACATGATTGAGAGCTATCCAATGATAAAATCGGATCATAGAATAATAATCTTCCAAGAATTATACTCTCTTCTGTTAATATATTATCATTTGGGAGAGCGGGCTGAGGAAATCCTTGAGGAATTGGAAGGCTGTAAGGTGTTGTAACATGAGGCTTTTTTCCATTAGGGTCAATACAGCTGAAGATCAAAAAAAGCCATAGAACACTTATCAATCGTTTGAAGAAAATCATGGATTTCTATCATTTAATACGCCGATTTCGAAACTTGTACTTAAATTTTGAGCGACTTTACTTGCTAAACCATTATCGTTTGAGCTATGAGTAAAATCTCCATCTATTACTGGTCGGAGACTATAGAGGTTACTAAAAGTCATTTCAGCATTCCACTTGATTTCAAGGGTTTTAAAATCAGTTAAATCAAAAGAGCCGGATAAATTAATATTTGTTTGGTTCTCATTAAGAGCGATATGGTAAAGCCATGGAGTTTTAACTCCCATATTTTGATAATAGCCTTCTAATGCAGCAAAGACATAACCACCAGTCCATCCCCAATGGAGGTTATTCAATGTTGGATTAAGAGGATGAGATGGCCACCATGATGATGGGTCAGAATGATTTATCGCACTATCAAGTCCAAGATCAAATGTTAGACCAACATAATGACCAGAAGGAATGGATAATGGTAGCACGAATGTATCCGGTTCTGCCCCTTTAATGAAGGCATACGTGTTTTCAAAATTGATTATGGAACTATCTTCTGCAATTAATTTAAAGTTGGAGAAAATAAAGTCTGAACGCGAATATATCAAAGTGTCACCTGTGTTGTTCTGGTATAGAGGCTCCACTTCATAACTCAATTTTGTATTATTAAAAAGAGGTGTAAATCGCACTTCTAAATCCACAGTTTCAGGATTTTCATTAGGATTACACGAACTAAGTAACCCAACAATGACAATAAGAGGAATTAAGAATTTTTTCACAGCAATTAGATTGTGTTTCTTTGTTAAGTAGCAGTAATCGCGCCAGAAAAAAGAATATCAAAGTCAAAAATAGCGATATGGGATTGAAAAAATCAGAATATTTTAAAATAGGAGCTATTCTATTCGTTTTTGCACTGGGCATTTTTATATCCATTAGAATTAAAACGCCACAGTTCAAATTACCAATTTTAAATCCCAATGATCTTAATCCGGCTCTTGTAGACAAGTCAATTCAGAACAAGGGGATTAACCATATTGTCTCGCCATTTTCTTTAATTTCTCAGAATGGAGATGAATTTACCGATGATGATGTCAAAGATAATATTCGGATTGTCAATTATTTTTTCACTACTTGCCCAGGAATATGTCGTGATATGGCAAAAAACCTTCGGAGGGTCCAAAATGAATATCTTGACGTTTCTGCCATCAAAATAATGTCACATTCGGCTATGCCTGAATACGACACACCTGATATTTTACGTTTATATGGCGAACAGAACGGCGTTAATCCAAAACGATGGGTGCTTTTAACTGGAGACCCTGCAGAACTTAATGATTTGGCTCGAACATCATATTTTACAGTACTTGAAGAGGGTCAAGGGTGGGATGAGCATAGCTTTATTCATACAGAAAGTTTCGTTTTAATTGATCATCGCGGACGTTTGCGAGGTTATTATGATGGGACATCGGATGATGAAACAGATTTGTTGATCCACCATATTCAGTCGCTTATTAAGGAACGAAAGAAGGATATTAGTAAAAAATGAGCATCTACCCTTCTGAAGATTTAAATGTCGCATGTCTTCAAATGGATATCAAATGGTGCTCTATTGAAGAGAACCTCGCAGCAGTAGAATCGTATCTTTTTTCTGCTCCAAGCGCAGATTTATATTTATTGCCAGAAACTTTTGCCTCCGGTTTTGCTACTGAAAAAAAATTACTGTTTGAAGTTTCTACGAATGATTTTGTAGACGCTATTACCAAAGCTTTAAAGCGTTGGTCTTTTCAGAAAAAAGCCTGGGTAGGTGGAACCATTTTTATGCGGGAGGGAAACCGTTTTCGAAACCGGTTTATAATGGTATCGCCAGATGGTGAAATAACCTATTACGATAAACGCCACCGGTTTAGCATGGCAGGAGAAGGAGAGTATTTTGACCGAGGCGATACCCGAGTTGTTATGCAAATAAAAGGTTGGCGTTTATTGCTTGCTATTTGCTACGACCTACGTTTTCCTGTTTGGTTACGTCAGCAATCTAATAATGGAGAACCGGAATATGATGGCCTTCTAATTCCTGCGAATTGGCCAGAAGCTCGCCATTCTGCATGGGAAACATTATTAAAAGCAAGAGCTATTGAAAACCAATGTTATGTGCTTGGCGTAAACCGGGTAGGATTAGATGGCTTTGGAGTCAATTATGTCGGTGGCTCTTTATCTATCGGTCCATGGGGAGATGTTGGCAAAGAAATGCCCAAAACAAAAACAGGGTGGATTTCGACGACTTGGGAGGCTATTCATTTATCTGCAGTAAGAAAACGTTACCCTTTCCTTAAAGACGCAGATCTATTTTCTATCTAGTGAAAATTCTGATAAATAGGATCTAATCGATTTATTTCCCATTTAGTTTCTATTGTCCAATTTGCTTTAATTTCGATTGGATCATTTGCATAAATCTGAGCTTCCGGCTCATCTCCAGTCCAATAATTACCAGTGTTTAGAAACCCGTCTTCATTTCGGTCATAAAAGGCCTGCAAAGTATACTTTCCAGGAGGGAGTCCAGAAACGGTAACGTAATTAGTGTCGCAAACTGATACGGACGTCCATTGTGCATAAATTCCATCCTCTCCTTTAAGTTGAATTACGATCGGTTTTACTTTATTATCGATCAGATATTCTTTATAATTGTTGAGATTGGCACATTCGTCAATATAAGTGAAGTTTAAAGCTCCAGAGCTGTCAGCACCCCAAGGAGTCCAGTCAATAATGCTATCGGAGATGCTATTTGCCTTCATTAGGGGAAGTGAATGAACCTTTCTATCTTCTGACGAGTCAGTTCTCATTTGATGAGGTTTTACTTTTTGAATAACGGCAATTGGCGTCAGCTCTCCTACACTGAGTCGATTATTTCCATCCGGATCGGCAAAAGCTCGAATGTTATAATCACGATTTTTCCCAATATATTGGAATTTGTAAAAGCCGGAATCATTACTCCGTGTTGAATAAAGTGCTGGCTTAAAAACGACAGAGTCATTTTCTATACTTTCTGGGTATAAGCAGACAGCGATATCTTTTACAGGAAGCCCGGTCCAAGGATTCACGATCCGCCCAATTACTTCGCCAGAGTCTAAAGAGGATCCGGTAGAAAAAACCCATTGAACGCCTTTTATAATATTTCCTTCATGGAGATCTCTAATTGCTGCGCCCCATTGCAATACATATGTTGCGTTTTTTATAAGGCTATCCTCCCATGAAATAATAAAAGATTTTCCGCGAGTCTCGTATTTAGTAGCTCCAGGAAGAGGTGGGGATGAATATATATTTTGGGTTGGGGATTTTAACACCACATATTCGTTAAAAGTCCAAATTAATTTACTAGTCGAGACGTTTGTAGATCCTTGAGAAATATTACTGGAAATAATTTGCGGAGCTTTCGTGTCTCTTGGTCCGCCGTCAGGCGCTGCAGGAAGCGCACAGGAGGATAAAATAAAAAAAGATGCGTAGACTAAGCAAATAAATGAGTGAACGAATAGCTGAGATAAATTTTTTTTCTTCAATTTTACATAATTCACATAAATACTCAAAGTAATATCAAACTCTGAACACTTATTATTATGAAACGAATTTACGCACTTTGCACTGCACTTATAATTACTAGTTTTAATCTGAGTGCTCAAACATATTGCACAACAGGCCTATACACGACTGGATGTACTGTTGGAGACAATCTCGATAATGTTACTTTGAATAATATTGTTCAAGTTGCTACGGGATGCTCAACAGGTGGTTATGGGGATTATACAACAGACACAGTTCAGATTCAACAGACTGCGCAATTAGTATTGTCTGTTACCTCTGGATATTCTGGTCAATGGTACGCAATTTGGATTGATGGAAACGATGATGGTGACTTTGATGATTCTGGAGAACATTTATGGTCAGCTTCACAGGCTGGTCCGAGTGCCAATGTGGTTTATGCTGAAAACATAGTCATTCCTACTACAGTATCCCAGGGAGCACATCGAATGCGACTGAGGTGTAAGTGGAGTGGCACAGCATTACTAGCAACTGAGTCTTGCTCTTCATTTACCTATGGAGAGGTTCATGATTATACAGTTTATGTCGGAGCACCCCCCGTTTGCCCACAACCATATTATCTGACATCTGGAGCTAAAACAGACACTTCATTGTCTTTCTCTTACACGTCAACAGATTCAATATTTGAAATAGAATACGGCCCTACAGGGTTTACTCAAGGGACTGGAACTACAGTAACGGTGACATCAACGAACCCGACTATTTCGGGATTAAATTCAAATTCTTGTTACGAGTTTTATGTAAGAGCAAATTGTTCATCCGCAGGAAATGGGTATTCACTTTGGAATGGTCCGATCGAAATTTGCACCCCATGTGTTACCCAAAGCTTACCAATGTCAGAAGATTTTACCGTTTGGCCTCCAAATTGTTTCATTTTAACTGGAGGGTCTAGCCTCTGGGATCAAGACGCTAATGCAGCTCATGCAGACATGAGTTCAAGCTTTGGGTCTAATGAAACTCGGTATTTAACTACAGCACCTGTTAGCTTAAACTCTTTAGCTCGTGTTAAATTCAAGTGGTCTCATGCTCTTACTTCTAATCCTTCCAGACTGGCCTTGGTGGCCCGCGTTGCTGGGTCATCTTCTTGGGATACTCTCTGGGATGTTCAGGGGTCAGCATTTGATTCTCAAGACGGAGCAGCTTTCAATGCTCCAGGCACATATAAATCAGAAATGCTCAACTTAGATTCATTAATATATTATGGAGTGTCTGCAGAATTTCGTTTTGTAGGATCGTCTTCATACGGACCCGATGCTTGGCTGGATGATTTAGTTATTGAACAGCAGCCTTTGTGTCCAGAACCTACATCGCTTGGAGTATCTTCAATTTCTGATACCTCGGCATCTACAACTTGGAATTCTGCAGGTTCAAACTTTGTTGTTCAATGGGGCCCTGTTGGTTTCACAGTTGGAACAGGAAATTTAGATACGGTAAATTCATCAAACCATGTTATATCTGGTTTATCTGCAAATCAGAGTTATGAGTATTACGTAATGCGAAACTGTACAGGTCAGGGAAACGGCACTTCAACATGGACTGGTCCATATGTCTTTACCACTCTTTGTTCGCCATTTACCGCTTCCCTAGGATATTATGAGGATTGGGATTCTTATTCAGATGGTGATAGCCCGGCATGTTGGACGATAACCGGTTCGGGCTTTGGTTTTACGGCTGAAGTACAATTACCTAGCACATTTCAAACTGCTGCCTACACGACACCAAATTATATAAGCATATACAATTCATCCGCTACAAATGTGACTTTCGTTTCGCCCCTATTGTCCGACCTGCAACAAAATAATTCACAAATCCGAATGAGATTGGCAAAAAGTTCATCATTTAGTCAATCCAAATTAATTGTAGGGACAATGTCTTCTCCCGGATTGCAATCTAGCTTTATCCCTGTTGACACGATAGATTTAACGACTAATTTTGATGAATACACCGTGGCTTTCCCTGCGGTAAATGCAGGTCATTCACATGTCGCATTAAGACTTTCACAAAGTCAATATTACTATGTATATCTAGATGATTTCATTTTTGAGACGCAGCCAACATGTCTTCCAGCTCAAAATATCTCGGCAGCACCGGGAGCGACCACGGCAGCAATAGCATGGACACATGGAGACCCCTTGACAACAGGTTCCTATGTAGCATGGGGCCCTTCAGGTTTTAATCCGGGAACTGGTTCCGTTTCTAACTCAGTTTTGGTCACTGGAAACACCTATAGTATTACTGGATTGACTCCATCTACAAGTTATACAGTATGGGTAGCAGATAGCTGTGGTATAGGAAATATAGGGCCATGGCAAGGGCCAGTTTCTTTCACAACGGCTTGTTTGGCCGCCACACTCCCGTACTCAGAAGATTTTAATGCAACATCGCTGGCCTGCTGGGACCCTAGTGGAGGCACTCGGCAGTTTGCTTCCTATCCTATGGCGAGTGGAGGTAATTCAATGCGTGGAAATTATTGGGGATGGACCAATGGTAATTATGCTCTTTTAACTTCGCGCCCAATAACTATCTCTGCTTTAGCTCAAGTGTCTTTCGATTGGTCACATAGTGGTCAGTATATTGGCAGTTATCCCAATGATCAATTGTTACTTCTTGCACGTCCTGTTTCAGCGACATCATGGGATACAATTGTTAATCTAATTGGAACCAATTTTTCAAGCCCAGGAGCTGGAACCACAATTCCAGGAACATTTATTAATGAACTTCAGTATTTACCTGGCTCATACATTGGAACTGATGTTGTTTTTCAAATTGTTGGAAATTCGGGATACGGTCCTGATGTGTTTTTTGATAATTTCTTTGTAGAAGCTGTACCGTCATGCCCTGACCCGACACCTTCTTCTGGATCAGTTAGTGCCTCAACAGCAGATATTTCTTGGACGAGCGCGAGCCCACCTCAAGGCTCATCTGTCATGTGGGGTCCTGCAGGGTTTTACACTGGAACTGGCTCAATCACGGGAACAGTTGCACACAATGTTACTTCAACACATACTATTTCTGGGTTGAGCGGTAATACTGCTTATGAGGTTTATGTCCGCGACTCTTGCGGCCCAACTGATCTGTCTGGCTGGGCAGGCCCGGTTACTATTCAAACGTTATGCTCAATATTCAGCATGCCGTATTCTGAGAATTTTGATGCCGTTCCTCTAACTTGTTGGACTCCGTCAGGTTCACGACAGTTCACATCTTATTCAGTAGGATCAGGCTATGCGATGCGAGGTAATTTTTGGTCATGGTCTTCGGGAACGGCAGAATTAACATCACCGCCAGTGACAATTTCTTCAGCTGCCCAAGTATCATTTGATTGGAGTCATCAATATAATTCGAGCTATTCAAATGATCAGCTTGTTCTTTTGGTTCGTGAAACAACTTCTAGCTCTTGGGATACACTAATTAGTCTAGTTGGACAGAGTTTTGATTCTCCGGGGTCAGGAACAACCAGCCCAGGTACTTTTGTGAGTGAATTCATTTCACTCCCCTCTTCATTTGTAGGAAAAGACGTTGTATTCAGATTTGACGGAACTTCCGGATACGGTCCAGATGTCTTTTTTGATAATTTCTTAGTTGATGGCCTGTGCGCTGTCCCAACAAATGTCTCTGTTTCATCTCCTGGATGCGCTCATGCAACTGTTACTTGGACCCCTGGAGCTCAAGCTATCGTGTCAATATTGGAATATGGACCGGCCGGATTCACTTTAGGCCAAGGAATAAGTGTCAATAATATGTCATTATCTAGTTCGGGTATGATTATACTAACCAGCCTAAACTCTGGAACGGCTTATGATGTGTACGTTCGCGATTCCTGCCCAGGTGCACTGACAAGTTGGTCAACTCCAGCTATGTTCACAACAGCAAATTCGCCAAAGCCTTCTTTGTCCCCATCCTATACAGTTATTTATACGAATCCAGTAACGATGTTCTTCACTTCTGGAGCTACTGGACAGGATAGCACTGGGTGGTATTTTAGTGATGGAACAACAGATATGGGCGACACGGTAACTCACGTATTTGCCACAAATGGTCCTGGGACAGCAATTGTTTTCGCTCAAAATGAATGTGGAATAATTACTGACACTTTAAATTTTGTAGTTGGATTAGACGATATAAATTTGACAAACCTCAGGTTATACCCGAATCCAACATCAAGTGAGTTTTATCTTGAGTTTCAATTGCCATCATCAAAAGAAGTCCATTTTAGGGTAATTACTTTAACGGGCACTGTCGTAATTGAGAGTAGGGAGTATCTACAAAAAGGTTTAGTCAGAAAGTCTTTTGATCTAGGAACCTCGCCCGCGGGAGTCTACCTTATGGAGATAAAGACCGATTTTGGTATAATTATAAAGAGAGTTGTTATTGATAATTAGAAAGGCATAGCTAAATATGTTCATAGTTATTAGAAATTGTACATTTGCACCTTAATAAGTTAGTTATATGAGTCAAGATATGTCCCAAAATAAACAGCGTACAATAACCATCCTATTGGTTATACTACTAGCCCTTGTTGGCGCTTTGTCATATTTTGCCTTAAATCAGTCATCAAATATTGATGATCTTGAAGGAGAAAAAGCAGCCTTAATAATTCAGCTTGAGGATTATAAACGTGATTTATCGGCGCAATCAACTGCTAATGACTCTCTAAGCTCGTTTATTTCTCAAGAGACTTTGAGGCTCAATGAAATGATTTTTAAAATTAAAAAAGTAAATTCTGCTACTAAATCTGAACTTAGTTCGCTTCGAAATCAAGTTTTTTCATTGCGTAGTCGTATTGCAAGCCTTACAGAAGATATTGATTCTGTGAATCGTGAATTTTCAAGCATGGTTGATATTAAAGATTCATTATTAATAGACCTTAAAGAAGAGGTTGTAAAAGGGAATAGACTTTCTGTTAAAGTTGACGAAGGTTCAAAATTGCAATTGAGCAGCATAGAAGCAAGTGCATACAGAATAAATGGAAAAGGTATAGAGAAGCCCACAAGCTCCGCGAGTCGTTCAAATCGAATAAAGGCCTGTATGACGATCTCTAAAAACATATTGGCCCCAAAGGGGGATAGGGTTCTATATTTACGAATCAACACCCCTGATCGCCGAGTTTTAGCAACAGAGGCTCAACAGAAAACGATGTTAGTAGATGGTGAGAAAGTTATTTATTCATCAACACAAGTTGTTAACTACACTGGTGATCCAACAGGCTGTTGTTTATCTTTTAATGTTCAAACTGAACTAGCGCCAGGATCATATACTCTCGCGATTTATACTGCTAATGAAAAAATAGGTGAGGCAAGATTGACTCTTGATTAGAAATTATGCGAATTATTAGCCTGAATGGAAATGGTATTCGGGCCTGTGTAAATAATGGAATGGTCCGCTGGTGGGAATCTACTGATGCGGACCTTCTTCTTTTTCAAGAGGTTCGTTTTAACGATGCTAAAGCGATTGATGATTTATTTCCAGGTCACTGGACAAGTCTTTTTCCATCGAAACGAAAAGGCTACAGTGGAGTTCTTGCAGTTGCTAAAAAGCCACCTAGTCGAGTAGTTTTTGGAATGGGAGAAGAAAAATGGGACGATGAGGGACGGGTAATGAAAATCGAATATCCTGGATATAGTGTCGTCAACGCATACTTCCCGAGTGGTGCTTCTAGATCTTGTCGCCAGGATTATAAGCTCAAATTTTTAAAGGCATTTCGTGACTATATAGATGAAATAAGCTTAAAATATGATAATTTAATTGTTGCGGCAGATTGGAATATGTGTCATAATGAAATCGACATTCATAATCCTAAACGACTTTCAGGACTTCCAGGTTTCACTTCTACAGAAAGGAGTTGGTTAGATGCTTTAAAGGGAATAGGATGGAAAGACGCTTTCCGTATGTTTAATGATCTACCAGGGAATTATACCTGGTGGAGCTATCAATCTCGAAGTCGAGAAAGAAACATTGGTTGGCGGATCGATGGGTTTTGGGTTAGCCCTTCGGCTTCAATTGGTGTTAAAAGTTGTGTTCACCTTTCTAAAGCTAAATTAAGCGATCATTGTCCTGTTCTTTTGGAATGGGAATTGCCGATTACCTTTACATAAATTTTTTATTATGACACCAAATTTGATAACTAAAATATTTTTAATTGTTCTGCTATTTGCTGCTGGATATTCCTGCGTTTCTCCCAAGGTTCACTCAGAATTACAGACATCATATGAAATAATTGTTGATGAAAATGAAAAGCTAAAGAGCACAACAGATCGGGCTACAACAGACCTCAAGGAAATCTCATCTGATATTGATATACTTAAGGCGTCTATGGAAGATATAATTATTGATACCATTAGCTGGGGCCGTAAATACCGCAAGCTGAATAGATCGTTTGATGATCTCAGTGCGAACTACGATTATGCACTAAATAACAATTCATCATTGGTTGCAGCAAATTTGAGGGAGAATAAAATAATGTTGGAACAGATGGAGTCAATGGCGAAACGTCTTGCTACAAAAGAAGATTCTCTAGGTCTCGAGCAGAGCCGCCTGTTTTCTCTTGAAAAAACTCTTCAGTCTAGGGAGAGGAGAGTTAATGAATTAGAATCATTGATTGCACGAAAAGATTCTACGGCCCAATATTTTAGGACGCGTATCTCCGATGCCCTATTGGGTTTTGAGGATAGAGGATTAACCGTTAGTATGCGAAATGGTCAAGTATATGTGAGTTTAGATAACCGACTAATGTTTGCCTCTGGCAAGTGGGACATTCAATCGGATGGAATTTCTGCATTGCAAAAGTTGGCGCAGGTTTTATCAGAAAACGTAGATTTAAATATTGCAGTAGAGGGTCATACGGATAATGATATTTACTTTGGGAAAGGGCAGGTAAGAGACAACTGGGATTTGTCCGTAATGCGTGCCACATCTGTGGTTAAAATACTTATCGAAAAAGGTGTTTCCGCTCAACAAATACAGGCTTCAGGTCGTGGAGAGTTCATGCCAGTATTTGAAAATAACAATCCTGAAAATAAGGCTAAAAATAGACGAACAGAAATAATTATAACACCAGATTTAGATGAGATTGCAGATTTAATTTCAAAATAATCAAATCTGTTCTCACCCAAAAAGAGATGCGACGAGTTGCTCCATTATTTTAATTGTTACGCAATCAATCGAGCTGGAGGAACTCTTGGCGTCAGATAACTCAGCATAAAAAAAGGTTTCAAATCCAAGTTTTTTTGCCTCGTTTATTCTTTGCTCCATTCTGTTGACAGGGCGAATTTCTCCGCTTAACCCGACTTCTGCAGCAAACGCCGTTCGAGCAGGTATGGGGATGTCGGAATTACTAGACAGAATAGCGGCACATACTGCTAAATCTAATGCAGGATCTTCTATGCGAATTCCCCCGGTTATATTTAAAAATACATCTTTTGCTCCTAAGCGAAATCCGCAACGTTTTTCAAGCACAGCCAGAAGCATATTGAGTCTTCGAGTATCAAAGCCCGTACATGAGCGCTGGGGGGTTCCATAGACAGCAGGGCTAACCAATGCTTGCACCTCTACAAGTAAAGGTTGCGTCCCTTCACAAGGAACGCCTATTGCTGAACCGCTTCGACCCTCTTCTCTTTGGTTCAACAAAACACCACTTGGGTTTGTAACCCCTTGAAGTCCTTGGTTGTTCATTTGATATATTCCTAGCTCTTGAGTGCTTCCAAAACGGTTTTTGAGAGATCGAAGCATGCGATATAAATGATGTCGGTCACCTTCAAACTGAAGAACAACATCAACCATGTGCTCCAGTATTTTAGGCCCAGCAAGATTTCCATCTTTGGTTATATGTCCCACTAAAATAACTGGAACATGACGCGACTTAGAATACCTTAAAAATTCTGAAGCGGCCTCTTTGATTTGTGATACAGATCCTGCCGAGGAATCTAAATGAGGAGCATATGACGTTTGTATAGAATCAATAATTAATAGATCTGGAGATATTTTTTCTGCGGCTTCTAATATTTTTACTGTTGAGACTTCTGCAAGAACATGACATCCATCGTCTTCTATGCCTATTCGTTCAGCTCTCATTTTTATTTGTTGGACGCTTTCTTCGCCGCTTACATAAAGAACATTTCTACCCTTTTTGATTGCAATTTGAAGAAGTAAAGTGGATTTCCCGATTCCAGGTTCTCCTCCAAGAAGACATAGACTCCCTGGAACAATCCCCCCTCCAAGGACTCGATCAAACTCTAAATCACCAGTGGCATTTCTTTCTTCGTCATGACGATCTATTTGTGAAATTTGCAGAGGGGTGTTTATAGCTCCGCTTGACCACGAAGTTGATTCTTTAGTTTCTTTTTCTAATACTTCCTCAGTAAGAGTATTCCAGTCATTGCATGACTTGCATTGCCCAAGCCATTGCGGATGTTGCGATCCGCAAGATTTACAAAACCATGCTTTTTTAATTGAAGCCATTTAAGAAGGTTTTTCTTTTTTTGATGTTAAAGCCAAGAACCCGATTATCCCCGTAGATATCATCATTAAAGTTTGAGTTGCATGAACTACTGTAGCAAAAGCTAAACCTTGCTCATAGGTCCTCCCCAGTACCACCAGAGCCATTGCAACTAAATAATGATATGCCCCTACACCGCCTGGAACAGGCACCAGATAACCAAAAGCGGCTGCCATCATTACAAAAACCCCTTGAATGACAGTGAGGTTTTCAGTAAATGGAAAAGCAAAGAAACATAGATATACCATTATAAAGTAACAAAACCAGATAAATATGGTATGACGCCAAAATCCCCATTTATTTTCTAATTGACCGACGGACCTAATTCCATCCATCATGCCTTTAATAAAGTTTTGGATCCAGATAAAAAAAATGTTTGATTTGATTTTTTTAAAATTAAGAGCTCCGAAAAGGATAATGGATACAATTAAGCCAAGAATAATTATTAATATGATATTTGAAGTTTTTGGGTTGCTTGTAGCTTCAGAGTCTGTTATCGTCAGAAAATTATGAATTTCTCCATTGGCAAGTATGAATGTTGCCCCAAATAATAAACCCATCATTAATAAGTCTATTGTTCTTTCTATAATTATTGTTCCGATTAAAATATTTACAGGTATTTTATCTGACCTGTTCAGAGCTGTTGCCCTTGCAACTTCACCAGCTCTTGGTAGCACCTGGTTCATTAAATATCCAAACGCTGTAGCATGCACGGCGTGCCAAAAAGGTACAGGGCGATCGAGATGATTTAGAACGATTGTCCAGCGCTTCCCTCGCGATATGACCGCAATATATCCAATTAAAAAACTTATTAATATGTATCCCCAAGATGCTTTTTGGACATGGAACCAAACTTCTTTAAGGTTGACACTACGAAACGCAAAATAGATTAAAAAAGAGGCTAAAAATATAAAGCCTGACGTGCGCAACCATCTTGGTATTTTTAGTTTCAGCATTTTAGTTTAGTCTATTGGTTTGTTCATTTGGGAAAATGATTATTGGCTTGTGACTTTTAGCCTCTTCATGAGTCATCGAGGTATATGAGATAATAATAATAACATCACCACATTCAGCTAATCTTGCTGCCGGACCATTTAATTTAATTTCCCCTGAATTTTTTTCCCCAGGTATTGTATATGTATCAAATCGCTCACCATTATTAACATTGACAACACTTACTTTTTGTCCATCCAATAGATTGGCGGCAATCATCAGGCTTTTATCTATTGTTATAGACCCAATATAATTTATATCTGCTCCAGTTACTGTAACTCTATGAATTTTGCTGTGAAGTAGTTCTATCGTCATAAGAGATCAAAAGTAATGGTTGCTTATGAAGGAATCGAAGGATATTATGAAATTCTGTAATTATCAATTAAACGCACATCTCCAGCAAATGCTGATACAAAACATTGCACGTCTCTTTGATAATGATCCAATGGATAATCTTGAGATTTTATTAGATCAAGATTATCTGCGAATACAAATTCTATTTGTTCAACTTTTAAAAAGCCACTTGAGTTGATAATGGATTTCATTTCTCGCTCCAGAGCAATTGGCGGAATTGGGAATATTTTAATTTCCTTTTCAGCGAATTTTAATGCTTGAAAAATTGAAGCCGCTGCTTTTTTTTGTTTTGCGCTTAATCGAAAGTTTCTAGAGCTTTTAGCTAATCCAGAATCCTCTCGAACGACGCGACAGGAAACTATTTTCAAGGGATTTTTGCGCATACTTGCCACTTTTTTGACAACCTCAACTTGCTGAAAGTCTTTTAACCCAAAATACGCACGATCAGGTTCTAAGAGCTCAAATAATCTATCAACAACGGTTGCTACACCCTGAAAGTGACCTGGCCTTAGAGCTCCTTCTAATTTCTTATCTAGGCCATTTAAGTCATAATTAGAAGCTTTGATTTCATATGGATACATAAGTTTTTCTGAGGGCTTAAATAATAGTGTCACTCCAAGCCCTTTGAGGAATTGAATATCTTTCTCTGAATTTGAAGGATAATTTTGGAAATCAATAGAATTGTCGAATTGGGTAGGGTTTATAAAAATACTAGTTACAACATGTGAGCATTCTTTTTGAGCTTTCTTTATTAATGCTGCATGGCCATCATGTAGTGCCCCCATTGTTGGAACTAATCCTATTATTGAACCTTTTTTCACTGTCTTTTTAAAAGAATTCCAAGAATTTAAATCGTCTATAATCTTCACTTTTTTTAAATTTTGGTGCTAAACTATGATGAAGTGCCCATTATATTAGGAAGAAAGATAAATTTCGTACCTTTGCATTGATGGCAAAACGAAGAATTTTATATGTATCTCACGAGATAAAACCCTATTTTCCTGACAGCGATTTATCGAAAGCGGGATTGGCGTTTCCTAAAAAAATGAATAACAAAGGTCATGAAATTCGAGTTTTCATGCCCAAGTTTGGTTCAATAAATGAGCGTAGACATCAGCTTCATGAGGTTATCCGATTGAGCGGTATAAACGTAGTCATCAATGACTTAGATCAGCCTTTAATAATTAAAGTTGCATCAATTCCTGGTGCTAGAATTCAAGTTTATTTCATTGATAATGAGGATTACTTTAAGCGAAAAGGAACATGGGTAGACAAAGAGAATAAATTTTATAAAGACAATGGGGAACGCACACTTTTCTTCTGTAAAAGTGTTATAGAAACTATTAAAAAATTGGGATGGAAGCCAGATATTATTCATTTTATGGGATGGATGAGCACAGCTATGCCAGCATATATCCGACAGTTTAATTCAGAGGACCCGTATTTTCAAGATGCGAAACTAGTTTACAGTTTATTTGGAGACGGGTTTAAAGGTGAACTAGATTCAGGAATTTCTAAAGGCATGTCTTTTGACGGAGTAGAAAACATGGATGAGTTTATTAAACCCACAGCAGATAATCTTTTTGCCGGAGCAGTTAAGCATGTTGATGCTGTTCTAAAAATGAATGATAACGTTCCTCAATTTCAGATTGACGCCGCAGAGTCTGCAGGCATAAAAGTTCTTGATGGGAAAATATTTATCGATACACCAGCAGAATTGGACTCATTTTATGAATCATTATTTGAATAATTGATTTTTATGCGGGTATTTCTTTTAGCTCTATCGATTATTTCTTTTTTAGCTTGTGAGCGTAATTCTGGTGCTGTAGGATTAGATTTCGTTGATATAAATAACTTTGATGTTGATTATATTGACACTATTGAAATTATAGCTACCACAGAATCATTTGATTCTTTAGTCACATTGAATCCAAACTATTTAATGGTTGGCAGTTATGATGATCCTGTTTTTGGAAAGTCATCATCAAAGTTTATTACAGAGGTTCTGCTCAGTAGAATAAGTCCGGACTTTGGAGATAGTAATATCACAGTAGATTCTGCTTTCATTTTATTGCCATATGCTGGTTCATATGGAGATACATCTGCAGACTTTGGGATCACGATATCCCATCTTGATGATGGAATCGATTTGGATAGTCTGTATTATTCAACGAGTCAATTTTCTAGTTCTGCAGTTCTTTGTGATACCATTTTCAAGCCAAATCCCGGTCAATTGTCAATTCGAACCGGGATGGTTAGTCCTAATCAGGTTATGTTTTTAAAAATAGATAAAGCATTTCTTCAGTCAAATATAATTGATGCTTCAAAAAACAACCCTTCAAATTTTTCGTCGAATGAATCTTTTGTGGACTACTTCAAAGGAATACAAATAACGGGGCACTCAAATAACAAGACTATTTATCAAATTTCTCCAGCTGAAAGCGATTTCCGTTTAATAATGTACTTCACTAATGATAGTTTAAGATCGGATACAATAGGCCCCGGTTATGATTATTTTGAACTTCTTTCATGGCGAGGAATAAATGGACTTTACCCTGTGAATAGTGTAAATGCGTTTGAATTTGATCGATCAAATTCGCTTTTTAGCTTTGATGATCAAGACACGACTTTTGGAGAAATAACTAATTATGTGCAGTCGATGGGTGGTGCAGTAACTTCTGTAAGTTTGAAAAATTTAGATCCCTTAAAAGATTCAAATTATTTTGTGAATCACGCAGAGTTGAAAGTATTGATTCGAGAAGGGTCTGCTCTTGAGCATACTCCTCCTGCAAAATTAAATGCATTTATGGTCAAGGGTAATAATAGAATTTTCATGCAAGACTATTTAAACTTTTCAACGGGAGGGCAAATTAGTGTTGAGTCAGTTTTGCGAGACAGATCTTATACTCTTGAGGTGACTAAATTTGTCCAACAAATATTAAATGATAGTGATACGACAGAAGGGCGAATACTTTTAGTCCCTGACGGGATGTCTTCCTCAGCAAGAAGAGCGGTATTAAATGGAAATTTAGATCCTGTTCAGCCTATGAGTTTGAAACTTTATTTATCTAAATTAGACTAGAAGAAAACATTTATTTATGTGTGGAATTGTTGGCTATTTAGGAAAAAAACAGGCATGTCCTATATTATTAAACGGTCTTAAAAGGTTAGAGTACCGTGGCTATGACTCTTCCGGAGTTGCCTTAATAAATGGGGGTTTAGAAATTCATAAATGCAAAGGCAAGGTTTCTGACTTGGAAGCCATGATCGGCAAAAAGAACGTTGTCGCAAACATGGGTATCGGCCATACTCGATGGGCTACACATGGTGAAGCGAATGACCCAAACGCACACCCTCATACTTCTAATAACGGGAAGCTAGTGATAGTTCATAATGGAATAATTGAAAATTCAGATTCCTTAAAAAAGCTATTGCTTACAAAGAATTACACGTTTACTAGCGAAACTGACACGGAGGTATTGATAAACTTTATTGAGTTCGTTAAGAAAGAGGAAAAAGTGTCATTAGATCAAGCCGTAAGGATTGCACTAAATGAAGTTGTAGGAGCTTATGCTATTGCGGTTATTTCATTAGATGACCCTGAATTAATTGTTGTAGCAAGATTAGGTTCACCTCTAGTTCTTGGCCTTGGTAATAATGAATTTTTCATTGGTTCTGATGCAACACCTTTCTTGGACTTGACGAAAAAAGTAATTTATCTAGAAGATGGTGAGATAGCTATAATTTCAAAAAATGGAATTTCTATACGTACTATAGAATCTGATCTTCCCGTTGACGCTGTTATTCATAAGCTCCAAATGGACTTAGATAGTATTGAAAAGGGAGGTTATGATCATTTTATGTTAAAAGAAATTTTTGAGCAGCCGACATCTATATCAAATACAATTAGTGGCAGATTAAACATAAAGAATTGTGAAGTAAGAATTTCTGGTTTAGATGAAATATCTGATAACTTAATAAGTGCTGATCGAATAATTATAATAGGTTGCGGAACCTCTTGGCATGCTGGAATTGTTGGAGAATATTTAATTGAAGATTTGGGACGAGTACCTGTTGAAGTTGAATATGCTTCAGAGTTTCGATATCGAAATCCTATAATCAGCTCGAAAGATGTTGTAATAGCAATTTCTCAATCTGGAGAAACAGCAGATACTCTAGCAGCGATAAAGATGGCAAAATCTTCAGGGGCTTGTGTTTTTGGAATTTGTAATGTTGCAGGGTCTTCAATAGCTCGAGAGTCTCATGCTGGAGCCTTCACGCATGCAGGTCCTGAGATAGGCGTTGCTTCAACAAAAGCATTCACAGCTCAGGTAACTGTGTTAGTTATGATTGCTCTTTATTTGGGACGAAAGAAAGAGAATCTGAGTGAGAAAAGGTTTAGAGAAGTTGCACAAGAATTAAAAATGATTCCTGCTAAGATTACGTCTATGCTGAATCTTGATCCAAAGATTAAGACTATTGCAAAATTATTAGATAAAGCAACTAATGCTTTATTTTTAGGCCGTGGGTTTAACTTTCCTGTGGCCCTAGAGGGAGCATTAAAGCTTAAGGAAATAAGTTATATTCATGCTGAAGGTTATCCTGCGGCAGAAATGAAGCATGGTCCTATCGCTCTTATTGATGAAAATATGCCTGTCATAATTCTGGCTCCTGGTGGAGGCTTATATGAAAAACTTCTTTCTAATATTCAAGAGGTTAAAGCAAGAAAAGGCAAAGTCATTTCTATAACTGGATGTGATCAAACAGAAGTAAAAGAATTTTCCGATGCGGTCATTGAAATCCCTGAGACCATAGAATGTCTTACTCCACTATTGACAACAATTCCATTACAACTCTTAAGCTATCATGTAGCTGTCCAAAGAGATTGCAACGTGGATCAACCCAGGAATTTAGCTAAGGCAGTCACAGTTGAGTAATAACGGCTCCTTAGGATTAACCAATTACTGATAAGAGATTATTCCCTGTAATACATTCATTAAACATGAGAATATATTTAGCGAAATTTTAAAATTATTATATTGAATAAACGAAATGTGGTTATTGGTTTAATTGTTCTATTGACTTCAGGTTGTACAAAAACGGAACAACCTATTGCGCTTGAAATAAACCCAATAATTGTACCTGATGTTCACGATCCAGCTCAATTAATTAATTTAAATGGTCAAATATTATCATTTGCAAGTGCCGTCGAGTGGTCAAAGTACGATACAAATAATAACGAGTGGATACTCTTAGGAGATGATATTTATGAGAGTAATTCACCAAGTTGGTATGATGGTAATTCATTGTGGGCACCATCAATTTTAAAATTGAATAATAATCAACTAAGGTTATATCATTCAGCTGTTATTAATGAAGATAACCATGAGTCTAGAATTGGTTTTGCAGATGTGTCTGGAAATATTGATAATTTAACTTTTATCCCTTCCAGTGATTTTGTCATTGAGTCAGAAAATTATAATCAACCATTTGCCATCGATCCATCAGTGTTTATTGATAAGGATTATAGGCACTGGATGGTATATGGTTCTCATGCTAAGGGTATTTACATCGTTGAGTTAAATCCTCAAAGTGGATTACTAAAGGATAGTTCTGACAATAAAACTTTTAGCGATAATGATCAACGATTTACTCATCTTGCTAATTATGGGGGAACAGCCTTTTTTGAAAATAATATTGAGGCTGCATATGTTTATAATCACCCTAATAATAATTATTATTATCTCTTTGCGAATTGGGAAGGGTGCTGCAATCAGTTAAATAGCACTTATAAAATCCGAGTTGGAAGATCAGATTCTCCCACTGGTCCATATTTAGATAAAAATGGCCTTGATATGGCAGATGGATACGGGACAGCCTTTTTAGATTCAATTGGAGATGTCTTGGGTAATGATAGGTTTATTGGCCCAGGACATTCTGGTATATATCAACATAACGATGGAAATTTTTATTTTTCACATCACTTTTATGACATAGAGTATAATGGAGCAGGGTCGATGGCAATATGGAAATTAAATTTTATTAATGGTTGGCCAGAAATTGACGTTACTCATAAAGTCTCTTTTTAATGAACCCTTTATTGTAATGACTGAATAAAAAACTTCATTTTTAAATAGAATTCATTCTATTCATTAAAACCTTATCTCTATATATCCTTTATCATGAGTTAATAACTCATTCTCTTATAACCCAAATCATATTCTTCTTTAAAACCTTAACCTCACTATGCGATTTTTGTTGGTAAGAAATGGAATGGGTTGTTTTAGTAAGTTTTGTGGTTTGTAGATTTAAATTAAATCTTATAATGATAGATTTATAAGAATTTAGAGATATGGATTCAGCATTAAAGGCAGGCTTATTAAGACACCTTCTCATTGTAGAAAAGTTTTGATAAAATCATCATTTCAACGGATGTCAATTAATAATCATTATGATATGGTTTTTGTTGGCTGGGGGGCTAGTACCTGCATCTTGATGATTGAAATGGATAAGCAGTCATTATTGACGGCAAAAAACATTTTAATTATAGATCCCAGTGATAAAAGAGAAAATAATAAAACATTTTGTTTTTGGTCAAAAAAAGGAGATGAAATATATAAAGACTTCAAGACTATTGTTTCGAAAAGCTGGAGCAGTATACAGATAAATGACAATGAAAGTTCTTCAATTGACCCTTTAGAATATTTTCATATCGATTGTTCAGATCTGTATGAATTGTCTAGAAAAATTGCTTTAAAACATAACATTTCTCATGAAAAAGAAGCAGTATTAAAAATACACGAAAATAAAAATTTAGTAATAAAGACGAGTGAAAATAATTATTCAGCTTCTTGGGTTTTTGATAGTCGGCCACCAGATTTAAAGAATTTATCTAAGGGAGATTTTAATATATCTCAATCTTTTTATGGATTAAAAGTAAAATTAACTGAAGCAAAACTAGATCCTTCTGTATATCGAATGATGGATTTTAGAGTTTCTCAAAAAACAGCTACGCAGTTTATTTATATTTTGCCGTATGATTCGACTTCTGCACTCATTGAACTTACAAGATTTGGGAAAGAGATAATTAATAAATCGGAGGCAGAAAAAGAATTAGACGCATTTATTAGGGGCCAATTTGGATCGTATGAAATATTAGATATTGAACAAGGAATAATCCCGATGAGTTCTAATCTGCCTAGAATGCCTTCCGGTAAAAATTGGGTAAGCATAGGAACAAGGGCTGGGAATGTAAAGCCAAGTACGGGATATGCTTTTAAGAATATGTATCGTCATGCACAATTGATTTGCTCGGGCGGAAAATTAAAATCAAATAAACTTATACCGAATAGGAGGTTTCTATTTTATGATCAACTTCTATTAATTATTCTAACACTTTGGCCAAGTAAAGGGAAATCCATCTTTGAAAGATTATTTACCGTTAAATCCTCTGTCTTTGTTTTAAATTTTTTGGATGAAAAGACTTCATTGAAAGAAGATATTTCGATGTTTTATCGATTGCAAATTGGTGTATTTATAAAGTCTTTTTTATACTGGACTTATTGTAGATTAAAAGATGTTTTTTTTCCCGTCTCAATCATACTTTATGTGATTTTTGATAACACTCTATCATTAAATAACACATTAAACTTATCTATTAATAATATTTTTATTTTGACTCTAGGTATGTTACTTATTGGAATCCCACATGGAGCCTTAGATCACCTCACTGGCCGGGCTATTAAAACTCCGAAAGTTTATTTAAGATTCGTAGTTTATTATTTATTATTTATGCTACCTGTTCTCTTATTCTGGTTTTTTATCCCAATAGTTGGTCTATCGCTATTTTTAATTTATTCTGCTTGGCATTTTGGACAAACTGAAATTAAAAATTGGGGAATTGAATCGAATTTCTTAAGTTTTTCCTGGGGTGTCATTTTATTGAGTTCCATTTTTCTAAATCACTTTCAGGAATTTTCAAATATTCTAATGGTTATGTCAATTAATATTCCTCAAACCGATTTTAATACAGTTTTCCTTGCCAATGTAATTTTAATTCCACCATTCTTATTCGCTTTTTATAAGCGAAATTTAGAATGGTTATTAATCATATTATTTTTATTTATCTCCTCAGAGGCTAGCTTACTTTTAACTTTTGGGTTGTATTTCATTTTTCAACATAGCAGGCTTGGTTGGGCTCATTTGAAAAAGAAGACAAATTATACAGATTTAAAAATGTTTATACAGGCCTTGCCCTTTAATATTGGAGCCATATTCATGTATATAATATTTATATATATATTAAAATTGGATATTCAGCAATGCATAGCTTTCTTTTTTATTTTGCTTTCAGCAATCAGCTTCCCTCACGTAATCAAAATGCACATATTTTATGAAAATTGGCATGAAAAAGAAGAATAAACCTAAATGAAATCATGAAATTAAAAAAGGGAACGAAGGCATATAGTATCTTAAATAATCGATGTCCAAAATGTCAAGAAGGTAAATTTTGGCCAACTAATAATCCATATCGAAATATATTCATTAGGAATGTTGGTAATTTGGGATCTTGTAAACAATGCAATCTGAAGTTTGAGCAAGAAGTTGGATTCTGGTTTGGAGCGATGTATGTTAGTTATGCTTTAGCTGTTATAATTATTTTATTTTCTTGGATACTTATTAGGCTTATTGCTCCCGGCACAGATATCGTAATTACATCTTCAATAATCTCTTGTAATATCATACTTTTTTCGCCAGTGAATTATTTTCTTTCAAGATTATGTTGGGTTAATATTTTTGTGAATTATGAGTAACTAGAGGCCTTATGATTTTTCGATAATATCTTTAGTGCTGTCCTTTCTGTCATCAATGAATCGGATTAATTTTGTACGCATTTTTGATTGTGGTATAAGCATCTTTTTTATTTCCATAAAAATCGATTATGCTCCAACTTGGCCCTGGCCAACAGTCATTAAATTGCCAGAATAATGTGCCCATGCAATGAGGTGCTTGATTTATGTGAGATTCTATTGCCATCTGTAAGCCTATTGTTTGAGTTTTTTGGCTTAGAGATAAATACTCATCAAAATCAGTTGGAGAGTGAAAGTACTGTTTGATATGTTTCTCTATCAAATCATTTCCTATATAGCTTTTTTGTCTATGGATCATGGCTTTAGAGTTTATGAATAAACTAGAATCGTGCATTACTCTTTTTAATGTTGAGAGTTCAGGAAATGATTGAAAACCATATTCCACCATAAATCGGCCAATATTTTTTCTAAAACTTTCAAATGGTTTTCGTCCATGCCAAACACCCCAATAGTGCATCGAAGAGTGATTAAAGTTATCAGCAGAACCCCAGTTGCTTAAGGGAGATGTGGGGACATAGTTAGACATTGGATGAAGTTTAGAAACTTGCTGAGGGATTAATTCTCTGAAAACTTTAAAGTAGCTTTCCCAAATATCGATTGAGTCAGAGGAAGTATAGGCATATGTTGTTTGCCAGCCCCAATTTTTCCAAGCGACTTCAATCTCATTATTGCCGCACCAAATAGCGATGCATGGGTGTTTTCTAAGTCTTGTGACATTTTGAATGACTTCATTCTTTATATTGTCATGAAACCCCAAAGTATCTGGGTAAAGACTTCCTGAAAACATAAAATCTTGCCAGACCAGAATTCCATATTTGTCACAGAGATCATAAAAAATATCTTTTTCATAAATCCCACCGCCCCAGACTCTTAGCATATTGAAATTCGCTTCTTTTGCAGCAAGGATCAATTTTTCATAATGCTTGGAACTAACTCTGGATAAAAATAAATCTTGCGGTATATAGTTGGCTCCCTTGATGAAAATAGGATTTCCATTTAATTTAAAGAAGAAGGATGTGCCAATAGAATCTGGTTGGTTAACTAATTCTATTGTCCTAACTCCAAATGAACTTGGAAATTCATGTAGCTTTTTGTTTTTCTTAAAAACACTTATTTGGTGGGTATACAAATAGGGCAAGCCATTATTGTTTACCCACCAAAGTTTCGGTTTTGCTATATCAAATTCATAAGTGATATTATTTAAACCGGCTATAAGATTTTTACGAAGCCTAATCGAGTCAATATTGATATTATAATATCCTGCATAATTAACCTCAATGGCTATCTCTGTTTCTAAATGGGCTGAACTATCATCGATTGATATAGTTTGGGTATGAGCGTCAATTATTCGTGCAGAATTCCAGCCGACTAACTCTATCGGCTTCCACACCCCCATAGTTACAAACCGAGGCCCCCAATCCCATCCATATTGATAAGCTGCTTTACGTGTAAAATTACTAGTTTTAGTTTTTACATAATCGGGTTCATTTCCTGATGGTAATTTATATTTATATTCATGAACAAGTTTATTGTTATGAAGAATTGGAGACTCAAATACTATTCTTAATGTATTCTTTCCTTTTTCTAAAATATTTTCTATTGGCACTTCCCAAGTCCTGAACATATTATTAGACGAAAGCAATAAAATGTCATTGAGGTAAACATTGGCATATGTGTCTAGACCATGAAATTTTAATGAAATGTTTTCATGCAATAGAAAGGAATGATCTACCTCAAATTCCGTTAAGTATTCCCAGTTTTTTTCTTCTATCCACTGAAGTGACAGTTCGTTTTTCTCAAAAAAAGGATCGCCGATAAGATTGTTTTTATATAAATCCATTTGAACGGACCCCGGGATTACCGCAGGGTAAAATTCCTCTTCTTCAAAAGCTGAAAATTCCCAATTTTCGTTCAGCTCAATCTTTTCATAGTTTAGGGAAGGGTGCGTTGTGCAGCTATAAAAAAGAGATAGAACTATAACGACTCCAGTCAATTTTTTCATTTTACTTAAAGTTTAATGAACTTGAATTTCATCGATAAAAATCCATGAATCAGATCCCGCGGCTTCATGCCAGAGTGGAACTTTCCCAAAGTTTTCGATTATTATTTTTATATAACGAGTTTTTCTTTTTCTATTGGGTATGAGCTTAATTTGACTAATCTCTTTTTCTCTTTTTCTCGGATTCTGCAGTGGGTAGAATACGTTAAAATCATCACGTTCCCAAGATTTTTTGTCCAACGAGGTTTCTATTTTAATAGACCTTGGTAGGAAAATCCATGAATTACTAAATTGATAAAAATTAGATATAATCTCATTAATCTGGGATAAATCTTTTCCTAAATCAATAATGATTTCAATATTCTTACCCCAGAATCCCTGCCAGTTACCATCCCGAAAATCTAGTGTCCCTAATTTGCCATCAACAAGCCCTAGTTTTCCTCCGGCGTCATAAAATTCACTGAAGTTATCGGTGTATTTGGGTTCTTTGTTTATCGCTTTATGCTGACTTAAAGGAATAATAATTTCCTCACCGTATGGCTTTTCAGATTTAAAAGCCCTAGCAGATATTGCACAATTAGTATCAATTAGAATTGGTAAGCTATACAGTAAAAAATTTGCAGATGATGAAGTATTAACGTGCTTAAAATATATTTCAGTATTCTCATTATCAATAGAAAATAGTTTTAAAAATAATGAATCATTCAAAAAAAAAGTTTCGTAAGATATCGGTAAAGATTCTTCACCATATTGTATATTAAAGTTTGTTAAAATATCATAGTGTGATTCTATTCTGGAATTAAAGTGGTCATAGTCTTTCACTCCAGTACTCCAGAGGGCCTCTGCCATTCCTATTAGTCTTGGAAACACTTTAGAGTCTAGTGTTTTCTTATCAGGAACATGCTCCGTCCACATATTACATTCTCCACCTATGACTTGACCATGAAGTTTTGGGTTTATTCCTTTGGGGATCGGATCAAATAGATATATTTTTTTTAAATCAATTGCTTTTAGATCGTAGTCCAAGTAGGCATGTGAAGTTGGAGACATAATTACGGAATTTCCGGCCTCTAAGGCCTCAATGGCATATTCAACCCCTCTCCAAGATTGAATAACCGCCTCACTTGATATGCCACCTTCAAGTATTTCATCCCAACCAATTATTTCTCTACCATTTGCATTCAGGAAATTTTGAATCCTTTTGATGAAATAACTTTGTAAACCTCGTTCCCCGTCTAAATTATTATCAACTATTCTTTTTTGGCATTTTTGACAATTCTCCCACCGAATTTTAGGTACTTCATCACCGCCAATATGAATGTATTTCGATGGAAATAAATCAATGACTTCTGATAAAACATCTTTTAAAAATCTAAAAACCTCTTCATTTCCTGCACAATATATTTCTTTAAAAACCCCCCAGTCATTCGCTACGAAGACTTTTTCTCCGGTGCATGATAGTTCTGGGTATGCGGCTATGGCAGCTTGAGAATGACCAGGGAGCTCAATTTCAGGGATAATTGTAATATTTCTCTTTTCAGCATATTTTACTATTTCTCGAATATCATTTTTTGAATAAATACCACTATAAATATCCCCATTTGGCTCTATTCGACTTGAGGAAATGCTCTTTAAACGAGGGTATTTATCAATTGTAATTCGCCAAGCCTGATCTTCCGTTAAGTGCCAATGAAGCGTATTTAATTTGTAAAAAGCGAGTAAATCAATATATTGTAAGATCGTTTTTTTATCAAAAAAATGTCGGGCACAATCCAATAAAAGTCCACGATGAATAAATTTTGGTTTATCAAATATGTAAACCTTTGGCAGCCTTATTTCTGAATTTGACCTATTTAGAAGAAATAGTTGTTCGAGTGTCGCGATAGCTCTTGATATGCCGGCAGATGAATTAGCCAAAAGTTTAATCGAATTTTTATCTATACAAATCTCATATGATTCGGGTTCAGAATATTCATTATTTATTGAAATAAATAACATCTGCGCTGAGCCAGAGGAGACCTTAACACCTATGCCTCCCAGAAATTTGGACACAATTTCTGCTTGAAAATGTAGCTCTTGATCAAAAATTATATTTATAGGACCATCAATTGAAACCAGACCACCAGAACATATTATTTCACTGGGCGCTGGAATAATATTTAAGTTACCATTGGCGTCACTAACAGTTTGCGCTATTGCAAAATAATTTGAAAGAAATAGAGCTGTAGCAGAAATGTAAAGCTTAACCTTCATGAATTTAGCTTCTTGAGTATAAAGCAATATTAACTATAAATATGCTTGTGAAATTTTAATGTTTATATGTAGATTAAAACCTATCACATATGCGCGTTTAAAATTCTAAGATCAAACCAATGGTGGGGAGAATTCGACCTGTATCGCTGGGAATAAATTCAGTTTGATAACGGCTAGGGTCATTAGGGTCTTCAATTGGGTTTTTACTATCAGGGTCTCTAACTACTGTTAAATAAGGCATTTGTGGGATCTTATTTTTAGCAATATTTGATAAATCTAAAAACCATGAAAGACTAGATCCTTTATTTGCATATGTTTTATCTAAGCGTATGTCAAGCTGTCTATATTTATCTAAATACTTTTTGTCCACAGTATAATCAAAAATACCTCGTTGCAGAATATCCCAATTGGTTGTAAGTGAGGAAGATGAAACATCAAAAGGGGTGTAAGGAGTTCCTGACGAGAAACGCCATTTCGCCCCAACCTGCCATCCTTTCCCCCAAACTTTACCAGTTGTCACACTTGCTGTATGACGGCTATCCCAAACTGAAGGTTTCCAAGAACTATTGGCCGTTTTGTATTCACTTTTGCCGTAATTATAAGCCGCCATCCACCAATAATTTTTTTTCAGTTTTTGCTGTAAAAAAAGTTCAAAGCCATATGCCCGGCCAACTGCTGTTGAGCTAGAAGCTTGATCGCCTACAGCAACATATGTTCCAATGGCATTTGCAAAAGCTATTTTATCCCTTTCTAAAAATGGTGCACGACTATAGCTTTTAGAATATACCTCCATCGAGACACGATATGTTTTCCCACTTTGGTATTCGACGCCTGTTCCAAAATGATCTGCCAAAGTGAAATCAGATGAAGGACTTTGATTTTGACTTCTGTTAGCCGCTAAAATGATAGCCGGTGGTAGTTTGGTGTACCTTCCAAAATGTGTATTTGAAGCCCACTTAGGGCTTAGCTGATATTTAAAGGAAGCCCGAGGCGCAATCTGGCGCAAAGGGTTTACCATGTTTAAATTAAAGTTTGAAAGATCTATCCTAATACCAAGGCTCAGGCTTCCTTTATTTTTTAATACGTTTTGATTGTACGTTGCGAAAGCACCTGCTTGAATAATAGAAGAATTGTTTATTAAGCTCAAAGTATCTACACCTGTAAAACTACCTTTTATCGACCATGAATCAACCGACCATTGAAAAGTCTCCCCACTAACCCCTAGTATGAAACTCTTTCCGTCACTCACTTCCCAAAGTCTTTCATAGCGCATGCGAGTTTTCTGTTCTGAAGCGCGATATTCTAATTGACGATCATTTGGATTATCTCTATTGTTGCCTATAAATTTATCGGCATTATTTGTAATCTTGTCAATACTTACAACGAATTTTTCTAGTCCATTTTTAACAAAATGTCTATAGCGCGCACCCAAAACTTTTGTGGTTTGGTCCCCCTCAGGGATATACCCAACATTATAGAGTAACGCATCACTACTTCTATTATTCGGTTTTATAAAGAGTTCGTATTTATCCCACCCTCCGAGCCCAATAATAGTTAGGTCTCTTTTTTTAGAAATCCGATAGTGAAAACGCATTTGGGCGTCTTGATATGTAGGAAGAACGGGAATGCTAAAAAGTTTAAAGTAATGTTGTGAAAAACTATTTCTTCCTGAGATCATCAAGTTAGCACGCTTTCCAATGGGTAGTTCTAAAGTTGCTCCATAGTCTGTGGCGCCCAGCGTCACTCGAATTCCAGCTCTATCTGTCCGAGCATTCCTAAGTTCGATATTTAATGCGCCAGATAACACATTGCTCATTGAGGAAGGAAAGGCTCCGGAATATAGTTCGACACCTTGTATGAAATCCATATTGATAAGGCTAACGGCGCCGCCAGAAGCTCCTTGAATACTAAAATGATTTATGGCTGGAATATCAATTCCATCCATTCGATAGATGTTTTCACTTGAGCTCCCGCCTCGGATCGATATATTGTATCCGAAACTTGATTTTGGCAATACCCCTGGAAAACTTTGAATGGATTTGGATAAATCTAATGTGGCTCCTGGCATTCTTTGCATTTCAGTCCAATTAATGTTTTTAATGGAAAGGGGAGTCTCTGTTGTTGTTTTAAACGCTTCAGCTATTACAACAGCTTCATCTAAAAAAAACGATGTTTCAAATGGGATTATTAACTGCAAAGGTTTGATCGGAGAAAGATATAATTCGTGAAGGACCATACTTGATTGGTCACCATGTTTTGTAATAGTCAAATTGCATAAGCCAGTGGGCAAGTTCGTAAATCGGAATTTATAGTCTTCATCGCTATATGATATTGCTCTCCAATCATCCCCTTGAACAGTAATTAAGTACTTTGATTTGATGCTGTCTTTTTCTGCATTAATTAATTCCCCCTCTAGAATGGAGCTTTGGGCCACGACGACGGTAGAAAAATAAACAAATACAAATAGAGCTTTAAGGAGTAGTTTCACTTTGCGAATTTAGAATGCGCTAACTAGATATAATGCCCCAAAAAGTATAGAAATAGCCGCATTTAATGAATTACTGATTATAACGGTTCATTGCAATGTTAGGTCCGGACAGCACAAATGTTTCTAAGAGGTTGATTGCATTTTTAATTCCTGGTTCAATTTGCTTAGCCTCGTCAGAGGTCCACTTTCCAAGGACAAAATCAGTCTGTTGACCCTTTGAAAATTCTTGTCCAATTCCAAAACGTAGTCTAGCAAAATCCTGCTGACCAAGAATCTCTTGAATGCTTTTTAATCCATTATGTCCTCCGTCAGAACCCTTTAATTTTAAACGAATTTCACCTAAGGGCAATGCAAGCTCATCTAGAACAACAACGACATTTTCAAATGGGATACTTTCTTGCTGAATCCAATATCGTACTGCTTTTCCGCTCATGTTCATAAAAGTATTGGGCTTAATAAACAAAACAGTTCGACCCTTTATTTTAATCTTAGCAAAATCTCCATAGCGAACAGGGGTAAATGAAGATTCATAGTCATTTATCCAAGAGTCTAAAACTTTGAAGCCAATATTATGTCTGGTCTGGGCATATTCTGTCCCAGGATTTCCTAATCCGATTATGAGATATTTCTTCATTCAGCGGCCGCGGCCTCTGTATTCTCTTCGCCGCCTTCATTGCCTTCAGCTGTTGCGTCGTCTTCTTCTAGAACAGCTTTACGAGACATTTTAATAGTGACCACAACAGCAGCATCTGCATTTAAAATCTCATAAGGTTTCCCTTTTTTTACATCTACAACACGAATGGCTTCACCAATTTTAAGTTCTGTTATATCATGTTCAATCAAGGAGGGAAGGTCATTTATATCTCCTTTTATTTTTAAAGAACGAAGGATGGATTTCAAAGTTCCACCGTTACGAATGCCTCTAGCATTTCCTGTACAAGAGACAGGAACATTTAATGTAACAGGTTTACCTTGAATTACTTCAATGAAATCCATATGAGTTAAAATATCTGTTAAGACATCAAACTGCATGTCCTGAATAACGGCAACAAATGATCTTGAATCTAGGTCAATATTTGCTACACGAGCTTCAGAGGTATAAACGAGATCTCTAAAACCTAAAATTGGAGCGCTAAAATGAATGGTTTCTTTACCACCATATATTACACATGGTACCTCGCCAGAGGCGCGTAATGATTTTGCAGATTTTGTACCAAGTTCAGTTCGAACTTTTCCTTTAATTGAGATAGATTGCATGGAGATATAAGATTTCAGAGGTTACATTACGAAGTGTCCACTTATGGACTCATTTGAATTTACTTTTTGCATCACAGATGCAAAAAGAGAGGCAACATTAAGCACACGTATTTTAGAACCGTGCTCAAGTTGGGGAATAGTATTTGTTATAACAAGTTCTTTAAGTTTAGATTTCTCTATTTTTTTAATTGCGTCACCAGAAAGAACCCCATGAGTACAATATGCTCGTACACTTATTGCCCCTTGAATCATTAGCATTTCCGCAGCTTTTACTAACGTTCCTCCAGTGTCAACCATATCATCAACCAAAATAACATTGCGTCCAGAAACGTCTCCAATAACAGTCATTTTATCAACTTCATTGGCTTGCTTTCTCTGCTTGTAACAGATTACTACTTCTGCACTCAGTTGATTTCCATATGCCGTGGCTCTTTTTGATCCTCCCATGTCTGGAGAGGCAATAGTGAGATCCGATAATTTTAGACTTTCAATATCTGGAATGAATAATGAACTAGAGTACAAGTGATCCACAGGGATTTCAAAAAATCCTTGAATTTGATCTGAATGAAGATCCATAGTCATTACTCTAGTAGCTCCAGCAGCTTCGAGTAAATTTGTAATTAGCTTGGAAGTGATAGGAACTCTTGGCTTGTCTTTTCTATCTTGACGAGCATAACCAAAATAAGGGATAACGGCTGTTATGTGTCTCGCCGAGGCTCTTTTAGCCGCATCAATCATTTGGAGAAGTTCAAATAAATTATCCGAGCTTGGCATGGTGCTTTGAATTAAAAACACACGACTTCCTCTGACAGATTTTATGAATGAGGGTAAAAATTCTCCATCAGAAAATTGCAATATATTAACCTCTCCTAATGGAATTCCATAGGAGGCCGATATTTGATCGGCCAAGGTTTTAGTAGCTCGCCCTGCGAAAATTTTTGCTACGGGTTGCATAATTTTGATATATTCGGGGTGCAAATGTAAACATTTTTATAGTATGTTTGCCTTCTAGTAGCCCAGATGGCGGAACTGGTAGACGCGCACGACTCAAACTCGTGTACCCTAGGTGTGCGGGTTCGATTCCCGCTCTGGGCACTTATTTAAAAAAGTGCAAGATTAAGTTTCCGAGTTAAACTTATAGAAAATTCCATGGATAAACAGGGAAAATACGATGAGGCATATCTCCGAATGGCTCTAGAATGGTCAAAACTATCATACTGTGATCGACGAAAAGTTGGTGCCTTAATTGTTAAGGATAGAATGATTATTTCTGATGGATATAACGGTACTCCATCAGGGTTTGAGAATGTTTGCGAGGATGACAATGGGTTTACAAAGTGGTATGTTCTTCACGCCGAGGCTAATGCGATTTTGAAAGTTGCTAATTCGACCCAGAGTTGTACCGGAGCAACATTATATTTAACAATGTCTCCTTGTTCAAATTGCAGCAAGCTTATTCACCAAGCGGGAATTCAACGAGTGGTTTACAATAAAGAATATAAAGATGTTTCAGGGATAGAATTTTTAAAAAAAGCAGGTGTTATCGTTGATCAGTGCTTGATAGGGAATTCTTGAATATATAGAAAGGGGATAATAAAAAAGCCGCTTCATCTAGTGAAACGGCTTTTAAAATAGATATAAGCTGAAGACTTATTCGGCTACTTCCTCAGTCATTTCTTCAGTTGCCTCCTCAGTCATTTCTTCAGTTGCCTCCTCAGTCATTTCTTCAGTTGCTTCCTCAGTCATTTCTTCAGTTGCTTCCTCAGTCATTTCTTCAGTCATAACTTCCTCAGCCATAACTTCTTCAGCCATAACTTCTTCTGTGTTGTTGCAGGCAACAAGGGCAATCAATGCCAATGTGCTCATTAGTAAACTTACTTTTTTCATAATTTTTCTTTTTGTTGAGTGAAAATCCTACTTGCAAATGTATGGAAATATGGACTTTACGCAAGTAATAGTTTGATTCAAAGTTTTTTAAGAAGTCTTTCTATCGATGTTAAATCCTTTATAATGGAATATAGATCGGCAACTTTTACTCGTTTCTGGCCCATGCTATCTCTGTCTCTTATGGTAACAGTATCATCGTTTAATGTTTCGTGATCAATAGTTATACATAACGGAGTTCCAATGGCATCCTGTCTACGATACCTTTTTCCAATGGCGTCTTTGCTATCAAACATTAATTGAAAATTGATTTTCAGCTCGTCATAAATCTTCTTTGAATACTCCGGAAGTCCATCTTTTTTCATCAGAGGAAGTATGGCGGCTTGATTTGGAGCTAGTGCATGAGGAAGACGTAAAACGACCCTTGAAGTTTCATCTTCTAAAGTTTCCTCTTCTAGACATTCTGAAAGAATACTTAGAAACATTCTATCCAATCCGATGGATGTCTCGATAACACTTGGTGTGAAGTTTTCATTTTTATCCGGATTAAATACTTGAAGCTTCTTTCCGGAATATTTCGAATGTTGTTTTAAGTCAAAATCTGTTCTGCTATGAATCCCCTCTAATTCTTTAAATCCAAAGGGGAATTTGTATTCGATATCTACAGCGGCATTTGCATAATGAGCAAGATTTTCATGGTTATGGTATCGATAGTTTTCATGATCAAACCCTAAAGATTTATGCCAATTTAGTCTGGAGGCTTTCCAGTGCTCAAACCATTTTATTTCTGAGCCAGGCATGATGAAAAACTGCATTTCCATTTGCTCAAATTCTCTCATTCTAAATATGAATTGTCTCGCAACTATTTCATTTCGAAATGCTTTTCCGATCTGAGCAATCCCAAACGGGATTTTCATTCTCCCACTTTTAAAAACATTAAGAAAATTAACAAAGATCCCTTGAGCAGTCTCAGGGCGGAGGAATAGATCAGTCGCGCCTTCTGCGACAGAACCTATTTTTGTTCCAAACATTAAGTTAAATTGTCTAATCTCAGTCCAATTTGATGAACCACTTACAGGACAAGTAATTTTTTCATCAATAATCACTTGACGAGCCGCTTTAAGATCGTCGCTATTTAGGGCTAAAGAAAATCTACTTAATGCAGAATCTGCCCTTTTCAAATAATCTACAACTCTGCTATTTGTCTCTCGGTAAAGTTCTGCATCGAAAGAGTCTCCAAAGCGAAGAGCTGCTTTTCGAACTTCTTTATCAGCTTTTTGTAAAAGTTTTTCAGCATATTCTTCAACTAAAACATCTGCTCTGTATCTTTTTTTGGAATCCTTATTGTCAATTAGGGGATCATTAAAAGCATCAATATGACCTGAAGCTCGCCAGACATCAGGATGCATAAAAATAGCAGAATCAATTCCAACTACATTATCGTTTAGTTGCACCATTGATCGCCACCAATAATTTTTTATGTTGTTCTTTAATAGAACGCCATTTTGTCCGTAATCGTAAACGGAGCTTAGGCCGTCATAAATCTCACTGCTCTGGAATACAAAACCATATTCTTTAGCATGGGAGATGACTTTTTTGAATATTTCTTCAGAACCTTTGGACATTTGTTTTGAATTATAATTTAGAATTCGAAAATATTGAAAGTTAAATTTATCGTTAGGTTAGTAGAGTTCCGATATTGGAGGTGAACAATCTAACCGAAATAGCTAAGAGAATTATTCCAAAGATCTTTCGAATAACTGAAATTCCTCCTTTGCCTAATATTCGTTCAATGTGATGAGTATTTTTTAAAACTAAATACACTAAAACTGCATTAACAATTATTGCAACCAGAATATTAATGGCTGCGTATTCGCTTCGAACAGAAATTAATGTTGTTAATGTTCCAGCTCCAGCGATTAGCGGAAATGCAATAGGTACTATGCTTACAGATTCAGGCTCTACTTCTTTGTAAATACGGACTCCAAGAATCATTTCCAAAGCTAGAAAAAACAATATGAGAGCCCCTGCAACGGCAAATGACGCCACATTAACTCCGAATAGAGCAAGAAGCTCTTCTCCAAGAAATAAAAACAAAATCATTATTATGCAGGCCGCAACAGTTGCTTTTTCCGACTGTATGTGCCCGACTTTATCTCTCACTGAGATAATAATGGGTATGCTGCCAATTATATCAATAACAGCAAATAACACCATTGTAACAGAAAGGATTTCCGAAATATTCATTTTGTTGAAATATTACACGTTGAATTTTAGAGGCAAAGGTAGACCTTTGATATATGTTGCAAATTGGAAAAACAGTTGTTTCTAAAGTTGTCTTTGATCATGCCTTTTGTTGTGACTTGTCTCGATGTGAAGGAGCTTGCTGCGTTGAAGGAGATGCCGGCGCTCCATTAAGTTCTGATGAAGTCAATATCCTTTCAGACATTCAAGTTGACATAAAGCCTTATTTGCGACATGAAGGAATCACTGCTCTCGAGTCACAAGGGCATTTTGTTGTCGATGAAGAGGGGGAATACACGACTCCTCTTATTGACAATAAAGAGTGTGCGTACGTCGTTTTTGACTCAGGCATCGCAAAATGCGGAATAGAAAAAGCTTTTGAGGCAGGGGCTATAGATTGGCCAAAGCCGTTATCATGTCATTTATATCCAATTCGAGTAACGAAATATGAAAATTTTCATGCTCTTAATGTTCACCATTGGAAAGTATGTGAGCCTGCATGCATCTTGGGTCAAGAGCTTAAATTGCCAGTTTTTAGATTTTTAAGAAATGCGTTAATACGAGCTTATGGTAAGAGTTGGATGCTGGAAGCAGAACTGGTCTACTCAAAGCTTTTAAATCAAAAATCATAAAAGCGAATGAAGGTTATTAACAATTGATGTGGATTATTTTTGCTCAACATATATAAAATAGTTAGGTTAATTCAAACCCCTTGATTTTACTGCTTTTTTGCTTTGTGATGAATTTAAGAATGTTGAAAACTCCGGGACAATGTTCAAATCTATCGCTTGTGAAAACCACGATGCTTTCCAAGATTTGTAAAGCTCACTTGCAGTGGGTTCTTGTCGGCTTTGGCCATTTCTACTGCTAATACGCACTTAAGAACATATAAAAACCTCGCTCACAAGCGATTAGATAAAAAAAATGAGCAAAAATAACCCTAACAACGAACCTATATTAACGGAAAACCCGAATCGATTTGTCTTATTTCCTATTGAGCATAATGATATATGGGATATTTATAAGAAAGCTGAAGCAAGCTTCTGGACTGCTGAAGAAATAGATCTTCATCAAGATATCTCTGATTGGGAAAATAAATTAACTGATGATGAGCGTTATTTTGTAAAACACATACTTGCATTTTTTGCAGCATCAGACGGAATTGTCAATGAAAATTTAGCTGAGAATTTTGTGAATGAAGTCCAGTATACAGAAGTGAAGTTTTTCTATGGGTTTCAAATTATGATGGAAAACATTCACAGTGAAACATATTCTCTGCTAATCGACACATATGTGAAGGACACTTCCGAAAGAGCTAAATTGTTTAATGCAATAGAAACCTTTGATGCAATAAAGAAGAAAGCTGACTGGGCATTAAAATGGATTGACTCCCCTTCATTCGCAGAACGACTAATTGCGTTTGCAGCTGTTGAAGGGATATTCTTTAGTGGAGCCTTTTGTTCTATTTTCTGGATGAAAAAGCGCGGATTGCTTCCTGGCTTAACTTTTTCTAATGAATTAATTAGCAGAGACGAAGGGATGCATTGTGATTTTGCTGTTCATCTTCATAATGAACACCTTGTCCACAAGGTTCCGAAAGAACGAATTATTCAAATAATCACTGAAGCCTTAGACATTGAACGAGAATTTATAACTGAATCACTTCCTGTCGACTTAATCGGTATGAATAGCCGACTAATGGTACAATATTTAGAGTTTGTAGCAGATCGTTTACTAATGGAGTTAAATTGTCCAAAAAGCTATAATTCGGAGAATCCTTTTGATTTCATGGATATGATTTCACTCGAAGGAAAAACAAATTTCTTTGAAAAGAGAGTTTCAGATTATCGTAAGGCTGGAGTTGGAATGGAAGCGGAAACAAAAGAAGAGTCTTTTAATTTTGATTCCGATTTTTAAAAAAGCACTATTATGATGAACGTTTTAAAACGCGATGGCCACAAGGAGGCTATAAAATTTGATAAGATTACAGCTAGAATTCAAAAGCTGTGCTATGGGTTAAGTTCACATGTTGATGCTGTAGCGGTAGCAATGCGAGTAATTGAAGGTTTATATGATGGCGTCACTACCAGTGAGCTTGATAGTTTATCCGCAGAAACAGCAGCTTCAATGACTGTTAAGCATCCAGATTTTGCGAAGTTAGCAGCCCGAATTGCCGTATCAAACCTACACAAGAATACGAATAAGTCTTTCACGGATACGATGCGAGATTTACATCAATTTGTAAGTCCTAAAACAGGTCAAGCTGCACCGCTTATTGCAGATGATGTTATGGAAATAATCGAATCCAATGCCGAGATATTGGATTCAACTCCCATATACGATCGTGATTTTAATTATGATTATTTTGGTTTCAAAACTTTAGAGAGATCATATTTACTTCGCACTAATGGTCAAATTGCTGAACGTCCACAGCATATGATTTTAAGAGTTGCAATTGGGATTCATAAAGAAAATATTGAAGAGGCCATAGAGACATATAACGGTATGTCAAAAGGGCTTTATACTCATGCAACACCTACACTTTTTAATTCAGGAACTCCAAAGCCTCAGATGTCTAGCTGTTTTCTTTTGCAAATGCAAGATGACAGCATCGATGGAATTTATGATACTCTAAAGCAAACTGCAAAGATTTCACAAAGTGCTGGTGGCATAGGTCTTAGTATTAGTAATATTAGGTCTACAGGTTCTTACATCCGAGGGACAAATGGAACTTCAAATGGACTGATTCCTCTTCTTCGTGTCTTCAATGATACTGCAAGATATGTTGATCAAGGAGGCGGCAAGAGAAAGGGGTCTTTTGCTATATACTTAGAACCTTGGCATGCAGATGTCTTTGATTTTCTGGACCTAAGAAAGAACACTGGAAAAGAAGAAAACAGAGCCCGTGATTTATTTTATGCTTTATGGATTCCTGACCTTTTTATGCGAAGGGTTGAAGAAGACGGGAATTGGACACTCATGGACCCTAATGAATGTCCAGGATTGTTTGATACTTATGGAGCAGAATTTGACGCTCTCTATACGGGTTATGAAAGTCAAAAAAAAGGACGAAAAACTATTGCTGCGCGTGAGCTTTGGACCAAAATAATGGAGGCTCAAATTGAGACAGGGACTCCCTACATATTATATAAAGACGCATGTAATTCAAAGTCTAATCAAAAGAATCTTGGTGTGATTCGTTCATCAAATCTTTGTACTGAAATTATCGAGTATACGGCACCTGATGAGGTGGCAGTATGTAATCTTGCATCAATAGCCTTGCCTAAATATGTTCATGATGGATCATTTGATCATCAAATGCTTTATGATGTTACATATAAAATCACAAATAATTTAAACCAGGTTATAGATCAGAATTATTATCCCGTTCCAGAAGCTCGAAACTCTAACATACGCCATCGACCAATTGGAATTGGAGTGCAGGGGTTAGCCGATGCATTTATACATCTGCGCTTGCCATTTACTAGTGATCAAGCCCGAAAGCTCAATAAAGATATTTTTGAAACTATTTATTTTTCAGCAGTCACGGCATCATGCGATTTGGCAAAAGTTGATGGAGCCTATGAGACCTATGAGGGATCACCAATTTCAAAAGGTGAGTTCCAATTCAATATGTGGGGTCTAAAAGACGAGGACTTGAGTGGCAGATGGGATTGGTCCGGTTTGAGAAAAAAGATCAAGAAGCATGGTGTTAGGAATTCTCTTCTCTTAGCCCCAATGCCTACCGCATCTACATCACAGATTTTAGGTAACAATGAATGTTTCGAGCCTTATACAAGTAATTTGTATACGCGGCGTGTTCTTTCTGGAGAATTCATTGTTGTAAATAAACATCTCCTTCTGGACCTTGTTAATCTTGGTCTCTGGAATGAAGATGTTAAAAATGCTATTATGGCAAATAATGGATCAATTCAAAGCATCGATGGAATACCAGAAAATATAAAGCTTTTATATAAAACCGTTTGGGAGCTTTCAATGCGCGATATAATTGATATGTCTGCGGATCGCGGAGTATTCATCGATCAATCGCAGTCTTTAAATCTTTTTGTTGAATCTCCTAATATGGGAAAGTTAACTTCAATGCATTTTTATGCATGGAAAAAAGGACTTAAGACTGGAATGTACTATTTGAGAACGAAAGCAGCTTCAGCAGCAATAAAATTCACTGTAAAGAAAAAGGCAGCAGTGATAACTGAAACTGAGGTCTTCTCTGATATTACGGCAAAAAAAGCAGACGAGGCCCCTAACGAATCCGTTAAAGGATTCACAGAAGAAGAAATCTTAGCGTGCTCTATTGATAATCCGGATGATTGTGAAGCTTGCGGTTCATAGAGATTTGTATTATTTTAAACCTATTGGGTCTCATTTAAAATATTAATCACTGAAAAGTATAACTTCAAAAAGTTCTTCTTTTATTAATTTATTGGTTTATTGTTATTTAGATAAAAATTATTACTTTTAAACTACCTATATATCAACGTTTTAAGTATGTCACAACAAGATCCAAAAGATTTACAAGAACAAATGTCTATGCGCAAACGTAGGGCAGAAAAAAAGAGAGAGGAAGCTGAGCATGATTCACATTCAATGACAACAACTATTTTTGTTGTCATAATGATTTTAGTGATAATTTCTTCAGCTGTGTTTTTCACGTCTTAAGGGGGGGGGTTCTAATGTATCTTCGCCGTAAATGAAACGGTTGACCACCTTTGTTGGTGGAGCATTAGGCTGGGCACTTGGCGGCCCAATTGGAGCTGTTATTGGCGCGGTATTGGGAACACTTTTTTCGGCTGAAATTGTTGGTAAAAGAAAAGTGTCTTCTAAATTTAAAAACTCTGAAACTGATTTTCACGCGAGCTTGCTGGTTTTAGCTTCAGTTGTAATTAAAGCTGATGGAATAGTTGATAGTCGGGAATTAAATTTTGTGCGAACTCAATTTGTAAAATGGTTCGGTTTAAAACGTACTAACGACAGTTTTAAAGTTTTTAGTAGACTAGTTGAAAACCAGCCAAATGTTTTAGAAATATGCAATCAAGTTCAACAAAATATGCCTTATCAAGGTCGTCTTCAAATTATTGCATTTTTATTGGATTTATCACTTTCCGATGGTGTTTTGTCGCAAGAGGAACGTAAACAAATTGTCAGAATATCAGGTTATCTAGGAATAGATAGAAATGAATTTGCGCAATTAGAGACCATCAAGTTTAATAAAAGTAAAAGCCCATATGACGTATTGGGTATTGATCAAAGCTCCACTGAAGTCGAAATAAAAAAAATGTACAGAACATTAGTAAAAAAATATCATCCTGATGCCATTGTCGGGATGGGTGACAAAGTCGTTTCCGAGGCACAAAATACATTTCGAAAAATACAAGATGCTTATGAGACAATATGTAAAGAGCGAGTTATAAAATGAAGTTTCAAAGTGCTATTAAGATTGAACTGGAAAAGTTTGACAAGGCCTTTCCAGAGGCCTTTAGTAGTAAGGTTGCTTTGCTGGATTTAATACTCCGCTATGCTGTAAAGCAAAAAGGAAAGCGAATTAGACCATCTCTTGTTCTATTAATCGCTAAAGCTTTAGCGGGGAATGTAAATGAACGTACTTACAGAGGAGCTACATTGGTAGAATTAATGCATACAGCAACTTTAGTCCATGATGATGTTGTTGATGAGTCATTTATCCGACGAAGCATATTTTCAATAAATGCTTTATGGAAAAACAAAATAGCTGTTTTAATTGGAGACTATATGCTTTCTAGAGTGTTGCTCTTAGCTGTTGAGCACGGAGACCACGACTTATTGGGGCTTGTTAGCCAGTCTGTACGAGAAATGTCAGAAGGGGAGCTGTTGCAGATTGAGAAGGCAAGAAAACTAGATATTGATGAAAAAATTTACTTAGAGATAATTTCAAAGAAAACAGCCTCATTGATTTCTGCATGCTGCGCGATTGGTGCTAGTTCGGTGAATGCAAACGCACTTCAAGTGAAAATGGCTACTAAATTTGGATTGGCTCTCGGAATGGCATTTCAAATTCAAGATGATCTTCTGGACTATAACAATTTTGGGAAAAGTGGTAAACCTGCGGGTATAGACGTTAAAGAACAAAAGATGACTTTGCCATTGATTTATGCATTGAAGGTTGCATCAAATAAAGACAAAAGAAAAATGATGCAAATTGTTAGAAATAAAAAAGATGACCTCAAAAGCATTTCTTGGTTAATGAGCAAAGTTTTAGAATTGGGAGGACAAGATTATGCAAAAAGTTCAATGATGAAATATGAAGATGAAGCCATATTTCATTTGAATAAATTTCCGGGATCAGAAAGTAAAGAAGCCTTGCGTAAACTTGTATTTTTTGTTGTTAAGCGTGAGCTTTAGTTATCCTATAGATTCAAAATCATTATCTTTCCTTTTATGGGCCGAATAACCTCATTATGTATTGAGAAAATTCATGACGCTACTCGTGTTGAAGAGGTTGTTGGAGAATTTGTACAGCTAAAAAAAAGCGGATCTACTTTTCGAGGATTAAGCCCTTTCTCAAATGAAAAGACACCATCATTTTATGTGGTTCCTTCAAAGCAAATATTTAAAGATTTTTCTTCAGGAAAAGGAGGCTCTGCCGTTACTTTTTTGATGGAGCACGAGCAAATGACTTATCCAGATGCTCTTCGTTGGATCGCTAAAAAATACAATATTGAGATTGAAGAAGAGGCAAGTTCAGATGAGGCGGATGAGCAACGTAGTATTCGCGAAAGCCTCCTAGCTGTTAATTTATATGCTTCAAAAAAGTTTAGCGAATGGCTATGGGAGAATGAGCATGGAAGGTCCATTGGATTATCTTATTTTAAAGAACGTGGCTTTACCGAGGAGACCATTCGGCGATTTGAATTAGGATTTCATCTTGAAGGCCGTTCAATTTTTTATGATTCAGCAATTAAAGCTGGTTATCAGGCAGAGGTCATCGTGCAGACTGGACTCTCTATACTTCGTGAGGATAGTTCTTATGTAGATCGATTCTGGGGAAGAGTCATGTTTCCTATTCAAAGCTTGAGCGGTAGGGTAATAGGTTTTGGAGGGCGAACACTTAAGTCGAATATTAAGACTGCTAAATATTTAAATAGTCCAGAATCAGAAGTATATCATAAAAGTAAAGTTTTATATGGTCTTTATCAGGCAAAGCAGACGATTGCAAGAAATGATCGATGTTATCTTGTCGAAGGATATACAGATGTAATTTCTTTATCACAGGCTGGAGTTTTAAATGTAGTTTCTTCTTCTGGAACAGCTTTAACGATTGATCAAATAAGGTTAATTAAGAGATTAACGGATAATGTCACACTTCTTTATGATGGTGATGCAGCCGGAATAAGGGCATCATTTCGAGGTATAGACTTACTACTTGAAGAAGGAGTACTCGTTCGCGTAGTCCCATTACCTGAAGGAGAGGATCCAGACACTTTAGCTCAATCATTAGATCCCAAAGAACTTCTTGATTATTTAGCTCAGAAAGAGATTGATTTCATTCAGTATAAACTGGAGTCATTAATTGACAATGCGGAGAATGATCCTATTCAACGCGCTGAAATGGTGAGAGATATTGTTCAAAGTATTGCTAAAATACCTGATGCAATTCTTCGCGAAGTATATATAAAAGATTCTGCAAAAAGGCTTGATATCGAAGAAAAAAGTCTCTTTTCAGAATTATACCGCATTATAAATTCTGGAGATAGAAAAATAGAAAAACAGCGTCAAGAGCTATCTCAAAGGAATTCATTGGTAGTTGAGAAAAAAGAAACTGAGGATTCTAGACCCCCTTCTTCAGAAGATACATTGATGCAAATACTTTTGCTCAATGGATCTGATGAAGTTACTATAGAAATTGATGACGATGAACCTTTCAGGGGTATGGCGGCCCAGTTCATCTTGGAAGAATTGTCATTAGATCAATTAGAATTTACATTCCCTGTTTATCAATACATTTATAATGCTATGATGAAAGCGTATAGCCGGGATGAAAAATTTCTTGATGCTAGCTACTTTACGAGAGACCTCGACCCTATTGTTACCTCGGTTGTTGCAGAATTATTGGTAGATAAATATGTTCTTGCTGACTGGACGCGAAAGAACATTCACATACCAAAAAAAGAAGATAAGCTTTCAAATCATGTTTTGGAATGTGTGTTTAGATTCAAGGAAGTGAAACTAAAAGAAATGATTTCTGAGCAGCAATTAAAACTATCGCAAACCATAGATGATAAAGAACGGTCAAGCCAATTGCAAGAGTTTAACAATTTGATAGTTTTAAGAAATCGTCTTCACCAAAAACTTAATCGGATTCTTTAGCTTCTTTTGATAATACAACATTTTCAAACAGATCATCTAGAGTCTCTTGAGCTACTGAGTGGTATCCTTCTCGAGCCACAGTATAAATTTCTTCTGCAAAAACTTCTTGTTTAGCGTCGAGTAATGCTTTATATATTGGGGTGAGAAATTTACGACGACCAACTTTTGTAAGGAATTCTCGGACTTTTATATTAAAATTATCATTTTGGTAATTTGCAGGAATGGCGATGATAAACCATGACGATAATATCTCAGCATTGTTGGTTGTCGTAAATTTAAATTGATTGTCTAGAATAGATAGTTCAGTTTTAGAAATTTTATTTTCCCCCAATATTTGCAAGAAATGGAGCCATTCCTGAGTGCTCCAAGTTGACGTGGAATCAGGAGTTTTACCATTATTCAAAAATAAGTTTACTGAACTTTCAACTGCTAAAAACTTTTTAGGACTAACTAATGGGCAATTATCAGGTAATCCAACGCCATAAATCCAGTTTTCTAAATCTGCTGATTCCCATTGATAGTCATCTAATAAATTTGTCCGCAGGTATTTTATAAATTCAGTTGTTGTGATAGATTGAAACTTATATGATTTGAAGTAAGCCTTCAAAAACTCATCGAAATTTTTTCGTCCAACTAGACTTTCTACAACTAATAAAAAATGAAAGCCTTTATCATAGGCTATCGCAGTTACGCCATCATCTGGGTTTCGTCCAATTAAATCAATAGATAATTTTGTATCATTAGGCCTATTGACCATAAGTTCGTCAACTTCCGATATTAAATCGGAATGCGAAAGTTTACGCAACATATCCGAATAATCTTTTCCATACACGGATTCCATTATTCTATTTTCAAAATAAACAGTAAATCCCTCATTTAGCCAAAAGTCGTTCCAAGAGCCATTTGTCACTAAGTTTCCACTCCATGAGTGGGCTAATTCATGCGCAATTAATGCAACGAGTGACCTATCACCAGTAATTACTGTCGGTGTTAAAAATGTCAGTCGAGGGTTTTCCATCCCTCCAAACGGAAAAGAGGCCGGAAGAACAAGTAAGTCATACCTCTCCCATTCATATGGTCCGTATAATTTTTCTGCTGCTTGAATCATATTTTCAGTCTCGCCAAATTCCCAGGAAGCTGAACTCAATATTTCGGGTTCAGAATATACTCCGGTTCTTGGCCCCGTTGCTTGGAAGGAAATATCACCAACGGCTAGGGCCATTAGATAGCTTGGAATAGGTTGATTCATTTCAAATTCATAAATTCCATCTGGTGATAATTTAGTTGGATTTGACGCACTCATTAATGCCATCATCCCAATAGGAGCTTTAATCTTGGCTTTATATGTGAATCTTATTCCTGGACTGTCCTGCAATGGAATCCATGTTCTAGCTAGTATCGCTTGACTCTGCGTGAACAAAAATGGCTTTGTTTTTCCATTGGTCTGTTCTGGGTTAAGCCATTGTAAAGCTTTTGCAGCAGGGCTTGTTTCATAATTGATAATTATTGTGTAGTCTCCAGTGATCTGTTTTTTTGGATAAATCGTTAATTCTGACCCTAGAGTTGGATCTTTTAAACCAAGATCAAAATCGATAGACTCTAAATTATTTTCTGATTTAAACTCACTTATGTTTTTAATATTTAGGTCGTAAGAATCAAGTTTAATTGTATCGGCTCCATTGCATTGGAAAGTTATTTTTGCTGTTCCAATAAGAATACTTCTCTCAAAATTTACTTCGAGATCAAGTTCCAAATTATTTATGACAGCCTTTATTGGATCGGCAAAAGAATGGTGATCTTTTGGGAACATATCTAAATTAGAATATTGTTTATTTTTCTTCTGGCAGCCTGACACTAAGAGGATGAAAGAAACAAATACAATTATAATATTATTAGTCATAATGAAATTTTTTGTCTTGAAATGTTTAATTTAAAGTATTTAAATTTTAATTTATTTACTTCCTGTTACTCCTCCAGCAATGATATATTTCATAATCTCTGTTGAGCTTGCATCAAGAGGTTCAACATAAGTTTTTGGGACCATAAATACTTGTCCAGAAATAGCAAGTGAATGAGGAACATATACCGTGATCAATTCATCATTTTCAGTCCCGAGATTTTCTAATTCTTCATCGGTAATAAATCCTATACGTCGAATTTCTTCAGATAGAGAAAGTCTTAACAAAACTGGCTGTTGAAAGCCTTTATTTTTCCCTGTTAATGATTTCATCACATCGTTTATTGATGAATATATAATCTTCACAAGTGGGACGGTTTTCAGGATTTTATCAGCAAATTTTATAAAACGGAATTTCAAGAAAAATCCTCCAATAAAGCCTATTAGTGTTATTATAGTTATTAATGTCAACAGTCCCAACCCAGGAATATTTAATGGTATGAGGTCATCTAAATAACTTAATACTGACCACAGAAAATAGAATGTAATTGCTACGGGAGCTGTGTAAAGTAATCCTTGAATGAAGTAGTAAAATAAACGTTTCATGATATTAAATTTCTATTGACTGCTCAGTATTTGTTTTTGTAACTATGTTGAACTAAGTTATGACGCATTTCACTCTGGAAATTCAATTTCACTGGTTTCAATATCTTTTTGAAGTTCAATAATTGGATTCCAGAAAATTTCCTGGAAGTTTTGAATTTTATTATTAATTACTCGAATTCCCTCTTTATTTAAAAGAGATTCCATCTCATTAATACTCCCAAAGTGGTGTTTCCCAGTCAAAAGTCCGGCACGATTGACTACTCTATGCGCTGGAATACTAGGCGAGGCGTGACTCTTATTCATTGCATAGCCAACGGTGCGAGAAGCTCCTTTGGCACCTAAAACCTCAGCAATAGCTCCATACGATGTAACCCTGCCAGACGGAATTTTTTTTACGATCTTGTATACATCGTCATAAAAGTTTTTTGGTAGAGGCACTGTTATTTTTAAGATGGAAATGAAAATTTTAAATAAGTAATAGGTTTGCCGCTCTTGATCCATATTTTTTCATAATATGTCTTTGTGGCAAAGGCATCGTGATCCGGTTTATCTGTTAACTGTTTATATATATCATGGTATGATTCATGAATCGTGAGATCACGAGTCTTAATTATGCCATGCAAGTAGCCGTGTAGGAATTCGCTATCAGATTTTAAATGGATTACGCCTCCGGGCTTTAATAATTGTTGGTAGGTATATAAAAATTCTGGTCCAATCATACGATGCTTTGCCCTTTGATGTTTGATTTGTGGATCTGGAAACGTAATCCATATCTCATCAATTTCTCCAGGGTTAAAGCAATATTTAATCCATTCAATTCTAGTTCTTAAAAATCCAATATTACTCAAGCCATCTGCTAGAACCGCCTTGGCGCCATACCACATGCGCGCACCTTTGATGTCAACACCAATATAGTTTTTACTTGGATTAAGTAATCCAAGCTTTGTAGAGTACTCTCCCCGCCCACACCCCAATTCAATTATAATTGGGTTGCTGTTTTTAAAGAAATCAGAATTCCATTTACCACTTAATTCTAGCCTCTCTAATACTTCATCTTTGGTTGGTTGAATGACGTGACTTAATGTATCTAGTTCCTGAAATCGAGCAAGTTTATTTTTCCCTCCCATTTAATTAGCATTTTGTAGATCAATAATTCGAGCTTGCCTTTGTCGCTGACCTCTAAAGTAATTCCACTCTAGTATTACGGCGGCATTTACTAATCTATTCTCTGGCCGAAACTCCCCCCACCCAAAGCCAATAGCAGGAATTTGCGCTCCAGATATTGGATTCGTTAAAAAGGTCTTTAAATGTTTATCCATGGTCATATAAGTTGTTTTTTCCATCGTCACTTTGTAAAGTCCCCAGACAGGTGACTCATTACCCATTCCAAATGGTTCAAGCTTTTCAAGCAATGAGCAAAGGGAGTCATTTAAATCTTCAGGCTGGGCAGAGGTATCAATTAATTGCTCAGGCTCTCTTTGATTCATCGCCCAATTTTTATTTACAGATAAGTTAAATGCGGCGCGAAAAGAGTCTAGGTCATTTGGATTTAATGTAATTCCCGCCGCAGCATGATGCCCTCCAAATTGAATAAGATGCTCCGAAGCCTCATCTATTGAATTATATATGTTTAATCCGGGGACAGATCTTGCGCTACCGGTAAGAATCCCATCGTGTTCAGTAAGAACAATAGTTGGCTTATGAAAATGCTCCACCATGCGCTGTGCTACGATCCCTAAGACCCCTTTATGCCATTCCTTTCCTACTAGAATCAGTGCGATGTCATCCTTTAACTTGACTGCTAATTTTATAGCATTTAAACTCACCATTTTTTCTGTTGCTCTTCTTTTTAAATTGTGGTTTTCAATTTCTAATCTAAGTTCTTCTAAGAGTTTTGGATTTGGAGTAGTAAGTAGATCTACAGCTAAATGCCCATGCCCCATTCTCCCAGCAGCATTGATTTTTGGACCAATTGCAAAAACAACATCTTGAAGGGTCACTAAGCCTTCTTTCTTAACTCCTAAAAGAGCGGAAATTGATGGCCTGGGATCATTGTTCATGATGTCCAACCCTTTCTTTACTATAAATCTGTTGATTCCTGTCAATGGAACCATGTCTGCTCCGATACTTACTGCAACGAGGTCCATTAATGTGTCTAATTCTGATACGTCGAGTTTTCCAGCTTTATAAACCGCGCGGCATAGCATATATCCCACACCACAACCTGAAAGTTCTTTATGAGGGAAAGGACAGTCTTTTCGTTTTGGATTTATTACCGCCATCGCAGAAGGAAGGATTTGACCTGGAGTGTGATGATCGGTTACTATCACGTCTAATCCTCGTTGATTGGCGTAATCAACAAGTTCATTAGCTTTTATTCCACAATCTAAAGTGATTAATACGGATGCTCCATTCTCAACTGCATTATCTATACCTTTTTTGGAAAGTCCATAGCCTTCTAAATACCGATCAGGTATATATGTTAAAATTCGCCAACCTCCTCTTTTAAGTGCTAAACTCATCGTTGAAACAGCTGTTGTTCCATCAACATCATAATCTCCAAAAATGAAAATAGTTTCTCTGTTTTTTTTTGCTAAAAGCAATCGGTTTGACGCTATTGGCATGTCCACCATCTGCATTGGATCTATTGAATAAATTGAAACACCAGGAGTCCAATTTAAAATATCATTCAGTGTATTGAATCCTCTCTGGATAAGTATTTCTGACAAGGGGCCGTATTTTTCGCCAATAATTGATTTCATTTTTTGAATCCTATTTGGCTCTCCCTGCGCCTTAAGACGCCATTTTTTTTGAGGCCTATCGATCATTCTTGCCTACGTAAAGTTTGATAAATTTTAGTTTGATGTTCGACAGAGTACTTGTGAATTATTTGGAATAAATCTTTTATAAATTCTTGATTTAGACCTAGATCATTAGCTTGATCTCCTCTCTGTTTCAATAGGTCAAACCATCGTTCCATTTGAAATATACTGGCAGAATTATTTGCTTTTATATGTCCTAGTTCATCAACAATTTTCATACGTTTTTCTAGTAGCTCAACAACTTTCACATCGAGTTCATCAAGCATTACCCTTTGTTCCGAGATCAGTTCTTGTAATTCTAATGGTGTTACTGATTTAGATTTTATTTCTAAATGTTCGAGTAATGAATGAAGCTCTAATGGCGTGATTTGCTGATCTGGATCGCTTAAAGCGTGTTTGGGACTTTGATGAACCTCTATCATTAACCCATCCATTTGGAGATCCATTGCTACTTGAGCAATTTGTTCAACTAACCCCCGTTTCCCCGCGATGTGACTTGGGTCACAAAGGATTGGTATTTCCGGAGCAAGCCTTCTAAGGTCGAAACTTATTTCCCATTTAGGGTCGTTCCTATAAGGAGCAGAATTACTGGCAAAGAACCCTCTATGAACTCCGGCAAGACTAGAGATTCCGCTCTTGTTTAGACGCTCGAATGCACCAACCCATAAACCTATGTCAGCGTGAATAGGGTTCTTCACTAATATTGGAATATTTGTTCCCTTTAAAGCCTCAGCAATTTCTTGGACATAGAATGGGTTGACTGTAGTTCGAGCACCAATCCAAAGTGCATCAGCCGAAGCTCTAAGAGCATGTTCAACGTGCTTTGCGTTTGCAATTTCGACAGTGAAAGGCATACCTATTTCACTTCGCATGTTTTGTAGCCACTCGAGCCCAATATGACCAACTCCTTCAAATTGACCTGGTCTAGTTCGTGGCTTCCAGATTCCAGATCTGAAAATGTTTATTTTTCCGCTTGATTTAAGTTTAATGGCCGTTTCAAGGACTTGCTGTTCGGATTCTGCGGAGCATGGGCCAGCTATTATTAACGGCTTGGATGCAGATATTTCCCAATGGCCCCATTTTCGAATATTTTTATTGCTAGAATCCATATGGACGTAAAGATATCCAGGTTAATAGAAGAATTTTAGTGCTTTTCACTTTTTCCCAGAAAGGATAATAACAATTTCTCCGCGAACTTCATTTTCTGTGAAGTATGAAAGAACTTCTCCAATATTACCTCGATGGTATGTTTCATATAATTTACTAATCTCCCGCGCAATGCATATTTCACGTTCAGTTCCAAGTAAGCTTTTTAATTCTTTAAGACATCTTAAAAGTCTATGAGGGGACTCATAAAACACAATTGTTCGTTTCTCTAACTCCCAATCTTTTATTCGTGTTTTCCTCCCTTTTTTTATTGGTAAAAATCCCTCAAAAATAAATCTATCCGATGGAAATCCACTGGCCACTAATGCAGGTATTAATGCTGTGGGACCGGGTAATGCCTCAACTAAAATTTTAGCTTTAATACATGCCCTTACTAGAAGAAAACCGGGATCACTAATACCAGGTGTCCCTGCATCGCATACAAGTACAGTGTCGTTATCATTATCGGATATTTCACGAACTAGCCGATCTACTTTTGAATGCTCATTATGCATATGAAATGCTGATAAAGGAACTTTAATGTCAAGTAAATTGAAAAGTTTTCCTGTTGTTCTAGTGTCTTCAGCTAAAACGATCCGGGAATTACAAATACAATCTTTAGCTCGGTTGGTTATATCACCTAGATTTCCTATTGGCGTGGGGACAAGTATTAGCTTTCCCATATCAATCGAATCTTGCACAGATAAATAACATAAACCTTTCTACAGTTTCTTTTTTATTGCTCCATTCATAATCAGGTTGAATTGTGTTTTTTATGAAATATTCGCACTCTTGTTTTGTTTCCATAGTTGCGATAGCAGCAATAACCATTTGAAAGTCTTCATCTGAGTTATTAAACAAAGTCTTAACAAAAGCAACCCGATCATTTAAGCCGACATTTAGTTGTGCATATTTATTATTGATTGATCGATTGCTAGGCCCCTTATTCATTGAAGAATCTATGCTGTTAAATTCAAGATCAGATTTACCAATTGTCTTTTCTTCTGCAACATATTTCGATTGAATCAATGTCTCCGAATTTTTTTCAAGTTTATTTCTAAAGTCTCTTTCAGTGTCAAATTTTATTTTTTCAATACTTGCTGTTAATACTCTCAAGTGAGCTAAATTAATCAGTTCATGTAAGGCAATAATGTCTTTTTGTTCTGGGATTTCTTCCTTAAGAGCATTACGAAGAGCTATTATAGATTCAATTAAAGACATAGGCCTAAGATTTCATACCGTTGAGTTAGATTTGTACGGAACTGAAATTTACAAAATGTTCCAAGAGTATACAGAAATACCTGTTCAAAAATCTGGTTGGATTGAAGTCGTAACAGGCTCAATGTTTTCCGGGAAGACAGAAGAATTGATTCGACGAATAAAACGGGCACAAATCGCGAAACTTAAAGTGCAAGTATTTAAGCCTGAAATTGATAATCGGTATTCTAAAAATGAAATTGTCAGTCATTCTAATTATTCAGTTAAGTGCCAAGCAGTAAATAAATCGAGCCAACTTTATGATTTGGCTTTAGGTTATCAAGTTATTGGAATTGATGAGGCACAATTTTTCGATGCAGATATAATCGAAGTTTGTAATAGTTTAGCCAATAATGGAACCAGGGTTATTGTTGCAGGTCTGGACATGGATTTCTCAGGAAAACCATTTGGCCCTATGCCTCAATTAATGGCGATTGCAGAATTTGTCACTAAAGTCCATGCTATATGTGTTGAAACCGGTGAACTTGCAAATTTTTCACATCGCTTGGATTCGGATGATGACACTATTTTTGTAGGCGGACAAGCTGCTTATGAGCCTGTTTCGCGATCTGTTTTTAAGGAAATACAGAAAAAAAAATATAATGAACCATCTTCGGAAAAGCACTAGTGACACAACACTAGCCTTAGATTCAGATGCGCTATTATCAAATCTAAAGGCATATCGAAACATTCTACCCGCCAAGCATAGAATAATGGCTATGTTAAAGGCCAATGCTTATGGACTGGGAGTTGTCCCTGTGGCAAAAATTTTAGAAGAAAATCATATTGATTATTTTGGAGTGGCATATGCTGACGAAGGAGCTGAATTGCGCGAAGCAGGAATTCTGTCTCCAATTATGGTAATGAATCCAGGAGAAAAGAGCATTCAAATGATGCTGTCTCTTAATTTGGAGCCGGAGATCTATAGTTGGGGATCTTTAAATCGATATCTGGAGGCTTTTGAAGTCCACCCGAAATCACTATCAAAGGGCCGAATACATATAAAGGTGGATACAGGAATGAATCGTCTTGGATTTAAGGTATCTGATGCTTACGAATTGACAAGCCGTTTAAGTGAATTAACTGGGATTATAGTGGTTTCTGTTATGAGTCATTTATCATCGGCTGAATCGGCAGTAGAAGATTCTTTTACTAAAGAGCAGGGAGTCCTTTTCAATTCTTTCTGTGATATTATCGAAAAGGGCATTCAATATCGAGTTATTCGTCATATTGCAAATACATCTGCAACGGAGAGATTTCCTAATCTTTATGGTGGGATGGTTCGACTTGGGATTGGGTTATTTGGCCATAGTCCAGTTTTAAATTCAAAGCTCAAATTATCACCTGTTGTCTTCTTAAATTCTTCCGTTACTCATATACACGATATTGGACCAGGTGAAAGTGTTTCATATGGAAGAACTTTCAATACTGACAGTGTTAAAAAAATTGCAACTATTTCGATAGGATATGCTGACGGATTTCCGAGAATATTAAGTAATGGTATTGGTCAAGTAGTATTCAAGAATCAATTTTTTCCAGTCGCTGGTCGTGTTTGTATGGATATGACCATGATTGATGTGACAGGATCTCAAATTAAAGTGGGTGATCAAGTAGAGATTTTTGGAAAAAATATTTCTGTTGAGATGTTTGCAAAGGCTTGTGAAACTTCTACTTATGAAGTTTTAACTCGAATCTCTCCTAGATTAAAGAGGATAAAAATTAATCTATGATCATGAGATTAATAACTAAATACCAGAGTTTATTAGTTTCAATATGGATTTTGTTATTGCCTTTTTGGGACTTTGGATCCGGAGTTTTTCTAGGATTTGCATTCTTATTAGGATGCTTATCAATTCCTTCAAAAAGAATATTATGGAATTACGCTTCATTGCCCTGGATGTTTTTTGGTTTGGCTTTTTTCGGCGGAGTATGGACACTTTCTTTTGATATGAGCTACTTGTATCGGTTACTTCCATTTGCGTTAATACCAGTCGCAACTATTGGCCAATGGAAATCGATCAGAATCGCTCTTCCCTTAGGGGCAATGAGCATTTGTTCTTTTTTAATTATTACGGCGGGGATTTCTTTTTTAGGTAATGGTAATTGGTCTGTTATATTTTACAGAGACTTTACTCAACCATTGCATCAGCACATTTATTTAATCACTTATTTATGTCTTGCAATCCTTTCTGTATTTGAGTTGAATTTGAAATTATTTGTGAAAAACACTTTTATATTAGTGTGTTTTATTGCTATTGGACTAATGGGGTCCAAAGTGGGGTTTCTCGCAATAGCTTGTGTAAGCTTAATTATAGGTTTCACTCATGTTAGAAAAAGGTTAAGCCATAGCACAAAAAAATCACGAATAAAATATTTTGCGTTCATAGTCTTAATCAGTTTGATATTTACACTCTCCCAGCTTTTTTCTTCTGGAAGAGAATTAGGTAATGTTTTTAAGCCTATTTCTCCCCATTGGGCGACAGGTTCTTTTGACACTAGGGTAATACAAAATAAGGCTGCCATAGAAGTATGGTCTAATCATTTATGGCGAGGAGCAGGAGTAGTTAACGTTCAAAACGAATTGATTGATGAATATCAAAATATTAATTATCGTTTTGGACTTAAGCGAGGATTAAATGTTCATAACCAGGGTTTGCAGTATTTGTCAACTTATGGATTATTTGGTCTTATTTGGATTATTGTTTCTTGCCTGATTGCTTACCGTACAAATTTCAGGGAAGCAAGTGAATGGAAGGTTAAAAAAGCATTTGTTTGGGTAGTCTTTTTTGGATTTTTATTTTTAACGGAAAGCTACCTTGAACGTTCTCTTGGAATTAGTACTTGGGTTTTAGGATGGGTATGGGTTCTTCAAGATTCAGAAGAAATGATTTCTTGATCAATTCTTTCAAGAATTTCCCTTAATATGACTCTTAAATTATTAAGAGATTGAATTTTGTCATGAGTATAAAGTAAAGCGATATGCAAAGACTCTTCCCTTTCCCCAAAATTATTACGTTCTAGTCGATATGCTTCGCGTAATAAGCGCTTTACTTTGTTTCTTTCCACAGCTTTTCTAAAACGTTTTTTTGGCGCACCCACAAGGATTTGAACACCTCTTTCTAGGACTAAACCAGGAGCATAGTATAAAACCTGGACAGGGGAAATGTGAAATTTTTCTCCTTTATCGAAAAGACGTTGAATTTGTTTTTTTGATCTGAGTCGTTCTTCTTTAGGAAAACTATTATCGATCACTTCGTTTTATTGGAAATTTCAATAAATGAGTCAAGTGCCTGAGTCATTGAGCTGAATTTAGATGTAGGCACAGGGATATCTAACCGCAAATTGTTTTCTTCAATAGCGGCTTTGGTCGTACTTCCAAATCCAGCAATAAATGTATTCTCTTGCTTAAAACCTGGGAAATTTTTCAATAGTGATCGAATTCCTTCTGGGCTAAAGAATACTAAAATATCATATTTAACAGCACTTAAATGGCTTAAGTCACTAATAACGGTTTGGTACATTATGGCCCGGGTCCACTGAATATTTGACTTTTCTAAAAGGGCAGGAATATCAGGGTTCAGAATATCAGATGTAGGGAGCATGAAATGTTCGGCTTTTTGTTTTTTTAGTATTGGCATTAAACCTGCTAAAGAACCTGTCCCTGGGTATATTTTTCTTTTTCTGTATGGAACGAATTTCTGTAAATAGAAAGCAACAGCTTCCGATGGGCAGAAATATTTCCATTCAGGATTGATTGGAACTCGCATTTCTTCGCACATACGAAAAAAGTGATCAATTGCTACTCTACTTGTGAAAATAAATGATTTGAAATTTGTTAGAGTGATTTTATCTTTTCTAAATTCTTTTCCCTCAATACCAATAACTTCTATGAAGGGTTGGAAGTCTATTTTCACTTTGTGTTTATCAGCTATAACTGAGTAAGGGCTATTTGCCACTTGAGGTTCAGGTTGTGAGACTAATATGTTTTTAACCTTCATATGCTAGTTAAAATAAGGTCCAAAAAATAGGGGACATTTCTAAGGCACAAAGGTACGAAAAGGCCAAGTGCGAAGGAGTGGCACTTTTTTGGACATAATTTATCGCAGAACGCAATATTCCTAGCACATATAAAGTAATGGAAATCAAGGTAATATGATAAATTAAGTCATCCAAAAATTTTTGATCATTTTGACCCCAGATAAAAACCCAAACAATAATTGGAAGCGCAACTAACAATAAAGAGAGGTAATTAAAGCGAATCCTCCAACATTCATGATGTAAATCATTTAATCCCCAAATTCGACCGCAGAATAATTGAAAAAAAAATTGCAATACTGAAATTATAATGGTGATGCCGATATAAATCCCTATTTGAGGGATATTTAAATGAATAAATGTTTTTAACATTATTGGTTCACCATAAATACCACCATAAATACCAATGGCTAGAGATAAAAGAGTCAAGTTGATTATCCAAATATATTTTGGACCATTTCCTAGTTTGTCTATTTGTTGAAAAAATGTTGTCCAAAATCTCTTTTCAGGGTAATTCCTTTGAAAGAAAAAAGCAAGAAATAAAGTTAAAATAATGGCAATAAGGAAAAATAGATCATTTTGTCTAGTAATTAAATCTCCGATGTATTTCTGTTGTAATCCATTATTCATAATACTAAGAGCATTGTTATCACCAATGAAAACGTAAGCCAGCCTTTACCCATCGACCAGGTAAAGGAACATTACCTCGGTCATATATTTTTTCATCGAAAAGATTTAATGCATCAATAAAAATCAAAAGTCCATCATGATCGAATGATAACCTAATGTCTAGAGTGCTAAACGCTGGGTATTTAACTACTTCTGAAGTAGTATTCACGTAACTTCCTGCTCGTTCTTGTCTAGTTCCGATGAGTCCAATTTTATATCCTTTGAAAGGAGCGGTCTGTAATTCTCCTTGAAAACGGTTAGATAGATAGTCTAAAACATAAATTGATTGACCGTTGATTTGTCCTGTTTGATGAGAGGCAAATTGACCGCTCAGAGTATAAAATAACTTTCTATTTAATAAATCACCTTTTGCGTTAAATTCTATCCCATAAATGCTTACTTGTGTTATATTGTCTGCTTGAAGTAGCTCCTCTGTGCCAACAGTTCGGTATACCCAATCAATAAGATTCGTTCCATATCTGTGATATACTGTAAAATTCACATTTGAAGGTAAAATAAGGTTATCTGGACTAAGGGAAGTCTGATAAGAAACTTCACTATTCCATGCATATTCAGGCTTTAATGTTGCAGAGCCTTGGGCACCTCCTAGGGTGTAATACAGATCAGTGAAAGTCGGCAACCTAAAACTTCGATTAACACTTGCCTTAATGGAGCCTTCCCCGGTAATTGATTGAACAAAATCGAGATTAGGGAGCCAATCAAAGCCATATCTATCATTATAATTTAATCTTAGAGCTGCAGTCAATGTCCCCAAATTCATTTTATAAAAAACACCTGCGTTGTTTCTAATATCTCCTTTTAAGTAATATGCTCTGTTGTCTGGAGCTATTATAGGAGTTATTAATAGCGTCCCTAGAACATTACTAATTATTTCATCTCGTCTAAAATCCATACCATATTTTATTACAGCAGTTAAATCTCCTACTTGTGCAGATATATCTTTGGTTTCATAGTCTAGCCCGTAAGTATTACTCCTATGATTATTGTGCTCACTATACCAGCTTGGAGCCATTGTAGAGTCTTTTGTATTAAGAAATTGTCCACTTCCTAAGCTTTCATAAAAACCAGCTTCTTCTCTAAAAAGTTCAAAGTGATCATGATGTTGTCGACCATATACTTGAACCTTTCCCCAGCTTCCCTGCAATCTTGCATTTACAGATAATGATCGTATAGCTTCAAATTGTTCAGGGAAATTAAATGAATAGAAATTTTGAGCACCAAATCTTTTTGCTAAATAGCCTCCGGAGATAATGAGTTTTCCGAAAGACTTAATTTGTCTTTCGGCAGAGAAAAACCCCTGCCATTGAACAAAATCAGTATTACTAATGGCTCCATCTGCAGCTTTATAATCGAGATCAATACGCGTTGAAAAGCCTAAAATTTCACCTAAAGAAAGACCAGCAGCTCCATTTTGATAACCGTATTGACCAACCCCCGCAGTTGCATATCCTGCTAAATCAGAGCCTACTTTCGTTACAATGTCTATTACTCCTGCAAAAGCAAATGGCCCATAACGATATGAACCGCCACTAGGCATAACATGAATTGTCGCGATAGACCCCAAAGGAACGGGTAGATTAAGATTATGATGACCTGTCTGTGGATCAGAGTAAGGAACACCATTCACAAGAACTAAAACTTGATCAAAACTCGACCCTCGAAGGGAAATATCTGCTTGTACATCGTTGAGACTTCTACTGCGTATTTCTAATCCTGGATATGTTTCTAAGAGTTCGCCAACATTTTGATAAGGTGAATTCTGAATGTCAAATTCATTTTTCGAGTAGACTACATGCCCTTCTTCTTGATGTAATGTTGAGCTTAGAACGTTTACTGTATCTAATTGTATTTGGTTGCTACCCACATTAACCTGTCCAAAAATGCTTGGTATAGAAAAAGAAAAGAAAAGAATAACAAAGTATTTCATAATTTTAAAAAAAAACCCAGCCTTTTGGGCTGGGTAAATTTATCATCTTTTTGATGTTAAAGAGCTAGAACAGTCACCATATTATTTGATACTTCAACGACGCCACCATCAATCGATATGTTTTGGACCCCATCTTGAGTATCAATTTTAATGTTTCCGCTCGTCAATGATGCCATCAAAGGAGCGTGGTCTTTTAGAACCTGAAATAGCCCATCCTTACCAGGAAACTGTATGGCTACGGAATGACCTTCAAAAAGAGTTTTTTCAGGGGTTAATATGTGAAGAGTTAGATCCATATATTAAACCTCTGCTAACATTTTCTCTCCAGCTTCAATGACCTCTTGGATATTTCCTTTGAGGTTGAACGCAGCTTCCGGATACTGGTCTAATTCACCATTTAAAATCATATTAAAGCCCTTAATTGTTTCAGAAATATCTACGAAAACGCCAGGGATTCCTGTAAATTGCTCTGCAACATGAAACGGTTGAGATAGGAAGCGTTGAATCCTTCTAGCTCTGTGTACAGCCATTTTATCTTCTTCTGAAAGCTCTTCCATGCCAAGAATGGCAATTATGTCTTGAAGCTCCTTATAGCGTTGTAAAATCATTTTAACATCTTGGGCACAATTATAATGTTCTTCACCAACAATTTCTGGTGTCAATATTCGTGATGTAGAGTCTAATGGGTCTACAGCAGGATAAATACCAAGCTCAGCGATTTTTCTCGATAGAACGGTTGTCGCGTCTAAGTGAGCAAAAGTTGTTGCAGGAGCTGGGTCAGTGAGATCGTCTGCAGGTACGTAAACGGCTTGAACAGAGGTTATCGATCCGTTTTTTGTTGAAGTGATACGTTCTTGCATAAGGCCCATCTCCGTAGCAAGAGTAGGCTGATAACCAACAGCTGAAGGCATTCGACCTAAAAGAGCTGAGACTTCAGATCCAGCTTGAGTAAATCTAAAAATATTGTCTACAAAAAACAAAATATCTTTTCCTTGACCGGTTCCTTCTCCGTCTCTGTAATATTCAGCCATTGTTAATCCAGATAGTGCAACTCTTGCACGCGCTCCCGGAGGTTCATTCATTTGTCCAAAGACAAAAGTTGCTTTGGAATCTTTTAAGTTTTCTTTGTTAACCTTGCTTAAATCCCATCCTCCATTTTCCATGGATTTTTTGAATTCATCTCCATAGTTAATTATTCCTGCTTCAATCATTTCACGAAGCAAATCATTTCCCTCACGTGTACGCTCGCCAACACCTGCAAAAACTGATAACCCACCATGCCCTTTAGCAATGTTATTTATCAGTTCTTGAATTAAAACTGTTTTCCCAACCCCGGCACCACCAAATAAACCGATTTTCCCACCTTTTGCATAAGGCTCGATCAAATCAATAACTTTAATTCCAGTTAAAAGGACTTCAGTGGCAGTCGATAATTCTTCGAATTTTGGTGCTTCTCTATGGATAGGGAGATCATTGTTATCACTTATTCCACCAATTCCATCAATATCTTCACCCACAACATTGAAAACTCGGCCTCTTATTTGCTCGCCTGAAGGCATAGCTATTGGCTGACCAGTAGCAGTTACTTCTTGGCCACGACGGAATCCATCAGTAGAATCCATTGAAATAGCTCTAACTGTATCTTCACCAACATGTTGTTGGGTCTCCATAATCACTCTTTGACCATTGGGCCTCATAACGACTAATGCATCATAAATTTGAGGAAGCACAGAACCTTCGAAGTAGACATCTACTACAGGTCCAATAACTTGAGCTATTTTTCCTTTTAAATTGGACATATTTTTGGGTATAAAATCTTTCTAATTTTGGCTGCAAAGTTACAAATCAAAAGTTTAATTTATTGATTCTTTATATAAGAAATAATGTACACTTGCAACTAGCGGTATCAGTAAACAATAAAATCCAATATGAATTGCTTGTAAACTATGAGTAAGTCCAAAAAAAATCGATAAAATGATCCAAGAGCTGAAGTTTTTTTGAGCTCTTTTATAACTTGATATAATTGATTTTATAATTCCTTGTGACTCATGAAACCTTATATAAATTGATTGAAGCCCAAGGGACATCATACCTGTTAGAAGAAGAAATGAAGCTAGAAGCAAAAATTTATACTGATTCCAATTTATATCTTCTAAAATCCGTTTTTGCATTACAATCACATCCTCTCCAGATTCTTTTTGAATCGAGGAAATCAAGTTTAACGTGTTTTCATCTAAAACAATAGAAAAACAAACAGCTAAAAGTGTTAAAATAGAAAAAAGCTGAATAAGAATGATTGTCCCGGTTGCACCAAAATCTTTGAATCCAGAAAAAAGTGTAGTGAAATTAATTTGAAGTTTTTGAGTTGGGTTCTCGATATTCATCCCTATTCCTAAATAAAATGAAGGGATAATAAAATAAGTACTTATCAAAACACCCCAAGATGGTATTGCGGGCGATAGGGCACTCAGAATGGCACAGATGAATCCCATTAATAAGAATTGGCCGTAAGACGTTCTGTAAGCATTTAATGATTTTTGAAAAACAGATACCATTATACAAAGATCGCATTGATACCTTTGTAAAAAGACAATTACTTCATTGGAAATATTTAAATCAATTCAAGAATTCCCAAAGCAATCATTTGCAGTTGCTACAACCGGTACTTTTGATGGAATACATGCAGGACACAAGACAATTTTAAAGCGTCTGACTGATAAGGCTAAAGAGTTTAACGGGAAGTCTGTTTTAATAACTTTTGACCCACATCCAAGAAGACTAATTCATCCAGAATATGCCTTGGAGCTTTTGACTACAATAGAGGAGCGATCAGAATTAATTTCAGAAATAGGGTTGGATTTTTTGATTGTACAAGAGTTTGATGAAGAGTTTTCAAAAATTGAATCTATCGATTTTGTTCGCCACTTGCTTGTTGAAAAAATAGGGGTTAAACAATTAGTAATTGGTCACGATCATCGTTTTGGAAAAAATAGAGAAGGCTCCTTTGATCATTTAAAGGAATATGCTCCGGTATATGGGTTTGAGATAGAAGAGATTTCAGCATTTGAACTAGAAGCTATTCATGTTTCTTCTACACAGATAAGAAAAGCTATAAGCTCTGGAGACGTTAAAACGGCATCACTAGCCCTTACTCGTCCGCACTTTATTACTGGGAAAGTGGTTCGTGGGAATCAAATAGGCAGAACCCTTGGTTTTCCTACAGTTAATATTGGTGAGATACATTCTGATAAAATTCTCCCAAAACAGGGGGTTTATGCTGTTCTAGTAGATATTCTTGACGATCTTCATCTAACCCAAATTCCAGGTGTTGCGAATTATGGAAAACGTCCTTCTATTGGAGAAGGAGACCCGCAGCTTGAAGTATACTTAATTGAAAAAGGTCAGAATCTGTACGATCGGCCAATTCGAATACACTTTATAGATAGAATTAGAGATGAAAAAAAATTTACCTCAAAAGAAGAACTCAGAGAACAAATTGTAAAGGATATTGAGACTGCTCGACTCCTCTTGTTGAAGTAATTGTGATATGAAAATAACTAGCTTTAAATTTTTTATTTAAAGCTCAAAATCCCCTCTAGCTCAATTTCATCTAAAATCAATTTATCGCCAAGGTTATCAAAAAAAGATCCTGATCCGTAACGAACATTGTATTTACTTCTATCAAAAGTTAGATAAGTAGCCCACCCTGCTGCATTTTTTTTCATATCAAATTCAACGGGCGATGATATTCCTTTGATATTTAAGTCACCAAAAACTTTCAGACCTTGTTTAGTTTTTACACTTGAATTAATAACCAATGAAGCAAAGTTAAATTTCTCAACTGAGAAAAAATCATCACTTCTCAAATGTCCTTCCAGTTTTTCTTTGCCGCCATCTTGAATGTCTTCAACATTAATCGATGTCATATCTACTATAAATTCTCCAGATTCAATAAGACCCTCTGAAAAAACAATAGTTCCGCTTTTGAAATTAATAGATCCATAATGAGAACTGTTAGTGATTTTTGTGCCAGTCCATTTTAGATTACTATTCTGAATATCCAATTTATTTTCTTGAGCAGAAATTATGAAAGAATTTAATAATAGAATAATAGATAATGAGTTAATTATTCTCATTGAATTTTTTTTAAAAATTAGTTTATTTGATTGCAGGCTTTCTTTTGGAAAAGGAATTAAAATAGGCTATTTGTCTATTATTTTGCATCTAGTTTAATACTGTAAGTGACAAAAATAGTTCTTCCTGCCATTGGGAAAAGAAAATTTTCATCAGTTCGTTGACTATCGTTTAAATAGCCCCAAGTATATCCGTTTGGAGCATAATTGTAATCAAGTAAATTCATAACATCAACTCTGAGGTTGCCAATATTAGAAGAAATGAGCCATTGAAGATCAATAGTTTGATAGGGGCTTAAGCTGCGGTTTTTATTTTCCGTATTATCTAAATATTGGCGACTAACTGATTTTCCGCGGAGCTGAAAATGACCATGTAAGTCATTATTAATATTGTAGGACCATTGTATCATCGCATTGGAAATAAAGTTTGGTGACATTGCTGTTTTACTATTTTTATATGTCGTGCTTACTAAAGAACCATCCAAATAATCTATCATCACCTCATTAAATTGGGAAATACGATTGTCACTAAACGTGGAATTGAAGCCAAGGGTCAGCCGCTTCCCTAATCTAACTTCGCTAGCTAGCTCCAGGCCCCTTCGATAACTTCTATCAACGTTCATGCGCAGAGCTGCTCCTACGTCGTTAATGGCACCTGTGGGCACAAGTTCATTAATGTACTCCATTAGGTAGATGTTAGCCTCAAAAAATCCGTTTTTTTCTTTTACCTGATAGCCGATTTCAATATCAAGTAAACTTTCTGGAAGAGCGCTATTTGAAACTCCATAATCAATGATGTCATTTCGAACGGGTTCACGATTAGCAATTGCAATAGATCCATATATTCGATTATTATCCTGAAACTTATAATCTAAACCGGCCTTAGGGTTGAAAAATAGATAATTGTTTTTAAAGTTAAGATTTGCCTGATCATCGCTAACTCCTTGGATATCATAATTTACAAATCTGAGTTGAAGATCTCCGTATGCAAGCCAATTCTTTCCTAAGGGCATTTCCGCTTTCGTGTACCCTGTGAAATCCACCTTATTTCCAACACTTTCGTAATACCGATAATCGTTTGCTCCTTGATACTCCGGACTAGTGTTATTTGACAGATTGACTATTCCAGACAGTGGATTTACTTTCATCCAAGGAAGGGTGCCATAGTGATCTCCTAAGTAGCTATTCCAAAACCCTCCAACAACATATTTTGAGTCATTTATTTCTTTAACTAATGAAGCGTGTTGTCCGAGCAATGTATTTGATAACCAACGTTGGCGAACCAAGTCAGTATTTAGTACTTGACTGCCATTAATAATAGGATTAGACAATCCATAGTCTCCAAACTCTTCACCAGATTTGAATTGTTCAAAGTACCCTTTCCCGCTGACCAAAAAAGAGGTTAGGTTAAGGCTCCAATTATGAGGTAAATTTAATTGTCCAATAAAATGCGTGTGAGTTTGATTGTAGCTATCGATTTCATTTGGATAACGGTAATAGTTATAGGTTGTATTTTCTGATTCTCTCAGATTCAAGGCATCAGCATCATCTAAATAATTTCGAGAAATATAATTTTCAATCAACGTTGCGCTTCCTGGCCCGCTAGAGAGAAATTTATCTTCGGGAATCCCATACCATGCCTGCTGTGTTCGCTCATTTCCGCTGAAGTGAATCAACCGTATCAGACCATTTTTTATTTTATATTGACCGCTTAATAAATATGAACTGAGTTTTACTGAAGAACGGTCAATGAACCCTTGGCTTTGTAGCCGTGAAACTCGACCCATTAAGGTCAAAGGTTTTTTCTTTTTTCCGGGAAGCCCCAACGCTCCCGAGTTTAATATGTAGGTAGCTCTTGATCCTCCATAAGACCCTCCACCAAAAGTTGCTTTTGCACTTGACTTTTCTTCAGGAACACCGACTTCCATTGAAATAGATCCTCCAAAAGCTCCAGCTCCAACAGTTGAGGTTCCAACTCCGCGTTGAATTTGTAAAGAAGAAATAGATGAAGTTAAGTCTGGGGTATTTACCCAAAAAACACCGTGAGATTCTGGATCATTTATTGGCACTCCATTGATGGTAACATTAATTCTTGTTTGGTCTATGCCTCGCATTCGAAGGTAAGTATATCCCATACCGGTTCCATTATCTGACGATTGCGTTACAGACGGAGTCCATTGAATGAGATAAGGTAGGTCGAGTCCGTTGTTTAAATCGCTTATAGTATTTGCTTGAATATTATTTGGATTAGACTTTTTAAATAGGGTTAGTGAAGTCATGGGAGTCCTATTAGAAGCCCTAATTTCAATTAATTCAACATCAGATAGAATGATTTTTTTAAGTACAGTATCAATGTCTTGTCCGTTAGCAATTGATGCAAAAGAAAAGAATAAAAAGATCAATTTTTTTTTCATGCTATGTCTAATTATTAAAAATTAAGACACAGATGGCGCTTTTCAGCATTAGAATTATAAAATTCTTCACTCCCTTAGCAGCATTACTTGCTCAGGTTCTTAGGGTGTAAAATCTCAGCCTTCAAAAGGCACCCCTGTGTTTGTTACATCAAATATATATTAAAACATTTGAGATTGTATACTAGTGATTGCCTTTTTAAGGCGATCACGCCCTTTTCCTTGGACATAAATAAATGGTATTTTACTTTTCTCCAATTCTTTTTCGAACAAATTGAAAATACGATCTCGATCGTCTGCATTTTCTCGCTGATCGTCATACACCCATGGTAAATCAGGTCGACATAGTAAATAGAGATGTGCAGAATTATTTTTTATATCAGATTTGAAAATGCTTCTAGGTGCATTAAATTTTTCTTTTGCCCATATAATCAGCGTAATAATATCTGTATCAAGAAAAACTTTTGATGAATCTACGTTGGCCTGACGTTTCAATTGGATATCATTTATTTTAACTAGATCTTTTAATCCATACCCATTGTTTTTTTCATTTAAATAGTCGCGAGCACACTCTTTTAAATATGGAACATCAAAATGTTCACCCAATGATTTTGAAAGAGTACTTTTTCCAGTTGACTCAGGTCCTGTTAGCACTATGCGAAGAGTTTTTGGATGTTGCACTGCCCAAACTAATGCTTCTGAAGATCCATTTTTATTTAAGACCATACACCAACCAATACTATATTTCGTTCCATCACAGACGTGAGCAATCGCCTTTCCATTGTTAGATTCAGCCGTAAAATCTAGATGGATATCGTTTGCAAATGATAATCCTTTTTGATTTGCAGCCTTATAAATCGATTCTTTGGCTCCCCAGGCAATTCTTAGAGCAAAACTAGGATTTTTTGATAACTGAATTTTTTCTATCTCTTTTGAAGAAAGGAACTTAGACTTAATAAAGTCTAAGTTGGGACGGTTAGATTCAATATCAATACCTACTGATAAGCTAGGGTGCCAGGCCGCAGCTGCAGAATTAGAGCTGTGACTTAAGCTTATATGTCCCTGCATCGACTCTAGTTCAGGACGATTACCTCCATAAACAATATCCTCACAAAGCTTTTCATTAATTGAGCTTAATGCTATTCTTGCTGATATGAATTGACCTTTTCTGAGTTTACTGTTCAGTATTAAAAACCGAGTTTTGTCCTGTGCTGAAAGCTCAAAATTATTAACATCTAATTTTTTAACTGTTGAAATAAAATTAAGTTTTAAGCCAAAAAAGCGAAGTTTATTTTCTTCGGCAAAGTTGATATGCTTAATTTTGTTGCTGCTAATCATAAATCAAAGCGAAATTGATGGAAAATTCTATAAAAAACAACTTCATTCAAAATAAAGTGAAAGATATTTCACTAGCTGCTTGGGGCAGAAGCGAAATACATTTAGCCGAGGCAGAGATGCCAGGCCTTATGTCACTAAGAGAGGAGTATAGAGAAAGTAAACCACTTAAAGGAGCTAGAATAGCAGGATGTCTGCATATGACAATTCAGACTGCTGTCTTAATAGAAACATTGATAGAATTAGGCGCGGAGGTCACGTGGTCATCATGTAATATTTTCTCTACCCAAGACCATGCTGCCGCGGCTATGGCGGAGGCAGGGGTTCAAGTTTATGCATGGAAAGGTCTGAATGAAGAGGAGTTTGACTGGTGCATTGAACAAACGTTATTTTTTGGAGAAGATCGAAAGCCATTAAATATGATCTTAGATGATGGTGGTGACTTAACCAATATGGTTTTAGATCGTTACCCACATTTGGCTGATGCTATTGGCGGTTTATCTGAAGAAACAACAACAGGCGTTCATAGACTTTATGAACGTATGATTAAGGGGACACTTCCAATGCCTGCGATTAATGTAAATGATTCCGTGACAAAGTCAAAGTTTGATAATAAGTATGGATGTCGTGAATCTGCTGTCGATGCTATTCGTCGGGCTACGGATTTAATGATTGCTGGAAAAGTTGTTGTTTGTGCTGGATACGGTGATGTCGGTAAAGGAACTGCTGCTTCATTTAAAGCTTCAGGTGCACGAGTTATTGTTACTGAAGTAGACCCAATTTGTGCTCTTCAGGCAGTTATGGACGGATTTGAAGTCCGAAAAATGGATAATGTTATAGGTTTAGCAAATATTGTTATTACTACAACGGGGAATAAGAATATTATCGTAGATCGACATTTTATGGCGTTACGGGATAAGGCCATCGTATGTAATATTGGACATTTCGATAACGAAATAGATATGGGTTGGTTGAATACTAAATATGGTCATTCGAAGCTAGAGATCAAGCCTCAAGTGGATATGTATACTATGGAGGATAAAGAGATCATTGTTCTCGCAGAAGGAAGGTTAGTTAATCTCGGTTGTGCTACTGGTCACCCTAGCTTTGTAATGTCAAACTCATTTACAAATCAAGTCTTGGCTCAGATAGAGCTATTTACTAATCCTGGTAAATATTCTAATGAGGTTTTCACTTTACCTAAGCTCCTAGATGAAAAGGTAGCAGAACTTCATCTTGCTTCTGTTGGGGCAGAGTTAGACACTCTTTCTGAAGACCAAGCATCTTATATTGGTGTAACGGTAAAAGGGCCTTTCAAGCCTGAAACTTACAGGTACTAAGATTTACTTATGTTCAAATAAAAAGGGGAACCAATTGGTTCCCCTTTTTATTTGAACGTTTTTTCTAAAGACCAAAAACAGATTTAATCTTTTCTACAGAATCTAATTTTTCCCAAGAAAATAATTCTACTTCTTTTGATAACACTTCTACACCATTTTCGCTTGGACGCTTGAATGTTTTAATTACAACTTCGTTTTTTCTCCCCATGTGGCCGTAAGCTGCTGTCTCTAAGTATATTGGTTCTCTCAGCCCAAATTTAGATTCAATGGCAAAAGGCCTTAAATCAAAGAGCGGCTTTATTTTTAAAGCAATGTCGCCGTCACTCATCTTATCTCCATCAATATTTTTAATAGAAGAAGTATGGTAAGTATTTAAATAAAAGCCAACCGGTTCAGCAACACCAATCGCATATGCTAATTGAACTAATACCTGCTTTGAGACACCTGCAGCTACAATGTTTTTTGCAACGTGTCTTGCGGCATAAGCTGCAGATCTATCGACTTTGGAAGGATCTTTTCCGGAGAAAGCTCCACCACCATGAGCACCTTTACCACCATAAGTATCCACTATGATTTTACGTCCCGTTAATCCAGTATCTCCGTGCGGACCACCGATTACAAATTTTCCGGTTGGGTTTATTAAATAGTTAATGTCTTCAGTAAAAAGAAGCTGAATATTTTTAGGTAATCGATCTTTAACTCGAGGAATTAAATGTTTTTGGATGTCTTCTGCGATTTTTCTTTGCATTTCCATTTCCTCATGAAAGTCATCATGCTGAGTCGATATAACAACAGTGTTTATTGCTTCAGGTACATGATCATCACTATAACTAATTGTGACTTGACTTTTTGAGTCAGGCCTCAGATATTTCATAAGTTTTCCTTCATGTCGAAGTTGAGCCAGTTCTTGAAGTAAAATATGACTAATTTCAAGTGCGAGAGGCATGTAATTTGCTGTTTCGTTTGTCGCATAGCCAAACATTATGCCTTGGTCACCAGCGCCTTGGTCTTCTTTACTTTTCTTGTCAACGCCTTGGTTTATATCTGGTGATTGTTCGTGAATGGCACTTATTACTCCGCAAGAATTGGCTTCAAACATATATTCACTTTTTGTATAACCAATTTTTCGAATTACATCTCTAGCTATTTCTTGAGCATCTAGATAGGTTTTAGACTTCACTTCCCCTGCTAAAAAAACTTGGCCCGTTGTAACTAGAGTTTCACATGCAACTTTAGATTCTGGATCAAAAGCGATAAAATGGTCAACAAGTGCATCTGATATTTGGTCGGCAATCTTATCTGGATGTCCTTCAGATACTGATTCAGATGTAAATAAATAGCTCATAGCATTGTATTCTTAAGACATGAAAAATTCAGAATGGACAAATATATTTTAACTTTTAAATTATACCCATAAGGGGCAAATGTACTACAGACCCTCCATCGCCTGCTTTAAATCACTAATTAAATCTTCAGAATCTTCGATACCGACGCTTAATCGTATCATCGAATCAGTCAAATTAAGATCCTCTTTTTCAAGCTCAGGCATATCTGCATGTGTCATATGATAAGGATGCTGGGCCAAGCTCTCATTACTTCCAAGACTCACAGCTAATTTTATCAGAGTTAATTTGTTTAAAACACGAAAGGCTATAGCCTCACCTCCGATAACATCGAAAGAAATCATTGCTCCGGCTTTGGTGCTTTGACGATTTTGAATAGAAACTTGCTCTGTGCCTTGAGATGATAATCCAGGAAAATATACACGAGAAACACGGGAGTGATCTTGTAAAAACCTAACTACATGAAGGGCATTAGACGCTTGGCGTTCCATTCGAATGCTGAGAGTTTCTAAACTTCTCGTAAGAAGCCAACATGTGTTTGGGGAAGCCATATTTCCAAGGAAGGTTCTCAGGGTCTTTATCGCCAATATAGACTCTTGACTTCCAGTAATCGCCCCAGCAATAAGGTCTGAATGTCCTGAGAGAAACTTCGTGGCAGAATAGCAAGACATATCAGCCCCCCAATCCAATGGTTTTTGCCAAATGGGACCCAGGTAAGTATTGTCTATAGCCATTCGGACATCAGTGTCGTGACTTTTCATAAGGGCAATTTTCATTTCCCCAAGGAGCTTTAAATCGATAACTGCATTAGTAGGGTTAGCTGGTGTTTCAGCATAAATAAGTTTTATTTCTGCACCGCGTTTGTCTTTACAAAGCTCTTCTGTTAGATTAACGAGATCAGTTTCTGCTGTGAAATGTTCAACATGGACACCGATGCTTTGTAGGTAATTATGAACAAAGTGATGTGTGCCTCCGTATACAGGGTTTGATATGAGTAGGCGATCACCTGGCTTCAAAAATGTCAAAAAAATAGTTGATATCGCTGACATTCCACTTTCAAAGACTGCAGCATCTTCTGCATCTTCCCAGAGTGAAAGACGTTCTTCCAGTATTTGAAGGTTTGGATTATTGAGGCGACTATAAATCAAGCCAGGATTTTCTCCCTCCTGAGGATCAGTTTTTCCATATGCTAGAGCAAAAAATCGTTTTCCTGCCTCTGCTGTAGGAAAAACAAATGTTGATGTTTGATATATGGGACATTTTACAGCATTTTCGCTCCACTCAGGAACGTAGCCATGTGTCATCATGAGCGATTCAGGTTTCATTTTTTTCATGCCATATTTATTTCGAGGATTGATGTGTGAATCTATAGCGAAAAGAATGAAATTATTTGAAATGTTAAACCTTAAATACTTTATTAGTGAACATTTTTAAGGAATAAGTCTTATTTAGGATATTAATCACCCTTGGTTTTAACAAACCATCTTATATTGCGCCTATGTCTGAAACAATTTTTAAAGCTCCAAGATTTGCCCCGAGAAAAGGCCAGCCCTTTTATCAGGAACTAACTCAAAGAGTGAATGAGTATTTTCAAGTTGAAGGAATATCAAAAAAAGGCAATGCGCGTCTTTATATTAAAACTGCAATTTTAGTTGGTGGAATTATATCTACATACTTAGGTTTAGTACTTTATGCCCCTTCATTTTCTAATGCATGGATCCTCTGGCTTTTAATGGGGATTTTAATCAGTGGTATCGGTTTTAACACAATGCATGATGGTGCTCATGGTAGCTTTTCTAAACACAATTGGCTTAATGAAATGGCCGCACACACCGTTAATTTTTTGGGGGCAAGTGTATTGATGTGGAAGACTAAACACAATACTATTCATCATACATTCACTAACATTGAGGGTGTTGACGACGATATCGAAGCCGGATCGCTATTGCGTATGGCTCCAGGGCAAAAAAAGCTATGGATTCACAAGTTTCAACATGTTTACTTCAGTGCGCTTTACGCCTTGTTATATATGTACTGGATTATATTCACAGACTATAAAAAGTACTTCACAAAAAAAGTCGGACAGGTTCCTCTAAAACCTTTAACACGATTTCAACATATTTCTTTCTGGGCCTGGAAGGCTTTGCATTTGGGTCTTTTTGTAGGTCTACCTATGTACAATCTTGGCTTTTTCCCTTGGTTAGCTGGCTTTGTTCTAATGTCAGCAATAGCAGGATTTGTTCTTTCAATAGTATTTCAACTGGCACATGTTGTGGATAAAACTGATTTTATCGCCCCAAGTCAAAATGAGCCTATTGAAACCGAAGACGAGTGGGCGGTTCATCAATTGAAAACAACAGCAAATTTTGCCATGAGTAACAAATTTTTAACGTGGTTTTTAGGGGGGTTAAATTACCAGGTTGAACATCATTTATTTCCACGCATTTCTCATGTTCATTATCCAAGCATATCAAAAATTGTAAAAGAAACTTGTGAGGAATTTAATATAACTTATCATGAGTTTAAGACCTTTTCAAGTGCTCTTCGCTCTCATGTTAGTCATTTAAAACAAATGGGCATTGCTTAGACCTAGAATGATTATTTTTTTCTAGTTTGATATGTGAAGACTGATTCCATCATATCCTACTTTATAGGGGTATAGGCCCCACGACGATATGCCGTCTAGGGCCTGGCCGTCATGGAGTAAAAACTCTTGGTCATCGCAAGCACATTGTCCGTACAAATTATCTTTTATGACTAATGTTCCGCAACTTTCTTGAGTATGATTAGGGCAGCATAAGTCATAGACACCAAAGTCATTCGCATCTCCAAAATTTGTTCGTCGATAAATTGCGATGCCTTTGTAACCCCATTCCGGTATAAAAATAGAGCCTCCAACAAATTGTAAATCGTATGCACTTGGGGTGTTAAGGTACAAGGTTTCATTTACTTGAGTGATTGGGACAGGGTGTATATTGCCACTCCAATTGCAAGAAAAAACAACAACAAATATTCCTAGTAAAGACAATAATTTTCGCATATTTACAAACCTAATGATAACCAAACGCTAAATGATAGTAATTATTGGTTATTTTCGTGACTGAATTTCACCTAATCCATAACTAAACGCTCAACATATGCAAATTCGATTTGGAGCTTTTTTAATAGCCATGGCGTTTGTTTTATCTGCATTGGCCCAATCACGACCTGGATCTTTAAGAGGTATAGTAAAAGATAAAAAGTCTGGTGACGAACAATACCAGGCAATAATTAAGGTTCTTTCTGGGGGATATGAAATTGCAAAAGGACTTACAGATTTTGATGGACGATACAATATAAACCCAATTACCCCAGGTGCATACACTGTTTCTTGTGAAGCATTTGGATACAATAAAATGACTTTCAAGGGTGTGGAAATTGTTGGTGGACGACCAATCGTAATTGATTTCACCATGGAATCTTCTGATGTTGTTCTTGGTGAAATTGATGTTGTTGCTAACTATGAAGCGCCCCTTATTGAAAAGGGTAAAACGTCTTTCACGATGGGAGCTGCAGCGATAAGGAACCTCGCATCTAGGGGAGTAAGTGGGGTTCTATCTCTTACTTCAGGCGTTGTTCAAGATGAAAGCTCTGGTGCAAGTTATTTTAGAGGTGGCCGAAGCGACGCAAACGTTGTTTTCATCGACGGAGTTAAAGTTCGAGGGGATATCAATCTGCCAAGAGAGGCAATAGCTCAAACAGAAGTAATAACTGGTGGAGTTCCAGCGAATTATGGTGATGTAACCGGTGGGGTTATTTCAACGACAACTCGTGGACCATCCCCTAGGTTTTTTGGAACGACAGAATACGTGACATCGTCACTCTTTGATCCTTACAATTACAATCTTGGTGGACTTACGATTGGTGGACCTCTTTTATTTAACAAAGAAAAGAACGCGCCATTAGTGGGTTATCTTCTTTCGGCTGAATTTCAGCACAATGGAGATAGTCGCCCTTATTCAGTTCCAATTTTAAAAATCAGGGATGATAAGCTCGCAGATTTAGAAGCCAACCCACTTGTTCCAACCGCTGCAGGCTTGGGTACTATACGTGCCGCTGAATTATTGACTCGTAAAGATTTTGATACGATAAATAGCCGCTTGAACGTTGCTCGAAATAGTATCCGTGCAACAGGGAATATAAATATTAAAACAAGTAAACGAACGAATTTGGTTATTGGAGGAAGATTCAATCAAGGCCGCGGTCGAAACGGAAGTTTTTCGAATTCTTTAATGAACTCACAAAACAATTCTACTTATAATAGTCGTGATTTCTCAACATATGCTCGTTTTACTCAGCAATTTGGTGGTGTAGGTGATGATGCTGAGTCGTTAATAAAGAATGCATTTTACACTATTCAAGCTGACTACACTCGGAATCTGGATCGGACATGGGATGATCGTCATCGTGATAACATATTTCAATATGGTCATGTTGGGAAATTTGAAACCCAGCGAACCTCTTTATATGGTTATGGGTCAGATGAAAAAACAGGAGTACTAGGGTTTAGAAAATTATTAGATTTAGATACTGCAGTAGCTTTTACACCGAGCATACACAATCCTATTTTAGCGAATTATACCTCGACATATTATGATATGGTGGCTAATGGTCAGATTTCAAATGACATTAGGAATTTAACGAATATTCAGCAGGGAGGTGCTCTTCTGAACGGCCAAGCGCCCTACAGTGTTTATAGTCTTTTTGGCAATGTTGGTGCTGTTCAAGCAAATTATGGATATAGTCAAGCTGAACAATTCCGAATTACTGCATCTACAAACTTTGATATAGGATCACATTCTTTGATTGCTGGTTTAGAGTATGAGCAAAGATTCGATAGAAGTTTCGGTGTTTCAGGAACCAGTCTGTGGACTTTAATGCGAAATCTCCAGAATGATCATATGAGAGAGTTGGACACAGATAATCCACTTTTTGTTTACCGTGATGGTGTTTTTCAGGACACCATCAATTATAATCGCGCACTTGATTTAAATAAACCAAGAACATTTGATCGCAATATGCGAATTGCTCTTGGTTTAGATCCAAATGGTGCGGATCAAGTTTTACTAGATGTCGATAAATATTCGCCAGATGATTTGTTAAATTATGGTGGTTTAGACCTTTTTTCGGCTCAAGAATTACTAAATTTTGGTGGATCTGCTTATGTAGGATATTATGGTTATGATTATACTGGCGACTTATTAAAATCTAATCCGTCTATAGAGCAGTTCTTTACTGCTGAAGATAAACAAGGCAATAGAACTTATCCTGTCGCTGCTTTTCAGCCAATTTATATGGCAGGTTATATTCAAGATCAGTTTACTTTTGATGATCTGTATTTCAACGTTGGTATTCGGGTTGATCGTTTTGATGCTAATCAATCTGTTTTAGATGATCCTTTCTCTCTATATTCTTCGAATACTGTAAGGGATGTTAATACTTTGGGAGGTATTGGAAGCTCTTTAATTCCCGAATCTATGGGAGATGATTACGTTGTCTATGTTGATGATATAAGGAATCCCAGTAAAATAGTTGGTTACCGCAGTGGATTTGATTGGTTTAATGCTGACGGCAGCCCTCAATCTAACCCCACAGAAATAGCTAATCTCTCTGGTGGACAAGCGAAACCTTGGATTAAGGATTACCACTTCACTGACCCGAGTAATCCTGATCAACCAGTTTTAAATAAAGAGAGTTTTAAAGATTATACACCTCAAGTAACAGTCTCGCCAAGAATATCTTTTCAGTTTCCAATTTCAGACGAGGCTGAATTCTTTGCTCATTATGACCTACTTGTTCAAAGACCCAGCGCTTCTTGGTCTCGATTCAATCCTGTGAATTATGTTAATCTACAATATGGAACATCTACTTTACCAAATCCAGAGCTTGAGCCTCAAAAGCTTACCGAATATGAAATTGGATTCCGCCAAATGTTAGGTGAGAGAAGTGCATTGAAAATTAATGCTTTTTATCGTGAATACCGCGATCTAATCCAAACAGTATCAGTTACTGAGGCTTATCCGACTACATATGTTATGTATGGAAATAGAGACTTTACGACGGCAAAAGGGTTCAGCTTTCAGTATGATTTAAGAAGGACAGGTAATGTTATGGTAAATGCTCAATATACCTTGTCGTTTGCAGACGGTACAGGATCTGGTGCTGAGTCGGGACTTTCTTTGGCTCGATCAGGACAGCCTAATCTCAGGTATATTCAACCTTTGGATTATGACCAACGGCATAGTTTATCGGGTAACTTAGATTATCGATACGGGAAAGGAACAAATTACAATGGTCCTGTGATCAATAATGTTCGCGTTTTAGAAAACACAGGGGTTAACCTTTTAGTAAGTACTAGTTCAGGGTTTCCATATTCTAGACGTGTAAGAGCATTTGGATTAACCGAGGCTGCATCTCCAATTGTCGGTATTTTAAATGGATCAAGAAAGCCTTGGCAATTTAAAATGGATATGACCGCAAATAAAGTTTGGTATTATAATAAGGGAAAGAATAATGTCGAATTGTATGTTCAAATTTTGAATGTTCTAAATACATTAAACGTCCTTAATATTTATCCATATACAGGATCGCCTGATGATGACGGTTACTTGGCTTCGGCAAGAGGTCAGCAAGCTATACTGTTCACAACGAATGCGCAATCATTCACAGATCTTTATAATGTCTACATGTTAAATCCATTTAACTATTCTATTCCACGCCAAATTCGTCTGGGTGTTCGCCTTGGCTTGTAAATCATATTATCCCAATATCAAATGAAGAAATTAATACTTTGTTTCGCGTTTTTATGCAGTTCCGTTGCTGCCATTGCAAAGCCAGATATAAATGTGTCTGCAAGCTCTAATGGTCGGTCTAATAAGACAGTAGAAGAACTTTGTCAGCCAGCAAAAGCTCAGTCTGATTTAAATATTAATAATGTCCGTGCTACTATCCTCGGTGGTGGCGATATGTGGTGGGACCTGAATACTGCACGTTATGAAGTTCCAAAGGGCGGTGGAAAGCACTCAATGTTTGCAGGGGCTCTATGGCTTGGTGGTCTTGACGAGGGAAATCAGTTGAAGCTGGCAGCGATGACTTATCGTTCTTCAGGTAGTGATTATTGGCCTGGCCCGCTATCTACAGACGGACTTGCGTCAGTGGACAAATCGATTTGCGATAAATACGATCGTCATTGGATAATTACCCGGGAAGAAGTTGAAACGCATCGTTCGTGGTTATTATGCAAGAATGACCCTGACTGTGATGCTGGCGAGAAATTTCCTGGATATGAGGGAAATATCCCAGATATTATTCTTGAATGGCCTGCGCATGGCGCTGAAGGAGAGCTGCCTTACACCCTAGCTCCGTTTATTGATCTAGATGGGGACCAATTCTATGATCCATTGGAAGACTATCCTGCCTACGATCTAGATAGAGCTTTTGATTGTCGTCGAAAAGAGACGGATGTCCTTTATGGTGATCAGACTATTTGGTGGGTATTCAATGATCGTGGTAACGTTCATACTGAAACTAATGCTGGAGCACTTGGTTTTGAAATCAGAGCTCAGGCATTTGCCTTTTCCACAAATGACGAAATCAATAATATGACTTTTAATAATTATCGTATTATTAATAAGTCTACTTTCCGCTTAACAAATACATTTTTTTCAACTTGGTTTGATCCAGATTTAGGGAATTATTTAGATGATATCATTGGCTGTGATATTCCAAGGGGACTTGGTTACTGTTATAATGCTGACTTAAATGACGAAGGGCCATTGGGATATGGATTAAATCCGCCAGCTGTTGGATTTGATTTTTTCCAAGGTCCTTTTGCTGACTATTTCGATGGATTAGATAATGATCGCGACGGGTGCGTTGATGGAGTAAGAGATGATAACGGTAATTGTGTTGATGAGAATCCTGTTACTGGCGTGAACGAGAGAATTGTAATGTCTGGATTCATGTATTATAATAACACAGGATCTGCATTTTCTGGTAATCCCAATACTTCTGCGGAGTTCTATAATTTTATGCAATCACGATGGAAGAATGGTAATCCTTTGGTTGTTGAAACTCCGAGCGGTCCAGGAAACCCAGCTAATGGAGATGGGTTCACACAAGACGGTTCCGGTTTAGCGACATTATTTGCCTACCCTGGTAGCACTTTTGACACGACAGGAAATAATGAACCAACTTCATCTCAAGACTGGTACGAATCACCAAACAATTCAGAAGATAAACGAGGGCTGCACAATGCTGGACCATTTTCATTGGCTCCTGGCGCATTGAACTTCATTACAACAGGGGTTGTGTGGGAACGTGATTATAATAAATCTGATTTGTTTGCATCAGTTGAAAAAGTTCTTATTGCTGATGATAAAGCCCAAAGTTTATTTGATAATTGTTTTCAAATTTTGAATGGACCAGATGCTCCTGATTTAGAGGTACAAGAATTAGATCGTAAACTGGTATTGATGCTTGGCTATCGCGATGGGCAAAACAATGCGAACCTTGATTATGAAGAGATAGATCCTTTAATACCATTTTCAGATAATACATATAAGTTTGAGGGATTCCAAGTTTTCCAATTGGTAACTGCAAATGCTTCTGTAGGGGATCGTTATGACCCTAGTCAGGCAAGGTTAATTGCTCAATGCGATATACAAAATGGAGTAGAGCGTTTAGTGAATTGGGAATTAGATCCGAGTTTGGAGCTATTAATGCCTCAGGATATGACTCTTGAAAATAATAATGAGGGTATTAAAATGAGCTTTTTAGTAGGCGAGGATGCTTTCGCGACAGGAACTGATAAGAGACTAATTAATCACAAACCTTATCACTTTACAGTTGTAGCATATGCATATAACGAATATGAGCCCTTTGATCAAGTATTGCATCCAAGCGGTCAGCGAAAACCTTTCTTATCTGGACGAAATAATGTCAGGAAATACGAAGGGATCCCACATATTGTTGCCAGTGAAGCATCAGGAACCATACAGAACTCTTCTTATGGCTTTAGTCCAATAATTACCCGTATTGAAGGTCTTGGTAACGGAGGGAATAGTCTAGAGCTAGACGCTTCTTCTGAGTCAATTATACTGGAGAAATTTAGATTAGATTTCCCTGTCTATAAAAGTGGATTAGGGCCTATCAATGTTAAGGTTGTTGACCCATTGAATGTTCCTGCGGGGAATTATACACTTTTATTTGATGGAGTTGGGAATAATGCGATGTGGGAAATCCAGGATGTCGCAGGAAATGTAGTAGCTAACTCGATGACTTCAATATCATTTTTAAATGAGCAAATAATTCCAGAACTGGGACTATCAGTAGAAATTCGTGATCAGGTTAATCCTGGGAATGACCCGGACAATGAACGGAATGCTGGTATTATTGAATCAGATATAACTTATGATGATCCAACACGAGCTTGGTTACAAGGGGTAAAGGACGACGACAGTTATTCTCCTCGGAACTGGCTTTTGGCAGGACAGAATGATGTGACTACGAAGCCTGGATCCTACTATTCTGACTATCCGGATGACCCCAAGTCTCTATTTAGTGGTTTGGTTAATGGAACATGGGGTCCCTTTAAATACGCGAGTTATATCGGTAGAGGATTTGATGAAGGGAATAGTATTTATGGTATGGGTCCAGCAGACTCAGCGATGTCTGCATTTTCTTCGAGAATGGCAACTGGAGGGTTACATTCTGTAGATATCGTTTATACATCTGATCATACAAAATGGACACGTGTCCCAGTAATAGAATTAGGTGAAAATCAAGCTTTGACCGCGGGGGCAACTCGTAAATGGCGTTTGCGATCTGGAGCAAGCTTAGATCTTGTCGATGGCAAGCTGGTCGCAAGTACTACAGGCACAGGGTGGTCATGGTTCCCTGGTTATGCAATTGATTTAGAAACTGGAACGCGTTTAAACATGGCATTTGGAGAAAATTCTTGGATGGTAGGGGATAACGGCAATGATATGAAGTGGAATCCAACGAGTACAATACAAGTATTTCCTAGGGATCCTGTCACAGGCGGATATAAGTTTGGAGGGCAACATTATCTATATGTATTTGCTCCTTATTTTCAGCAGGGACTATCTAAAATACCATTGGATTATGCTGGACCAGATGAAACTGCAAGTCCATTATTTACCGAGATAACCAGTATGAATCAAATATTAAACCGAAACAAGGTTACAAAAAGCTTAATGTGGGTTAATATCCCAACAATTGATTCAAGGTTTGATGGATTAGACCCATATACCGATATGCCAAGCGATGCACGCGTTCGAATAAGAATGGTTCAACCTTACGCGAAGTATGAAACAGACGGCAGTAACAACTCTTTTCCAAAGTATTTATTTAACACAAATAATGTAGCTACAAAAAAGGATCAAGATTCTGTTGCTCAGTCTGCTTTAGATATTATTCGTGTAGTCCCGAATCCTTATTTTAGTATGTCAGCCTACGAAGGCTCCCAGATTGACAATATTGTTAAGCTAACCAATTTACCAGAAAATTGTACTATTAATATTTATACTGTTGAAGGTTCATTAGTTAAGACACTGAAAAAAGACAATACATCTACATGGTTGGAGTGGAAATTAACTAATAATTATGGAGTCCCAATTGCAAGTGGAGTTTATATAATACATATCAATGCTCCTGGAATTGGCGAGAAGGTGATAAAATGGTTTGGAACACTCCGTCCTTTTGACCCTACTGGATTCTAAATAATCAGAAAATGACAATGAAAAATATTTATACAATCATAGCTTCTCTAGCATTAGTTTCAACTTCTTTTGCTGGAAACCCAGTAAGGTCTGGGTCTGCTGGAGCGTCAGAGCTTCTCATTAATCCTTGGGCACGAACGGCTTCCTGGGCTGAAGGCAATACGGCTAATGTAATGGGACTAGAGTCTCTTTACGGAAATATTGCTGGTCTTGCATTTACTAAAGGGCTTCAAGCAGGATTTGCTAATAGTCAATGGTTAGTTGGTTCTGGAATTAAAATGAATGCTGCAGCATTTGCTACTCCAACTGGAAATGATGGTGTTTTAGGTATTCATATCACTAGCATGAATTACGGAGATATCGATGTTACAACTACAGAACTCCCTGAGGGAGGGGCTGGGACATATCGGCCGACATCTTCTATTATTGGATTGGGATATGCAAAGAAGTTTACTCAGAGTATTTTTGGTGGCGTGAATATTAAGCTATATAGCTCTAGCATCTCAAACCTTACTGCTACTGGAGTCTGTTTTGATGCAGGAGTTCAGTATGTTACAGGAAAAGATCGTGATTTCAAGTTTGGTATTACTTTGAGAAATATTGGCCCTTCTTTTGATTATGGTGGTGACGGCATGGCGATAGTTCTTCCTGTGCCCTCCGGATCTCACACTTCTACATTTGACAGTAGGTCTCAAAACTTTGAGTTACCTACTCAGCTTGCCATTGGTGCTTCTAAACGCATCGATTTAAATAGTAAAAACCGTTTAAATATTGCAGGCAATTTTATATCAAATTCGTTTAAAAAAGATCAACTAACAGGAGCCTTGGAATTTGATCATAATGATGTTTTTCAAGTAAGATTTGGTTATGCATTGTTCGATAATCGTTACGATGGTATGGCAACGGAAGCATTTAGTGGACCGGCGGCCGGGTTTTCAGTAAATTCTCCTACCGGCAATGGAGGTCAGTTGCAAATAAACTATTCTTATCGGCTAACGAATTCAGCATTTGCTGGGGCTCACACACTTGGTGTAATTTTAATCTTGTAATATTTTTAGAGACCAGCGTTATTCTTCTCTTTAATATAAATTCATATCTTCCCATCTTGATATGAGATCCAAAATGGGTCTCATATTTGATTAAAACCATTTATCATGTCTGTTTCTTATTATACTCCAGAAGGATTTAAGAACTTGAAAGACGAGCTCGAACAGTTGAGGTCGATTGATCGTCCAAGTATTTCGAGGCAAATTGCTGAAGCTAGGGACAAGGGTGATCTGAGTGAAAACGCAGAGTACCATGCGGCAAAAGAGGCTCAAAGCTTACTAGAATTAAAGATTGCTAAGCTTGAAGACGTCATGGCAAATGCTAGAATTGTTGATGAGACACAATTTGATAACAGTAAAGTGTTAATTCTATCGAAGGTGAGTCTTAAAAACATCTCAAACTCTATGGAATTATCCTATACATTGGTTGCAGAGGCAGAAGCTGACCTTATCGCAGGAAAAATTAGTGTTAGTTCACCTATCGGTCAAGGTTTGCTTGGAAAAGTAGTTGGAGATATAGCTGAGATACAAGTACCTAACGGTATGATGAAGTTAGAAATATTAAGAATTTCTCGTTAATCCCAATAATAAAGTTATGGATTCAGTATTTACACGGATTATTCACGGAGAGATCCCTTGCTTTAAAATTGCTGAAACTCAAGATTCAATTGCATTCTTAGATATTCGCCCTTTATCAAAAGGACACACATTGGTTGTTCCAAAGCGAGAGGTTGATCGGCTATTTGATTTGCCTGCTGATCAATTTAAAAGTTTATGGGCATTTGGTCAAATTGTTGCAAAGGCAATTGAAGCTAAAATCTCGTGTAATCGAGTGGGTGTTGCTGTTCTTGGTTTTGAAGTTACTCATGCACATGTACACCTTGTGCCATTACGATCTGAAGGGGATCTGAATTTTGCCTTGCCAAAGTTGCAATTAAGCGATGACGAAATGCTTGAAATAGCTGACAGTATATCAAGGGAATATGAAATTATGATTAAGAAAAAAATCTATTTGTAATTAGAGTAATCTAATTGGTCTCATTTAATCCGATCAGGATTTTTTTCTAAAAAAGAATTCCACGATCCTTGTCCTTTACTTTTAGGTATCGCTTTTAATTTATTCGGAGATTGTCTGATAATAGGGCTTTGGAGTTGTAAAGCGTGACACGTCGCTACGGCAAGTCCGTCAGAAGCATCAAGCGCCTTATTGATCTTTTTTAGATTGTAAATATTCTCTAACATCATGGCAACTTTTTCTTTTGATGCCGCCCCGCTACCCGTAATGGCCATTTTTACTTTACGAGGCGAGTATTCCTCGACAGGAACATTCTTCTCTAATCCAATAGACATTATAACACCTTGTGCCCTTCCTAATTTCAACATCGATTGCACATTCTTCCCATAGAACGGAGCTTCCATCGCTAGTGAGTCAGGATTATGTTTTTCGAATAAATCATACATGGCCTTATGAATATCACCAAGTCTCTCAAAAGGTGTTCTTTTCGCATCAAATTTTATAGCATCAAGACCAATACAAGTTAGTTTCTGATCCTGAACTAGGACAAGACCATAGCCCATTATTACAGTTCCAGGATCAATCCCTAGAATCAAATGTGATTTCACTTATCGGGATTAGGTATGTACCCACTCCGAGATGTCGGTGCCTGGTATATTTTGAGACCAAAAGCTGGAGCTGCAGCTATTAAATGGTCAAATATATCGGAGACAATACCCTCATAAGGCACCCAGTTTATCTCTTTTGCGAAGCAATATATCTCTAGAGGGATTCCTATATTTAAAGGCTGTAGCTGTCGAACCATCAGACTATGATTTGACGACAATCGTTCATGATTTTGTAGATAATTGGTAGCATAGACTCGGAAAATTCCAAGATTAGTAAGGTTACGGCCATTTACTGGATTAGACTTATTGGCATCAATCAAAACATTATGTTCTTCAATCTCATTTCCCTGTTCGATAATATATTCACGGATTCCTTCAATTGACCTTAGTTGGTCTAGAAGATTGCTATCGCAAAATTTAATTGTATCGATATCAATAGTTAAGTTTCTTTTAATTCTTCTTACTTGAGCTATTTCTATGCCTCTCCAGTTTATAAAACTATCCGTCACAAATGCTTTAGCGGGAACTGACGAGATAGTATTATCAAAGTTTTTTATCTTTACAGTTGTGAGATCTACACTAAGGACATCTCCATCGACTCCAAATTTTTCAAATGTAACCCAGTCTCCCTTTCTAAGGAGATCAAAAAGTGTTATTTGAAAGTTAGCAAGAAGGCCATTAATGGCATCTTGAAAAATTAGAATAACTATTGCGGTAGCGCCAGCCATTGCTCCGAGGAGAGTGAATAATGGAGTTCCAGTCCAAATCGATACGACGGCCAGAATTGCTATAAACCAAGTCAAAAACTGAACTACAGATAGGAGCGTACGTATTGGCTTGTCCTTAAAGCTTTCCGTGTTTTCGAGGATATGACTTGCGGCTTTAGATGTCCGATTAATCAGAATAGATATCTGGTAAACAAAAAATGTGCTCAAGCTTGTTTGCATCGGGCTTATCCATTTAGGAATATCCTCAAACACAATAGGAATAAAGGCGAAAATTGCCATGGTAGGGAGTAAATGAACAAGAGCTTGGAACACTTTCCCTTCTAAAAAATAGTTATCCCAGTTAACTTTTGATTTAATCACCCATCGTTTAATTAGGCCCATAAGAATCTTTCTTGCAATAAAATCTGCAATTAAGCTGGCAACAATAAGAATTATGAAATCAACAGAAATGGTAAGTCCTGAAACTAAATTATCAGATAATCCTATGCTCTCAAAAAATGTGCGTGCCCAGTGACCGGGGTTAATCATTAATAATTCCATATTACGAAGTTAGCATAATGGAATCAAAAGGAGATTAGCCGCTTAAGGAGTTATGATTATGTGTGATTTCCGAGGAGCAGTTGCATAGAAATAGCCCAATGCATAATCTTCAGTATCATCGCCTCGATATATGTTTCCAACAATAGGTGCGGCAGGGGGGTCAAAAAGGCCACCTACTTGAAGGGTTTGTTCTTGAATTAAATTGATATAGTCATGATGACTTAATGAGATGCTACTTATTTCATATGAATATTTCGTGCCGATTTGATCTTCACCTGTCGAATCCCCCCGCGATCTCTCAGGTCCAGCTACATTTAAGGCGTCAAGATCAATGTCATTGAAAGATCTTCCATCAAAAAACTTATCTTCAGTGACTTGTAGATTAAAGGGTGCGTTCTCTAATGTATCGTTTTCCCACTCTTTAAATCGGTAACAATCTCCTAGGCCAGACGGCTCAGTCCAATGAGCATAGACATAAAAACCTTCACGTTGGAATGGAGCTTGAGGTAAATAAAGAGAATATATCGAGTCGATTGGATTATTTCTATTAAGTTTCTCATTTTGAGATTTCCATATCCCAAAAGGATGTTCCAAGGATTCTGGAATGTTAACTTCTATAAAATAATTCCTACCAATTTCCCCCATTTTTTGACCCACATAATGCCCATTTTCAACGTGCAATAAGCTATCCCAAAGTATCTCATCTTCAAAGACGAGAATATTTGCATTTAAAACTGATGGGTTTTCTTCTTGCGATAGATAATTAATACTCCAGCTTAAATCAGCAAATGCAAATTCGTTATCCATCACCTTACCATTTATGATTAGCCGCTCCTGGCCATCAGGCAGAGTGATATCTATTTCGTCTTGACACGAAGAGAGTAGCCCTAAAAAGGCAAAAGTTGTTAAGAATAGTAATTTCTTCATCAGAAAGAAAAATTATAATTTATGTACGGAACGGCAGTTCCAATAACTGATAGTTGATAAGCTTTTATATTTGTGAATTCCGGAACTTCTCCTCTAAAAAATATACTGTATGGGTTTTTTCGCCCATAGACATTATAAGCTCCAAATGAAAGAGAACTTTGCCATTTTTTATTCAATTTTTTTGTTCCTGGGGTGTATGTGAATGAGAGATCTAATCGGTTCGTTGACGGAGTCCTTCCGCCATTCCTATTGGTATAAACAGGATAGTAAATCCCTTCAAACTCTCCCCTGGAGTCTGGATATGTTAGTGGGCGTCCTGACTGGTATGCAAAATTACCTCCGACATCCCATCCTTTTGATATTGTCCAGGTTGCTACAATACTAAGGTCATGCAGCTTGTCATAATTCGCAGGATACCACTCACCGCTGTTAATTCTTAAGTCTCGACTTGGTCCAGTGACCTGACGCTCTGTTCGAGCTAGAGTGTATCCGACCCAACCTGTTAAAGCACCCGTCTTTTTCTCAAGTAACACTTCGGCACCATAAGCTCTTCCTATTCCTGAAAGTAGTTCGGTTTCTATAAATTCCTCAAAAATTAAGTTCGCACCATCTTTATAATCGATTAGATTTTGGTATGCTTTGTAGAAGCCTTCTATTGAGAATCTAACACCAGTCTCTTTAAAGTTATGAGCTGCACCTAGAGCGATTTGACTTACTGCAGCTGGATCTATATAGCTCCCTGCAGGTCTCCAGACATTTACTGGAGTGGCTGTTGTATTGTTTGATATTAGATGAATATATTGTCGATTACGATTATAGCTTAATTTCAATGAGGAGTTTTGAGAAACCTGATAGTTTAATGCTACTCGTGGCTCTAAGCCATAAAGGTCATTAAATGATTTTATGATCTCACCCGAGGCGTAGCTGAGAGTATCATCAATTGTACTTTCATCATAAACGCCACCATTCTCATATGTTTGAATATCTCTTGCTCCAATATTGTAAAAACTAGAATATCTGAGACCGTAGGTAATTGTCAAATTATCCGTGATACGCCAATTATCAGAAGCATATAACGATGGCTCCGTTGCATACTCATTTTGAAGTTCAACATCTATTGGTCCTGAAATTTTTGCCGGTTCAAATTCATAATAGGTATTTTGAATTCCAAAGTCAAAAGTGTGAGCATTGCTGTAATAGAATGTCCAACCAGCGTTTTGAACCAAATTTTTAATTCTGGAATCCCATTCAAATGCGGGAGTTCCATCAGCTCCGAGCTGATATTTGTAATCCGAATAAACGGCTGATGCATTAAAGAACCACTTTGGTGAAATTACTCTATTCCACCTGAGGGTACTTGTCCAATTCCCCCAGCCAAATTTGAATAATTCTGCTGCACTAAATTGATCTCTACCGAAATAGGTACTTAAATAAATTTTATCTTTTTTAGAGACTTTTGCATTGACTTTTGCATTAAAATCATAAAAATATGCTATTGATCCGTTTAATTCAGGAACATCGAAAAGAGGAAAAAATAAATCAAAATATGACCGGCGCCCAGCTAACATGAAATTTACTTTGTCCTTAACAATAGGTCCTTCTAAAGTTAGGCGAGAAGAGAGAAGCCCGATTCCTCCATTCCCAGAAAATTTCTTGCTATTTCCTTCTTTTTGTCTAATGTCAAGAACGCTTGAAAGACGCCCGCCATAATTGGCGGGCATTCCGCCTTTGAATAGCTTAACATCTTTAACTGCATCTGCATTAAAAATGCTGAAAAAACCAAATAGGTGAGAGGAATTATAAACAGGCGCTTCATCAAGAAGAATTAAATTTTGATCGGCATTTCCTCCCCTAACATTAAATCCACTAGCTCCTTCACCTACAGTAGAAATCCCAGGGAGAAGGGTCAAAGTTCTAATTATATCAGTCTCCCCGAGAAGTTGAGGCACTTTTTTAATTTCTTTAGCACTTAATTTGCTAACAGACATTTCAGTCGTTGTGATATTACTATTAAGTTTTTCAGAGATGACATTAACTTCATTCAATTCTGTTGAAGCTTCTTTAAGCGAAATGTTGATTTTTAAATTTTCTTTTAAATTTTTTAATGATTTAGAAATAGGATTATAGCCAAAAGCACTCACTGTCAGCTTACCTCCTCCTTTCGGTACAGAAATGCTATAGAAACCATATGTATTTGTGGTAGAATTGAACGTTTTAATTCCATTATCCCAAATAATAAGAATATTTGGGATTGACTCTCCTGAAGATGCTTCTTCCACTTGTCCACTTATTTGGATAGACTGACCCCAATTGGAAGAAGTACTTATTAACGACATATTTAGTGTGTTCCCACTGACAGGGGATTCTCCTGAGGCATAGCCCGTTGAAGAAAATACTAATACGGCATTCTTACCAGCTTTAAGGAAATATTTTCCATCAAAATTGGTAATTGCGGCATTGTTTGTGCCCTTTTCCTTCACTGATACGGAAGGAATAGGCTCACCCGTTTTTGCATCGGACACAATTCCAGTCACATTCTGCGCA
>CATIRS010000049.1 GCA_949529985.1 Owenweeksia sp. TMED14
GGAAGATGAGGGATTCGAACCCCCGGACCTGTTACAGTCAATAGTTTTCAAGACTACCGCAATCGACCACTCTGCCAATCTTCCGCGGCAAAAGTACGTAACTTCGTGCTTATGAAAAAGATGCTTTTTGGACTATTTCTATTATATACATCTTTACTGCTGGCTCAAAATGCAAATAGCGATAACAATATTGACGTCCCTATTGGCATAGATGTAATACCATACTGGGATTCAGGGAATGATCCTTACGTACAAATATGTATTTCCGTTAATGCAAAAAATCTATATCAAAAGATCAATTCAAATATAAATCCTCATGTAACATTTTTAGCTTTTTTGAAAAGCAATGACTCACAAAAAACCATAGATATCGATAAAATAAAACTGATTTGTCCTCAATATGATTCGTCTGCAACTGTATTTTCGATTAGTCAAAGCATATTTCTTGCTGCAGATACAGGTAATTTACAATTGAGCGTCTTATATGGCATAGGAGATGTTATCACCGATACACTGATCGGAGATTTCGAAATACCAGGTATTGCGTCTGGTGCAGCCTTAGCACCTTTGAGATTTATTGAAAAACAATCAGAAAACCCCATTGGAGCAAGACCTCAATTTGGAGAAGCTTCCTTCTATGGAGATGATAATATTATAAGGTTCTATACCGAAGCATATCAAATTCCTAACAATGAGAAATCGTTTTACTCATATCAACTATACTCTCTAAACAAGGGTGAGAAAGTAGAAGGATTTGGCGCTGTAAATAGAGTCCAGTATTCAGAATCATCAGAAATAAATAGTCTACTGAGCACACTTAAAATAGGAAATCTCCCAACAGGGCACTATGAAATAAGAGCAAGTCTAAATGTGGAAAAAATGAATCCTATTTATTATCCAAAACAAGCTATACGTTTTTATAGAATAAATACAAATGAATTAGCTCAATTAAATCATTCTCAAATATCCGATTCAAGGTGGTTATCAATTCTAGGCGAAGGAAAAAAACTCAACTGGTATCTCAATGGGTTATACCCCATTGCTAGCGGATTGGAAAGGAAACAGATTGAACATATAGGTGAAACTAAAAATGACACGACATCACAAAGATTTATTCAATATTTCTGGGAATCTAGGAGCAGGAGCCAGACTAAAGCGCTTAAAGAAGCTAAAGAATATCTAAATATTCTTGACAAGGTCGAAGCTAAATATTCCAGTAGGGCAGTCCCTGGATACTCAACAGACCGAGGTAGAGTTTTTCTCCAATATGGCCCGCCTACTCTATCTGAAAAAAGACCATTTGAAAGTGATGCTTACCCATTCGAAATATGGCAATACAATACGTTACAAGCTAATAACGCACCTTATCAAATAAATAAACTTTTTGTCTTTGCCAATTACTCTGTAGCGGGTAGAAATTATGAACTACTTCATTCAGACGCAATAGGTGAAATAAAAAATACGAAGTGGAGAATCGCCATTCAAAAACGAAGTTATATCTCAGAAGATATTGATGATAATGGAACAGGCGAATCTAATAAATTTGGGTCTAGACTTTATAATAATATTTTCTTCAACGGAGGAGGTCGATGAAAACAGCAGTAATAATTCTTAATTGGAATGGAAAGGATTGGTTAGAAAAGTTTCTTCCATTGGTAATAGAAAGAAGTCCAAATGCACTAATTGTAGTGGCCGACAATGGGAGTGATGATGATTCATTGATTTGGATAGAATCCAATTACTCAAATACTTTAATATTGAGACTAGGAATTAACCTAGGGTATGCTGGCGGATACAATAAAGCAATAGAGATTATAAGAAAAAGATACACAGATATACCATACGCCGTTCTTTTAAATTCTGATATCGAACCTAATGTCGGATGGTTAACCCCATTAGAAAAAAGAATGGATTCTGAATCTAAAGTTGGAGCTATTCAGCCAAAAATCCTTGATTTTTACTGTCCTAGTAAATTTGAATATGCCGGAGCCGGCGGAGGCCTAATGGACAAGTGGGGGTATCCTTTTGCGAGAGGCCGAATTTTCGATAAAATAGAACATGACAACGGGCAATTTGACACCCCCGAATTTGAATCTATATTTTGGGCATCAGGAGCATGCCTAATGTTGCGAATCTCTGCATTTATACAATCGGGCAGACTCGATGATAGACTCTTTGCTCATATGGAAGAAATCGATCTCTGCTGGCGAATGCATCGCTCTGGATGGGACGTGGAATCTTGCAGCAGCTCATCAGTCCTACATGTTGGAGGAGGAACATTAAATGCATCATCTCCTCAAAAAACTTATTTAAACTTCAGGAATAGTCTCTTAATAATAGTTAAAAACGCTCCAACACTTGATGCTCTTAGGATTATATCAGCACGTCTATTCCTTGATGGAGTTGCGGGAGCCTTATTCTTGATACGGGGCCAAGAAAAGCACTTTTATTCCATTTTAAAAGCTCATTTCTCTTTTTATAAAATGTTCAGCGCATTTGCCATTACTCCTCAAAAATTCAAAAAAAAATGGCCAAAAAGTGGATTATACAATGGATCTATTGTATGGGATTACTTTATTTTAAAACACAAATAACCTAACTATTTCCAAATCTAGGGTGGTATTTTAAAACCGTATCACGAAGATGGCTCTGTTCTAAATGTGTATAAATCTCTGTAGTCGTAATACTCTCATGTCCAAGAAGCGATTGTATTATTCTAATATCTGCCCCATTCTGAATTAAATGAGTCGCAAAAGTGTGACGAAGTGTGTGTGGTCCAATTTTCTTTTTTATACCAGCTAAAATTGCTAACATTGAAATTCTTTTAAAGACATAAACCCTACTCAATGACTTTCCTCGTTGATTCAGAAAAACATAATCTTCAAAACCTTTTTGAATAGGAACATGGATTCTAACTTCTTTTATATAACGATTTATAGCATTTAAAGCTTTTATATATATTGGGACAATTCTCTCTTTGTTTCCCTTTCCAATAACACGAATAAAGCCATCATCCTGATATATATCTCGTATTCTAAGACCGATTAATTCACTAACTCTTAAACCACTGGCATATAGTGTTTCTATCATTGCACAGTCTCTTTCACCTTGAGGTAATGATCGGTCTATAGCAGACATCAAAGAATTAATTTCTTCAATGGAAAGATAAATCGGAAGCTTCTTATCAAGTTGAGGAGCCGAAAGACCTTCTACTGGGCTATCTTCCCTTAACTCTTCTTCCTTTAGAAAGAAAAAAAATGTACACATTGCACTACGCATTCTAGCTTGAGTTCTAGCAGATTTGCCTTCTTTAGCAAGTGCTTGAATAAAAACTCTTATTTGTTGCTTATTTACTGTTATGCAAGTCTGGTTGGAGCCCGAAGTCCAAAGTGCTAATTTTTTTATATCACGAGAATAAGCATCTATAGTATTAACGCTTAAGCCGCGCTCGAGTCTAAGATAATTTTGGAATTGCTGAATTGCTAACGGCCATTTCATTGTGTTTGGTGTCTCATTAATTAGTCACCTTGGCTACTGATTAATGCTTCGATTGCCAGTCGATAACCAACCCAACCTAGTCCTGATATTGTGCCAACTGTATGCGGAGCCATTAAAGATGATCTCCGAAAGGCTTCTCTTGCATATGTGTGGGTCAGATGAACCTCTAATACAGAACTTTTAAGACCAGCCAAAGTGTCTGATATAACAACTGAGGTATGAGTAAAACCACCTGGGTTTATGATGAATGCATTGTCCGGACCGTCATTTTTATTTAGATAATTAATAATTTCACCCTCTAAGTTACTTTGAAAGGATTCTAATTGAACTTCTGGCCAACTATTATCAAGCCAACCTCTTAATACTGGGAGTTGATCTTCCAATGTAAGATTACCATAGATATCAGGTTGACGCTTACCTAGTCTATCTAAATTGGCGCCATGAACAATATGTATTACCATTACTCAAATATACCGTTTGTAGTGCTACCCACGTTTACGATGAACTGACCCACCAAATACCGCTTCTAGAAAGCCAACAGCATAACCCAACATCATAACAAATGTGCTTGCTAAAGAGAGTAATCCAACCCAGGGAGATTTATATTTTATACCAGCTAAAAGAAATGGCATAAAAAAATAAAATACAACGAAACAAAAGAAGAAATTCACAAGAAGAGACATGTTTTTATTTTCAAATACATCGAAAATTTGAGAAGGCTCAACAAAAAAATTAATCGAACCCAAGATAAAAGAGAGAATTAAAAAAACCGGAAACATATGAGTAAGCTTTAATTGTCCCTTATGACGAATTGACAAGCTCCATCTAGCTCCACCAAAGCGACGAACCTGTTTAAAGAATTGGAATAAATCCGACCTGCGTTTATGATAAACAATTGCTTCCGGAATTAGTCCTACTTTATGATTAGCTTTTACAAGACGGATGCTGAATTCTACATCTTCACCTGTCTTAAATCTTGTGTCAAAACCATTTAGACTATCAAAAATATCTTTTCGAACTCCCATATTAAAACCTCTAGGATAATACTGAGTTGTAGATAATTTTCCGCCACGAAGTCCTCCAGTAGTCCAAAAACTAGTCATACTAAAACTAATTGCTTTTTGCAGCGGGCTGAATTCTGGTGAGGCAGAATCGGGACCTCCAAAAGCATCCCATTTATTTAATTTGAGACCTACATCTACTTGTTCAAGATAATTTTTTGGAAGAAGACAATCACTATCTAAAAAAATTAAATATTTACCATTAGCAATTACAGCTGCTGCATTTCTGGCATCAGAGACAGGCAAATACTCTTCAAATACAATTGTGATAGGAATATCATATTTTTTACTTTCCAATTCAATTATTGGGCGCAATTGATCTTTAGGAGTACCATCGGCAAGTATAACCTCAAATAAATGACGAGAATAACACAACTCTGATAAAGATTGAATAAACTCTTGAACCTCTTGCGGCCTCTTAAATGTTGGAGATATAAGGGAGAAACGCATTTTAGTTTTACCCCTTTGAGTTTAGACTATCCGAAATGGAATATTTAACTTTCTTATTACTCTGACGAACCATTAATTCAGCTAACAAGCCCGTAACAAACAACTGAGTACCAAGGACCATGGCTATAAGAAAAATATAAAACCAAGGATCATCAGCAACTAAACCAGGCTTCATCCCTTGCGAAAGACGGTATAACTTAAGCATACCCATGGCTATTAAAGCTGCACCACTAGTTAAAAACATAACGATACCCCAAGCTCCAAAAAAATGCATTGGACGCCTTTGAAAACGACTTACCATACTTAAGGTAATAAGATCCAGCATTCCATTTATAAAGCGATTCAAACCAAACTTGGTTGTACCATATTTTCTTGCTTGATGCTGAACTACTTGTTCTCCAATATTTTCATAGCCTGACATTTTTGCCAAAACCGGAATATACCGATGCATCTCACCTTGGACTTCAATATTCTTAACGACATCAAGCTTATATGCTTTTAGACCACAATTAAAATCGTGAAGATCAATTCCAGACATTTTCCTTGCTGCCCAGTTAAATAATTTTGTCGGCAACGTTTTACTAATGGGATCAAAGCGCTTTTTTTTCCAACCACTTATCAAGTCTAATCTTTCATCGTGAATCCTTCTTACAAGTTCTGGGATTTCATCTGGACTATCCTGCAAGTCAGCATCCATGGTTACAACGACCTTTCCAATAGCTTGCTGAAAACCCGTATGCAAAGCCGCAGACTTCCCATGGTTTCGTCTAAATCGGATTGCCTGAATACAAGAATATTCTTTTTCTAGACCTAGAATCACATTCCATGATTCGTCAGTTGATCCATCATCAATAAAAATAATCTCATACAAGAGGTTGTTTTTTAGGCAAATACGGTCTATCCAAGATGTTAACTCTGGAAGAGATTCCTCCTCATTTAAAAGAGGAATGACAATAGATATATTAATATACTTAGTCAAACTCTGGTGGGTTTTTCTTACCTACGGCTCCGGCGATTAGACCAATTAATGCAAAAAAAACAAAACCCATTGCTGAGATCTTTAATTGCCCAACCAAAGTCACATTTTCGCGAGCATCTTTTATGATTTTCTCCTCTAATTCATTGATCGAATCAATACCCATAAACCCTATCGTTGCTTGTAATCGTTGCTCTGGCATTTCCATCATAGATTCAAAGGCCATTTCCCCTTGACGGGTAGCTAGGTCTGAGTCAACAACGTTGTACATAAATAAATTGAAAACAAAACCTATGAAAATAGATAAAATCACTGGTAGAATATATGCTGAAAATGCTTCTTGAAAAGTGGCAAACCCATTATTTAACTTTTTATAAGCACGAATAGAAAAGAAAGGCAACACTAGGGTGATAATTATAACAGACACGCTTCCGATCGGATTGACAAATAGAGATTCATCAATAATATAAGAAGCTAAAAAATATAGAACACCTACTGAACCAGTCAACAAACCATAGTTCAAGGCCACTTTTTTCATATTATCGTTCATATTCGATATGTTAATGCGTTAGTTGGAATGAGCAAATTTACAAATTGTAGCTTGTCCTTTACGCTCAATTCGAAGCCAGCCTATTCTAGGAGTGAAAGTCAGCCAATCAAAAGAATCACTAGGCATTTGATTTAATTCTTTTTTAGCAATGAGGCGTCCTTGAGCATCGATCAATTCTAATTTTTCATCTCCCGTTATTCCCAAAATCCGTAGACCACCTTCTATTAAAACAACAAAATCATTTTTAGATGAACGATCCTCAAGATCTAATTTAGTTTTACTTTTTATCGGAACTGTAATCATTGAAAATCCGGACGAAGAAGAGGATAAAAATGTCAACGAATCCTGTGAATACATATTTGACGTATTGTAGTCAATTATAACTTCAAAATGTTCACCAGACTCTAAACTTTTCGAAGACCCACCAGATGAAATTGTTAATCCCGAATTGCTAATTGCCATATTTGAAAAAAGTAACGTGACATTGCCGGTATTGGCAATGATAAACCGTCGAACCGACTGCCCACCTCCAGGACGATGAACCAGATTTATAGTATCTTCTGAAATAATGAAATCAGGATTTGGAATCGCTGATGTCGTTCCTACCAGTGTAGTTATCCGATCAAGAAATTGTGGGTAATCAATAAAAGGGTTTCTGTTTGACTGCAATGCATATATCCCATTATTACGATAAATATCTAAGCTGTCCGTAGAATAATTAGAATGCCAGGTTCTAAGAATTGGTTCTTGTGAACTGTAAAAGTTAGAATAGTCGCCGTATCTGAGAACAAAATAGAGCATCGCTCTCGCACAATCTCCTTTATGAGCATCTCGGGGCTCAAAGAGGCTTCCCTGACGCATACTACCTCCTACACTCCAATTTGGTGTTCCTGTAACCACACCAAAAGGATGATTACTTCGAGAACTATTAGCAGATTGATCTGAAGGGAACAGGTGATGAATATCATTCTTCATAGGTGAGGCTGAACCGAACTTACTTTGAGGAAAGGTATGCTCACAATTAATATTATTCGCAACTGCACCGGAACGAGTATTAAAAGTGGCAGTTCTTCCTGTATAGACGCACTCGACTAACCCTCCGTGGTTATCAAGAGTGGCATACATATTATCTCTTGCAACACTATAAGACAATACGCTATGATTGGCAGAAACTATATTTGTTAGGGCAGAACGAAGAACACCCTGGGATAAATTCTGCGTATTGGAATAATAGAGATTACTGTATTGGACCTGAGCCTCAAATTCAACAGCAAATGCACCTTCGTCATGAGAAGTTACCAAAACAAGAGGTAGAACATGTTCAATATTGTGACGTGGGGAGAATAAAACGGATACCCATGAAGAATCGCCAATAGGAACTACACTGTTTTTTAGCTCAGCTGACAAAACCGTATCACCATAAACTGGTGCAGAAAGAATCGAATAGACCTCTAAATCTTCATTTGTCGTGTTATAAATCCAAAATCCAGAACTGTCTACTTGAAGCTCATTAACGGTCCCTCGAGTTATAGTTTGAGTGCTAATTATTTGAGCCTTAATCTGAAAGCTAGATAAAAGTGTAAAACAGATAACTACTTGAAGAGATATTTTAATCAGATGATGCATTTTTGTTTTTTTAAGTTCTAATTAGACAACAAAGGTCGGCTATCTTTGTCCTCGGGCAAGGACCTTACAACCAGCTCCCGATTAATCCCCCAGGGCGGAAACGCAGCAAGGGTAGTCGGTTGTAGCGGTGTGATAAGGATCCTTGCCTTTTTTTAGCTAGCAACAATTGTAAATACTTTCTCAACAATATCTTCAACGCTAGGCTTTGAAAAATAATCGCCGTCGCTGCCATAGGCAGGACGATGAGACTTTGATGTCAATGTCTTAGGTGCAGCATCTAAATATTTATAGCCATTCTGGTCTTCAATAATTTTCTTTAAAATATAAGCCGATGCACCCCCTTCAACATCTTCGTCAACAACTAAAAGTCGATTTGTTTTCTTCAGAGATTCAACAATCTCTTTTTTTAAATCAAAAGGTAAAAGAGTCTGGCAATCTATAATCTCAACTTCAATATCAAGAGCTGATAAAAAATCTGATGCCTCCTGTGCCAATCGACACATAGATCCATAGGTAACTAAAGTAATACTATTTCCTTCGCGTATAGTTTCAACTTTACCTAACTCTGAGGTGAACTCTCCCAAGTTTATTGGCAATCGTTCTTTCAGTCTGTAACCATTTAAGCACTCAATCACCACTGCCGGCTCATCTGACTTCAACAAAGTATTGTACATCCCAGCAGCCTTGGTCATATTTCTCGGAACGCATAGATACATTCCACGTAGAGATCCTAAAATCATTCCCATAGGAGAACCGGAATGCCAAACACCTTCAAGACGATGCCCTCTTGTTCTAATAATTAAAGGAGCTTTCTGGCTCCCTTTGGACCTCCAATGAATTGTTGCACAATCATCACTAAGAATTTGTATTGCATAAAGCAGATAATCAAGATATTGAATTTCAGCAATAGGGCGAAGTCCACGCATCGCCATACCTATTCCTTGACCGGTAATTGTAGCCTCTCTTATACCGGTGTCAAAAACACGTGACTCACCATATTTCTCTTGCATCCCCTCCAAGCCTTGATTCACATCCCCGATGGATCCAACGTCTTCTCCGAATATAATCACCTCTGGATTTCCTTTTAAAAGAGCATTGAAGTTATCACGTAAGACGATTCGGCCATCGACAAGAGATTTTTCATCGTCAAAAGTCGGGTCTAACACAGGGACATCTAATGCTTTTTTAGAGTAGAGATAATGGCTATATGATTCATCTCCTTTCCCAACCTGATAATTAATCCAATTATTGATAGCCGTAGTGTCTTTACCAGATTTTCTGGCAATTAAAGCTGACTTTCGAACTTGAGATAAAGAATCCCGCCACATTGCATTGCGGTTTGACCTCAACTTTTCAGCCTCTTTTTCTACTCCTAGTTCATCTAACCAATTTGCAGCTTGATTTCTTATTTCCTGCAATGGTTTTAAGTAATTTGTAAACGCCTCTTTCATTGAAAAAGTTACCTCTTTTTTTGCCTCTTCTTCAATTTTATTCAATTCATCAACACCAAGAAGAGAATGCTTTTCAATAAAAAGCCTAAACTGTCGCAAACAATCATACTCTTTTTCCCAAGCCAATCGGTCTTTTGATTTATATCGCTCATGTGAACCACTAGTTGAATGACCCTGAGGTTGAGTCATTTCTGTCACATGAAGCAGAACGGGGACATGTTCGTTTCTTGCTATATTTTCTGCTTTTTCAAAAGAGGAAACCAACTCAGCATAATCCCATCCCTTCGCTGTAATTATTTCAAAACCATATTCAAGTGTCTTTCCATTTTTTGTCTTTTTTCTTTGAAAACCTGATAAAGCCTTGGAAATATTTTGCTTTATGGTTTGATGTTTTGCGTGAACTGAGATGCCATAATCATCATCCCAAACGCAAACAACCATCGGGACTTGCATAACGCCAGCAGCATTCATGGTCTCCCAAAAATGGCCCTCTGAAGTAGCAGCATTCCCTATCGTGCCCCATGCCACTTCTTTACCATTAGAACTAAACTTGTTATTTACATTAAGTTCTTTATAGATCTTCGATGCCTGAGCCAACCCTAATAATCGAGGCATTTGAGACCCTGTGGGTGAAATGTCCGAAGAAGAGTTTTTCTGACCTACAAGGTTTAACCAATCACCGTTTGAGTCTAATAGTGGAGTTGAGAAGTGCCCATTCATCTGACGACCCCCACTGGAAGGCTCATTTTTTATATCAGTATCAGCATATAAAGAGGCAAAAAAAGATCGAGGATCCAATTGTTCGATTGCCATCATAAATGTTTGGTCCCGATAATAGCCACTTCGAAAATCGCCATCACGAAAAACCTTTGCCCAAGCAATTTGAGCTAATTCTTTACCGTCACCGAATATTCCAAATTTCGCTTTACCTGTTAAAACTTCTTTTCGACCGAGCAAACTACATTCACGACTTAAGATAGCAAGCCTATAATCATTTTTTATGGATAGGATAAAATCAGGGTTGTGCATAACGCAAAAATAAGGCGACCTTTGTTACAGATAAAAGAAACCTTTTAAAAATACAATCTATTCATGAAATTCTTCATAGACACAGCTAATCTTTCTGATATTCAAGAAGCCCAGGACATGGGAGTCCTAGATGGTGTAACTACTAACCCATCCTTAATGGCGAAGGAAGGGATATCAGGGATCGATAAGATAAAGGCTCATTACGCTTCAATTTGTGCTATTGTTGATGGTGATGTTAGTGCAGAAGTTATTTCAACTGATTACGAAGGAATGATTTCTGAAGGTCTTGAGCTCATAAAAATTGATTCAAAAATCGTTGTCAAAGTACCAATGATTCCAGATGGCGTTAAAGCGATTCGTTACTTCTCAGATAATAATATTCGAACAAATTGCACTTTGATCTTCAGCTCCGGTCAAGCCTTAATTGCTGCCAAAGCCGGAGCCACATATGTCTCTCCATTCATCGGTAGATTAGATGATATTTCAACCAATGGAATGGATCTAATTGAGTCGATCAGAGTAATTTATGACAATTATGGTTACGAAACAGAAATCCTCGCTGCTTCTGTAAGACACCCAATGCATATAATACAATGCGCTCAAATTGGGGCAGATGTCATAACTGGGCCTTTAAGTGCCATTTCAGCTCTCATGAAGCATCCTTTAACTGACATTGGTCTTTCTAAGTTTCTCGAAGATCACGCTAAATCAAATAAATAGCCTAGCGGCGCCGATATTTTCCAGAATCTGTTACGGGTAAATTAATCATCTGAATAACCTCTTTAGGTCTTTTCCAATTTGGAAGTGTCGTAAAAGCCTCATGCAGACTTTTTAGCTCATTTTCACTCAAGGGCAAACTAAACCAGACTAATGCTTCGTGCCATTGATCATCTTTTTTAACTCCTGCAAACCCCTCAGGATGTGCAGGGTATGAATTCATAACGTGCTTTTCTACCTCTTCGGGATAAATTTTCTTTCCAGCACTTATTATCGCACTATCTAGTCTACCTAGCCACAGAAATGAATTTCCATCTTTAGATATTTTAACAGCATCAGTTGTATATAATTCACTTATACCTAGATTTTTTATTGACACTACCAGAGCCCCGTCTAATCTGCTATCAACAATTACTCCTTTCAAACAAGTATAATTATCTTCTTTAAAAGGTGATATTCTTCGTATCGCAAAATGAGTAAGGGTCTCTGTCATACCGAAACCATGAAAAATTTTCGATGGCATGTTTTTTAAGATCTCTTCATCAGACACCATAATAGGAGCTCCACCCAATAATACCATGTCTACATTCTTAAACTTCTCACGATTTAAAACCACAGCCTGCTGGGGCACAAGAGCTAAAAAATTTAATCTACCCTCCCAATTAATAAGTCGACTAACTGGAAGCACTTGCAGGTTCATTTCCCACACAATGGCCCGGAAAATCATCATAGCTCCACCTATTCCTTTCGTTTCTAATACCAAGGCCGATCTCATCCCTTTAAAAAAATTGAAAGCCTTTGCTGACGAGTGAATACTTGAAAGAATATGCTCTCTTGAAAACGAAACTATTTTTGGTTCACCCGTACTTCCGCTGGTCTGAAAAGAAAATAAGACATCAGGTGATTCCCATTTTTTTATACACTCTTGAACATTGATTCTTCGAATCTCGGAGCAATTATTATGAAAAGTAAATCTCCCCTTACTCAAAGCATCCAAATTTGACCCCTCCTAACTTCTGTTAAAGTTGGAGTATTGTTTTTGTACAAGCTGCCAGTTCCAAAACCTTGAAATCCTTTCAACCCGCGAAGAGAACTCGCCCATTGAGCAATCCCAGTAAGTCCTTCATTTCCCTCAAGAGCAGAAGTAACCCACCATCCTATTCCTCGCTCTTCAGCGCGATAAATCCAATCTTCACAGCTAAAAATGCCACCCAAAAGAGAGGGTTTAAGGACTATGTAAGCCGGTTTTATTTTGTCAAGAAGAAAATCTCTTTGATTTTCACCATAAATTCCAATCAAACTTTCATCTAAAGCTACTGGGATGGAACCATGGCGAGAAGCATGAGCCAAGGCAACAATATTTTTTGGAGAACAAGGCTGTTCAATACTATGGATATCTATTTCTGATAAACGATTCATATTTAATAAAGCCATCTCCAAAGAATAAGATCCATTTGCATCCACTCTAATCTCCAATTTAGATTTTTCATTTCTAAGAGCACCTAAAATATTTAGCTCATCCTCGATGCCAATGGCCCCTACTTTCATCTTAATGCACTCATAACCTTCGATCAAACGAGCATCTATCTGGTCATTTAAATAACATGAATCACCCATCCAAAGTAAGCCGTTGATTAAAAGTCCTTTTTCTTTTCTTGTGAATGGAGTATCAAATAAATTCCATGTTTTATCAGAATCAAATATTGATTTCCATTGCAATAAAGCTAACTCAATTGCAAAAATCAAACTTGGCCAAAATTTATACTTCTCATACCATATTTCATCAAGACAGGATTGCACAGCCCATTGTTTCCAAATTAGTGAGTCTAAAAATGTTAATTCATTGCATACCTCTTGTATTTTATTTTCATAAGTTAGAAGGTTTTCTATACTTAACCCCGGCAATATTCCACACTCTCCTCTTCCTGTTATTCCATCGCAAGTCACCTCAATAAAATAACAGGGTTTTTCAGTCATAGTTCCACGAGAAGTGACGGCGGGCCTTATGAATTGATATTTATAACCCCAGAATTTAGCTTTCACAACATCTTAAAAATATAAATTATTATAATTATCTGAGTCCAAAAAAAGACCTAATCCAATTAAGAAAGAAAAAAGGACACATACTAGAGCAGCAGGCTTGAGTAGAAGATCAAATTCTCTAGGTGATTGAGCATTCCACATTCGATAAAGTCCATGAGCCAAAAAGGGAATTGTAGATATAAATAAAAAACTAAGACTCCCAAGATTAGATTTTAGAATAACGAATATTGTAGAAGTAGCGACCGCTGCAACCACCAGACCAGTATGATAAATACGGGCCATCAATATTCCAATACTTAATGCCAAAGTTCGCTTGTTTGAATTGCGGTCTGATTCTATATCCCGCATGTTGTTCAAATTCAAAACAGTTGCCGCCAAAAAGCCTACTGATAAACCAGGAAGAAAAATCAATAAATCCATCCCTTTAGACTGAAGAACATAGCTCCCAACAACACCTACTGGGCCAAAGAAGAAGATCACAAAAACATCTCCCAAACCTTTGTATCCGTATGCGGAACCTATTGTATATTCTCGTGATGCCCAGATAGCAGACGCACCTAAAAGTAAAAAAAAAATAAAAATTAAATTCGCATCTGTAAACCCACGTGAACCATAAAATGCAGTAATAGCAGTTAGGAAAACTGAGATGAAAGTAAAAAATCGAACAGCTAAATGTATTTGAGCTATTGTTATTTCTCCGGTCGCGACTACCCGAATTTCTGCGTCTTCAGATCTCAAAGAGTCAGCTCCACTTTTAGCATCTCCAAAGTCATTAGCTACATTAGAGAGCAGTTGATAAGCAATTGCAGATAAAATCGTTAGAACAAATACAAACGGACTAAAAAAACCTTGAGATGCTGATATAAAAGACCCTAGGAGTATACAAGATAAAGCCAGAGGCAGAGTCCTTAACCTTAGAACAGAAATCCAAGTTTTTGTTCTCAAGGGAATATTGGGAATTTATCAAAATTTGGATCTCTCTTTTCTAAAAACGCATTTTTTCCTTCTTGAGCCTCGTCCATCATATAGTACATGAGGGTTGCATCACCTGCAAATTCCATCAATCCGCGCTGACCATCAAGCTCCGCATTGAGACCGCGTTTTATCATACGTAAAGCCATAGGAGAGCGCATCATCATCATTTCGCACCATTCTACAACTTTATTTTCCAAATTTGGTTGCTTGACTACTGCGTTAACCATACCCATTTCTTCAGCTTCTTTCGCTGTATACTGTTTACATAGGAACCATATCTCTCGTGCTTTTTTTTGTCCTACATGACGAGCTAAATATGAGCTTCCAAAGCCAGCGTCAAAACTTCCAACCTTAGGGCCAGTTTGCCCAAAAAGAGCATTTTCTGAGGCTACAGTCAAATCACAAACAACGTGTAAAACATGCCCGCCGCCAATCGCATAACCATTAACCATAGCAATTACAGGCTTTGGAATTTCACGAATACGTTTGTGCAGATCTAAAACGTTTAATCTTGGCACACCGTCTTCTCCAACATAACCTCCTGCTCCTTTTACGTTTTGATCGCCGCCTGAGCAGAATGCTTTATCACCCTCTCCTGTTAGAACAATTACTCTAATGTCTCCTCTTTCTCTCGAAATATCAAAAGCTTCAATCATTTGAGCATTCGTCTCGGGCCTAAAAGCATTGTAAACTTCAGGACGATTAATAGTAATTTTTGCAATTCCATTAAAAAATTCAAAACGTATATCCGAATATTCTTTTATTACTTCCCAACTTCTAATTGTGCTCATATAATTTATATCTAAAATTCAAATCTGTCATTCCAGACCTCATCATTAATAACTGAATCTGTGATAATCTCAAATACAGAAGGTTTACTAAACCCAATAAATTTTGGCCATAGGACTTTCCATTCCTCTATACTAGAAGCACAAAAATATTCTAAACCGGCATAAGAAACTAAATCTTTGACACTTCTTTTATGTTTCCAATTAAAATGACTCTCAAATAAGCCGGATTTAATTGCTCCAGGTAATCGCCTAAAAATATCACCACCCCCATTATTCATGACAATCACCTTGAAATCAACAGGTATATGATTGTTCAAAAAAGCGTTACTGTCATAGAAAAAAGCAAGCTCGCCAGTTATCAAAATTGTGCGTTTTCCTGAGAGCCATGCTGAACCAATGGATGTCGAGGTACAGCCATCGATTCCACTAGTACCTCGATTAGAATAATGTCGTGCATTATTTTCCCAACCTCCGTGAGCCCAGGTATGTATTCCGTAACGTACAGATGTAGAGTTTGCCCAATGAATATCATGATCGTGAAATCTATATCTGGAAATGGTGTAATGAACCCATAAATCAGACCAAACCTGAGGTTTAGAAGCAGAACATTGCCTAAATGACGACAACCAATTGTCATCAACTTTATCAGCTTTTTTTAATAGAAACTCTAAGCCTTTAACTGGACTGGATTCAATTATCGATCTAAGGTTTCCAAACATATTTGGAAAAGGTCCTGAAGGAGCAATATGTAGATGCGGAGTATCTAATAATCTCTTTTTTGACTCTTTTGAAATCCACGCTCCACCAACTGACACAACAGCGTCTATTGAGGAATCACCTTGAGAATTCCATACTTCATCTAAGTTAACAGCCATTCCGTTTGTTAACTGGCTGAGATGTTCTCCAGCTATGAGCCAACCTTTTTCGGAAAGGTTTTTAATTATGGTTTTTATTGATCCCCATTCTGGATTCCATTGCCCAACTATTAAAAGGGGATATTTCGCTTTTAAAAGCCAAACAGGAAAAGAGCTATCAGCAATAGCAATATTTCTCACAACCTTTTCCTTAAGTTTAATAGAAAAGTTTGCAACATGAGGAACTCCATAAAGAGGTTCTTTTATGGGGACATTTACATGAACAGGCCCATCCTCTAAATGAATTAAAGCTGTAGCCAATAAATCAGCATTTTTCTCAAGTGAAATTTCAGGATTCAATAATGCTGAGGCTCGAATATGACCTTCGTATATTTTTTCTTGCCTGATAGACTGACCATGACCATTATCGATAAACTCTTTTGGTCGATCTGCTGTTATTATCAACAATGGGATTTTTTGATAAAATGCTTCAGCAACGGCAGGAGCATAATTAAGGGCTGCTGTACCACTGGTGCAGACAAGTGCAACTGGTTTATTCATTTTCATTGCCGCACCTAAAGCAAAATACCCCGCACTTCTCTCATCGAGCATAATAGCCTGAGGATATTCTAAAGAAGAAAAGGCTTCCATTAAAGGAGCATTTCTACTCCCTGGGGACCCAACCCAGGCTGCCAAATCTAATTGGTCAAGGAATTTCCCTATTAACGCAGAAAGAGGTTGGAATTCTACTCTCATCACCCTAGTATAACCCGCTCCAACGTTTTTAGTTTTTCTTCTGTCTCAATCCATTCTTCATTAGAATTTGACTTACTCGTTATTCCACCTCCGGCATAACACAAAATTCCATCTCTCCCAATTTCCATGCAACGAAGGTTGACGTAAAATATAGAACGCATATTCGACTCCCAACCAAAATACCCCGAATAAAAACTTCTATCGTATCCTTCATTTTGACCTATGAAGGCTTTTGATTGAGCGCGAGGAAGACCGCCAACAGCAGGTGTCGGATGCAATGATTTAGCAATTGTAATCGGCGGATCATTCAGATGTTTACCCCTTATAATCGAACATAAATGTTCAACAGGGCCAGCACTTAAAATATCTGGTCCCTCAACAGTAATACTTTCACAACCTATAGCGTCAAGCATATGAACAATATCTCTAGTGACTAAATGCTGCTCTTCTTGTTCTTTTATTCCCCAACTACCCTCTGAACCAGTTGGTCTGGTCGCAGCTAAACTCATGGTTTTTAGCTTATTACCTGTGAGCTCCAGTAAACACTCAGGAGTTGCTCCCATCCATAGAGAATTCCCAGTAATAGAAATGAGATATATTGTTGCTAAGGGATACTCATCACACATTCGCTCAAATACGGAAATTGGAGATACTGAAATATCTATGTGAGCCTTCCTTCGAGACAAAACAACTTTCTCAAGAGCACCATTTAAACAGGATTGAACAGCCTTTGAGACAATTTTCAAGTAACTTTCCTCGTTGTGAGAATCTTGAGGGTTAATATTCGGTAAATCTTTAAAACTTAATTTTGTTAATACCCAATCGGCACAATTAGCCCTTATTCTTTCTGTAATTGATAGCCGCTTAATTTCACCCTCAAAGGGCGAAAAATAGAAATCACCCGAGGAGTTATCATTAAGCGAAAACACTTCCGAAGATTTACCTGGTTCTCTTATCCATGCAAATGACATTAGTTTAAACTTTTTATTTCTTTTGGGAGTATTGCATTTGTCATTTTTACAAATGACACCAATCGATTATCATCATCAGTAATTCTTATTTCCACGACATGACTAGTTTTACCTTTATGAAGAAATTTAGCTTCAGCGTATACATAGCCACTTCTTACACTTCGAACATGATTAGCTGCAATTTCCTGACCAACTGCAATAAAAGCGTCAGGGTTGTCTAAAAAAATATTTGAGGCAGCACTGCCGATAGTTTCGGCCAAAGCAACAGTTGCTCCTCCGTGCAATAACCCTGCAGGCTGAAGATGCGCAGTGGTTACGGGCATTCGGCCCCGTAGAATTTGTGACTCCATACTGGTATACTCGATCTCTAAAGTCTCCATTAAAGTTCCTCTACGTCGATCATTAATTATCTTGATTATTTCCTCATTGGTCATATTGCAAAGATACATGAAGGCATTATCTTCGCAGCCCTAACTTCTTTTGTATCGGAGCAATGATTGATATTAAACTACCTGATGGATCCATCAGAAACTACCCCAAGGGCACTTCCGCAAAAACTATTGCAGAATCAATTTCTCGTGGACTAGCTAAGAATGCTCTTACAGCGAAGTGGAACGATCAAATCATAGAACTCAATGACCCTCTTACTGATTCAGGCTCCTTAGAGTTCTTCACTTGGGATCAACCTGAAGGAAAAAATGCTTTTTGGCATTCAAGTGCACATGTACTGGCTCAAGCTATTTTGCACTTTTACCCCGATGCTCTCTTAACGATTGGACCCGCAATTGAAAACGGGTTTTATTATGACGTAGACTTTGGCGATTCAACATTTGGAGAAAATGACTTTGAGAAGCTTGAGAATAAAATGATCGAATTTGCACGCGAAAAATCAGATTTTAAAATGCGGTCGGTATCAAAAACTGATGCACTCAAAATATTTGAGATGAATTTTTTTAAAACTGAGCTCATTCAAAATCTTGAAGATGGTACGATTACCTTGTGCGATCATTCGGATTTTACAGATTTGTGCCGTGGAGGGCACATTCCAAATACAGGATTAATTAAAACTTTTAAAGTAATGAGCGTTGCTGGGGCTTATTGGAGAGGAAACGAAAAAAACCCGCAATTATCTCGAGTATATGGAATTTCTTTTCCAAAACAATCAATGTTAAAAGAATATTTAGATCTTTTAGAAGAAGCGAAAAAAAGAGATCATAGGAAACTTGGAAAGGAACTAGAACTTTTTACATTTTCCAAAAGAGTTGGTCAAGGACTCCCCTTGTGGCTTCCAAAAGGCGCGGCACTCAGAGAGCGTTTAGAGCAGTTTTTAAAGAAAGTTCAAACAAAAGCAGGTTATCAAGGAGTTATTACTCCTCATATCGGAAATAAAGAACTCTATGTCTGCTCAGGACATTATGAAAAGTATGGAAAAGATAGCTTTCAACCAATAGGAACGCCATCTGAAGGCGAAGAATATTTGCTCAAACCAATGAACTGCCCTCATCATTGTGAAATATACAAATCATCACCCCGATCTTATAAAGATTTACCCTTGAGGTTTTCTGAATTTGGAACGGTCTATCGATATGAGCAAAGCGGAGAACTTCATGGATTAACTCGAGTCAGAGGGTTTACTCAAGATGACGCCCATATATTTTGTATGCCACACCAGTTGAAAGCCGAGTTTGAAAAAGTCATTGATCTAGTGCTGTACATATTTAAAACATTAGATTTTAAAGACTTCCAAGCGCAAATAAGTCTGCGAGACCCGAAAACTCCAGAAAAATATATTGGGTCGATCGAAAATTGGAATAAAGCTGAAGAAGCTATCATAGAATCTGCCAAAAAAAAGGGACTAAAAACAGAAATAGAATATGGTGAAGCAGCATTTTATGGACCAAAATTAGATTTTTTAGTCAAAGATGCTTTAGGCAGATCTTGGCAATTAGGAACGATACAAGTTGACTACAATTTACCCGAACGGTTTGATTTACAATTTAAAGGTGACGATAATAATCAGCACAGGCCTGTAATGATCCACAGAGCTCCATTTGGTTCAATGGAGCGATTTGTTGCGGTTCTCCTTGAGCATTGTGCTGGAAATTTCCCGCTATGGCTAACTCCAGACCAAGTTATGGTACTTCCAATTTCAGAGAAGTTTCAAGAGTATGCCGAAGAGGTTGTCAGTCTGTTAGAAATGTCCGATATTCGCGCCCTCATTGACGACAGGAATGAAAAAATTGGAAGAAAAATTCGAGACGCGGAAATTCAGAAAATTCCTTTCATGATTATCATAGGTGAAAAAGAAGTTAAAGAAAAATGTTTGTCGATTCGTCGACACACCCAAGGTGACCTCGGAGTAATGAATGTAGAGAATTTCTGCTCATTAGTAAAAGAGGAAGTTAAGGATCTCTTGGCATCTTTTTAAATAAAAAGATATAATAATTAAAAAAAAATAACCCTGAATAAGCCCTATAGAGGACGTGGTGGAAGTCGCCATGTGAAGCCTGAAAATCCACATAAAATCAACGAAGCAATTCGAGATTTAAAGGTGCGCCTACTTTTGGAAGGCAAGGAACCTATTGTAGTAACAACGATCGAAGCAAGAGCAATAGCTCAGGCAGAAGAGCTTGACCTTGTCATGATTGCCGAAAAGGCTGATCCGCCTGTTTGTAAGATTATTGACTACAAAAAATTTCTTTACGACCAGAAAAAAAAGCAAAAAGAGATTGCTTCAAAAGCAATGAAAGTAGTAATCAAGGAAATTCGCTTTGGCCCCCAAACGGATAATCATGATTACGAATTCAAACTGAAACACGCAAGAAAATTTCTCGAAGATGGAGCTAAACTCAAATCTTTTGTTTTCTTTCGTGGAAGGTCCATAATATACAAAGAGCAAGGTGAACTGCTCTTGTTACGTCTTGCCCAAGACGTCTCTGATCTTGGAAAGGTTGAGGCACTTCCTCACCTTGAAGGGAAAAGAATGTTCATATTGATCGCCCCGATAAAAAAGAAATAACCAGCAATTTAAAATCTGAGGAAATATGCCTAAGATGAAAACTAAATCCAGCGCTAAAAAGCGATTTAAGCTAACAGGTACTGGAAAAATAAAGCGTAAGCACGCCTTCAAAAGTCATATTTTGACTAAAAAGGCAACAGATCGTAAGCGTCGCTTGACGCAATCGACATTGGTTCATTCTTCCGATGTAAAGTCTATCAAGGTGCAGTTGGTTCTGTAGTCCTTAGTTCGTTTTTAAGTTTAACCATGTGCAAGTGCATCTAAAGTGAGAAATTAACTAATAGTCTCCGCGCTGCCAAAAAAAATAAAACAAAATGCCACGTTCAGTAAATAATGTCGCTTCAAGAGCTCGCCGAAAAAAGGTGATGCAAATGGCCAAGGGTTACTTCGGCCGAAGAAAAAATGTATGGACCGTCGCGAAAAATGCGGTTGAAAAGGGTCTTCAATATGCGTATCGTGATCGTCGAAACAAAAAACGTAATTTTCGTGCCTTATGGATCACTCGGATAAATGCGGGCGCCCGTATCAACGGACTCTCATATAGTCAATTAATGGGAAAACTTCACTCTGAAAAAATTGATCTTAATAGAAAAGTTTTAGCTGATTTAGCTATGAATCATCCTGAAGCGTTTAAAGCTGTCGTCGACAGAGTTAAATAAATTTATCTCACATGTAATAAGAAAAGCCAGCTAACATGCTGGCTTTTCTTATGACCTAAGGTGCCAGATTGAGCCATCTGGAGACTTCCAAAACTGGGTTGTTACAGTTCCACTAAATTCCGATTTTATCAATTTTACACCCATTGGCATATCTTTTTTTGTTAAATTTTCTGGTCGTAAAAACCAAGATCCTCCTATGACAAAGGACTTACTGTTGTTTTTTAGAGAATCGGTAACTTCTTTAAGAGGAAAACTATTCACCGGACCGAAAGCATGAGCCATGGATAACGTCTTTGGCTTTTCATATATTTGTCTTGGAGTGCCTGACTCTACGATGCTTCCCTCTTGCATAACGTCGATACGATCAGCCCATTCCATGGCATCTCTAACATCATGAACAACCATGACAACAGAAGCTCCAGATCTACTTTGCCAATTTTTTAAAATATCTTGCATTTGGCTTTTATGCATAGGATCTAGATGACTGAAAGGCTCATCTAAGAGCAATGCTCCAGGCCTAGAAATAAGAGCCTGACCCATCGCTAATCGTTGAAGCTCGCCCCCAGATAAACCTCTTGCCTTCTCGCTTAATAAGGGAGCAAGATTGAGATTTTTTATCCATTTTCGAACTACTCGATCCTCTGAGGATTCAGATCTAATTCCAGCAAATTCAAGGAGGTTATCACGTACTGTTTTATATGGCATCTGGCCAAAGTCTTGCCTAACCATTCTAATTCTAGGATGGCCCGGGACCAAGGGGACGCGAACGTGAGGCGTTAAACCATACCACACCTTGCCCTGATCAGGAACTACTCTGCCTCCAAGAATGTTTAAAAACGTAGACTTACCTGAGCCTGAAGGCCCAAGCAATGCCACCACTTCTCCACTATTGCAGGCCCAGCTGGGAATTGAAAGTAAAAACCTTTCAAAGCCATGTAGTAAATTAACAGAACGGAGTCTTATAGGCATGCGATTAATTATAAATGAATAACTTCTCCATAAGCTGCTGCAGTAGCTTCCATTATAGCTTCTGACATTGTTGGATGCGGATGAACAGTCTTTAAAAGCTCCATTCCTGTCGTTTCGAGTTTTCGTACAGCAACTATTTCAGCTATCATTTCCGTAACGTTGGTCCCAATCATATGAGCTCCAAGGAGCTCTCCATATTTAGAGTCAAAGATCATTTTTACAAACCCATCAGTTTCTCCTGAAGATGAAGCTTTCCCTGATGCACTAAATGGGAATTTCCCTACTTTAATTTCATAACCAGCATCTCTTGCAGCTTTTTCAGTCATACCTACCGAAGCTATTTCAGGCGAAGAGTAAGTACAACCTGGAATATTATTATAATCCAAAGAGTCAGGGGAATGGCCAGCTATTGCCTCAACACAAATTATTCCTTCCGCCGAAGCTACATGAGCTAAAGCAGGACCGTGAACAATATCTCCAATTGCGTAATACCCAGGCGCTGTGGTCTTATAAACGTCATCAACCACTACACGTCCATTTTTCGTGTTGATACCCACGGATTCAAGACCCAAATTCTCTAAGTTCGTGGAAACTCCCACCGCGCTCAAGACAATCTCACATTCAATCTTATGTTCCCCTTTGGAATTTTTAAAGGAGACGATACATGACTTTCCAGATTTATCTACACCAGTGACCTCTGTTGAGGTATTAATTTTTATTCCTTTCTTTTTAAATATACTTTCTAAAGATTTGGAAACATCTGCATCTTCATTTGGCACAATAGCTGGAAGAAATTCCATTATAGTAACATCCGATCCCATTGCATTATAAAAATATGCAAATTCAATTCCAATGGCTCCAGAACCAACTATTACAATAGATTTTGGCAGCTTCGGAAGGGTCATTGCTTCACGGTATCCAATTATTTTTTTTCCATCTTGTTTAAGAGATGATAATTCTCTAGAACGACCTCCAGTTGCTAGAATGATATTCTTTGCTGAAAGAATCTTTGATGCACCCGAACCTTTAACTTCGACTTTTTTACCTGGTAAAACTTGACCGTAGCCTATTATGACATCGATCTTATTTTTTTTCATTAAAAATTGAACCCCTTTGCTCATTCCAGCAGCAACATCCCGACTTCGTTTAATCACTTTACTAAAGTCATGCTTGGCTCCATCTACTGATATTCCATAATCCTCGGCATGTTGGATATACTGGAAGACTTGAGCGCTTTTAATCAAGGCTTTAGTCGGAATACAACCCCAATTTAAGCAAACCCCTCCTAGACTCTCTTTTTCCACCACAGCTGTTTTAAGACCTAGCTGACTGGCACGGATAGCAGCGACATACCCACCGGGACCTGAACCAATAATAATAACGTCATATTCCATCGTAATATATTTACATTTTAAGATTTCAAAGGTAAGTAGGCAATTGCAGATATCTCGACTCGAACACCTTTTGGCAACTCAGATACCGCAACAGTTTCCCTTGCTGGGGATAACTCACCAAATACTTGAGCATAATAAGTATTTACTTGGGAAAACAAGGCCATGTCTGAGAGAAAAATACTGCATTTAATAACGTCTTTTGGTTCAGCACCTCCAGATTTTAACACTTCACAAAGGTTCTTTAAAACACACTCGACCTCTTCTGCAATCGTATTCATTTTTAATTTACCAGTGATTTGATCCAGAGCTATTTGACCTGACACATAAAGAAAGTCGCCAGCTTTAACAGCCTGACTATATGCCCCTATTGCCTCAGGGGATTGTTCACTATATATTATTTTTTTCATTTTAATCTATTTTAATCTGCAAAATCGTCAATCTTAATGAAAACAAAACATAAAATTCATTAACATATTAAACATACATTGTTGATATAATCAGATCATAGATTCCTAAATTATATTTGCACTTTATGAGGGTAGCTATTCTTGACAACAAAGACTCTTTTACGTATAATTTGGTACATGAAATCGAACCGTTGGTCGATGACTTAATTGTAATTAGAAATGATGATGATTATGCTTTAGATAAGCTTTTAAAGGTAGATGCATGGGTCATATCGCCTGGACCAGGATTACCTGAGGATTCTGGCTGTCTTATGGAAGCAATAAAATTGGGATTCGGAAAACTACCAATACTTGGAGTCTGCCTTGGAATGCAGGCTCTGGCAATTCACCAACAAGGAAGACTATTTCACTTAAATAACCCTCAACATGGTAAAGAACATATTATTCAAAACGCCTCTAATGATTCCAAACTTTTTAGACTAGTGAATTTCCCATTCAAAGCCGGACTATATCATTCATGGTCTGTGGATGCAAAATCGATAAATGCAACTGGATTAGTCTATTCTGAATCAAATGTTTTAATGGCAGCTGAATGGGTCGATAAAAAAGCATTTGGTGTACAATTTCATCCTGAAAGCATAATGACGCCAGATGGTCATCTTATTTTAAAAAACTGGATAGAAATAGCTAATTCCTAAAAATTAGTAATCTCCTAATCCTCTTCTTCTATCTAGCTTTAAAGCACTCATTAATGGGGCCTTGACTCCAATCCCAATATTGTAGCTCCTAGCATAACCAAAAGGAACCCAGCGAATTCGCATTTCCCAACAATGAAGTTGTCTCAAGACATCGACGGTAGTGTAAGTAAAAGCATTCTCTTGAATATCGTATCCACTCGAAATGCCTAATCTCCAGTTTGCAGTGGGCTCCCAAGACCCATCGAACCTGAGACTTTGAATCGTTTTCATATCCGTGGTTCCAGATTTATTTGATTGACGCAGAGAATAGCCCACATTAAACGTCCATGGAGCTGCCCATTGCATATAATCCATGTGACCATAGTAATCCGGATACAAATCTTGTTCTAACCCGAACTCATTTATGGGAATAACTGGTCGTCCAGATGCACTACCTCCTCTAAATCTTAAATCTAATGACAGCTGATGTAATGCTGGCCGAAGTGGACCTTGGTCCTTTAACCAAGCTAAATCTTCCGTCCTTACTCCGACACTATCGATCGAATACCAGTCAAAACTACCCTGATAGGAAAGCCTTATTTTGCTTTTTAAAAATGACGTGCTTGCGCGCACACTTACAGGGGATAAAGGGTTTGACAAAAGCAACGGGTTATAATTACTTTCAAGAGTGAAATCTTCCAAAATATTAAACTTTTTAATTTTACCTGAATCTGAAAAGACCGACCATTTTCCATCAAATGTATTTCGGAGTCTGAAGTTTAATCCACCTTTATTTCCCAATCCAGGAGCACCATAAATAAAGCCTTGAAACTTACTGAAATTTTGAGTTTTACCCGTACTATCTATTTGAACATTCTCTTGCCAAGAATCCCAAGGTGACTGAGTAAAGTCGGGAGCATACCTCCAACTTAAAGAAGGGTACATTACGTGTCTAATAGCCTTTAGCGGACCTTTTTTGAAGGAAAAAATACCATAAATAGTTGTTGAAGCACCTGCACTTAACATGAAATCACGAGCTGCATAAAAACCATTCAAAGTATCCGTAACGACAGATTTAGAAATCGTATCATATTCTCGATATAAAGAATATGGATACCATCTTTCTTGATATGTTGCATTAGGGTTTAAAGTTATGAATCGAAGTAATTTTAAATTCGTACCCATATTAGCTCGATGATTAACTCCTGCGCGCAGTCTAGCAGGCTCAAAAAAGATACCTGGCGTTGATAATTCAGAAAGTAATCCCTGGGTTTCGTTTTTTGCTGCCATGGAATATGATAATCCTATTTTTTCATACCATCGAATAGCACCAATAGGATTACGCCTAGAAAATGGCTGTATTCTGCTCATTCCTAAATTCACCTCTGGTAAACTAAGAATAATAGTCCCATTTTGATTATTCTGTCGATGTCTAGCCGCAGCTGTAAGATTAAATGGACTTCCTCTCCAACGCTTTGAATAGCTAATTGAAGATGACATATCATTCTTTTGAAAATCTGTAGGGTTAGTAGTTGTATTTCTAAAAAAAGAACCAGTCGCTAGTTCCACACGTGCATTAAATTGCTGTGTTGGATGTGCTTTTCGGTCTTGAGAGTGACTCCATGAAATTCTAAAATCTCTAGAATCCATGAATTGATTTGAATTTTGATTATTCGGATCTCCAAAAGTTGTTCTGTTGATCTGAACACCCAAATTCCCTGAATAACGATATCTAAATTTATAATTCCCAGAAGCATTAATACCCCAAGACCCTCGTGAATAAATATCACCTGTTAATCTTAAATCATAATGATCATTAAACGCCCAATAGTATCCACCGCCCATTAAACCGAGTCCCCACTCACGTTTATCAGAAAATTTGGGGATTATATATCCAGAAGATCTTTTTTCCATTATTGGAAAAAAAGCAAATGGCAAAAATAGAGGAGTTGGGATATTCAATATTTGTAAAAATGCTGGTCCTGTAACAATTTGCTCGCCGATATCTAATCGTGCTTTATTTGTAACAATGGCGAAGTGTGGATTTTCATGATTGCATGAAGTGAAAGATGCTTTCCCAAGAAAATAACTACTATCTGTTAACATTTTGATTTTTTCACCATGCAAGAAGCCTTTACTTTCAGTGGTGTTGCCCTTATAAATCCAGCCCTTTTTAGTTCTATAATTATATCGAAGCGTATCTGCGCCGAATTGTCTGTCTCCCTGAACTATTCTTGGTTTTCCTGTGATTTTTTCATCTTTCCCTTTTAATCCATAAGCCGTTAGCATATGTTTATCCCAATCAATACGAATAACATCAGCAAATAACTGCATACCTTCCATAGTAACTTGAGCTTCATCCCTTAAAATCACAGCATTATATTCTGGTAAATATTCTCCCTCAGATTCCGAACGAAATTGGATTGACTGATTAATTTCCGAAGTCTGGGCAAATAACCCAAATCCGAAATTAAAAGATAAGATTAACGCAAAAGCGCGTAATTTTGAAGTCTTCATCATGAATATTAAGTCCAAAAGTACTCAAATGCAACGCCTGACATGGTTTCTTATTGTCACTTTAGTATTTCCTTATCTTGGTTTTACTTCCTTCCCTACTTCTTCTGATCGAGTAGATAAAGTAATTATCGATGCTGGACATGGCGGGAAAGACCCTGGCAACCTAGGAACTAAGAGATATAAAACCTTTGAAAAAGATATTGCCTTAGCTGTAGCGCGCAGAGCAGCAAAAGAAATTGAAAGAAACTTTCCTGATGTTGAAGTAGTTCTAACCAGAGATTCAGATAAGTTCTTAGAACTTTATGAACGGACAGCTCTAGCCAACAGGGAAAAAGGTGATCTGTTTATTTCAATTCATTGTGACGCTGCAGAAAATAAATCTGCATTTGGAACCACCACATATGTGATGGGCAAAAATCATGATGATGAGAATCAAGTTGCCTTAAGGGAAAATTCTGTCATTCTTCTTGAAGACAATTATAAAGAAAAATACCAAGGTTATGACCCGCGAAAGCCTGAAAGTTATATCGCATTAACTCTCTACCAATACGCCTTTCAAAATCAAAGCATTGAACTCGCGCAAATCATTCAAAATTCATTCAAAAATGATGCGGGCCGAAGAGATCGGGGAGTTAGACAACAACCTCTTTATGTTACAAGTCGATGCTCGATGCCATCAGTTTTAATAGAGTTAGGATACTCAACAAACAGTGCTGAAGAAGATTTCTTACTAAGTGTCTCTGGACAAATAAAAATGGCTAAATCAATTACAACTGCCTTTGGGCTTTATAAGTCACGTAGAGAAATGAATTCCCTCGATGGAAATTCAAATTTGGAGAAGATGAACTTAATTAAACAAGAGCCCGTAACCTTATTCCATGTTCAACTATCGGTATCTGGAGTTAAAAAATCCTTAAAGGACTCTCCATTTAACTCTTTAGAGGACGTTTGGATAAAAAAAGAAGGGCGTCTTTACCGATATCTTCAAGGGAAATTTAAATCAAAATTAGAATGTGATTCTGCCTTGGGGGCGGCAAGAAAAAGCGGTTTTGAAGATGCTTTCATTGTTGCTTATAAAAACAATGAACGAATTAGTCTCGAAGAAGCTAAACGCATTAATCAATAATCGTATCTTGGTACTCTATGATTTCACGTGAGTTCAAAACCGGCGCCGCAATATTACTTGCAGCTTTAATTTTATATTACGGAACAAATTTCCTCAAAGGAGACGACCTTTTCAAAAAAGGCATTGAAATCGTCACAATTTATAATAATACTGAAGGAATCACACGGTCTCAAAAAGTAACAATAAATGGATTTTCAGTTGGAAAAATAATGGATGTGCAATTGCATCCCAACAACTCAGGTAAAATTGTTGTGCGATTAAATATTGATACGGATTATCCTATACCATCTAATACAGTTGCTGAAATAAGATCGTCAGACTTACTAGGTACAAAAGAAATCGCTTTGGTTCTTGGAAATGGTGCAGCCTTGATCGAAAATGGAGACACCTTAAAATCAAGTGTGGAAGAATCAATTTCTGAAACTATAAATAAGGAGGTCCTTCCTGTCAAGCTAAAAGCTGAAGAGTTATTAGCCAGCATAGATACTGCTATTTCGATTTTTACTGGATTTTTAGGAGGAGATATTGAAACTGATTTCAAGGAATCATTCAGCAGTGTTAATACAAGTCTCACGAATCTTGGCGAGATTACAGAAAAGATAAATCTATATTTAGAAGACAACAGGGTTGCTTTAGGTTCAGCAACGCAAAATATTGAGAAAATGACAAGTACTCTTGATGAGAATCGAGATGAACTTAACAGAGTTTTTAATAATCTAGCTAATATTTCCGATACAATTGCTAATGCAAATGCTGGAAAAGCAATGCGCTCACTTTCAAATACATCAGTACGAATTGAAGAAATTATTAAATCAGTTGAATCTGGAGAGGGTAGCCTTGGGAAATTAATTTCTTCTGACTCGTTGTACAGTGATATTGACAGAACCGTAAAGTCATTAGATAAACTTCTGCTCGACATCCGAGAACGTCCAGGTCGCTATGTAGAATTCTCAATATTTGGAGGACGAGATAAGTCTGTTGATCAGAAAAAATAACAGATGATCGATCAACTTGTCTTTTCCATGGTGCTGGTTGTGAGCCTAATAATTTTCACTAAGCGAATATTGCGTCTACGCAGAGGACTTTCACTAGCCAGGCCTAGTAAAAGAAATGATCAAAAGATAAAAAGATGGAAGACTATGGCTAGAGTTGCTCTTGGCCAAGGAAAAATGGGAACTAGGCCTCTTGCCGCATTTTTTCATCTGATTGTTTATATAGGATTTGTAGTAATCAATTTAGAAGTCATAGAAATACTTTTAGACGGGTTACTCGGAAGACATAGAATCCTAAAAGGATTTATGGGATTTTCGTACAATCCTATTATGTCCATATTTGAATGGCTTGGAGTTGCTGTGATAATTGCTTGTATAGCATTTTTAATTAGGAGATATAATAATGGAATTAAAAGATTTCAACATGAAGATCTGAAAGGATGGCCCCAACTTGACGCCCATATAATACTATATGTTGAAATTATATTAATGACGGCATTATTAACAATGAATGCAGCTGAGGAGGCGGCATTCAAAGGTGCTGCGCCATTCTTTTTCGCAAAAATATTCTCAGGTCTATTAGCTGGATTTTCTACAGAACATCTTCATATAATTGAAAAATCAGCTTGGTGGATACACTACATAGGAATTCTCGCTTTCTTAAACTATCTGCCTTATTCAAAGCACTTTCATATTATCCTAGCATTCCCTAATACCTGGTATTCTAAACTCTCCAAACGGGGTTCGATTTTGCCCATGCAAGCCGTTACAAATGAAATTAAAGCAATGATGGACCCCAGCTTTGTTCCTGATGTTTCAAATAACCCGAAGCACTTTGGAGCTAAGGACATTAGTGACTTGCATTTCGTTAATCTTTTAAACGCATACACATGCACAGAATGCGGAAGATGTACGGAAGAATGTCCCGCTAACCAAACTGGGAAATTATTATCTCCTAGGAAAATAATGATGTCTACTCGAGATCGTGTTGAAAAAGTCCTTGAAGACCCTAGTAACGACCTTAGCTTATTGGATAATTTTATAACTAGAGAAGAACTCTGGGCATGCACAACTTGCAATGCTTGCGTTGAGGCTTGTCCATTGAATATTGACCCTCTTGATATCATAATTCAAATGCGCCAATATCTGGTCATGGAGGAATCTTCTGCCCCTCCGAGCTTAAATACGATGAATACCAATATAGAAAATAATGGTGCCCCTTGGGCATACCCCCAAGCAGACAGGGGTTTATGGACAAAAGAAAATTAAAAAAAAGTAGATATTGAGGTTTTACAAATTCATAGAATATGACTGAAATTATTAGCATACCCACCTTAGCTCAAATGACATCAAAAAATGAAACTCCAGATGTTTTATTTTGGGTCGGTTGTGCTGGGAGTTTTGATGACAGAGCGAAAAAAATAACTAAAGCATTTGCTCGTTTACTTAAGCGTGCTGGAGTTAAATTCGCTATCCTGGGAGCAGAGGAAAGTTGTTCAGGAGACCCTGCGAGAAGAGCAGGAAATGAATTTCTATATCAAATGCAAGCACTAGGAAATATTGAAACTCTAAATTCTTATAATGTTCAACGAATAGTAACGACATGTCCTCATTGCTTTAATACTCTTAAAAATGAGTATCCAGATTTAGGAGGAGAATATGAAGTCTTCCACCATACTCAATATTTAAAAACACTCTTAGAAGAAGGAAAATTAAAAGTAGAAGGTGGAGCCTTTAAAGGTAAGCGAGTTGTTTTTCATGATCCATGTTACCTGGGAAGAGTTAATGGCGAATATGAAGCGCCAAGAAAGGTGCTTTCAGCCCTAGAATCTGAATTGATAGAGATGAAGCGGTGCAAGCAAAAAGGACTTTGTTGTGGAGCAGGTGGCAGTCAAATGTTCAAAGAGCCAGAACAGGGAACTAAAGACATAAATATTGAGCGATCAGAAGAAGCTCTTGCCGAAAAACCTGATATAATAGCTACGGGTTGTCCGTTCTGTAACACAATGATTTCTGACGGGGTAAAGCACCTTAACAAAGACGGAAAAGTAAAAGTATTAGATATTGCAGAAGCTATAGTTCAAGCTGATGATCTTTAAGAACAATGAATGGCATAGTCTCCCTCTAGATAGCCGAATCTGGTGCTTCTCTTCAGATAGACCTTGGACAAAAGACGAAGAACTTTATTTACAGAAATCATTGAATGAAATCTGCTCAAACTGGAAGGCTCATGGTTCTCCAATAAAAGCAGGATTTAAAACTTTTGAAAATAGACTTTTCGCATTGTGTGCAGACGAATCATCAAAAGAAGCCAGTGGTTGTTCTATTGATAGCATAATGCATCACCTTCAAAAAGTTTCGAGAAAATTGAGTTTAAATTTTTTTAATCGAATGCATATTTATATTCGAGAAAATGATACGATAGAATGGGAGAAAGTCTCATTGAAAAAAGCAAAAAGTATAAATACAGGAGAATTTTTAAATACTGTAGCTAGTTCAAAATTAGATTGGACTCCTGTCTCTAAGATTAAGGGATCATGGATTTGCCCGAGTACTTAGTTTTAGTAAAGAATTATTTTTAAGCGATTTTTTTAAAGCTTTAAAAGCCTGTTGTTCAATTTTAAATGTAAGTATGCCTTCTTCTAGGTCATCAATATTATACCATACGAACCTTTCTCCATCTTCATGTGGAATTTGAATTGTTGGATCCGTAGAAAAGTTCATTTTTTCAATATTCTTTACGATATAAAAAAAAGAATGGACTTGAATTCTAGAATCAATGACAGACTCTACTGCGAAATCATTAAAATATATATTCCCCTCAACCCTTATAGCTAGATTTAATTCCTCTTTAAACTCACGAATAAGAGCCTCGCTGTGACCTTCACCCCACTTCACACCCCCTCCTGGGAACTTGACCATTGCAACACCGTTAAATCTCTCTACTGCAATTAAAACCTGATTAAATGAATTAAATAGAAACCCATATACTCTGACTGTTCTCATATTCGCGTCCATTAAAATTTTAAATCTTAATTTTTTCTATTCGCGATATAGGTCCAGGACAATGTTCTCTATGACACGAAACACAAGTTGATAGAGCAGCATTAAACAATATGATTTGTTCAGAAATTTTATCTTGATTTAGAACAATTATTTTTAATTCCTCAAGTTGTTCAATATATGTCTTGCTAAACAATTCGAAAGATGGTTTAATTTCATCAATATCAGTAGGATTATCGGTACCCATTTTTGAGTGAGAAGAAATCAAATCATCTACTTCCCCTGCAGAAAGTTCACCGGAATAAACTCTTAACCTAAGAGCCTCCATGTCGTATGCCATCTCCCTCATAGTATTTGCTAATTCACTCGGTTCATATAAATCTTTACTATTATTTTGAGACTTGTCAGATGTAGAATGAGAACGTTGACATGAAAGACAAGCAACAAAACAAATCGAAATAAGGAGATAAGCAAATTCTCTATTCAGATTCATGATTGTGAGTATCGTTTAAAATAGTTGTTTCAATATTTTCACCAATCTGTTTTAGCGCGACTCCAGTTGCAATTATAGAATAAGACACTTCATCTTCTGTTATTAATGCTATTACTGAATCGTTATCTCCAGCATCATGGGCCTTGTGGCGCAACCAATCAACGTTTAGTGTGTCAATTGTTATAGATCCACAAACAATAGCCCTTTCTCCCACTACGTTCATAGGAACAAAAAATCCATAGTCCATAAATCTTACGGTTGCATTTTGTCGATTCCCCAAGTCCAAATCCATCCAACAACCTTTCTTTTGACAAATCGAAGTGATTGGGGCAGAAAAAGTTCCATAAACAGAGTCTGAACCTGATTCAATTTCCAATAAAAGATTAGCCAAAGCAACTGTATCTGACAACAATACTGTATCACCGTAATAATCAAAAGAAGTAGCCAAGTTTGAAGATAATGGACCCGAAGAACACGAAACAAAAACACTTACTAATGAGGTTACAACGAGTCTAAAAATATTCATAATTTATGTATTTATCCAAAGATACATGGTTTCCTTTGTACATTTACGGCCCAAATTTGATACTACCAACCTCTTCTACTGTCAAAATGAAAATTACAATTACAGAAACATCTAACCTTTCGAAAATTGATTTTAATAACCTTGGATTTGGAGCTGGTCTTTCTGATCATGTATTTGTTTGTGAATTTAAAAACGGGAATTGGGGTGAAGGAAGAATAGAGCCCTACAGCCATCTCAGTCAAGGGTTAGGACTTCACGCGCTTCACTACGGTCAAGCTGTATTTGAAGGTCAAAAAGCTTACCGACAAAAAGATGATACTATTGCTATATTTCGACCAGAGAGAAACTGGAAAAGGCTGAATACTAGTGCAAAAAGAATGCTTATTCCAGAAGTTCCAAAAGACATATTTATGGACGGATTAACAGAATTGATACGTGTTGACGCTAAATGGGTTCCAAGAGGAGAAAACCAAAGTTTATACTTACGACCATTTTTATTTAGCAGCTCTGAATTTGTTGCAGCAAGACCTTCAGAAGAATACACATTTGCAATTGTAACCAGCCCTGTAGGGGAGTTGTACTCTAAGCCTGTTAAGGTGAAAATCGAACAGTCATTCACAAGAGCGGCTTCAGGGGGAGTGGGTTATGCGAAAGCTGCAGGTAATTATGGAGCATCATTTCTTGCTACACATAATGCCGTCAAAGAGGGTTTTAATCAAGTATTGTGGACAGATCATGCTGAACACAATTATCTAGAGGAAGCAGGGACTATGAATGTTACATTCGTAATTAATGGAAAACTGATTACACCTATACTTTCAGATAGGATTTTAGCTGGAATCACCAGAGATTCGATTTTAATATTAGCTAAAGAATGGAATATCGCTGTTGAGGAAAGACGGATTAAAGTAGATGAACTCATTGCTGCGCTAAAAAATGGAACTTTAAATGAAGCTTTTGGGATGGGAACTGCAGCTGTTGTAAGTCAAATAAATGGAATTGGATTTAATGATGAAATATTTCCCGTTCCAGTCCCAAAAAATGGAATTGCTCTACGCATGAAAGAGGCCTTATCTTCAATCCGATACGGAGAATCTGAAGATAAATTTAACTGGATGCATCACGTTAAAAGTTGACGACTTCTTACTGACAATACTTTTGGATCAAAGCATACTTTCTACTTAAGTACTAAGGAAACACCATAGTCGATATTCTGACATAAAGCTAATGGATCTTGAGCCCTCCAAGAGGTTAAAATAAATCGCTTTCCAAACCATAAATGATTGCTCAATCTGGTATTGATTAATTCTTGCTCAATTTGATCACGGACATTTAGGAGGACTATCCAACCATCAGTTACTTCCTGAGACCATTCTTCATAATAATCATCCTGATATCCATGAAAATTTAGGAGATTATCACATATTAATAGAAACTTATTTATTTCTTGATCAAGTAGGGAGTCAATAAGACTTCTTTTGAATTCCATTATATCATTATTAATGGCATCATTCCATTCACCTAAAAGCTCAACTACAGCATAACCTTGAGAGTAATCCACGTAAATTAATTTCACAAAAAGAGTCTCGCATCCAATAAAGTCCCATTCGGGATGAATAACAAAATCATACATACGATGGTAATACCCATTATCTGGCGCACCCTGATTGTCATAAAAAGGACTGTGGGGATCATCAGAGCTTATGTAATATTTTCGCCAACCAGAATGTGGTACTAATTCATGCATAAAATAAACTAAGAGACAAAAATCGTGTTCTTATACAAATGACAAAAAAAATATTACTCACAGGAGGAACTGGAATGATAGGCTCAGAAATAATGAGAAAACTATTGTTACAAGGTCATAAAGTCCGCAATTTAAGCACTAAAAAATCTTCTGACTCTAATACTTTTTTTTGGAGTCCAAAAAAAAATGAAATAGACTTAGATGCCCTAGAAGGAATTGATACAATAATTCATTTAGCAGGAGCTTCAATTTCTAAGCGATGGACTAAGAGTTATAAAAAAGAAATTCTATTCAGCCGTATACAGAGCACCAAAACATTGTTTAGTGCCATCTCTTCGCTACCCATGGATTTGAGGCCAAAAAGTCTTATTTGCGCTTCTGCAGTTGGCTTATACCCCAATGATAAAGACAAAATTTACGATGAAAATGATTCTGGCGGAGATGACTTTTTAGCGACAGTTGTAAATAAATGGGAAAAAGAAATATTTAAATCAGAAAGTCTAGGCTTAAGAGTTTGTTGCCTGCGAATTGGTATCGTCCTCGGCAAAAACGGAGGTATTCTTGGCACATTACTTCCATTTTTTAAATTAGGCCTAGGAAGTCCCCTTGGTGATGGAAAACAATGGATGCCATGGATTCATATTTCTGATTTAGCATTTCAATTTTTATTCTTAGTAGATAATGCAAAACACAAAGGAATTTTCTTAGGAGTTGGAGTTAAGAGTGTTACAAATATGGAATTCAGCCAAACATTAGCCAGCAAAATAAATAGCCCATACTTCCTTCCTTCTATTCCAGCTTTTCTACTTTATTCTGTGTTGGGATCTATGGCTGAATTAGCATTAATGAGCACAAGATGTTCTTCTCTTTTCTGGGAAAATGTCGATTTCAAATACAAATATGAAGATTTGAGTAGCGCCCTAGATGATATTTTGAAAAGTTGATGTAATATCTGATTTAAAAACCATCTCTCCCGAAGAATTGTTTTTCAAATAGATTTGTATAAAAACCTCCGGCTTTTAGAAGATCTTCGTGATTACCAATCTCAACTAATTTCCCTTTATCTAGAACAATAATTTGATCAGCATTTAATACAGTAGCTAGGCGGTGAGCAACAACAATTGAGGTTCTCCCTCTAGTCAAACTTCTCGTTGCTTGTTGAATCCATTTCTCCGCCTGCGAGTCAATACTAGATGTTGCTTCATCGAGAATTAAAAGTGCAGGATCTCTCAAATATGCTCTTAAAAATGCTAACAATTGACGCTGCCCCGTACTCAACATACCTCCTCTTTCTTTAACATCATAATCAAGACCACCAGGCAAGGAAATCAAAAACTCTTTTATACCCATACTTTCTGCAGCATCCCAGATTATATCGTCTGATATTTTACGATGAAGTGTAACGTTATTCCTGACACTATCAGAGAACAGAAATACATCTTGCTGGACTAAAGAAATATTTGTTCGAAGGGATTCTAAAGACCATTTATCTAATTCGATTCCGTCAAGACTGATTTTACCATGTTGAATTGGATAATACCCAAGTAGCAAATGAACTAGAGTACTTTTCCCACTTCCAGTAGCTCCGACTAATGCGCATGTCTGACCCTCTGGTATGATAAAATTTATATTGTTCAAAACCACTTCTTTTTGAGAGTAAGAAAAAGAAAGATTAGTCACTTCAACATTTCCCTGGACATTTTCTTTGCTAAATTCTCCTGAAACTTCAGGCAGAGAATTGTCATTAATCAATTTCAAAACACGTTCACTTGCCACCATGCCCATCTGTAACGTATTGAATCTATCTGCTAATTGTCTTAATGGGCGATATAAAAGGTTAATAAAGACAATTAACGCTGTTAAGTCCCCGATAGTGACATCTCCTCCGTTTGAAGCTTTGAGGCCACCGTACCAAATAGCTAATCCAATACTTAAGGCAGACAACATATCAATAAAAGGCAGAAAAAGTGAAAAATACCAAATACCTCTAATATTTGCATCTCGATGTTTGGCATTAATGATTTTAAATCTATCCGCTTCAATTTTTTCTCTAGTAAACAGTTGAACCACAGACATTCCGGTTAGTCGTTCCTGAACAAATGAATTAAGTGAAGCTACCTCATTCCTTACATCTGTAAAAACAGCTTTGATATTACGTTGAAACCATCTTGTAGCAATATATAGTAGAGGGATTACACTTAAGGAAATAATAACCAACGATGGATCAAATAGGAAAAACATGACACTAATCATGACTATTATTTTAAATAAATCTCCAAAAATCACTAATAAACCATTTGAAAATATTTCCGACATAGTCTCAACATCGCTTACTGTCCTCGTAACTAAAGTTCCAATAGGTGTTTTATCAAAAAATGGAATCCTAAAATTTAATAAATGCCCAAATAATTTAATACGAATATCCTTTATTACACGAGCTCCAAGATCATTAGTGGAATAGATGAAAATAAATTGTCCAATTGCCTCAAGAAATAAAGCCAAGAAAAGTAAAGCCATTGCATACCACAACGTTACAAGGTCACCACCTTCCATTACAGCGCTATCGACACCATCACGAATCAAAATAGGACGAACTGTAGCAAGGAGACCTAGCAATATCGAAAGAATTAATGAAATAAATGTTTGCCCCTTATAAGGTTTAGCATAGGCAATGACCATGGATAAAACATTCCAATCAAATGCCTTCCCGGAGACAGAACTACTAGTATTTGGCGACTTCACGCTCATTAAAAGGAGATTTTGGGTATGAAACACCCATGAATATTAAACCGTTTGCTGGAGCAGAGTTACCTGATTCGGCTCTTTCACCTCCTAAAAGAAGAGATTCCCAGTCACTAAAATTTCTATGTCCATTTGCAGTTTCAACCATAGTACCTACTAAGGAACGAACCATATTTCTCAAGAAACGATTAGCCTTAATTTGAAAAGTAAGATTGTCATCTTGTTGAACCCAAGTTGCATGTCGTATTTGACAAATCATATTTGTATTATCGCTTCCTGATCGAGCAAATGCAGAAAAGTCTTTTGCCTTTAATAAAGATGCAGCGCATTTATGAAGTAAAGAGTAATCCATATCTCTTCGATAATCCCAAATCATGTCATTTCCAAAAGCAAATTTTCGATGTCGTATGGAATAACTATAAGCTCGAGACACAGCACTAAATCGAGCATGAAAGGTGCTATTAACTTTTATAATTTCATAGATCGATATTTTATTTGATAAAAATCGATTTAATCGAGAAACTATCTCAACAGGATCTATAATTTTAGAAGAATCAAAATGCGCCACATAGTTTAAAGCATGAACACCAGTATCAGTTCTCCCGGCGCCTACTATCTTTACATCTTCTCTGAGAAGAGATTTTAATGCTATGTTTAGCTCACCTTGAACAGTTTTTTGTTCAGGTTGAAACTGCCAACCACTAAATGGTGAACCATGAAAAGCCAAGCGCATGGCATAACGATATGATTGAGAATTTTGCATAATTATGAAGAACAAAGGTACATCGTTAAGTATTCTATTACTTTCCGACACTCATGGCTTTATTGATGACGACATTTTAAAATATGCTAGAGATGCGGACGAAGTATGGCATGCTGGCGATATCGGGGACTTAACCGTGATAGACTCTTTAAAAAAGATAAAGCCTCTTTATATGGTTCATGGCAATATTGATAGCGGAATTATAAGAAGGGAAGTCCCTGCAGAGCAATATTTTGAAAGACTTGGTGTGAAAATATTCATTATTCACATAGGAGGTTATGCCGGACGAATCCCTAAGAGTCTTCGTGAAAAAATCAATTCTAGGCCAACTGATTTGCTGATATGTGGACACTCGCATATACTTCGTGCTGGTCACGAACCTAGTGGACTTCTATGTCTAAACCCAGGAGCGGCAGGACACCATGGATTCCATAGGACCCGCACAATGATGCGCTTTGAAATAAGTGATAATAAGGTTAAAAACCTGTCTGTTATTGAACTCGGAAAAAGAGGTGTGTTTACTTAGAACGAAACCGATCTGCTGAATTAACATTTTTCTCGTCTTTCTGAATCGAACGGTTTGCCAATGCCATAAAAACAACAGCCATTAAAGGAGCTGAAAGGATAATGAAATTATTATTAGGAATCTCATTTCCCGAAAGTTGAAAAATTGGATAGATAATTAATCCTTCAAGAAAAAAAGCGATAATAATAACAATACGATTAATAATAAACTGTCTTTTCCTAAATCGAAAATAAGTAATATTGGCAAAAAGAAGAGCTACTCCGAGCCCAGCAACTAATGCTTCTGTGTTACTTGGATCATAAACTCCTATTGAGAAAAAAGCCATTGCCCCAAGGAGCATGTAAATTGTTTGAATTCTTTGCCACATAATACATTGCAATTTCGGATTTTTTTGTACTATTGCAACACTACTAGTGTAAAAACTTTCCACACTGAAAAAATTAAGTGTGAATAAAAATTTCTCAGAATACAGTACTCCAAAATTTTTATGGCTACAAATCAAGATATAGAGGGTCTAAAATTACCCGAACTCAAACAAATAGGTGAAACTCTTGGCATATCGAAGGTTAGATCTATGCGAAAGCCTGAACTAGTAAATGCAATTAAAGCATTTCAAGTAAACAAGGGAAACAATGAAGTCAAACATGACCCCCTAAAACCTGTAATAAAAGAAAAAGTTTTAGTTAAGACTAAAATTGATAAATCTGGTAACTCAGAAATGATCAATAAGGGAGTATCCGAAAATGATGAAAGCGCTTCAAAAGAGGAGCATGCTGGAAATATAGGGCTCCATCAACAAGTTACTGACTCAAATGACAAGCTAGTCCGACCTGCACGAAAAAACACGAATAGAAAACCAGATCATATTCATCGAACTGAGCGTCCTGAAAGACTTCCAAGATCCGAACATGCTGAACGAACTCCAAGGCCAGATCGTTCAGAAAGAAACCCAAGAATAGAGCGCCCTGAAAGAATCCAAAGACCAGAGCGCAGGGAATACGAATTCGAAGGAATTATACCGACAGAGGGAGTGGTAGAAATGATGCCAGATAATTTTGCATTTTTAAGATCTTCAGACTATAATTACCTGAACTCGCCTGATGATGTTTATATATCGGTTCAACAAGTCAAACAATTTGGACTCAAGACCGGAGATACCGTTCGCGGTGAAGTTCGTCCACCAAGAGAAGGGGAAAAGTTTTTTCCGCTAACACGAGTTGTCTCAATAAATGGCCGTGAGCCCGATTTCATTAGAGACAGGGTTTCATTTGAGCATTTAACACCTCTATTCCCAGAAGAAAAGTTTACTCTAACCGGTCGAAAAAGCACTCTTTCCACAAGAGTAATTGATCTTTTTTCACCAATTGGAAAAGGACAACGAGGATTAATAGTTGCTCAACCTAAAACTGGAAAAACAACGTTGCTTAAAGAAGTTGCTAATGCAATTGCAGCAAATCATCCTGAAGCTTATATGATTATACTTCTCATTGATGAGAGACCTGAAGAAGTTACAGATATGGCCAGAAATGTGAATGCGGAAGTCGTTGCCTCTACTTTTGACGAGCCTGCTGAGCGTCACGTTAGGGTGGCGAATATTGTTCTAGAAAAAGCAAAGAGACTAGTAGAATGCGGACATGATGTTATCATATTATTGGATTCAATAACGAGGCTAGCGAGAGCCTACAATACTGTTAGTCCGGCATCAGGGAAAGTTTTATCTGGGGGGGTCGATGCAAATGCGTTACATCGTCCGAAAAGATTTTTTGGAGCAGCTCGAAATATTGAAAATGGTGGATCCTTAACGATACTTGCCACTGCATTAATCGAGACAGGATCAAAAATGGATGAAGTCATCTATGAAGAGTTTAAAGGAACTGGAAATATGGAAATGCAACTCGATAGAAAAATTTCTAATCGAAGAATATACCCTGCTATTGATCTGATTGCGTCGGGTACTAGAAAAGAAGATCTTTTACTATCTAGTGAAATCCTTTCTAGAATGTATATTCTCAGAAGACACCTAGCTGATATGACTCCTGTTGAAGCGATGCAATTTTTACATGATAGAATGAGTAAAACCATAAATAATGAGGAATTCTTAATATCAATGAATTCATAGCTCAGTAATCTCGTTTTCCTTTTTATTAAATTAAAATCTCAATTTATTTTTTTTTAATTTAGCGCTATAGATTGTATTCAAAATTTTACCTTTAGACTAGATGCTACCTAAAATTTTCTTGAATTCTCGGGAAAGTAATATTACACTAAATAGAATTTGTTGTCAACTCAATGAAAAGCATTACCCTTGGAACAATAGCGTGATTGTAGGGCTACAGCCCCGCGGGGTAGAACTCGCAAATGTGATTCTTAAAAGATTAAAAAATGATTTCCTAATAAATGATATACCTTTTGGACTCCTAGATAGTACTTTTCATCGCGATGACTTTAGAAGGCGCAAACAACCAATTATTGCCAAACCAAATAAAATGCCAATTCTAATCGAAGGAAAGCGTTTAATCCTTGTTGACGATGTTTTGTACACTGGCAGATCAGTTCGAGCAGCATTAGATGCACTAGGCGACTACGGCAGGCCATTAAAAATTGAGCTTTGTGTTTTAATTGATCGTAGATTTTCACGTGAGCTTCCAATCCAACCAGATTATTCTGGCCATCGAGTAGATGCAATAGCTGATGAACGTGTCACCTTAGATTGGTCTGATAATGACTCACCAGAAGTATTGATTGAAAATCCTCCCCATGCTTCAGAGCTCTAATCTAAGCACAACTAATCTATTAGGAATTAAGGATCTGACTCCTCAAGATATCAATTTAATTTTCAGCTGGACCAAACAGTTCAAGGAAGTCATTAACCGTCCAATAAAAAAAGTTCCCTCACTTCGTGATATAACTATAGCCAACCTCTTTTTTGAGAATTCCACGAGAACAAGATTAAGTTTCGAACTTGCAGAAAAACGTCTCTCTGCTGATGTGATAAATTTTTCTGCTTCAAGTTCTTCATTAAATAAAGGTGAATCACTTGTCGATACTGTAAATAACATTCTTGCTATGCAAGTAGATTTTATTGTTTTACGACACCCGGAGCCTGGCGCTGCCAAATTTATAAGTCAACGTGTTAATGCTCAAATTATTAATGCTGGTGATGGCACGCATGAACATCCGACACAGGCTCTATTAGATGCGTTTTCAATTCAAGAAAAGTTTAAAGATTTAAAGAATAAGCGGATAGTAATTGTAGGAGACATTTTGCATTCACGAGTCGCAATAAGCAATATTTTTTGTCTACAAAAACTAGGAGCACAAGTTGCTTTGTGTGCCCCCCTTTCGCTATTGCCAAGAAATATCCATTCTCTTGGAGTCGAAGTAATAACTAATATTAATGAGGCTTTAGAATGGGCAGACGTAGCGAATATACTTCGAGTTCAACACGAAAGGATGGATAAATCATATTTTCCTTCTATCCGTGAATATCAATTGAGGTACGGCATAACAATGGAGAGATTGGAGACATTAAATAACATCCCCTTGATAATGCATCCCGGTCCAATAAATAGAGGTGTCGAAATATCTTCTGAAGTAGCAGACTCAAAATATTCTTTAATTCTGAATCAAGTTGAAAATGGAGTAGCCGTGAGAATGGCCGTACTCTATTTATTAGCTTCACAAGGTCATAATTCATAATAGCTATGTCTTATAAAGTTGAAATAAAATCAAGCCACTTATATATCAACTTTGGTGAAGATGCATATACCCCTCAAGATCTAGAAGAGCTAAAAATTATTCTTTCAAAGCATAACAAAAGGCATATCATTTTAAATTTATTAATGGTGGAAGAACTTAATAATATTAATTTTTTGAGAAATCATCAAATAGAAAAATTAGAGAATGATCTAAGCTTCATTATAATCATTCGAGAAAGTCTCATGACTCTTTTTGATGAAGACATGCCCCTTGTTCCCACATTACAAGAGGCAATTGACTTCTTCAATATGGATGAAATGCAAAGAAAGCTTATGACCGAATGAAAATTCTCATACTTTTATTATTATCGTCACAAATATCTTTTGCGCAAAATATTATTTCAGAACAACTGTCAGATGACATCAGAAATAATTCTCTCGAAATAGAAAAAACATATTCAAATCTAAATAATTATCCACTAAAAATTAAAATTAGTGGTTTTCAAGTAGAGATTATACTTGGAAAGTATAACATAATAAAAGAAACCGCAATAGGTAACCTCATTGGTTTTAATATTAACACTTCTTTAAATTCTCATTTCTCAACTGGCTTTTTTCTTCAAAATTTCAGAGAAAAAACAGAAAACGCTCAAGAAGTAATTTTAAGCAAAGACATGATGAATTATGGTGCCATTCATCTGATTTGGGCCTTATTTGGGGCAGATAGCAAGTGGGATCTAGGAGCGATGTCTGCTTATGGGTTTTCTTGGGGGGAATATCTCGAAACTTCGATTAATCAGAGGACTAAATTCAAAGTATTTCAGCCCGCATTTCGAGTCTTTGGACTAATAAGGCTTAATAAAGTATTCAAATCAGATTATTTATTACCCACTGAAATAACTTTTGGTCCTCAAATAATACTGGATAAACGTTCAGGAAAAGTCCGAAATAGTTGGACATTTAATACTAGCATCTCTATATAAAAAAAATCTATTTAGCATAAACAGTTCTCAGCATATGCTCTGATATCAAAACCTCCTAAATCTCCAGAAGACATGATTAAAAGATTACACTTCTCCGGAAGGTTATACAAAGTTTTTTGCATTTCATCTATACTTGTCAAGACTAAAATTTCACTTCCAAATGCGGACTGAACTTCATCTTTTTTAAGCTCTGGAAGATTTTTATGGGCAACAGATTTTGGATCAAAAAAGACTATAGCTTTGTCTAGGCCATCAAGAGAATCTTTGTAACCTGATATAAATTCTGAATTTAAACTACTAAAAGTGTGTAACTCTAGGAGTCCAATGGTGACCTCATCTATATAAGTTTCACAATATGCTTCTACCGTAGCTCTTACTTTACTTGGAGCATGAGCAAAGTCTAGGTGAATAATTCTTTTCGTTCCGGACTTTAAAACTTCTAGACGGCTTTTAGCTCCTTTAAAACTAGTTAACGCATCATAAAAATCTTCAGCCTGAACTCCCATCTCTTGAGCAAGCCATCTAGCGCCTTCAGCATTGCTCAGATTATGCTTCCCTATAAAACTCAGAGGCAAGTCACCCTGAGGAGTGATCCATATCCAACGGCCATTTTGTATTCGATATTTAGGCATATGATAAGGTATTTTGCGAATTGGACTATTGTCTTCAATCACTATTTTTTCTAAATCCTTATCATCTTCATTATAAATAAGCGTACCCCCTGGTTCCATACTTTTTAAAAAACCCTCAAATGCTAATCGATAATCATCAATAGTAGGAAACACATTAATATGGTCCCATGCTATTCCTGTTAAAATCGCAACATTTGCTCTATACAAATGAAATTTAGGGCGTAAATCAATTGGAGATGATAAGTATTCATCACCCTCAAAAACAGCCCACTCAGAGTCGTTAGAAAGCCTAACCATAGTGTTATAACCATCCAACTGGGCACCTACCATAAAATCCACATCTAAATTGGATAAGCGGAGAGAATGCAATAACATTGAAGTTGTAGATGTCTTACCATGACTTCCACCAATTACAACCCTAGTTTTTGCTTTTGATGATTCGAAAAGGAACTCAGGGTATGAAAATATATTTAATCCTAATTTTTGGGCTCTAATAAGTTCAGGATTCTCTTTTTTTGCATGCATCCCTATAATTACAGCATCAATATTATTATTTATTTTTTCAACAAACCAGCCTTCGCTTTGAGGCAATAAGCCCGCCATTCTTAATCTAGTTTTTGAAGGTTCAAAAATAGCATCATCACTTCCAGTTATTAACGTATCACCTCGCTCATGAAGAGCCAATGCAAGATTATGCATAGCACTTCCACCGATAGCGATAAAATGAATATTCATTTTAGGATCCAACTTAAAGTTGAATCTCATAGGAGGTTAAAATATTTGTTGATAGTGCCTGTGCTAATTGGAAATCAATTGGATCTCCAGAGTCACATTCGATATTATCGATAATTGTTGGGTCCAATCCAAGAAGTAATTTATCGATACTCCAAACAATATTGATATTAACATCCATATTTGGAACAACATTAAAAGATGTTGGCTTATTCCACCAAATGTCTAATACTTCATCAGAGACTCTATAAGTAAATGGAATATTTGGCTGGACACTTGCCGTATCTCCTAATTCTTTATATAAACCATTTATATACAAAGAGTTATAACCTTCACCTAAACCTCTATGAAGCCCTGAATTTGTCATAGGGTGACCCTTAGGCCATTTTTCGTAATCACCAGTAATAGATGAATCAATGCCCATTTTAAAGTGATGCACACCTTGATATACCCCTTTATCGAGCTTAAAAAGCCTGGATGCAGTACCATATTTTAAAGAAGCTACATTTGGATCAAAAGAGTATCCTATTGTATCCATACCTACCGGCGTGACAGTGTCCGTTAAATGATCAGTAAAAAAATATCCCCCAAAAGCAATTGAAACATCCTTAAAAATAATCTGTGCATTTCCTAAATTGAAGACCTTTGAAGTATCAATAACTTCATCATTATAATAGAAAAAGTGATTTAAAACTACGTTACGTGTATCAAAAGTTGAATCCTCGGGTAAAACTTCATCAGTGCAACTTAGAGTAGCTCCTGTGATTAAAAGAAAAAATATAATCTGTTTCATTCTTGAGTTATTTTATTGGGCACATTAAATTTACGAAAAGCTTTATAGTTTGGAGCCTGTTCAATTTCATCCATGATTTTATCCATAATCTGCTGATTATTATCTTCAGGACTAAAAACTAAAGGTTTTTTAAATTCAATATTTAATTCTGTCCCACGCTTCTTAGTTCGGAGACCCTTTTTATCAAATGCACGCCTAAATCCATTAATAACAACTGGCACCACTGTTGGATTTAGTTCTTTGATGAGGTGAGCCGTACCACGCCGCCCTTTAATAAAGGGTTTCGTTGACCCTTGAGGAAAAGTTATTACCCAACCTAAACGAATAGCACTTTTAATGTTTTTTATGTCCTTTTGATCAGCGTTCCGTTTTACATTAATCCCTGCTTCTCTCCATGTTCTCTTTATTGATACTGACCCAGCCAAAGCAAGTAGACGAGGCAAAATTCCCGATTTCATAGTTTCCTTGGCAGCAATAAAAAATACATTGAGTTTTGGAAGAGCTAATGGCCAAAATTTATCGGATCGATCATGAATTTTATTCTTAACATGGCAAAAAACTAAAATAAGTGCTGCAGCATCCATAAAATATGTCTGGTGATTACTTACAAAAAGAACATTTTTTGAAGGTAGTTTTTTTAAATTAAAACCACCTTTAATCTTTAATTTATTTATATAATTACATCTATACCAGACGATTATGCCAAATAAAAAGATAACAATGCGCTTTACCCAGATAGGGTAACCGAATGGGTCTCGATAAGGTATTTTTGTTTTCTTCACGGTAGTGTCGACAAAAGTACATAACCTTGCACCATGGAAAAACGTAAATGGCTGCATGCGACTATGACTATGATGGATCCTCATTCAGAAGACCTTTGGGATGCATTTCGAAAGAAAAATGTCAAAGCGACACCTGAAGAGTGGGTCCGACAAGATGCCTTGAGGCGTCTAATAATAGATGGAAAATATCCGAAAGAATCAATTTCAGTTGAAAAAGGAATTAAAGTAAATGATTTGCTCCGCAGATATGACATAGCAGTCTATTCTGATAGTAAACTATGGATGTTAATAGAATGTAAAGCTGATTCGATAAAACTTGATGACAAAGCTTGTGACCAATGGATGAGATACAATACTGCACTTCAAGCACCATGGGGTGCACTAACAAATGGTAAAACTTGGCGTATATTTCATTCTAATGGAAATGAAGTGGATGCTAAATTGCCGGTATTTGGTATCTTAAATATTTAAATTTCCCAATGAACTCGTCACTACATGCTCTATCCCCATTAGACGGCCGATATAAAAGTCATACTAAATGCCTTTCACCATATTTTTCAGAGTTTGGTTTAATCACATACAGAGTCCGAATTGAAGTTGAATACTTTCTAGCTTTGGCCGATTCTGGCATTTCCGGGCTTAAAAAATTAAGTGATGATGATAGAAAAAAAATAAGAAAAATTGTTGAGGATTTTTCCGAAAAAAATGCTTTACAAATAAAAGAAATTGAAAGAAAAACAAATCATGATGTAAAAGCTGTTGAATATTTCCTGAAAGAGGAATTCACAAAACATGGGCTTGAAGAACAATCAGAATTTATTCATTTTGGACTTACTTCTCAAGACATAAACAATACAGCAATACCTCTCTCTTTAAGAGAATTTCATGAAACCATTTTCATCCCAGAAATTTTTCAATTAATAAATACTCTCAAAGAGCAGTCCAATGAGTGGAGTGATATTGCATTATTGTCGAGAACACATGGCCAACCAGCATCACCTACCCGTTTAGGGAAAGAATGGGCTGTCTTCATTGTAAGACTAGAAGCTCAATTAGATTTACTAAAAAATGTGCCTTTTTCATCTAAATTTGGTGGAGCTACGGGTAATTTCAATGCTCATTTCGCAGCCTACCCTGATATTAATTGGCATGACTTTGCAGAGAGGTTCTGTACAAATTTTGGACTCACCAGGTCATATCCAACAACTCAAATTGAGCACTATGATAATCTTGCAGCATACTTTGACACTGTAAAACGAATTAACACAATTCTGATTGATCTTTCACGAGATATCTGGACCTATGTCAGCATGGATTATTTTAAACAACAAATCATCGATGGCGAAGTTGGCTCCTCCGCCATGCCTCATAAAGTTAATCCAATAGATTTTGAAAATGCTGAGGGCAACCTTGGTATCGCCAATAGTTTTTTGCAGCATTTATCTCTGAAACTACCTATTTCTAGACTTCAAAGAGACCTAACAGACTCCACTGTACTAAGAAACATCGGAGTTCCTTTCGGGCACGTTTTAATTGCATTGAACAATCTCCAAAAAGGTTTAAAGAAACTCATTGTTAATAAAGAAAAAATTGGTCAAGACTTAGATAATAATTGGGCAGTTGTCGCAGAAGCAATTCAGACCATTCTGAGAAGAGAAGGCTATCCAAAACCATACGAGGCGTTAAAAGACTTAACAAGAACAAATAAAGGAATTAACAAAGAAACCATTTCTAGTTTTATTGATAACCTGAAAGTTCCTCAGAGAGTAAAAGATGAACTAAACTTAATCTCTCCTCATAATTTTATTGGAAAATGATCGATGTTATAGATCTCGTTACTTATAAATAACTGATTATCTCGTCAGCAATAGCTAATGAAGCCGTAGCCGCTGGAGACGGAGCATTTAAAACATGAATTCCAATTTGACCTTTTTTTATAACGAAGTCATCAACCAGGTTACCTTTCTTATCTAATGCCTGAGCTCTTATACCAGATCTACCTCGCACCAAATCGGAAGCCTCTAAATTTGGCATAATTTTACGAAGCTCAGCCAAATATTTATTTTTTAAAAATGCTAACTCATACTCTTTGAGTCCAAAACGCCAATTTGTTGCAAATAACCTCCTTGTCCCCTCAAAGCTCAAAGAACTCCATGAATCTCTCAGATTAAATGACGTCCTATTGTAACCTTCACGAGAAAAAGAAAAAACTGCATTGGGACCGCACTCCGCAGATCCGTCAATCATTCTAGTGAAGTGAACACCTAAAAATGGAAAATCAGGGTTAGGGACAGGATAAATAAGGTTTTTAACCTTATACCTTGATTCATTTTTCAATTGATAATAGTCTCCTCGAAATGGCACTATCTGGATATCCTCAGTAAGACCATCTAATTTGGCTAAACGATCACTTTGCAGGCCTGCACAAAAAATTATTTTTTCCGAATAAACATTCTCATCATTTGATAACCTAATAAATGGTTTACTAGAAGTAGTCCCCATATCCACGACCTTGGCATTTGTTCGGAAGGAACCTTTACTCTCTACTGCTATAGCAATGAGCCTTTTTGTCATTCCAACATAATCTACTATCCCGGTCTGAGGAACGTAAAGTGCTGTTGTGGAAAGAATATATGGTTCCATTTTTTTTACTTCACTTCTATCAACAAAACGAATACCCTCTAGACCATTTTCTAAACCTCTTTTTGCTATTGACTCTAATTTTTTTAATTCTAATTCATTCTTTGGAACGACTAATTTTCCACAAATTTCGTAATCAATACTTTCTTCATAACAAAATTTTAAAAGTTGATGATATCCATTTATGCATGTTTTTGCCTTGAGTGATCCTGGAGTATAATAAAGCCCAGAGTGAATAACACCAGAATTTCTTCCTGTTTGATGCAGCGATGATTGAGGTTCTTTCTCTACGACCAGAACTGTTGCCTTCGGGAATTTAATCCTCAACTTATAAGCAGTTGAAGCGCCGACAATTCCGCCTCCCACAACGATGTAATCAAATATCTTGAATTTCACTTTTTAGACAAAAAATATTTTTTTATATGACTTATAATTTTTACTTTGAATCAATGAGTAAAAACCCTGCTGATATTGAAACCCAAAAAAATATCACCATTTGCCCAACTACCAGGATTTTGAGTTATCCATTGATTATCGGCCATCAATCGAGAATTAGTGAGATGAAACTGAAATACATGACCACCAGTTTCAATATCAACTCCAAAACTTAAAGAGTTAAAAGTATTGACAGGCTGATCCTTTCTTAGCATAATCTCCGAGGTTAAGGCCATTCGATTAGTCAGTTTGTATCTTCCGCCAAAACCTAGAACAAACAAGTCATTCTTGTCATGAACAGAAGGCACGAGATTATAATGAACTAAAGTTGGCACGAGTTCTAGAGAAAGGTATTTATTTATTTTTCTCGCAATAATTATTTGATTAGTATAAGCTAACCTATCGGAAAGGTCATGATCGATACCATCAGAGTATGGAGTAGTGACGATTGTCGCTGAACCATAGTAGGCCATAGAAATTGGGAAATCAACACATTTTGAACATTTAGATCTATTTGACTGACGTATCAGTCTGATTTTCGTAAAAATATCATATGTTTTTGCACCTGATGAACGACCGGCTCCAACATTCAGCCAAGATTTTGGAGAGTAGCTGTATTCAAAGCGGATTTGAGCCATGTCCATCCCAAAAAGATTGTACAACGGCCTATCATTTAAAGCTCCAAATCTATGTCCAACAATAAATTGACCTATACCCTCACCAGGTAATTCTATTGACTGCATATTTATAACCCTAGTGCCTTTGAAAGTAGCAAAAACATATGATTTTGACGGACTCGAATCTATGTCATTTAATTCCGCTAAAAGATCATCTTGAGCACTTACTATAAGGGGTAAAAAAACTAAAATAAGGATATAATATTTATGCATTAGATATAATCTATTGTATTAAAAATTTTGATTCAACGGAGACTTTAATTTCTTCGGCAATCCTTGTAAACATAAGTTTCGGTATTCTAATTCCAAAGTCCTCCAATTTTACAAGAAAATCTGTTTTGAGTGAAACAGACAGATCCTCTAAAATATTCAACTCAATTGGAACAGATATTACTTGTTCTACTCCATGCATTTTCAATTTCCCCTTTACTGACAAATTGTATATCCCCGTTTTTGAAAAATTCACGTCACCTGAAAGACTACCAATCAAAGTAGCTTTTGGAAATTTTTCTGACTCAATATAGTTTTCATTAAAATGCTCTTGCATTAATGCGTTTTTAAAAGTCAGTGACTGAATATTTAGAATATAGGCTACCTCTTTTGTGTCAGTACTTAAAATGGCCAAGCCATCATTTAAGGAAGCATCTATATCTTCGATTGGCGTATAGGAATAAATATGAACATAACTTTTTTTACTAATCATTTTCTGCGAAAATAAAGTTGAAAATGACAATAAAAAGACGATTAAAACAAATATTTTTTTCATAAAAATTTAATTTTTAGGAGCACCATTTGCAATCCACATATTGATCTTATCGATCGCACAAGAATCTAAGATAGCATTAGGAGGCATTTTTAAAGGATCAGTAATAGGTTTGTTTACTCGGATTGAAAACCCTCCTTGCATAACAGAAGCTTTGACAACTTCATATCTATCTAAAACTAAACCTGCAGCAGGTGATGATCCTTGGTGACAACCAATACAAAATTGATCAACTAGTGGCTTCACATCAGAGGTCCACGAAACATCCGTCAAATCACATTCAGATTGCCTATACTTCCTATCTGCATTATCATAATGGCACCCCGTATTCAGAACAATGAATAAAAAGAATACACCGTAAATCTTTTTGCTTGTTGAACATCTCATGTTTACCAAACGTTTCATACTAATCTAAGTTCTTGTTGGAATAATAAAATTTATTAATGCCAAACCACAAAAACATTGCGATTAAAAAAAAGACAGAGAGAACTAATGGTGATAATCGAAGGTCACCTGTTACCGTTTCCACCCACCCCACAGAAACCATCCCAAGAACAGTAGCTAGTTTTTCAGCAATATCAAAAAAACTAAAATAGGTCACATGTTCATCTTCTGATGGTAACATTTTAGAGAATGTGGAACGACCCAATGATTGCAAACCACCCATTACTAAACCCACCGATGCTCCTAGAAGATAAAACTGAAATTCTGAATTTACAAAAAAAGCAAGGAGACATATAACTACCCAAAGACCCGAGGCTAAAATCAAACTTCTGATGTTTCCAAACTGATAAGAAAGTTTAGCAAAAAGCCATGAACCTAGAATAGCAACAAATTGAATTAGTAGAATAGTTAATATTAAAGAACTTGATTCAAGTCCGAGGACTTTGGTGCCAAATAAAGAAGCAATAAGTATTACAGTTTGAACTCCAGCAGAGGCAAAGAAAAAACCCATTAAAAACCTATTCAATCCTTTAATTTTATTGAATTCTTTCAAAACCAAAAATAGACGCACATAACTTTCTTTGATATAGCCTTTATTTTTTTTCATCAAAATCGAAACACCTGAAGGAAGCCGATACAAGGCAAATTCTCCCCAAGAAAGCCACCATATACCAACAAAAACAAAACTCAGTCTTGTAATAGTGGCCACATCATTAATCCCTAACCATTCGGGATTTTGAATAAATGCTAACGAAGCTATCAATACTAAAGAACTACCCAAATATCCAAGAGCAAAACCTCTCGCACTTAGGGAATCTTGATCCTCTCGTTTCGCTATTTCTGGCAGATAAGAATTATAAAAAACTAAACTCCCACTGAAACATAATGAAGCTAAATATGGAGATAAAAGCCCCCACCACATTGTATTTTCAGTAAAGAAAAACATGCCAGCACATGCAATTGAACCACAATAAATAAAGACACGCATAAATGACTTTTTCTTACCTGAGACTTCGGATAAGGCACTCAGATAAGGAGTGATTAAACTAATTGTTAAAAATGCGGCAGCCACAACAAACGTGTATGCAGCAGTTGTCGATATAGTGCCGCCGAAAAAAGGAAAACTTATCTTTCCAGCACCATCCATTACTGCAGCAAAATAAATCGGGAAGATCGCAGTACTTATTACGAGGCTGTACGAAGAATTTGCCCAATCATACATTGCCCAACCCCATTGAATTCTCGAATCTCTTGATGTTGCCATAAATGGAATTTCCTCCAAGATATAAAAAAGCTCCTTCGCTTGACCCTTTATAGATCAGTTTCTATTAAAATTTCAATAAAAAACTGGGACCAAAATTATTCTACTAATATATCCAAATAGTTTAAAAATACTTAAGAACACATTTTCTCACTAGGTGGCGAGAATTTCGTGAGATTAATCCCCTCGACAGCATTTTCATACTCCTCCATATTTGGAGTCCTACCAAGAATGGCAGCTAATACAACCACTGGTGTAGAAGCAAGCAGTGACTCTCCTTTTTTACGATTTGAATCGGCAACCACTCGTCCTTTGAATAAACGTGTGGAGGTAGCCATTACCGTATCTCCTTTTTCTGCCTTTTCTTGATTGCCCATGCAAAGGTTACAACCAGGTCGTTCGAGATACATCATATTTTTATATTCTGTTCGCGCAGTGCTTTTAGGTGCATCATCATTAAACTCAAAACCAGAATACTTTTTTAGAATATCCCAATCTCCTTCTTCTTTTAGTTCATCAATAATATTATATGTCGGCGCAGCTACTATCAAGGGTGCATTAAATTGAACCCTTCCTTTTTGGCCCTCCAAGTTCTTAAGCATTTGAGAAACTATTTTGAGATCTCCTTTATGAACCATGCAAGAACCAACAAAACCAAGATCCACATTTTTCTTTCCTTCATAAAAAGAAAGTGCTCTGATGACGTCATGAGTATAACGCTTAGAAATATCTTCATTGTGAACATCTGGATCAGCAATCATGGGTTGTCCAATTATATCTAAGTCCACTTCAAATTCCGCATAGTATTCAGCGTTTGAATCAGGAGTTAGCGCAGGCTTTTCTCCAGTCCTGATCTCGTAGATTCTTTTATCAGCTATATCAATAAGACCCTGAAGAACACGCTTTTTATTATCCATCCCCTTACTAATCATCATTCTTATTCTACTCTTAGAAATATTGAGAGACTCAATTAGGGTGTCATCTTGGGAAATACAGATAGATGCCTTTGCTTTCATTTCAGCCGTCCAATCTGTAAATGTAAAAGCTTGATCAGCAAGTAAAGTCCCTATATGGACCTCAATGATTCTTCCTTGAAATACATTCTCATCAAAACTCTGTAGCATTTGAGACTGGGTAGCATGCACCACATCTCTAAAATCCATGTAGCTCTTCATCTCACCTTTGAAAGTGACTTTTACAGATTCGGGGATTGGCATACTTGCTTCTCCTGTTGCAAGTGCGAGTGCTACAGTTCCTGAGTCAGCGCCAAAAGCAACTCCTTTAGACATTCTTGTGTGTGAGTCTCCGCCAATAATTATAGCCCAATCATTAGTAGTGATATCATTCAGAACCTTGTGAATCACATCAGTCATTGGAAAATATTTATTTTTAGGATCACGAGCGGTTATTAAACCAAAATCATTCATGAAACTCATCAATCTCGGGATGTTTTCTTGAGCTTTTTCATCCCAGACTGAAGCTGTATGACACCCTGATTGATATGCACCATCAACAATTGGTGAGATTGTTGTCGCTGCCATCATTTCTAATTCCTGAGAAGTCATTAGACCTGTTGTGTCTTGAGAACCAACTATATTAACCTCTACACGAACATCAGAACCTGCATTCAATAACTTCCCTGAAGTAATTCCAACAGCGTTTTTATTAAATATCTTTTCTACTGCAGTCAGCCCCCGACCTTCATGTGAAAACTCTTTTGATGAGGCAAATACTGCTGGAGTATCAATACCTAGGGTTTTTGAAGCAAATGCTTGGAGCTTTTTACCAAATACAATGGCGTATGAGCCACCAGCACGCATAAACTCTAATTTCTGAGGAGTGAATGCAGCAGAGATATCGCAGAGCTCCTTATCGCCGGTATATAATTTTTTCTTCTTCGTATTTATTGTGAGTAATGTTCCAGTTTCGACTGAAAAAACTTCTTCAAGAATAGGCTCACCATCTTTATCTAAGATTATATCTCCATTAATATCTTTTTTCTTTACCCAATTTTTAAGATCAAGACCAACACCTCCTGTCACATCTACAGTCGTTGAGAATATTGGAGAAATACCGTTTGTTCCTGCAACTATAGGCGCAAAATTAATAAATGGCACATATGGACTTGCTTGTTTCCCAATCCACAAAGCAACATTATTTACACCAGACATTCTTGAGGAACCAACTCCCATAGTGCCTTTCTCAGCAATCAATATCACTCGTTTATCAGGATGCTCATTTTGAAGAGACAAAAGTTCATTTTGTCTATCAGCATTGTGTTCAAACATACAATTACCGTGTAATTCCCTATCTGATCTAGAATGAGCATCACTGCCCGGTGAAAGTAAATCAGTGGAAATGTCTCCGACACCAGCTATATACGTTACAACTTTTATCTCTTCGGCTACATCCGGTAATTTAGTAAAAAATTCTGCCTGTGAATAGCTTTTAAGAATATCCTTAGCAATGACATTTCCATTGCTGTATGCTTTTTTTAGACGTTCAGTATCTGCATCATAAAGGAAAAATTGTGTTTTGAGAACTTTAGCTGCTTGTTTCGCAAGAGCCAAACTCTTACCAAGAGTTAAATCAATTAAAACTTCAACAGAAGGACCTCCTTTCATATGAGATAACAACTTAAAGGCCAATGAAGGAGTAATTTCTCCTAAGGAAAACTCACCAAGAATAATCTGCTTTAAAAAAGAGGCTTTGACGCCAGCTGCACTTGTAGTGCCAGGTAAAACATTAAAAATAAAAAAGTTTATAGATTTTTCTCGATTTGCGTTATCTAAGTCTTTGATACTAATAATGATATCGCGTAGTAATTCTGCGTCGTCAATTGGCTTTGGTTTAAGGCCTTGAATTTTTCGTATTTCAATCTCTTTGAGATAATGATTATAAATATTCATAAATAATATCTATTTGTTTTTTCACAATAAAATTAGACGAAGAATGAATTCTAAAGCAATTCAATTTACTCATTCCATATATTAAAGAATTTCTACTAAAAATGTCAATTAATATTGGTATTAAATGTTATGCGTCGGTTTTTTTACCGAATTTACAATGAAAATAGATTATTAGTCAATTAACTTAGAAATAAAACTAGTCTAGATGAATATTTTTTAAAGATCTATTAATTGACACCAACAATACGCTCTACCCATACCCCATCTTTCGATTCTGCAACAACAATGAATAAATCACTTTTAAAAAAACTAATAGGCAAAGACCAATTGTTACCCAACCAATCGCCAGAGATTAAAAGCTGCCCTTTGGAATTATAGATGGATGTTTTCGCTAATGAACTATTTGACGGGCGAGATAACATTAACATTCCGCCACTTACAAATCCCATGTGACCATTTAAAAATTGCTCTCCAAGAGATATCCATAAATGGCCAGCATCAATTGAACTATCTAATTTAGATTGATATGCACAATCTTTAATTATTAATTTCTCTCCATTGGTGACCTCTATTCTTACCCAGCCATATAACAATGAATCATTTTTATTCAATCGTAAACCAATAAACCCTTCCCCATTATCTTTCCATTGTGAGTATGGATCTGAAACACTGTCAAATCGATATTCAATTGTTCCATAGTTTTCTGACGAAGACATCCCTTGCCAGGGGTTTGATGAATAGGAAATACTTTCGCCGATATCCAAGCGGTCAGCATAAAAGAAAAACCCACGCTGCGATCCACAAACAGCAGAACTAGAAGAATCAAATGGCAAAACAATAGAATGATCTATAAGCCCAGAAGTCCCTGTATCTCGATATTGAATAAATCTAAAATCAAGCACAGTATCATTATTAAGATCTAAATCAAAAAAGTCGCCATTGATTTCCAGGGTGGTATCCGGGAAGTCCCGATATACATATTGGGCTTGCACGGAAGTAATTGTAAGTACGAAAATTATGAAGGACGAATATATTTTTTTTAATTTCATGGTAATGCAAATTTGCAAAAGTCCTCGCAATCGAGCACTACCTTTACGAATTATATGAAAAAAATACGTCAGACCATACTATTTGAAGCTATAAGTATGGCAATTCAGGCACTTAGAGCTCAATTACTTAGGGCAGTATTAACTGCTTTAATAATTGCAACAGGTATAACAGCTCTGGTTGGAATGTTGACCGCCACATCTGTTATGGAAAGCAGTATTTCAAATCAATTCACCACAATGGGAGCAAATACTTTCACGATTCAGCAGGGTGGAAGAACAATACAAATAGGTCGGAACGGAATAAAAGAAAAAAAACAATCCCAAATTCCTCTAAAAACAGCTATCAAATTAAAAAATAACTTAGCAGGAAAAGGACTTCTAGCAAGCGTAAGTGATAATCTACTGTCTACAGCTATAATTCGACATATCGACAAAGAGACTAATCCTAATGTACAAGTTCAAGCAGTTGATATAAATTTCCCTTCTGTCAATGGACTCGAAATTTCTGAAGGTCGATTTTTTTCTGGACTAGAGCAAAAAGAAGGAAGGTCTGTTGCAGTCCTTGCTCCAGACATCGTCAAACAGTTATTCCCTAACACTTCAGCAGTTGGAGAAAATATAAGAATTAATGGGAAACCTTATCGTGTTATCGGAATCACAAAAGCAAAGGGAAACAGTTCTTTCATGTCTAGTGACAACCTAGCATACCTACCTCTAATGTCAGGCCATAAAGATTTTGGATCACCTTCGTCATCATACGTGACCAATATTCTTTCTCCAAATCCGAAAATTATTGATGCGGCAATTAACGAAGCAATATCAACTATGAGGTCAATAAGAAAATTAGGCCCAGGGGAAGAAAATGATTTTAATATTAGACAAGCAGATAACTTGTCTTCCATCCTTCTAGAATCGCTAAGTTCAATTGGCATTGGAGCTGCATTAATTGGCATCATAACACTCCTCGGAGCATCCATTTCTTTAATGAATATTATGCTCGTTTCAGTGACTGAACGCACAAGTGAAATTGGCACGCGAAAAGCTTTAGGAGCCAGCCAAAATTTTATCGTTATGCAGTTTTTAGCAGAGGCAATACTCATAAGTATCATTGGAGGATTCATAGGGGTATTTTTCGGCTTAATAGTAGGAAATGGATTGGCATTCGCTCTTGACACATCGGTTGTTTTGCCATTTAAATGGATTCTATTGGCATTTATTGTATCATTTTTTGTAGGCATAATATCTGGATGGTACCCTGCTCGTAAAGCAGCAAAACTTGACCCAATAGAAGCACTCCGATATGAATAAAAAAATTCACTCCGTATCTTCATCAGATTCTATTTGGAAATTCACCAATGAAGGCTTCAGGCGCACACGTCAAGTAACATGGGCTTTTGCTCGAAGAGACCTTCAACTCCGATATATTCAAACAAGATTAGGGTGGTTTTGGTCTATTGGCCAACCCCTATTAGCTGCAATTTTAGTCCTATTTTTTTTTTCATGGATTATTGAAATTGAGGCACCATTTGGATTCAATTATTCAATTTATGCTTTTGCATGCCTACCGGCTTGGTTACTGGCCCAACACATAATAATGCAAGGCTCTCCTAGCCTAGTGCATAATCAACATATCATATCTAAAGTATCATTCCCACGCCAGTCACTTCCTCTAAGCAAGGCGCTAGTTGCCCTGGTCGATTATATGGTGGCCACAATACTCTACTTTTTATTTAGAGGGATTCAATCAGGCATATGGGATTTTTATTTCTTTAATTTTTTATTTTATTCATTTGCAACAATTTTAGCATCATTGGGAATAGCATATTGGATAGCTGCGATATCCATTCGCTTTCGTGACTGGCTTGCTATACTCCCATTGCTAATTCAAGGATTATTTCTACTTAGCCCTATCGTATACCCAACAGAAAAATATAGTAATGCACTTGGAGAATTTGAATGGATCTTATACTTAAATCCATTTGTAGCAATTGCTGACGGATTCAGATGGACATGGTTGGGCATAAATAGTTGGAGTGAATTACATTATATCTCTTTTTTAATGATTATTGTAATTTACTTTAGTGGCTATACTGCAATTAGATATTCCGAGAATAAAATGGTTGATACTTTATGAAACTCCCTTCAAATCTTGCTATTCAAACTGAAAAATTAGGAAAAAAGTATAAACTAAGAAGTTCAGAGTCTTGGGCATTAAAAAATATAAATCTAGATATCGAAACAGGAAGCGCTCTTGGCATCGTAGGTCCAAACGGAGCAGGGAAATCAACATTATTGAAAATATTATCAGGCTTAACTAAGCCAACTACTGGAAACTATAAATACAGAGGATCATTAACGGGTCTTCTTGAAGTTGGAACAGGATTTCATCCTGATCTTTCAGGCTTAGAAAATATATATCTAAGTGCGGCTCTAAATGGTATGCCCAGAAAAATAATAAGAGAAAGAGTTGATCAAATTATTGATTTTTCAGGCATTCCTACAGAATATATCAACCAACCTATTAAACACTACTCAAGTGGCATGAAAGTGCGTTTAGGATTTGCTGTTGCAGCACACCTAGATGCTGATATACTTATTGTTGACGAAGTTCTTGCAGTTGGAGACCTTAGCTTTCAAGAAAAATGTATGCGAAGCATGGAATTGCAGATGCATGAACAAGGAAGAACAGTATTATTTGTCTCTCACAATTTATATACTCTCCAAAAACTTTGTTCTAAAGCCATATTACTCGATAGGAGTAAATTAATTCAAATAGGTAATAGTAAAGATGTTTGTGAAAACTACATTAATAAAACACTTAACAGAACGGATAATGTAGATCTTGAAAAAAGAGAAGATAGAAATGGTTCTGGGAAAATACGGATCAACAAATTAGAGTGGTCACCTCAATTATTACAAACGGGTAAAAAAGCAGTTCTAACAATTGGATATCAAGCCAAAGAAGAATTGGAAGATGTGAATATTAAAATAAGCATCAATGGATCTGATGGGCGCTTTTTAACTCCACTATCTATGCATAGCACTAATTTCAGACCTAAATTAATACCGGAAAATGGTCAGCTGACCGTGAACATCGAGAATATCCCATGGATGAAGGGAAACTACTTTATTGATATCCGAGTTATTGAAAAAGGTATCGTCTGTGACGATCTAAGACTAGCAAGTAAATTTCAAGTTCACGGCGGAAATTATGTTAAGGACGGCGATGAATTCCATTCATCAAAAAATGGGGTCTTCATCCCTCATGTCTGGAGTATTTAATGATGAACTTTTTAATTTTTTTCAAAATTGAGGTTGGTTGGATATTTAAGCCATGATTATAAAGTCTTTTCATATAATCCGAACCTTCAGCGCTTGGTAAAGAATTCGTTATTTCCAAATCCCAATCCTGAGAATTGTATTCTTGTTCTAATAAAAAGTCGTTAAAAATGGGTGAGAAAAAATTCACATCTTCAGTTGTAAACCACCGTCGCCAATTACCATAAGTTTTTGTCCGACTCACATGCATGAAACTTGGACGAATTCCGTGTTTACTCTCTAGAGAAAAACCGAGATAATTTTCTAACCCTATCCATTTTTTGTCTACTAGGTCTTCATAACGAATGATAAACCAACCTTTTTCACGTAAAACATTAATAAAGTCACTTAATGTTTTTAAATTTTGTCGATAATCATTTGACCAACTCTTTAAAAAATTAGAATCTGTGCTTAGTAGAGTATGAAATGGTACACTTCTAGGATCACTCTCTTTACTTTTGGTAAGTTCATAAGCTCTTTTATAGTCCTGTCGATTAGGATTGTGACGATGAAACCATCTATAAAAAAAAGCAGAAATCCATCTATCTCGAGGATCTCTGACCAAAAATATTTTTTTATCGTAATAATTAAATGCTGTTAGAGCTTTATCACCTTCCCATCCTGATTTTTTATTAGCATCTGCATATAAAATCTTAACGAGCATATTGTTAGATTGATCCCAAAATTTACCATCGCTACGATGCAATCGATTGTTTTCATCTTTGGACCTAGGCTCAAAAGACTCAACTAAATTTTCATTACGTCCCATTGCCTCCGCAAGAAGAGAAAAGAGATAAGTTGTACCACTTTTTGGCAATCCATAAATAACTGTTCGCATGGGGACTGAAGGTAATGTAAATTAGGGGTATGCGAAAAGGCAAACCAAAAGTCAGTGTTATTGTGCCCAACTATATGCATTCAGCATATTTAAATATTCGACTGCAAAGCATTAGCCAACAGTCTTTTAAGGATTTCGAAGTTATACTTTTAGATGATGCATCAATTGATGAATCAGAAAAAATATTAATATCATGGGCGAAAAAAAATTCAAAATTTAAGTATTTTCCAAATAAAAAAAACAGCGGAAGCACATTCTCTCAATGGAACAAAGGAGCTAATATTGCAGAAGGAAAATATCTATGGATTGCTGAAAGCGACGACTGGGCAGATCCATTTTTACTAGAAAAATTAGTGTTGCAACTAGATAATAATCCAGATGCTTCAATCGCATTTGGGCAGAGCATGCTGATAAATGAAGCAGGCGAAGAGTTGCACGATTTCAATATCCACTACAATTACATTTTCAAAAAAGATCGTTGGCAAAGAGCATATTTAAACAATGGAGTCAATGAAATTGAAAATTACATGATTCTTCATAATGTAATTCCAAATGCATCAGCAGCTTTGCTTAGAAAAAGCACCTATGATAAAGTTGGAGGAGCCTCAGAAAACTGGAAATTAAATGGCGACTGGATGTTCTATATCAAAATGCTTGAGCATGGAAGCATATGTTATATACCTGATACAATTAATTACTTTCGAGTCCATAACAATACTCAAAGAGTCTTAGCAAATAAAAATGGATCTGTATATTATGAACTATTAACCATAATTGACTACATCGCATCTAATCATAACCCAACAAATAAGTTAAAAAAAAGAGCCTATTCAAATATCGCCTCCTGGTGGGTGCACTCGATATACAGACAATCTTGGGTTAAAGAAAATCGAAATCAAAACATCAAGGTAAATTTTAAATTATTTAAACGATTTATTTTTATTAGACCGATAACTATAGTGCATATTCCATATGAGGGTACTGTTCGCTTAGCTGTACTAATTTTAACTTTTTTAAAGTTAAAAGAACCCATGCGGAAAATTTTACATAAACTATTTCCCAATCATTTCATTCCTCACTCAACATGATTTTTTTAACAAATTTGACTGTTATAATACCTTGTTATCAATGCAAAGAGACTATTCAAAACACTCTTAATTGCATTGAAGATGAAATTAATATAATATGTGTTGATGACTTCTCTAATGACGGAACTCTGGAGGTTTTAATAAATTGGAAAAACAAACTTCCAGATCGAAGAAAAGTTATACGACACAATAAAAACAAAGGATTGGGAGCATCAAGAAATAGAGGTGTTTCAGAAGCCAAAACAGAATGGATTATATTTCTTGACTCTGATGACATATTATCTACTGAATGTTTAAATGACATAAATAAAAAATGGACATCAATAGAAAATAGTTCTGGATGGTGTCACCATCCATACCTAGAGTGGAATGATCTTAACAATAAAGAAAAATTAAGAAAAACGGATAATATAAAAGAGAAGCATCATTTAGTGACAAAACGCATGCCTTTTTCAGCTTCAGGAGGAATATTCCGAAAAGACCTTCTTAATATGATTGGCGGATTTGATACCGATAGAACTCTAGAGGGAACAGAAGATTTAGACCTTTACATGAGACTTCTTAACTTTGGGATTAAACCATTTCAATGGTCGAAAACGCCACACACTAAATACCGGACGAATAGGGGAATGACAAAAAATATTAGAGAACACGGAGCCAAAGTATTAAGAAGAGCAAGAAAATTTCAAGAATCTAGCTGGATATCAAACGCGCAGTTTGATTTAGCAGAAAAAGAAATCTGGCGACAAATAGCCAGAACAGAGCACAAAAGGGGAGACTTTAAAGAAGCAAATGAGTCTTACAAAAAATCAGGAAATAAATTTAGCTCTAGATTACTAAACTTAATCGCCTTTTTTAAAATAAAATTATAAAAGCCGTTAGTGCGCCTCTAACCTGTTTCTCAACTCCATATCAATAGATTCAAGAAATTCTTCAGTATTTAAATAATGATCAGCATGCCGGACATTATTTCCATGAATACAAATTGCCAAATCTTTAGTCATTTTTCCACTTTCAACTACATCAACGCACACAGCCTCCAAGGTTCTTGAAAAATTGACAAGAGAATCGTTTTTATCTAATTTACCACGATGGGCTAAACCTCTAGTCCATGCAAAAATTGATGCAATTGGATTTGTACTTGTAGCTTTTCCTTCCTGATGCTGACGATAGTGTCTAGTAACGGTGCCGTGAGCTGCTTCAGCTTCAAGAGTCTTTCCGTCAGGAGTAACCAATACCGAAGTCATTAAACCAAGAGATCCAAAACCTTGGGCAACTGTATCAGACTGAACGTCACCATCGTAATTTTTACATGCCCATACAAATCCGCCTTCCCATTTAAGAGCTGACGCAACCATATCATCAATTAAACGATGCTCATAGGTTATTCCTGCTTGTTTATAGTCAGATTTAAACTCCCTCTCAAAAACTTCTTGGAATATATCTTTAAATCGGCCATCATATTTTTTTAAGATGGTGTTCTTTGTGCTTAAATATAAAGGCCAACCTTTTTCCAAAGCTAAATTCATGCAGGACCTAGCAAATCCATAAATAGATTCATCTGTATTATACATGCTCATGGCTACGCCACCTCCCTGGAAATTGTAAATGTCAAAGTTTTGCGGTTCACCATTTTCAGGCGTGAAGATCATAGTCAACTTTCCTGGCCCCTCGATTACCGTATCAGTAGCTCTGTATTGATCCCCAAATGCGTGACGACCGATAACTATTGGTTTATTCCAAGTGCTGACTAACCGCGGAACATTTGAACATATAATAGGCTCACGAAAAACAGTACCACCTAAAATATTTCGTATTGTACCATTTGGTGACCTCCACATTTGTTTTAAACCAAATTCAATAACACGATCTTCATCAGGGGTTATTGTAGCGCATTTAATCCCTACGTTGTACTTCTTAATTGCTTCCGCTGCATCGATGGTAACTTGATCATCACTTTTGTCTCGATTTACCATACCGAGGTCAAAATATTTAATATTTAGGTCTACGTATGGAAGAATAAGTTTATCTTTTATAAACGCCCAAATAATTCTAGTCATTTCATCACCATCTAATTCGACAATAGGATTTTCTACTTTGATTTTTTTCATAATTACACTATTTTTATCTCTTTTAGACTTTTTTGAAAAGGATGACAAATTTAATCTATATCTAACTGGAATTCCTTTCGGAATTCGTCTAATTCTGGATTTTTCTCCAGCAAAAAATTATATCGTTCTTCTGCGGTGTAAACAATTTTAGCATTACTATCCGACTCTTCAATTTGAATATTCACAATTATAGAATCATTTTTCAATTCCTGTCTAAAAGAATTAACCAATTCATCTCTTACACTTTCTAAGTAGTCAGATTGTACCCTGGTTCCAACAGAAATACGAATATTAAAATCATCTTCTAAAATTGGAGATATTTGCTGCAATAATGCATGTATTACAGGACGATTAGACATCAATTGAGAATTTATTTTCCAGACATCGACTAGATCCGTTTGATTAAAAGAAGTTAACTTTTTTATATTCAAAACATCATTTAGCTTGTTTTTTTCAGCTAAATATTTATCAGTATTTTGAATACTATTTCTTTCTCGAAGAGAAAAAGCTGATTTCTTAATTGGCTTAAACTCTACATTTGAATTTGATGCGCCAACTTTCTGGATTGTATCTCCGGTCATTATTTCATCAGTATTCTTCTTAGCAGATGAAACAGATTGCACTAAAGGTGGATGCATAATTTCAGTGGCAGAGCTAGGGGGTTTTTTCTCCTCCAAAGGTTTCATGGTCTTCTTATGAAGATTTATATCCTCAGGGACTATTTCACTTTTGGCTGGGAGTTTTTTTTTTTTTAGCATCAACTTCTGTTAGACCTGCAATTTCAAGCAAGACTACTTCGACAAAAAGTCTGGGACTAGAACTATCTTTGTATTGAATATCGCATCTTGACAATAGTCTCAATGCACGACCTAGAAATATTAAATCCATTTCATTTGACTGAGAGCGATATCGATCTTTAACAGAATCTGGTATCTCCATAAGATCAACTGTAGATGGATGTTTTGCCATTAAAACATCTCGAACATGGTTAGCTAAACCACTCACATAAATATGCAAGTCAAAACCCCTTTCCAAAACCGAATTAACATGAAGAAAAAGAGATGAAACATCTGAATTCTTCAAATCATTTAAAGTCCTGAAATAAATATCTCTATCCAGAATTTGAAGATTCTCTCGAACTAATTCATAAGAAATATTTTGGCCTTGAGAAAAGGCACAAATTCTATCAAAAACTGATAATGAATCGCGCAAGGCTCCATCTGCTTTTTCAGCAATAAGGTGCAACGCTTCCTGCTCTACCTGTAAACCCTCTTCAGAGGCAACAAAATTAAGATGCCGAACAATATCTTCTGTTCTTATTCTTTTAAAATCAAACACTTGACACCGTGACAAAATAGTGGGTAGCACTTTATGCTTTTCGGTTGTGGCTAATATAAATATAGCATGAGCAGGAGGCTCCTCAAGCGTTTTTAAAAAGGCGTTAAAGGCGGCAGTAGAAAGCATGTGAACTTCATCTATGATATACACTTTATACTGACCGAGCTGAGGAGCAAACCTAACTTGATCAATTAATTGTCTAATATCATCGACTTTATTATTTGAAGCGGCATCCAGCTCGAAAATATTTAAATCATAATTCTCATCAGCATCCGTATTTATTTCATTAATTCTCTTCGCCAAAATCCTAGCGCAGGATGTCTTACCAACCCCTTTTGGACCACAAAAAAGCAAGGCCTGGGCTAAATTCCCAGAAGTGACTTCATGCTCAAGAGTTTCTGTCACGTGAGTTTGACCAACAACTGTATCGAAAGATGTTGGACGATATTTTCTTGCAGATACGATGTAAGGCTTATCCATAGTTCAAATCTAAGGTAGTTACCCTAATTTATTGGCCAAATTTGAAAACTAGCAAAGAAAACAATTTGCAATACAACGATAGATAAAGCAGTATCATTTTTTACTGGATTCACTTTTGAGACCAACAAAAACTGCATCAATCCTGAAGTTAAGACCCACCCAAAAAAGTTCATTAAACCAGCCCCAGATCTAGGAAAAATCCAAAGCCTAAGTTCCGGAGCAACAGGTTCAATTAGAAAATCAATAAAAATCATAATAACTACTGACATAAACCAAATCATAGCTTTATTTCTTTTTCTAAAATACCAAGCAATAACTTGAGCAGCCGCCCATGACAGTACAACCCAATTCAATCCGATCATCCATGGCGTATTTAGTATTTGTGGACCTAAGCCTTCCAAATAGAGATAATCCCCAAAAGGAAAACCGGTATATACTCCTATTATTTCCACAATAAGACCAATAAAGTAAATCAATAAAATTGTCGCTTTTAGTCCCGCAGACTTATTAGAACTCTGATATAACGCCACGAACGACATTAGCAATATTATTGGTGTCAAAATTGAAAATATCTCAAAAAAGCTACTGTGAAACCCCAAAATACCAACAAAATAGAAAATTGATAAAATTGGGATAATAATTTTTTGACTCATAATGACGGTTTTAATGAATGAATATGGCAACCTCTCCTAGATGATATTGGTAATACTACAGCAGAAGATCTTCAGTCCTTACTGTTGCCGCAAAAGTAATTTCCATCATAAGTTTTGTCCAGCATCATTGTTTTTATGAATGCCATCCATTAGGGCAAATATAATTATTTTGATTTCTTACTTGCATAATAATTCATTGTGAACTTTCGGCAAACTATTATTAATAACTTTGTCCTCTTTACAAATCATTTGAAAGAATCGAAAATTCATGTCAAAATTATTTATCGTTTAAATTCAACCTTTTCTGCTAAATAGCAATAAACTTTTGCTACCTTTGCGGCCCTAATTTCATTACTAATGAACCAGTACGAAACCGTTTTCATTTTAAATCCCGTCTTGTCTGAAGATCAGATAAGGGAAGCGGTTGATAAATTCTCAGGCTTCTTAACTACTAACGGAGCCAACATTATCAACGTTGAAAAATGGGGGTTGCGAAAGCTAGCATACCTCATTGACAAGAAGAAAAGTGGGTTTTACAACCTTCTTGAATTCAAAGCACCAACAAATATTATTTCTGCCTTAGAAGTTGAAATGAAACGCGATGAAAGGGTCTTACGATTCCTCACCGTCGTAATGGACAAGAATGGTGCTGAATACGCAGCCAAACGCCGGGACAAAGTAAAAAACTCTTAATTTTAGATTCGCATTATGAGCACTTTGGAATCAACAGCAGGCAACCAATCAGAGATTCGCTATTTACAGCCAATCGCGATTGATGCGGCAAATAATAAAAAATACTGTCGCTTTAAGAAGTATGGTATTAAACACATCGACCACAAAGACCCTACATATTTAATGAGGTTTGTGAACGAACAAGGTAAAATTTTACCTCGAAGATTAACTGGTACATCCCTAAAGTATCAGCGAAAACTTGCAGTTGCCATCAAGCGTGCGCGACATTTAGGCCTCATGCCTTACGTAGCAGATAATCTTAAATAATTCCCTTCGATATGGAAGTAATTCTCAAAGCAGACGTTGATAACTTAGGTTATAAAGACGATTTGATCACCGTTAAAAATGGATATGGTCGGAATTTTTTAATTCCTCAGGGAAAAGCAGTTTTCGCAACTCCCTCAGCCAAGAAAATGCTTGCTGAAGACATAAGGCAGAAAGCTCACAAAGAGGAAAAGATCATAAAAAATGCTAATTCAACAGCAGAAGGACTTTCTCGAATTGATTTAAAAATATCTGCTAAATCAGGAAAGACAGGAAAACTTTTCGGAGCTGTAACAAATTCTGACATTTCATCTAAACTTGCAGAGATGGGCCATTCAATTGATAAAAAGTTTATTCAAATTTTAGGAGGAACGATTAAAAGCGCTGGTAAGTATTCAGCGAAAATAAGATTACATCGTGAAGTTATCACTGACTTCAATTTTGAGGTTATTGGAAAGGAGAAGTGATCTTCGACTCAATTCTGAATCTAAAAACCCGCAACCTCCGCGGGTTTTTTTAATTTAGAGAAATGAAAAATAATATTTCAAAGTATGATTTATGGCTTGGGATCTCTACCGGTGCAATACTAGCACTTGTTCCAAGTTTCGAGAAATATTCAAAACTAGGAGACCCAAGCCATTGGCCTCTTCAACTAGGATGGAGTCTCTTAGTACTCTTTACAATCTTAAATACTTCGCGCAAAAGCCAACTCAACTTATTTCCAAACCCTTTACTCCTCATTTGGATTTTATTTATTATTTGGTGCGCAATTGGTTATTTCGCAAGCCCTATTACTGCACTTTCAGAATGGAAACTTTCCATTTTTAGGTACTCAGGATATTTTGGATTTCTTTTTTTAGGTGCTAGTTTTCATAAAAAAGGCGAAACCATTAATCCTTTTATTGCTCATAGTATCATTGGGTTTGGGGGAATGATATCGCTACACTATTTAGCTGAATTTATAACGACCAGTAATGGACTTATTGACCCTTACAGTGTCCCTGGACTAATGGGGCATAAAAACTTTACTTCATCTGCCATTGCAATCACTGTACCGATAAGCATACTAATGCTAAAAAAAAATAGAAAGAATAGATTCCTTTACTTAACAATAATTACCATAAGTATAATTTCAATAATACTAACACAGACAAGAAGTATTGCTTTAGCGGGAGCCCTCTCTTTAATTGTTGCAGCAATAGCCGGATGGAGACCTAACAAGAATGTTTGGATCGCAATTACAGGTGTTCTTTGTATTGCAATAGGACTTTTCACTCAACCTGAAATAAAAGATCGCCTGTTAGATCCAACAAATTTGAAGATTAGAACTATTTTCTGGAATCACTCCTTAAAAATGGTTTGTTCTTCACCGATTCAAGGAGTCGGATCGGGTCAATGGAGAGTCGGATTTCCAAAATATGGTCTCCAAGGAACTAACCCAAGTGTTGCAGAAGGCATCACTTCTGAAGTTCGCCCTCACAACGATTTTTTGTGGATCCTTGCTGAAAATGGGTGGATCGGTTTTGGAATATTTTCAACATTTTTTATTTTCCTATGGTTTACCTGGTTCAAAGGAATTACCAAAGAGAGTGACATCGAGCATCAAGTCAAAGGTGCTATCCTTACGATAATAACAGTCTATTCATTATTCGAATTCCCAATTGAACGAATTGCTGTTTATGGTCCATTTATGATTATAGCAGGATCTATAACTAGAAAGGCATCTCAGCAAATCAACTCTATATTGAAAAAACTCCTTTTGGGTGTTTGTTGCACTTCACTTTTAATGCTAATATATTCGAGTACTAATGCAATCAAGGCAGATAGAGATAATCAGATTGTCTTAGAAAATAATTCAAATCAAGATGCTTCCAAAATCATAAGCAGCGCATCTAAAGCAATAAGTTCCTGGAATGAGTTAGATCGTTTCGGTAATCCCCTTCTATATTTTGCTGGAATGGGAAGTATGGTCAAGGAAGCAAAAATGTCAAGAAAGCAAAAATTTGGAATTAAAGATTTTAAAAAAGCAGAGATGTATTTTCTTAATGCCTTAAAGATTCACCCTAATCATGTTGTAACCCTCTATCAACTTGGTAACTTGTATACGTACAGAGGACAATTTTTTAAAGCGAAAAAGACATATAATTCATTGTTAAAAATCTCGCCCAGGCACCCAGGAGGGCAATTAGCATACTCAATGACTCTGCTTGAATTAAATAAACCTGAAGCTTCGGCAAGAATAATTATATCAGCTTTCCTAAGTCCTGACATATACCTGACTGACAATTATAAAAATACAGTAATCAAAGCTTTGAGGCAATGCCCTGAAAATACATCTCATATTGGCCTTCAAAAAACAATTAAAAACCGAAGCACATTGAATGATCAGCAATTATTTAATCGATTTCAATCATTTAAGATGGGGAAAATAATTGAAAAAAATTAACTTATCTCAAGAACAACTGGGCAATGATCACTTCCAAATTCTTCATTTAAGATATCTGTAGCTTTTATCCTGGGCACTAAACGTTTCGAAATAACATGATAATCCAAGCGCCAACCAATATTTCTAGAACGCGCACCTGACCGCATACTCCACCACGAATACTTGACCTCGGCAGGATGATCGATTCGCCAAGAATCAACAAACCCTTTGTTTAAAAGATAATCCATACCATCTATTTCAATTTGAGTATGACCCGGTGTCCTGTTATAATTACTTTTAGAATTAGCTAAATCAATTGCCTTGTGAGCTACATTTAAATCACCACAATATATGACGGGCTTTTTATTATCATAATACTCTAATATGTCTGCAATAGTGACATCCCAATCCTGTCTATTTGGGATACGAGAGAGATCACTTTTTGAATTTGGAACGTAGGCAGTACATACATAATATTCCGAAAATTCAGCAACGATAAAACGACCTTCACCATCATGTTCTATATGACCCACTCCTATTCTAGTAGAAATAGGCTTCGATTTTGAAATAAGTGCAGTTCCACTATAACCTTTTTTATCAGCGGAATGAGCAATTACATTATAACCGGAACCTAATAGAACTTCAGCTACTTGATGCTCTGTAGCTTTCGTCTCCTGAAAGCAAACAATATCTGCATCCCATTTGGCCAATTGAGTAATAAGGCCTTTTGATGCGGCTGAACGTATGCCATTTACATTCCAAGAAATAATTTTCATCTGATAAAGATAAATGATCATAAATAAAAATTGTCGAACTTATGCTCACTATTTAAATGAATGAGACTATTTACCTACCCATAGGTAATTTCATTTTTTTCATTTGTGCATCCAAAATAGATAATTAAAGACAAATGATTAAAAATAAAATCGGTATTAGGATAACCCTATTTTCAATTGGACTAGTCATTGGTTCTTGCAGCCCGATTTGGGAAGGAGATTTTCTTTACAGGGGAAATAACAAGGCTAATTTTCCAGAAAATTATCAATTAAAAATATCACTAAGAAAATTCAACACGAAAACCTCCCCTAAAAATGGATATTTCCGAAAGGAAATAAAGTTTAAAAACTCGAAAACCTTGGATTTAATGACCTTTGAATTCCACTCGGGGAAAATGTTAACTATCTCAAAAGAGATGATCACCCCTAAAGGTGTTCCAATTAAATCATGGTGGATTAGAGATACATTGTTTTGCAATGACCCAGCTCTGATTCAAACTAAAAATAAGAACAAGCAAGAAAGACGATTTTATTTCCCATTTGGACTATATCATGAAATAGGGATTGAGTTTTACCCTCTAATAGTTCCAGATTTAAAAAAGCTTAAAACTGGAGAAGTCTTTATTTTACCAATAACAAAAACACCTAATGGAGATATTTTAAACGCGATATATTCCTGCAATGATCGAAATTCAATAAACCGTGTATACTTTTTGGAATACCAAGGAAATAAGAGTATTCTTAGCTTTCAAAAGTTTAGAAATAAATGGGTCTTAAAAAATTCTGAAACAAGCACTAATGGCTCATTTCAAAATAAGATCTTGGAAAGTTTCGAATAGAGTTACATGTTTCTTCGATATTCACCACCAACATCAAACATAGCATCTGTCATTTGACCTAATGAACAAAACTTGGATGCTTCCATTATTGGTTTAAATATATTAGTGTTTTCCAAGGAAGCTTTCTGAATTTCTTTTAGAGCTTGAATTGATTTTTTTTCTGCCGATAAATGAACTCGGTTTACAGTAGCAATTTGATTTTTTTTCTCTTCTTCTGTTGCCCTTATAACCTCCCCAGGTATTAAGGTTGGTGATCCTTCTGAGCTCAAGAATGTATTAACTCCGACAATAGGATATTCACCAGTATGTTTGAGCATTTCGTAATGCATAGACTCTTCTTGAATCTTTCCTCTTTGATACATTGTTTCCATAGCCCCAAGTACTCCTCCTCTATCGGTTATACGATCAAATTCAAGCATAACGGCCTCCTCCACCAATTCTGTCAATTCTTCAATAATGAAAGATCCTTGAAGCGGATTTTCATTTTTTGCTAAACCTAATTCACTATTTATAATTAGTTGAATAGCCATAGCTCGCCTTACACTCTCCTCCGTCGGTGTCGTTATCGCCTCATCATAGGCATTTGTGTGAAGTGAATTACAATTATCGTAAATAGCATACAGAGCCTGTAAGGTTGTTCGAATATCATTGAAACTGATTTCTTGCGCATGCAGAGAGCGTCCAGAAGTTTGAATATGATACTTGAGCATCTGAGCTCTAGCATTGGCATTATACTTTTTTTTCATTGCTTTCGCCCACACTCGTCGAGCGACTCGCCCAATCACAGCATACTCAGGATCAATACCATTTGAAAAGAAAAAACTTAGATTTGGACCAAATAAATTTATGTCCATACCCCGACTTAAATAGTACTCAACATAAGTGAAACCATTAGAAAGTGTAAAGGCTAACTGAGTTATAGGATTTGCCCCTGCTTCAGCAATGTGATAACCAGATATCGAAACTGAATAAAAATTTCGAACTTTTTCATGAATGAAATATTCCTGAACATCCCCCATTAGACGTAGCGCGAACTCAGTAGAAAAAATACAAGTATTTTGAGCTTGGTCTTCTTTTAGAATATCCGATTGAACAGTACCTCTAGTTGTATTGAGAGCTTTAGCCTTTATTTCGTTATAAATATTAGACGGAAGAACCTCATCACCAGTTACTCCCAGGAGTAAAAGCCCTAAACCGTCATTTCCCTCAGGCAATTTACCGGAATAAGATGGTGGAACAATTCCAAGAGATTTATATTTTTTATTTTTAAAAAGTTCTACTTTCTCAACCATGTTATTCTCAACTATATAATGTTCACATTGTTGATCAATAGCGGCGTTTAAAAAGAAGCCCAATAACATAGGGGCAGGACCGTTAATCGTCATCGAAACCGATGTTGATGAGTGACACAAATCAAATCCAGAGTACAATTTTTTCGCATCGTCTAAGCAACTCACACTTACACCTGCATTACCTATTTTTCCATATATATCAGGTCGAATATGAGGATCATGACCATAAAGAGTAACGGAGTCAAAAGCAGTAGACAGACGTTTTGCAGGAGTTCCTAAAGACACATAATGAAATCTCTTATTTGTTCTCTCGGGCCCTCCTTCTCCAGCAAACATTCGAGTAGGATCTTCACCTTTACGCTTAAAAGAATAAATTCCTGAGGTATACGGAAACGAACCGGGGACATTCTCCTGCAAAACCCATCTTAAAATGTCACCCCATGATCTATACTTAGGAGTGACAACCTTAGGTATTTTTTGATTCGACAAAGATATTTCGTGAGTCGCTACATTAATATCCTTCCCTCGAACTTGATAAGTATATTCTGAAGCAGTATAACGTTTTCGTAAATCGTCCCAACCCTGTAATGCAAGCCAATTTTCTTGATCGAGTTTCGTCTTTGTAATTGCCTGTGCCTTTTCAATAGTTTTTAACATGGAATTTTCATCATTTAACTCCATTTTCTTAATCTCTTCTATTGATCGACCAAATGAATACAGTGAATCAGCAATATCAGATTGTCCATTTACCCAATCATTATAACCTCTTACGCTTTCAGAAATTTCACTCAAATATCGCGTTCGACTCGCCGGAATTATATAATTTTTTTGACTATCTGATTCTATCCAATTTGAGCTAAAAGCTAAATCAACTCTCCCTAGCTTATTGACAAGAGTATCCATAATTGCCCGATATAGACGATTAGTTCCAGGATCATTAAACTGAGATGCCATTGTGCCAAAAACAGGCATATCATCTGGCTTCTCTTCCCATCTATTTTGATTACGCTGAACTTGTTTTTTCACATCGCGAAGCGCATCTAAAGCGCCTATTTTATCGAGTTTGTTTAAAGACACCAGATCCGCAAAATCAAGCATATCAATCTTCTCCAATTGAGTTGAGGCTCCGTACTCAGGTGTCATTACATATAATGAAACATCAGAATGCTCAAGAATCTCAGTATCCGATTGGCCTATGCCACTGGTCTCTAAAATTATAAGATCAAAACTTGCAGCTTTTAATATCTGTAACGCTTGAGCTACATGTTTACTAAGTGCTAAGTTACTTTGACGAGTAGCAAGAGATCTCATGTAAACCCTAGGGTCCTTGATTGAATTCATCCTTATTCGATCACCTAAGAGTGCTCCACCACCTTTTCGCTTTGTTGGGTCTACAGAAATAATGCCTATTCTCTTGTCAGGGTGATCTATCAAAAATCGCCTTACTAATTCGTCGACCAAAGAACTCTTTCCAGCGCCTCCTGTTCCGGTGATTCCTAAAACTGGAGAAAAGTCAACATTTTTTATTTTTTCTTCAATTTTTGAGGAGAATTTAGAAAATAACCTAGGGAAATTTTCAGCACAAGAAATTAGCCTACCAATAGATTTCGAATCTGCTTGAAAAACTCCCTCTAAAGCGTTTTCAATTTCTTCTCCAATTGGAAAATCAGAACGCTGAAGCAAATCATTAATCATCCCTTGAAGTCCCATTGAGCGGCCATCATCAGGATGATAAATCTTAGTTACACCATAATTTTCTAATTCTTGAATCTCTACTGGTAAAATTGTCCCGCCGCCGCCTGCAAATATTTTTATATGCTCTCCCCCACGTTCCTTCAACAGATCATACATATACTTAAAGTACTCCATATGACCTCCTTGATAAGATGTCATTGCTATAGCATTTGCATCCTCTTGAATTGCAGTATTTACCACTTCCTCTGCACTTCGATCATGCCCTAAGTGGATGACCTCAGCACCAGTTGACTGAAGAATTCTACGCATGATGTTTATACTAACATCATGACCGTCAAACAGAGAAGCTGCAGTGACGATTCGAATACTATTATTAGGTGTATAGGGTTTTGCTTCAACCATAATTTTTTTGAGCCTTAAAATGCAAATATAAGGGCCGTAACCCACCCTTTTAGGGCTTACCTAAAGAATAGATTTAAGGGGTGGGATGGAAATCATCCTAATTTGAGAATTATGCATCAACATTATTAATCAAAGAGGAATTTATATCTAGAATTGAATATGTATTAAACCAGATTATTTTCATTCCGATTTTTTTCCCCTTTGATATTGCAGAATAAAGAATCACCAACCATTATTGTATACTCAAGTATAGATAAAGTTCGAAGAAGTGCCTTTCTAAAAATTCCAGGCATGGGCTTATGAGATTTAACTTGGTCAGATGTGATTTTTTTTGAAAAAAATTCTCTAGACCCATAGATATGATCTTGCGAATTTGAGATTCATAAACGCCATTAGTTATAACATTTAAATTAAATCCTTGATTTTTAAGCTCAACTAAAGTTGATGTAGCATTTAAGAATGATTCATTTCTATATATTTCCTCATAAAAAGAACTTCTAATTGATTGGCCATAGTTTTTTTTTGATTAGTTATTCATCTATAAAAAAAATTCATCCATAAAAGAAAACGTCTCTTATGCAAATGTTTAACTGAATACCCATAATTTTTAATATGCGACCAAAGCTTACCATTGATACTTTTGAATTGGAAATAGGCATCATTGGGATTCAATAATGATAACTCAGGAATAATATTAATGAGTTCATTTAATACTGATTTGACATTTTTATCCTGACCCCCTGTTGTACCGTCTAAATCAAAAAATAGTTTAATCATATTAATTTTTTAATTATCTACAGGAGTAGCCTCGGTAAATCCTATGAGATACAGTTTATCTTTTGCTCGAGTAAAAGATGTGTACATCCACCGAATATACTCTTCATTTGACGGATCATCAGTGTAAGGTCTCTCTACAAAAACTTCTCGCCATTGCCCACCCTGAGCTTTGTGAGCAGTTAATGCGTATCCAAATTTTAATTGTAATGCTTGACCATACGGATGGTTCTTTAAAAAATCAGAACGACTTAACTTACTTAAGCCTAAATTATTGGACTCATTCAATAAATGAGAATTGAGTAACTTTATTTGAGCTTCTGACAACCTAGTAAAAGGAGAACGAAGAGTATCAAGAATAATTTTTGCTTCAAATGGTTCTGCTTCTATATCTCGCCATGATAAAGTTGCATCTGCAAAATGCAGACCATATTTATGTTCTTCGTTGCGCCATGAAAGGATCTCCAGTAAATCTCCATTTGCGATAAAACCGGAACTATCATTGTCAGCTAACCATCTATCATTATTTTGAACTACCATGACTAAATCACCGGCATTAAGAACATCTTCGTACCCTAACAACTGTGACCTTATCTGCTCATTATAGGAAATAGCTCTCTTATTAGATCGTGTAATAATTACTGCATCATTTTCAGAATTACAAAAACAGCTTTCTAGAGTCTCATATAATTCTTGAGGGTCCTTGATGAATAAAACCTCTTTATTTGGTTTGAGAGTAGGGAAAAATGATGACTCAGAAAATAGTGCTTGCCTTAATTCAGTAGCACAATGCAAGATTCCGGAATTTTCAGACTGACGCATTACCTTATGCAAGGAAATCCCGCTAGATTTTACTCCATAAGAATGGAGTAAAACTTGTGAATCAAGAGCAGGGCTGTATGACTGACCAATCGGAGGCAGCTGGGCTTGATCCCCAACTAAAATAAGCTTACAATTTTTTCCCGATTTAACAAAATTGAGCAAATCTTTAAGAATTTGACCATTTTCACCTGAATCTGAAATCATCGAAGCCTCATCGATGATGAAGATTAATTTTTGACCTCTGTTCTTTCTAGCTATTCTCTTAAAAATACCATCAGGACTTCGCACTGATACATATAACAATCTATGCAAGGTCCATGCGCGACATCCCCAAGCGCCCTGAAGAACTTTTGCTGCACGACCAGTAGGTGCTCCTAGAACTGAACGCCACCCGTCAGACTCAGCTCCACGTGCAATAGACTGAACTAAAGTTGTTTTCCCTGTCCCCGCATAACCTCTGAGAATAAATACATCTATTTCTAGATTAATATTTTCTTCAGGATGTATAAGATTAGCAAGACTTCGCAGGCCTTTTTCTTGATCTTGAGTAGGCTCCCACGGAAAGGCTTTTCGGAAATTATTATAAAGTGTTTTTGAATTCACAATTAAGTAGCAAGGTAACACGGTAATATTTCATAATTTTGTGGTGAAAAACTTTTACAATGACATCACGTACCATTTTATATTTAAGAATCACTTTAGCAGTAATTACTCTTGTTTTATCATATCGGATTTACAGAATAATAATGGAACCAATTGAATTTGAGTCCATAAAGGAAAAACGTTATGAAAAAATAACAAATCGACTAGAACAACTTAGAGAAGCTCAGCTCATTTTTAAAACGCAATACAATCAATACTCAAATAATTTTGATGATCTAATTTCTTTTCTTCAAAATGCTCAAGTAAGTATAATTGAAAGAAAGGACAGTTCATTTATGAAATATGACAGGGTTTACCAAACCGATATGCTGAAGGACACGATTATCTACAGAATTATTGGTCAAAAGTCAGCTAGAGATAAACTTATTTCAATTAATCCAGAATTATTTGACGATGACTTTATTGTTTCAGAAATGCGTTTCATTCCGTTTGCAAAAGACTCTATTGAGTTTGAAATCGCTACTGGCCATGTAGACAGAAATGGTGTTAGAGTTCAAGTTTTTGAAATAAAAGCCTCAAATAAAGATTTTTTTCATGACATATTTAATGACTATAGGTCCCTCATCTTAGGACTTCGAATTGATGCTTTAATTGTAGGGTCACTCACAGAACCAACCCTAAGTGGAAACTGGAAATAATTTTTTCCCTAAATCTTGGGTTTTTTTTCCCCAATTTGAGTCAACTCCAAAAGAGTCAATAGTTATAGCTATTGCCAAACTAGAGGGGATTAACTTACTCATCTGCTCTAAAAATGATGGAAAACCCCTTGGGTCAGTTTTAAACCTGAGTTTTGAAGATTTTGAAATGTGGTATAGCAGTTATGAATCTAAATTCTCAAATTGTTTTCTTTTTGGAGAAGAATGTTTTGCAGCCTGGTATCCTGAATCATGGGTTGGGAATAAAGAAGAGTGGATAAAACCTATTGACCCTGATGGCACAAACTGGAAAAGTCTAGTCATCGACGGGGGAATGGAACTTCACTTTCGCTTTCCAGAAGCATTTCCAAAGAATTTGCATTTTAAACCTTTAATGGCTCATAATGCCCAACGTTGGCTAAAGAATGGCAACGATAGCATACGAATTCATAAAAATGGGAAAAGAATGGAGATGGCGGTAATAAAAAATAAATCTATTCAGCTTCATACCATATTTAGTGTTCAATCAAGCAATGATGCTGCATATAATTGCATGCTTCTCTATGACCAATGCAGTCTACCCACCGAACATATTTCCATAATTTGGGAAGGTGAAATGGATGAGTTGGCCTGGGAAAAACTAAGGCCATTTATAAAAAAAATAGACACCTCATCTTCTCATCCATGGTCTGCATTATCAGTCTTAAATAATAGTCACTATTCATGAGAATTATTAGAGGCCGAAATAAAGGTAAAATACTCTCAGCGCCTAAAAATTTACCCGTCCGTCCGACAACAGACATGGCAAAGGAAGGAGTATTCAATATTATCGAAAACTATTTAAACTGGCATTCAACATCTGCAATAGACTTATTCTGCGGAACTGGGAATATTAGTTTTGAAATGGCTAGCAGAGGAGTTAAAGAAGTTATTAGTGTTGATAATCACATCAAATGTATTCAGTATGTAAATAAGATTTCAAAGGAACTAGAATATAAAGAAATCATCACTAGGTTAAGCGATGTACTACAGTTTTTAAAACGAAAAAATCAATCATGGGACTTTATTTTTGCGGACCCCCCTTATGATTTTCAAAATTATAAGCAACTAATAGACTTAGCACTTCTTAGACTAAAAGAAGGTGGTGTTTTCATATTAGAACATGGATCGCACGAAGACTTTTCAGACCATTCAAACTGCTTTGATAATCGGAAGTATGGAAGTGTCAAAATAAGTATTTTTAGTCAAGAATCCAATTAAGCCATTTTCGAATTGCTTTTGAGCGATGACTTAAAAGTTGTTTTTCATGATTCATCATCTGAGAAAAGGTCAAACCATTACCTTCTAATGGCTTAAAAATAGCGTCATAACCAAATCCATTTTCACCTAATTCAACAGTGCTAATGTTGCCATCCACTGAACCATTAAATATTTTAAGACCTTCCTTATTTCGAAAAGCCAAGACGGTACAAAATCTTGCTCTACGATTTTTTTTTACTTTCATATCGTTTAATAATTTTAACCGGTTAGCAGCATCACTCCTCGTTTTACCTGCAAATCTTGCTGAATAAACGCCAGGAGCTCCCAAAAGAGCCTCAACCTCTAACCCGCTATCATCTGAAAGAACTGGTATTCCAGTCTTTTCAAAAACATAATTCGCCTTTTGGATAGCATTTGATTCCAACGTTTTTCCACTTTCCAAAAGCTCTTTAGAAAAACCCAATTCATCAAGAGTTAAAACCTGCCAATATGAAGGCAAAAGTTTTTTTATTTCATTTATTTTATGAACGTTCTGAGTAGCTAAAGTTATTTTCAATGGTGACAAAATTTATTATTAAAAAAGAATTTTATTTCGTTCTTAAATTGTTAACTATTTATAGAAAGCTTTTTAAAACTGATTAAAAAAGCTTTCAAAGCAAGCAGGTTTTCCGAAGGGAAAAACTCAACTAACCATTGAAAAGAATAATCTTTAATCTCGATTGGTCTGCACCGGTTTTTCTCATCGAAACTTAGTCTATACATATCCGATTCAGGAAGAAATAGCATTCCAAGGCCTCTTCTCGAAGCAATTATAGCAGTATTCCAGTGACCATTTGCAAGATTTAAATTCTTAGGGTTGCATTTGAAGCCGTTCTCGAGTAAAATAGTTTTCATTTGGGCATGTACTGTCAGTAAAACCTCACCGGAATTTCGAATTTCAGAAACTGTTACAGTCTCATGTCCCAATAATTCGTGATTTTCAGGAATTAAAATAAAAGAGCTCTCCTTCGATAAAAAATTATCACTATTGTTATCCATAGTTTTTAGATACCCAGAAGAAACAATTGCATCTAGATTCAGATCTTGGATATTTTCATCACTGAAAGAAGCATGAATGTCTACAATTTCAATATGAACTCCAGGATTAAATTCAACAAAACGAACTAAAGATTCACCTAGCCATGATGGTTGGTCTAGAGAAACCCAACCAATTCTTAGAGAGCCTTTGAGGGGGAGCACGTAGGCCCCAATAATCTTATTTAATTCAATCGTTTCAATTAAAATAGTCTTGATTTGCCCAAGAACTCTTAATCCTATTATTGTCAGCTCCAGAGGCTGAGCTGACCTGTCGATCAAAGTCACACCTAAGGAATCTTCCATCTTCTGAATCTGAGAACTAAGCGTAGGTTGAGAGACTGAACATGCATTAGCAGCACGAGCATAATTTCGGTGCTCTTCCAAAGCAACAAAATAAGACATCTGCGTAAAACTTACAGGATAGCCCATCTTTGATATCTTATATATGGCGATAACGATGCGCCAAAACCTGAATAAAATCTTGATAAGCCGGATTCTTTACTCCCCTCAAAATCAAAAATATCCCATCGACCGGAGCCAAATAAAATTAATTCATTGATTAAATAAGTCATTGCGTTACTTTCTCGCCCTTCTTGAGAGATGGCACTAAAAAGCAAGACCATTCGATTTGCAGAAAAAGCCACAAAAGCACCAGCATGAAAACAATTACCTGGACCATAAACGGTCCATACAGCGCCTTTTCCTTTATGAAGAAGATGATACATAGCTTGACGAATAGGACGGTTGAAACCATTAGGGATAGAATAACGCTTTCCTTGATTACGACTAAATTCCTGCAGCAAAATATCTGGAGTGTCATTCTCAAATATACTTAATTCGTGTTTTAATGATGACCTAATATTTCTTTTGGTTTGCTTACTAAATAAGTTATAATTTTTTTCATAATTATCTGTCAGCTCAATCTCATAATTCGGAACCATAGACCAACGCTGAAGTCGAAAATTATTAAAGTGCCACCCATCTTTTTTCATTTTCCAATCTTGAGGACAATGAAGAGAAATATCTACTTTTGTAAAATTTCGAGGTATACTATTTATAACTTGGTAAATAGCATTAGTATCATCTGCTAATTTACCGATAGGCCCCCACTGTTGTATTCCAAAAGGTAAATAGCCTGATTTCAATCCGAATACTTTTCGATATGCAATTGGAAGAGCTATTTCTTTAGCAATAATAGCTCCCCATTGAACACCAATAGAATCAGCATAGCCCTCAGTATCATAAGGAAATAGTTTACTCGAATCATTATATAAGCGAGCCCAAAACTCACTAGTCCAATCGCCTTCAACCCACCTCATGATAAAGTTGATTTTAGATAATCATTAAGCCCTCTAACCCAGTTAGAATATTTAATATTTTCAAGATCAATATTCATTTCAGGTCCGAATAATCGCCAATGAGTAGACAACGTAAGGCCTGCACCATACCGTGCGGCTAAATCTGTCCATTCCTTAAGAAAAGAAGTTATTTCCTCAGAACTCAGGTTAATCAAGTTTTGATCCATAATTGCGACGGGATACCATAACCGATAAGGCAATCCAAATTCATTAAAAGCACCGTCGTCGCCACCCATCCAAACAGGTATTGGAACAGCGACTCCACACCTGTAACCAGGTCGATGTGCATACTCCATACTCCAATCTTCATCAATATTTGCCTCATCTATAGCTAGATAAGAATTTGGGATGCTCATACGCAAATAGTGAAACCTTGAACGTACAATTTTTTGCCCTACAATATTAGCTAATATATCGGCTTCTTTTTTTATCCAAGACTTGTTATTCTCATGCCCCAAATAAGACGGATGAATTCCAATACTAGGAAAATTTTTAAAGAGATTCCTCAAACCTAATTTAACTTGCTCACTATGAATAGTTGGACCCTTATCCCACTCCCCTCTAATTGGGCCTACCCAAGCAAAAAACTGAAATTTAACATCTACATAAGAGTCTCTAAGGGCAATAAAAATATCTGTCGAATCAAATGGATCGATTAAGCTGAAACGAGCTTTAAACCGAGCCCATTTCCCCATTAAAATATCTAATAGAGACCCAAGCTTCTTATGCAGAAAACTGAAACCTTTAAAAGCATACAAGTGATCAACATCAACAACTATTGTAGCAGGAGGAGGATCTCTATCTGCAAGAATAAAATCTGATCTATAATATTGAATAAATTTTTCAGCAAAGAGATGTAATTCAGGAATACCATCGTGGATTTTTTCCTTTAAAACAGTTTGAGAAAAATTTTCACCTTTATAACGTCCATGCTCATCGAGACTTGAAGAATGCCATTCCTGACTTCTACTGGCTCCGAAAGCAATCAATGCTAGGTAATCAAGTTTATTGTTAGGAGTATGAAAATCACTATTAGTTGTCCATAGCTCCATAGATTCTCTTGAATCCCAAAGATTACTTTTTGGCCAAGAAAGACCATTTTCATTCCAATCAATTTTAACTCCGGTTATTCGCCGAACTACATCACCTACGAATAATAAACGTTTATCTTTTATATTCCCCTCTAAAGAAATTGAATTTGGTTTTGTTTCTACATTTAACCACAAAGCGTTTGCAATTTTAGTAGCTGCATTTCCATCACCATAAATCGGGGAAAACTCACCACCTTTAAATTCACTAATTACACGTTTGATATATCGTGCCATTAATTCTGAAGAGCGAAATTCTTCATGGTCAATAAGAATAGAACTCCCTGTGCTAATTAACTCTTTCCATTCTGTCTCTGCCCTTAAAACGATACATGGCCTTTTTAAAAAATATGCCTCTTTCTGTAAGCCTCCAGAATCTGTTATTACCCATTCTGCATTCTCAAGTTCATTAATAAGATCCTTACGACCTAATGGATCCAACCAATTAATGTTTTGAGGCAATTTATTGATATCTAACAAACTTCTTAGTCTTGGATGAATAGGCCATTGAATCTGATACTCTTCAGAAAGAATGGCTAATGCAGAAATTATTTTTTCTCTGACTTTTTCATTGTCAACATTCGTATTTCTATGCAACGTAACCAATATCCTTTTAGATTGAGGAGACACATGTTGTCTAGAGATAAGCAAATCAGCCATAACATCACCAGAGATAATGCTATGCTTTGCACCTCTATCTAGACCTTCTCGTTTCAACTGTAATAGAGCACTTCGAGAAGGTGCAAAATGCCAATCACTCAAAATATCAGTGAGTATCCTACATCTCTCTTCAGGCATATTAGAATTAAAACTTCTCAGGCCAGCTTCAACATGTGCCACTGGGAAACCAGCAATTTTTGACGCCACTGCACCTGTAATTGTTGAGTTTGTATCACCATAAACAATTACAGTTTTAGGATTAATTGTCAATAAATAATTCTTAATAGCTTTAAGCACTTTAGTAGGAATAGCTTCCCCAAGTGACGGAGTATCCCATTCAAAAACTTTGTCAGGATTAATTCCAAATTCCTTAAAAAAAACATCACTCATCCCTTCCTCCCAATGCTGTCCAGTGTGGATTATACATTGATGTGCGCCTAGTTTTTTCAGGGCTGTATAAAGTGGTAAGAGTTTAATGAACTGAGGTCGAGCTCCAACAACATGTGCAATCATATGTGCAATCTAAAAAAATAACCATCCTGTTTAAAACAAAGCTACACTAATCCAAACAACTCCAAAATAAAAGTGGTGTTATAAAAAAGGCATCAAATAAAATATCCTTTGAAGTTATTTCGTAATAAAAAAGCCGCTTTGACTAAAGCGGCTTTAATGTTTTCAAATAAAAATCTTATTTTAAACCGTTGACATGAAGAGATAAGCTCGATTTTAAATTCGAGGCTTTATTCCTGTGAATTATATTTCGTTTTGCTAGTTTATCCAGGGCAGAAGAAACCAAAGGCAATTGAACAGCAGCGGCAGCAGCATCCGTCATAAGTCTTAGAGAGCGAACAGCATTACGAGCTGTTTTGTGGTAATACTTGTTATGGACACTTCTTTTGTGCATTTGACGTATCCGCTTTATTGATGATTGATGATTTGCCATAATAATGTTAACTATATTTTTATTTCAATTTTGTGACCCGTACGGGATTCGAACCCGTGATCTTCTCCGTGAAAGGGAGATGTCCTAAACCGCTAGACGAACGGGCCAAAAGCATTTTTGGTGTGCAAATGTATTACAAAATCCGCATTTCGTCACTAGCAAATATAATTTAATGCAATCATCCTTTTTTTCCGTGTTAAAATGCTCCAATGGTTAACTAACTAATTTTTCAATTAGGAGATATTAAAGCTAAGTTTAGTATTAAAAACTAATATGCCCTAGCAAAAAGAACTCTTTCCTTTGATTGATCGCCAGTAAGAATACAGACACCATCCTCTTTTTTATTATCAATAGGAATACATCTGATAGTAGCTTTAGTTTTATTTTTAATTCTGTCTTCTGTCTCACTAGTTCCATCCCAATGTGCTGAAACAAAACCACCTTTATCAAGTGCCAACTCAAAAGAGTCCCACGTATCCACAATATGGATACTAGAATCGCGTGATTCTTTTGCCTTTTGGAAAAGATCCTTTTGAATTGTAGACAAAAGTTCTTCTATGTACTTTGGCAGATTTTCTAAGACGACTGATTCTTTTGAAAGAGTGTCACGGCGGGCAACTTCAGCAGTACCCTTTTCCAAATCTCTTGGTCCGATTGCAATACGAATAGGAACACCTTTTAATTCATATTCATTGAACTTCCACCCAGGCTTATAAGTATCCCGATTATCATATTTAACTCGTATGTCTATGTTCTTTAAAGTTGAAAAAATCTTTTCAGCAACTTTATCAAGTTCCATGAGCTCGTCATTATTTCTATAAATAGGAATTATGACTACCTGAATGGGAGCAAGTTTTGGAGGTAAGACAAGACCATTATCATCTGAATGTGTCATAATAAGAGCACCCATCAATCTCGTAGAGACGCCCCATGAAGTACCCCAAACATATTTCATCTGACCACTCTTATCTTGAAATTTAACATCAAAAGCCTTAGCAAAATTCTGACCTAAAAAATGCGAAGTGCCAGCTTGCAAAGCCTTTCCATCCTGCATTAATGTTTCGATACAATAAGTTTCAAGAGCTCCTGCAAATCTTTCATTAGCAGACTTCGTGCCTCTAATTACAGGAATGGCCATATGATCTTCTACAAAATCACCATAGACATCAAGCATTTGCCTAGCCTCTGAAACAGCCTCTCCCTCAGTTGCATGAGCTGTATGACCTTCCTGCCACAAAAATTCCGATGTTCTTAGGAAAAGGCGAGTACGCATTTCCCATCTAACGACATTCGCCCATTGATTAACTAAAATGGGTAAGTCTCTATAACTCTGAACCCAGTTCTTATAGGTATTCCAGATAATTGTTTCAGAAGTCGGCCGAACTATGAGTTCCTCTTCCAGTTTAGCTGTTTCGTCAACGATAACCCCAGGTCCATTTGGGTTGTTTTTCAACCGGTAATGCGTAACTATGGCACATTCTTTAGCAAAGCCTTCTACGTGATCTGCTTCCTTAGAAAAATGACTTTTTGGAATAAAAAGCGGGAAATAAGCATTAACGTGTCCCGTTTCTTTGAAACGATAATCCAACTCAGACTGAATTTCTTCCCAAATAGCAAAGCCGTAAGGTTTTATTATCATACAGCCTCTAACTCCGGAATTATCGGCTAAATCCGCCTGAACAACTAACTCGTTATACCAACGACTATAATCGTTTTTTCTAGGTGTAAGGTTTTTTGCCATTTTAAAATGGTGTGGGTTTTGTAATTGTTACTTGTATATTTCTCCAAAGGTACTCCATCACGAGATATAAGATTTTCACTCTTTTTTGCGTCATACTGTTTGCTAGTTGCTTAATTCAAAGTCCGGATAGGCTTACTTCATTTTATGATGGAATCCTTGGAGGCCCTACACTGTATCAAATACTCAAAGAAAAGGAGACATACTTCAACCAATTAAGGGAGAGCCTTAAACTTTTTCATCTCATCAAACTGCATTGCTTGGAACATAGAGTTTAAGTATTGCGTTGAATTTTTTCCTGCAGTATATTCGAAGAATGAAGTCAAACACATTTCTTTTTATTTTTATTTTTTCTTTTTTTTCAAGTTTTGGACAAAACACCAATTCATTTAAATGGAGATCCATCGGACCCGCAGTAACTTCTGGAAGAGTTTCTGATTTGGCTGTAGATCCAAATAATCCTGACCATTGGTTTGTTGCTGCGGCATCAGGTGGAGTTTGGAAAACAATTAACCATGGTCTCACTTTCAAACCAGTATTCGACAACCAAGGCTCCTATTCAATTGGATGTATAACCATTGACCCTAATAACTCTAATATTATTTGGGTTGGTACTGGAGAAAATAATAATCAAAGATCAGTCGCATATGGAGATGGTGTTTACCGATCTGAAGATGGTGGTAACTCATGGGAAAATATGGGGTTAGAAAAATCAGAGCATGTTGGAATGATCAGGGTTCATCCCAATAATTCAAATATCATTTGGGTCGCGGCATATGGTCCAGTTTGGAATTCTGGTGGAGAACGAGGAATATACAAGACCTTAGATGGAGGAAAGAATTGGGCTCGAGTTTTATACGTCTCAGAGCACACAGGATTTAACGAAATACACTTTGACCCAAGAAATCCAGATATTTTATATGCTACTGCACATCAAAGGCAAAGAAAAGTGTGGACTTATGTATCAGGAGGTCCTGAGAGTCAGCTTTATAAATCTGAAGATGGTGGCGTTAACTGGATTAAATTAAATAATGGACTACCTAGCAATGATAAAGGTCGTTTTGCATTAGCTATTTCACCTGTAAACCCAGATATTTTATACTGCATGATTGAAGGCCACGGGACCTTTAAAAGCGAGAATAGAGGAGCGAGTTTCAAAAAACAAAGTGAGCATTCAACAAGTGGAAATTATTATGTTGAATTATTTGCATCTCCCCATGACATTAATACGGTGTATAGTATGGATACATATGCACAGTGGTCGGAAGACGGCGGAAAGACATTTAAAGGACTTGGTGAAAATGGTAAACACGTAGATAATCACGTTGCCTGGATTGACCCAGCTAATAAGGAACATTTAATTCTTGGTTGTGATGGCGGGTTATATGAAACCTGGGATCATGCAAATTCTTGGCACTTTAAATCTAATTTACCAATCACCCAATTTTATAGAGTAACTACGGATAATGCAAGTCCATTTTATAATGTTTACGGTGGAACTCAAGATAATTTTTCCTTGGGAGGGCCCAGCAGAACTATTAATGACAGAGGAATTGTAAATAGTGATTGGTATGTAACTCAAACCGGAGACGGATTTGAATCTCAAGTCGACCCTTTAAATCCAAATATTGTTTACGCTCAAGCCCAATACGGATGGCTTCAACGTTATGATAGACTGAGTGGCGAAGGTGTACCGATAAAGCCGATACCTGGACCAAATGAAAAAGCACTTAGATGGAATTGGGATGCTCCATTAATAATTAGTCCACATAATAATAAGACCTTATACTTTGCAGCGAATAAAATATTTAAAAGCACAGACAGAGGTAACTCTTGGAAATTTATATCTAATGATTTAACTCGACAAATCGATCGAAACACTTTGCCAATAATGAATAAAGTTTGGAGTATTGATGCCATTTCAAAAAATAGAAGTACAACTATATATGGCAATATTGTGGCACTACATGAATCTAGTTTGCAAAAAGGTTTAATATATGCAGGTACAGATGATGGTTTGATTCAAGTAACTGAAAACGATGGTGGTTTATGGAGAGAAATTGAGAAATTTCCTTTTGTGCCGGCTAATACATATGTTAATGATATAAAATCGTCACTTCATAATAGCGATATCGTCTACGCCGCGTTTAATAATCACAAAAATGGTGACTTCAAACCGTATATGATTATGAGTAAAAACAAAGGAAAAACTTGGTCTAATATTTCTGGAGATCTCCCAAAAAGAGGGTCCGTATATAGTTTAGCCGAAGACCATATCAATCCCCTTTTACTTTTTGCGGGAACTGAATTTGGTATATATTTTACGATTGATGGTGGTGCGCATTGGGAGAAATTAGGATCTGGATTGCCCACAGTTGCCGTTAGAGACATTGAAATTCAAAGACGAGAAAATGACCTTATTCTGGCAACATTCGGAAGAGGATTCTACATATTAGATGATTACAGTCCTCTTAGAGAATTATCGGAAGAAAATTTGGAGAAAGAAGTCTTTGCATTTCGAACTAAACCAGGTCTTCTTTTTCATGAAGCAAGCCCTATCGGCTATGGACCTCCAGGATTCATGGGAGCAGAATATTTCATGGCGAAGAATCCAAACTTAGGCGTGACATTTACATATAATATCAAAAAAGCACCTAAAAGTTTAAAAGCAACGAGACAAGAAAAAGAGAAAGGACAGTTAAAGATTTCTTATCCAAGTGTAAATGACATAAGAAAAGAAAAACATGAAATAAATCCATACCTCCTTATAGTTATTAGTGACGAAAATGGAACTCCATTGCGTCGAATAAAAAGGCCTTACACTAGTGGAATCAGTCGATATACATGGGATGGAAATGTCAGTAGAAAAGATGCCCCTGAAAGAGGTGCGCATTTCGCTTCCCCGGGAACTTACTCTTATCAAATAATCTGTTTTTCAAAAGGGGTTTTTGACACTTTGTCTTTGAGCGAAAATTTTAAATTGAAGCATCTTAATAATCTATCTCTACCTGATCTAGGTGATGAACTTTTAAAATTTCAATCGAGATCAAATGGAGTCTTAAGGAAATACGATAGATTAGATATGAGCTTAAATGAAACTTCAGAAATCGCAAAAAAGCTTAAGGAGGCTCTTAAAATGACGCCAGAAAGCAACTTGAAAGATCTAGAGACAATACTTATTCTTGAGCGAGATTTACGAACAATCCTTGCAGAGATGAAAGGCGATAAAGATATTTCGCAACACGAATTTGAAGTGCTCCCAGGTCTTAGCGAGCGACTTTCGATGGCTACTTGGGGCTCATTTGGAATGAGATCAGAACCAACTTCAACAATGAAAGAGCAATTAAGAATTGTTGAGGATGCTATACCAGAACTTGAAACTAAGTTAAAGAGAATTATTAATTCTATTGAAAAAATAGAGATGCAGGCAATTAAATCGGGCTCGCCATACATAAGAGGAGGATTAAACAGAATATTTTAGAACAGCTTTAAAGCCATAATCTAGTGGCCAAGGACCTTCATTCAATATAACTTTATAATCAATACTCCCGCTTGAGAAGGAAGTGACAATTTAAAATATCGTCAAAAGAATTTCTTCATAATCTGCAAGAACATTAAAATCTAAACGCGGTAAACAAAAGCGTTAATATTCATACCAGCGCCTACAGATGCAAAAAGTAAAACATCTCCTTCTTCAACTTTGTGCCCCATATACTGTTCCTTTCTAACTAAATCCAACAAAGTAGGAACAGTTGCGACAGAACTATTGCCCGCCCATTGAATTGACATTGGCATCACGACATCTAAATTTGGTTTCATCCTATAAAGTTTAAAAAGACGTTCACCGACGGAATGATCTAACTTGGCATTTGCCTGATGCATAAAAATCTTCTTGACTTCTGATAGATGAACTCCCGCATTATCCAGAGCAGCCTTCATCGCATCTGGAACTTTGGATATTGCAAACTCGTAGATTTTACGTCCTTTCATCTTTAGAAACTTCTCTTTTCGGTCTAATTTTAGATTATTTGAAGGATTTGATTTTAAGAAATAAACTTCATTTTTTGTGTAAGAAGCAGCAGCTCTTCCTAGAATTCCCTTTTCCAATTTCGTTTCCTGAAGTTCAAAACAAGCAGCACCCGCGCCATCGGAAAAAATCATAGAATCTCTATCGTGTTTATCTACAGTTCTTGATAGAGTCTCAGAACCAATAACCAGAGCACGCTTTGCAATCCCACTTCTTAAATATGCTTCAGCAATTATAACACCTTGAATCCACCCAGGACAACCCGCCAAAACGTCAAAAGCAACAACATTAGGATTTTCAATTCCCATTATGTGTTTAACTCTTGAGGCAAGAGGAGGCATTTGGTCAATAATCCTAGAACCGTTCTCAATATCGCCAAAATTATGCCCTACAATCAATAAATCTAAATCCTCTTTATCCCATCCAGAATCCTCGAGAGCTTTTAAAGCTGCTTCGGCAGCCAAATCTTTGGAAGTTTGGCCTGGCTTTGCATAACGACGTTCAGAAATTTCAGTTATTTTTTGAAATTTATCGATAATTACATCATTTGCATACTCAAATGGAATTCCATTTTCATCTAAAAAATCATGACCAAGGAATGCACTATTTGGAACAACCACGTCTGGAATGACGGATCCTGTACCCGTGATAATTATAGAAGATTTCATGGCTGTAAAAGTACTTTTTTATTTGAATCATCCGTACTTTTGCAACCTCATTTTATTTTCAATAAAAAATAATAAAATGTCAACAATTGCATTTATCAGCTGTTAAACATTTATAAATATTTACTGAAGACTATAAAAGTATGGAGCCTAGCAGATCAGAGGAAGATAACTCACACCACAGCCACAGTTATGATACGCCTCTAAAAGACAGTGCATTTGATAAAAGTGATGACGAAAAGATCCTCATTATTGAGAAACACATGGAAGGAATTTTGGAAACCCTTGGCATGGATCTCAACGACGATAGTCTTAAAGGAACACCTAAAAGAGTTGCAAAAATGTATGTGGAAGAAACTTTCGGTGGATTAAATCCTCTTAGAACTCCAAATTTAAATACTTTCGAGAACACATATAAGTATGGCGAAATGCTTGTTGAGAAAAATATCGTGGTCTACTCAACCTGCGAGCACCACTTAATGCCTATCGTTGGGCGTGCGCACATTGCTTATCTCTCAAAAGATAAAGTCATAGGGTTGAGCAAAATGAATCGAATAGTTGATTTTTATGCAAAACGACCTCAAGTTCAAGAACGCTTAACTCGCCAAATCAGTGCAGCTCTTCAAAAGGCCTTGGGTACTGATGACGTAGCTGTATTAATTGACGCAAAGCATCTGTGCGTTAATGCCAGAGGGATCCGTGATATTGATTCAAGTACAGTCACCGTAGAATATGGTGGAAGATTTAAAAATGAAGATGAATTAAAGACATCGTTCTTAACTTACAGTAAGTTAAAAACTGATTTTGGTGATTAAAATGCAAAAGTTACATATTTACGACAGCCTTAGTTCAAAGCTCAAAACATTTTCTCCCATCAAAAAAGGAAAAGTTGGCATGTATGTATGTGGGCCTACGGTTTACAGCGATGTTCATCTTGGGAATGTAAGAACTTTCTTGAGCTTTGATTTGATATTTAGATACCTAAAATATTTAGGTTATCAAGTAAGATATGTCCGAAACATTACAGATGTAGGTCACTTAGTTGATGATATTGACGAAGGCGAAGACAAAATTGGTCTAAAGGCGAAAATTGAAAGTCTTGAGCCAATGGAAATAGTACAACGCTATAGCCGTGGTTTCCATGATGTAATGAGAGCATTTAATGCTTTGCCCCCTTCCATAGAGCCTACTGCAACAGGTCATATCATCGAGCAAATAGAAATAGCAAAAAAATTATTAAAAACGGGATTTGCTTATGAAGCTAATGGTTCAGTTTACTTCGATGTTGTCCACTACAATAAGAATAATTCTTATGGCGAACTATCCGGCCGGAATATCGATGATCTAATCCATGGTTCACGTGCCCTAGATGGTCAATCAGACAAACATTCTCCATTGGATTTTGCTATTTGGAAAAAAGCTTCGAAAGAACATATTATGCGTTGGCCCAGCCCTTGGAGTGATGGATTCCCTGGATGGCATCTTGAATGCTCTGCCATGAGCGCAAAATACCTTGGCAATTGTTTTGATATTCATGGTGGAGGGATGGATTTGAAATTTCCACATCACGAATGCGAAATAGCGCAAAACAATGGAGCAAATGGTAAAAAAGGGGCAAATAATTGGCTACATACAAATATGCTCACTCTGAATGGCAAAAGAATGTCAAAATCTACGGGTAACGTGCTTCTTCCAGGAGAATTATTAAGTGGTGAATCTCCTCATCTAAGCAGATCATATTCTGCAAATTCGGCACGCTTCTTCATTCATCAAGCTCACTATCGATCAATTTTAGACTTTAGTGACGAAGCCCTTCAAGCAGCAGATAAAGGTTTTTTCAGATTAAAAACATCTTTAGATATTTTAAAAAATCGATCAAAATCCGGACATGAAAATGGAAGTTTTGATGTAAAAGCTTGGAATGCTTCTTGTGAGTCCGCTATGAATAACGATTTCAATAGCCCTAAGTTGATTGCAATTCTCTTCGAAGCTGTTAAAGTAATTCAAAGTGATTCAAAAGATCCGACTATTCTAGGCGATAATGGAGCATCCATCCTTGCTAAAAATATGGATATATGGATGGAAGATGTTTTAGGATTAACCAGTGAATATCAAGGCGACTCCAATATTTATAAAACTGCATTAGAGTCGGCAATGGAAATTATCATTGATGCTAGAAAAGATGCTCGAGATAAAAAAGAATGGAATAAAAGTGATGACATAAGGAAAAGACTAGCTTCCGGAGGTATTCACCTGAAAGACGGAGCAGATGAAAGTCAATTTTCTATAGGTCATGATTATACTTAAGTTCTTAATTAGTCTTCCATTACTATTTTTGATTGGAATATATAAATTTGTTATTTCGCCATTAACAATGCCATCTTGCCGCCACTCCCCATCTTGCTCCTCCTACGCGACTGAAATGATATATGAGTGGGGACCTCTTAAAGGTGGATGGCTATCTCTTCTGCGAATTTTGCGCTGTCATCCATGGGGTACATATGGATATGATCCAATAAAAAAAAACCCAGATAAACATATTACTAATTGAGTTTATTGATTTAATTATGTTTTCGGAAAATATATGTAGGTCCAAATTTAATCTACTCTAGTTATCTTCGTTTTATGTTATTGACTTTAACTTGGGCTGCAGAAAGAGGATTTGAAATTGGACCGCTTTTCCTACGCTATTATCAAATACTATTTTTCACTGGGTTCCTAGGTGGTTTCTACTTAATGAAACGCTATTTTCAAAAAGAAGGATTGCAACAGGAAATTCTTGATAATTTACTAGTATACACTGTTATCTCCACAATAATTGGTGCTCGACTGGGCCATGTTTTTTTCTATGATTGGGCGTATTATAGACTTAATATTGGAGAGATTTTTATGCCCTGGAAAGGCGGTCTAGCATCTCATGGCGCAGCAATAGTGATCCCTTTAGCACTTTATTATTTCTCTAAAACAAATTTACAAAAGACAAAAAATAGTTTTTTGTGGCTAATGGATCGTGTTGTGATTGCAGTTGCTTTAGCTGGAGCTTTAATTAGAGTAGGTAATTTTACGAATTCCGAAATTTATGGTGACCCAGTAAATCATTCAACTGAAACTGTTTTCTTGAGACCGGTATTGGATTACTTCGATTCATACTTTTCCTATGCAATAGATAAAACTGAATTCCACTATAATAATAACCATATTAGTACTGATAGCTTAGATCTACCAGAATATGAAATGATTATAACCCCTGCCGAGGGTGTTACAATTGGAGCTATACAATCTCTTCTTGAAGTTCACATGATGCCACTGTTTAACCGACAAAGTAAGGATAACAGGCATCTCTATATACCTGAAAATGCATATTTCACTCCCATTGGGGATAGCCGATATAAGCTTAAACTTTATGGAATCCCAAGATTTCCATCTCAAATATTTGAAGCTATAGGATATTTCATGATTTTCTTGACTCTTTTTATATTTGGAGAAAGAAGACAATTAGAATATCACGGAAGAATATTTGGCTTTTTTCTTATTTTAATCTTTGGTTTTAGAATTGCCATAGAATTCTTAAAAGCAAATCAAAAACAATTTGAAGCTAGCCTTGATTTTAATATGGGACAGATCTTAAGTCTTCCTCTTGTTTTGATTGGGCTCTATCTTATAATTAGATCATTTCGGACTCATTCTTAAAAAAATGAAAAAAAACCTCATTAAAAACTTAGGAAAATTATTAATATTTCTTGCGCTATGTGTCTTTTTATATACTCAAATAGCTCCATCCTTGAGTCCCCAAAAATCTAATATTTCAGAAAATCTCCGAGACAGAACATTTGAACCAACTTTTTCCGAGGAAGGAACTGGCTTTTTTTCTGACTCAAATGGTGATGAAATAGCTTCATTCCGACTAGAATTAGCAGAATCTAACAATGAGGTTCAGATAGGTATGATGTGGAGGAAAACTATGGAAGCAGACATGGGAATGTTATTTATTATGCCGGAAGAAAAGAATCAAAGTTTTTGGATGAAAAATACGTATTTGCCATTGGATATAATCTACATCAACAAAAAAAAAGAAGTTGTGAGTATACAAGAGAATGCAAAACCTATGAATGAAAGACCTCTACCATCAATTGGTCCAGCAATTTTTATTTTAGAGATACCAGGAGGAACAAGCTCAAAATTGGGCATAAAACCAGGAAATAAATGGACATGGAAAAAATTCTAAAAACAATACTCATAATATTCTTTATAGCTCTTAATTTTAAATCTAAAGGACAAAACATTACTACCAAAGATCACAGTAAAGAAATTGTAGATAATTATCAATGGATAACTTATCCGCTAAGCACGCAAAATAAACCACATGAATGGGCTTGTGAGCCAAGTATATCAGCAAACCCAATAGGGAAAGAAATCATTGCTGGATCTGTATTAGATCAAATCCATAGAACCAATCAAAATGGAGCATCAGATTCAAAGAATTGGAGTCATCAAACTTTAAAATCACCATTTGGTGTTTGGGGAGATCCAATTTTACAATACGATAATGATGGCCGAGTATATTTTCTTCATCTATCAACTCCAAATGGTAAAAAAGATGGTGACTATCTCGACAGGATCGTACTACAATATTCAGATGATCATGGAATAAATTGGACCAGCGGAAGTAGCATCGGCTATAATCCGCCAAAAGATCAAGACAAGGAAGGTATTGCCGTTGATAAAAATAATGTGCTCCACGTATCATGGACTGAATTTGACAAATATGGAGAGGTTGATAAATCTCTGTATCGCTCAAGAATTAGATACTCTCAATCAATAGATCGAGGCGAAACATGGTCACAAGCAATTACTATTTCTTCAAAAGAAGGAGATTGTATTGATGATGATGCGACTACAGAAGGCGCTATTCCTGCCGTCGATCCGTCTATAGGTGTTGTTGTAATATGGAGTGTTGAAGACACTATTTGGTTGAATCGTTCAAATGATGATGGAGCTATTACTTGGCTACAAAACGAACAACCTATTGTTACTCAAGTTGGAGGCTGGGCTCAAGAAATACCAGGATTTGGTCGTGCAAATGGAATGCCAATTTCACAATTCTTACCAAACGGAGAATTGCATTTAGTATTTGGCGAGCAGTCGGATATGAAATCATGGTTGATTCATATGACGTCAATAGATGGTGGAAAATCGTGGTCTAAAAAAGAAAAAATACCTTCACCAAAGGGTGTTATTCATCATTTCATGCCCTGGTTCACGGCCGACAGCAGCAATAATTCTCTTCATATTATAGCTTATGGTGAAACAGATACAACTACTTGGGAAACACAAGCTTATCACACTTACAGTTATGATAACGGAAAAACTTGGGAACATCATGCCCTGGAAGAATCATTCTCCCCAACACCGGATCATTTTTTTGGAGATTACAATGGTATCGTTGCCCATCCAAAAAGTGGAATACATATGGTTTGGACTCAACAAGTTAATGGAGTTAATTCAATTTTTTATGGAAACATGTCATTTGACAAAAAAATTAAAGCTGTAGACGAACCAATCAAAAAAAAGAAAAAAAGATCTAAAGAATGAAACTTCTATTGGCTTCAACTTCCTCCATACATGGGCATTCCTATTTAAGCTATTTCAAGGATGCTTGGACCAGTCATTTTAAAGATATTCATGGACCAGTAGTATTTATTCCTTACGCCAGACCAGGAGGACTATCATTAAAAAAATACACGCAAATTGCAGCTGCAGCATTTAATTCCCAGGGTATAGAATTAAGAGGGATTCAAACTTTCGATAATCCCCAACAAGCTGTAGAAAATGCTGGAGGTTTTTTCTGTGGTGGCGGAAATACGTTTGTTTTACTTAAAACATTATTAGAAAACAAAACCTATGAACATATAGATAGATCAGTTAGAGAAGGAAAACCATATATGGGGAGTTCAGCAGGTAGCAACATTGCTGGTAAAACCATTGGAACCACAAATGATATGCCGATAGTATATCCTCCGAAATTTGATTCTTTTAATTGGGTACCATTTAATATTAATCCGCATTATATAGATGGTAAAGCAAATACGACCCATAAAGGTGAGACCCGACAAACTAGAATTCAAGAATTTCATGAATTTAATGAGACACCTGTCCTAGGGCTGCGAGAAGGTTCTTGGATAGAGTCAGATGGAATTAAACATGTTTTAAAAGGTGAGCTGTCTGCTCGCATTTTTCAGCCAAATAATGATCCTATTGAAATTCCTAATGGAATTCTCAGATTATAACTAATTACTCTTTTTACATTTAACGAAGAAGTACATTTACCAAGTGGACAATTACGTGAGCAAATCTGTATTACTAATTCTAGATGGCTGGGGAATCGCCAAAAATCCTGAGGTATCTGCAATAGACTTAGCACGAACCCCGTTTGTTGATTCTCTCAAAGAAAAGTCAGCGACGTCTCAACTCCAAGCCTCAGGAATCTCCGTTGGTTTGCCGAAGGGACAAATGGGGAATTCAGAAGTTGGACATATGAACTTAGGCGCAGGACGTATTGTTTATCAAGATCTAGCAAAAATAAATTTAGCAATAACTGAAAAAAGTATAGCCTCAAATCAGATATTCCAAAATTTAATTAAGAAAGCCAAGGGGAAACGTTTGCATCTACTGGGGCTAGTGAGTGATGGTGGGGTTCATAGCCATGTAAACCATCTTAAAGGATTACTTTCTCTATTTGCAGAAAACGGACTAAGAGATGTTAATTTACATGCTTTTACTGATGGACGCGACACAGACCCAAAGAGTGGCAAAAATTATTTAAATGATATAGAATCTCATATGGCCAGAACGACAGGGAAAGTTGTGAGTATTTGCGGCCGGTACTTTGCTATGGACCGAGACAATAGATGGGAGAGAATTCAAAAAGCATACAATCTCCTCACGCTAGGTGAAGGTCGAAAATTTGACGGGAGTGCTTCCGATGCCATACAATCTGCATACGACTTAGATCAGACGGATGAATTTATTTTACCAATACAAACAAAACCCATTCGTATTATCGATGGAGATGTTGTCTTGTTCTTTAATTTTCGAACAGATCGAGGAAGACAATTAACCAGAGCACTAAGTCAACGAGATTATTTCGATTTCGGTATGTCAAAATTAAAAACTGACTTTTTCACGCTAACACAATATGATAAAACATTTGACGGAATTCAAGTAATATTTGAAAAAGAAAACCTCAAAAATACTATTGGTGAGGTACTTGAAAAAGCAGGTAAAAATCAGATTAGAATTGCAGAAACGGAAAAATACCCTCATGTTACATTCTTTTTCTCTGGAGGCCGAGAAGAAGAATTTCGCTATGAAAAAAGAATTTTATGTCCATCCCCAAGGGTCGCTACATATGACTTACAACCCGAGATGAGCGCATTGAAAATTTGCGATGCTATTTTACCAGAGTTAGAAAAAGAGTCGACGGATTTTATCTGCTTAAATTTTGCAAACCCTGATATGGTTGGGCATACTGGAAAAATTGAAGCAGCAATTAAAGCTGTTGAAACTGTGGATGCTTGTACTCAGAAAATTGTAGAAATTGGCTTAAAACATAATTATACTTTTTTCATCCTCGCTGATCATGGAAATGCGGATTGTATGATTAACCCTGACGGCAGCCCTAATACGGCACATACAACTCAGCCAGTTCCATTTCATGTGATCTCAAATAGAACATTTGATTTCAAATTAAATAATGGTGTTTTAGGCGACGTTTCGCCAACAATTTTAGATTGGATGGGAATTGATCAACCTGGAGAAATGACTGGAAAATCTTTGATCATTAAGTTATGATAGTTTTAAAAACAAATGAAGAGATAGAGCGAATACGTACAAGTGCTCTAATGGTTTCAAAAACTCTTGGAATGCTGGCAACAGAAATAAGTCCTGGAGTAACATCCATTCACTTAGATAATCTTGCAGAAGCTTTTATACGAGATCATGGAGGAATACCTGGATTTTTAGGGATGTATGGATTCCCCAATACATTGTGTACATCAATAAATAACGAAGTGGTGCATGGAATACCTTCAAATAAACCACTTAAAGAAGGTGATGTAATTTCCATTGACTGCGGAGTTCTTTATGATGAATTCTATGGGGATCATGCATATACATTTGCTGTAGGTGAGGTGTCAAACGACATTAAAGAACTATTAGATGTTACGAAAGAATCTCTTTATAAAGGGATTTCAGCTATGCGTAGGGGAAATAGAATTGGAGATATAGGCAATGCAATCCAACGGCATTGTGAAAATAAAGGTTACGGCGTCGTTCGAGAATTAGTGGGACACGGTTTAGGAAAAAAACTACATGAAGATCCCCAAGTTCCAAATTATGGAAAAAGAGGATCTGGTAAACTATTGCAAGATGGTATGGTCTTAGCCATTGAACCCATGGTTAACCTTGGAACACATCGTGTGCGTCAACTAAAAGATGGCTGGAGTATTGTTACTGGAGATGAAAAAGTATCCGCACATTTTGAACATGACGTCGCCATCATAGATGGCCGGCCAGAAATATTATCTACGTTTGACTTTATATACGATGCTCTTGGCGTTATTAAAAAAGATATAGTAATAAAATGATTGAATTAGCTCTAAAGTTGATACCTAGACCCTGGCTTATCCGTATTAGCTCAATAATGCGTATAGTTGGACCGGTTATATATTTTGGATCAAATTTTACAGATCCTATTGACAATCGGAAATATCGAAAATTCTTACCTTACGGCTATGGTGGAAGAATTCGAAAGAATGCCATGAGTCCCGGTACAAATTCATTGGAGCGACACCGTCTACTTTATCTCTACCTTCAGCGTTTCACAGATTTTTTTACTGCTCCGCATCACTTATTACATATTGCTCCTGAACAATGTTTTCATTATCGATTCAAAAAACTACCAAACCTTAAAGTCACTTCTGGAGATATAGAATCTCCATTAGCAGATATGCACTTTGACTTGCACAGTATTCCATTAAATGATAATAGTTTTGATATCATTTTCTGTAATCACGTCCTAGAACATGTAAAAGATGATTTGAAGTGTTTGAGTGAACTTCATAGAGTTATGAAACCCGGAGGATGGGGTATTTTTCAGGTGCCATTTGTAGATGGAATTAAAAAGACAGACGAAGACCCTTCAATAGAAGACCCAGCAGAAAGAGAAAGGCGTTTTCTACAATATGATCATGTAAGGCTCTATGGAGAAGACTACCCTGAAAGGTTGGAATCCATTGGTTTTCGAGTTGAAACCATAATTTTAGGAAGATCTCTATCCACAGAAGAAGTTATCCGTTATTCCTTACCTAAAAACGAGCCTCTTTACATCTGTCATAAAGATTAATAAGTCATTTCCAAGAGATAATTAAGAAAGAGAAGCAATTTCTTTAGCCATTTTTTCTTCTTCTTGATTTGCTAGATCAGGATCAACAAGAATTCTACCAGAATGCTCGTCAATCATAATTTTTTTACGCTGAGCAATTTCCATTTGACGTTGAGGCGGTATCGTAAAATATGAACCAGCTGAGGCACCCCTCTCAATTGAAACAACAGCAAGACCATTATTCACTTTAGAACGTATACGATGATAAGCCGATAAGAGTCGTTCATCAGATAAGTCTAACGCTAAAGAGGCAGAACGATCTAATAATAATTTTTCCTCTTTTTGAGTTTCATTTATAATTGTATCTAATTCACCTTTTTTAAATTCTAAGTGGCTTTGACGCTCAGCTAGCTTCTCTTCGAGCGTAGTTAATAACAACCCTCGGGTTTCGACTACAACTTCAAATTCACCGATATGCTTTTCCGCCAATTGAATTTCTAATTCTTGGTACTCCGTCTCCTTTGCAATAGCATCAAACTCACGATTATTTCGGACATTTTTTTGTTGTACTTCATATTTAGAAATTTTCTCTTGGCAAGCCTTAATGAGTTGTTTATGGCCTTTTATTTCAGTTTTAGCAGAAGAAACTTCCTCTTGTACCTTAGATAATCGAGTTTGCATTCCCGCGATCTCATCCTCTAAATCTTGAACTTCTAGAGGTAATTCGCCGCGCAGATTTCGAATTTCGTCTATTCGACGATCGACAATTTGAAGATCATAAAGTGAGCGAAGTTTCTCTTCGACTCCGATGGTCTTTGATGTAGTAGTTTTTTTAGCCATTTCAGGATGTGATGATTGGATTCGTTATTGATTCCGTTGTAAGGACCGCAAAATTAGTCATTTTCGAGCGAATGTGATCAGCAATTAATTCAATTGTATGCCGTTCACTCTCGTAATGACCAATATCAGCCAAAAATATGACTTTTTTAGCATCAAAAAATTTATGATAGGATATATCTGATGTGATAAAAGCATCTGCCTCAGACTTTATTGCAAGGGATAAAAGATCTATACCTGCTCCTCCGCAAAGAGCTACTCGTTTGATGTAATTATCTTTCGAAGGAATGTACCTAATAGTTTTAGCACCATATACAAATTTCATTTTTTCTATAAGTTCCTCATCTTTTAAAGCACTAGGTAGTTCTCCAACAACTCCAAAGCCAGTGTTAGATGATTTATTAGTTAGTTTAAACCATGCATGAGAAACCTCCTCATAGGGATGATTTAAAAAGAGAGCTTTTTCCACTGCACCTTTAGACCAAGATGGAACTAGTAACTCTAACCTTTCCTCATTAACTAATTGTATTTTCCCAATATTGCCTAAATAAGGATTTGACCCATTCAAAGGCCGGTAACTCCCTTTACCATTCGTTGAGAATTTACATTGATCATAATTCCCTAAACTCCCTGCACCCGCTTGAAAAAGAGCCTTGGAGAGAGCATCAGTATGCTCAGCAGGTACGTGGACTACTAACTGATATAAATTTGAATCTCTAGGGGCCAATATTTTCATGTTAGATAATCCCATTGCTGTTCCCATTGCAAATGAAACGCCACCATAGATACTATCTAGGTTTGTATGAATAGCATATAAAGCAATACTATTCTCAATGGCCATTATAACGCATCTTTCTGCTTCGGTTTTTCCAGTTAAAGAATTCACCGCCTTAAAGATGACGGGATGATGAGAAACTATAACATTAGCCTTCCTGTCAATAGCCTCTAAAATAACTTCCTCGGTTACTTCAAGAGATACAAGGACGGCAGAAACTTTCATTTCATCGTTCCCGACCAATAGTCCGCAGTTGTCATATTCTTCCTGCAAAGTTAAAGGAGCCCAATTCTCTAAGAAATTTACTAAATAATTTAATTTCATTAGTCTAAGATAAAAAAGGGCTCTTCGAAAACGAAGAGCCCTTTAAAAAATAATTTGATTTTAAACTACGCTTTATTATCCATTTCCTCTTTTAAGCGAGCTAGGCTATCTAAATCACCTAAAGTTGTTTTTTCGACAGAAGCATTGACATTTTTAACACCAGCACTCTTTGCGCCCCCTTTAGTCTTTTTAGCAGATTTTTCATTAGAATCTAGGACATTCTTGAAGTTCTGTGTATGAGATACTAGAATACGACGGGTATCAGAATTAAACTCAATAACTATAAAATCTAATTGCTCACCAACTCCAATAGAAGAACCATCTTCTTTAAGAGAGTGTCTAGCAGGGCAATACACTTCAAGTTCTTGATCAGCAAACCAGATATTGAAACCTTTGTCTGCAGGTGACTTAACCTCACCCTTGTGACTACTTTTAAGCTCAAATACACTTGCATAGTTATCCCAAGGATTCTCTAAAACTTGCTTATGACCCAAGCTTAAGCGACGATTTTCAACATCGATATCCAATACTTGAACTTCCAGCTCAGCTCCAACTGCAGTAAATTCTGAAGGGTGTTTTACTTTTTTCGTCCATGAAAGATCAGAGATATGGACCAAACCATCGATACCTTCTTCAAGTTCAAGAAATACTCCAAAATTTGTGAAATTCCTAACTTTTCCTTTATGGATTGAACCTTGAACATACTTAGCTGTAATATCGGTCCAAGGATCTGGTGTCAATTGTTTAACCCCTAAGGACATTTTTCTTTCCTCACGGTCAATTGAAAGCACAAGAGCATCAACTGGATCACCAACGGTAAAGAAATCTTGGGCAGATCGTAAATGCGAACCCCAACTCATTTCAGAAACGTGAATTAACCCTTCAACACCACTTGCCACTTCTACAAAAGCACCATAGTCAGCCAAAACAGCAACTTTACCTTTGACCTTGTCACCTTCTTTTAGAGACGAGTCTAGAGCTTCCCATGGATGAGGAAATAACTGTTTTAAACCTAATTGAATTCGTGTTTTTGCTTCATCAAAGTCAAGGATAACAACGTTGATTTTTTGATCAAGCTCTACAACTTCCGAAGGATGATTAATACGACTCCAAGAAAGATCGGTAATATGCACTAATCCGTCAACACCTCCTAAGTCTATGAATACACCATAACTTGTTATATTCTTGACAACACCTTCTAAAACCTGACCTTTTTCTAATTGACCAATAATCACTTTCTTCTGTTCTTCTAGATCCGCCTCAATCAGGGCCTTGTGGGAAACTACAACATTTTTAAATTCGTGATTAATTTTCACAATCTTAAACTCCATTGTCTTTTCAACATATACATCATAGTCACGTATTGGCTTGACGTCAATTTGTGACCCAGGTAAAAATGCCTCTAGACCGAAAATATCTACGATCATCCCACCTTTGGTTCTACACTTAACAAATCCTTGAACAATCTCTTCTGTATCAAATGCTTCATTAACTCTATCCCAAGCTTTGATTGATCTCGCTTTTCGATGCGATAAAACAAGCTGACCTAATTTATCCTCTTGCTTATCGACTAAAACCTCTACTGTATCTCCAACTTTCAAATCGGGATTGTATCGGAACTCATTTAATGAAACAACACCTTCCGACTTTGAGTTAATATCTATGATGACATCACGATCGGAGAGATTCACAACTACTCCAGAAACAAGAGTATGCTCAACAGATGTCATCAAGGTATCCTCGTACATTTTTTCCAGCGCTATCAAATCATCAGATCGCTTTATCGAAGTTGACTCATAGGCTTCCCAATCAAATGGTAGATCTTCTTGATCCTCTTCTAGAACAAGATCTTCATCTTGAAGATCTGGCTCAATTTCTTTTACAGATTCCTCAAGCTTAGGTGTGGCCTTTACTGTTCGGACTTTTTTCGAACTAGACTTTGAAGAATCAGCATTACTATTTAAAGAATTATCAGAATCAATATTTTCTAAAACAACTTCCTCAACAGGAGAATTCAACTCCTCCGAAATATTTTCATTCGCCATTGGCGTCTCCGCTGCTGGTTTCTTCGCTGCTGGTTTCTTCGCCGCTGGTTTCTTCGCCGCTGGTTTCTTCGCCGCTGGTTTCTTCGCCGCTGGCTTCTTCGCCGCTGGTTTCTTCGCCGCTGGTTTCTTCGCCGCTGGTTTCTTTACCGAATCATCAGAAGATGAGTTAGATTCAACAACATCAAGTTTAGAAGTTTTCGCAGCTTTCGTTACCGCAGATTTTTTGGTGCTTTCCTTAGCATCTAGGACATTGTCCTTTTTTTGCTCGTCAGACATGAGCTTAAAATTTGTATTCCAATCGGAAATAGGCTGAAGCGCCAATTAGAAGAGTTTGAATAAAAAAAAATCTTTCTAGCTCCTATATTAATGCTTACTAAAAAGGATTGCAAAAGTAGTTAATATTTTTTCGCTTTCGATAAATAACACCTCCTAGAATAAAAATATTTCAAAATAATTTCATTTCAATCTAAAAATTTCTTTTTCAAGAGATCAGTAGTTATGGACCCTGGTCGCTCTAGAGGCATTGATACGGCACGGTCCCAAATTAAATTAGTCATTGTCCCAATAGATCTTGAAACACCAAATAAGACCGTATAAAAATCATATTCAACTAAACCATAATGCATAAGTAATTGTCCTGAATGAGCATCAACATTTGGCCATGGATTTTTCACCTTTCCGGTAGCCGCTAAAATATCAGGAACTACTTCGAAAATATTAGAAATCAGATTAAAAAGTGGATCTTCAGGCATATGTTTGAGTGCAAATCCCCGCTGCGCCATATATCTTGGGTCCGTCTTTCTTAAAACTGCATGACCAAAACCAGGAATTACTTTTCCATTTGCCAAGGTCGAATTACAATATTCTTTAATTTGATCTTTAGAAGGAACTTCAGTACCGATAGAACTTTTCATTTCCATTGTCCATTTTATAACTTCTTGATTAGCTAAACCATGAAGCGGTCCTGCGAGCCCATTCATTCCAGCAGCAAAGCTCTGATAAGCATCGGATAAAGCAGATCCAACAAGATGAACCGTATGAGCCGAGACATTACCACCCTCATGATCGCTATGGATAGTCATATAAAGGCGCATTAGCTCACGAAATTCTTCATTGTCAAAACCGAGCATATGGGCAAAATTTCCCGCCCAATCTAATTTCGTATCCGGCTCAATATGCTGATCATTTTTATAAGCTCTGCGATAAATATATGCTGCAATCCTAGGCAACCTCGCAATTAAGTTCATGGAATCCTCATATGTATGTATCCAATAGTCTGATTTCGGACATCCAGAAGCATATTCTTTAGCGAAGACACTCTCCGTCCTAAGAGCCATTATAGCGATAACAAACTGTGTCATTGGATGAGCCCTGAAAGGCAAGGCGTCTATAGTCTTGAAAACATGAGGAGGAACGATTGCCCTTCTTGCCCAATTATTACTAACTCGCCTAACATCGTCATCTGTGGGCAGCTCATTCATAAGTATTAGGTAAAAAAGACCCTCAGGTAAAGGCTCTTCACCGCCAGGATATTTAGGAAGTAATTTCTGAAGTTCAGGAATACTATAACCTCTAAACCTTATTCCTTCATCAGGATCCAATTTAGAAGTTTCACTAATCAAAGCTGGCATTCCTCTCATTCCCTGATAAAGCTGAGACACTTTTATCTCACCCATCACTTCATTACCATGACTGGCTAAAAAACTTTTAATCTCATTCTGTGCAGATGGTATTTTTCCAGCAAAATATTCTTGTATACGATCCATGAATTTATTTATTTAAAATTTTTGCCATTAAAAACAGCAGTTCCCCCTAACATTTCCTCAATACGGATTAGTTGATTGTACTTCGCCATACGATCGGATCTAGATGATGACCCTGTCTTTATTTGACCTGTATTTAATGCTACAGATAAATCAGCAATAGTTGTATCCTCAGTTTCACCTGAGCGATGACTCATAATACAAGTCATTCCATTTCGCTGGGCTTTTTGAACGGTTGTAATAGTTTCAGTTAAGGTTCCGATTTGATTCACTTTTATCAAAACTGAATTAGCGGAGCCTTCCTCGATACCACGCTTAACTCGATTAACATTTGTCACAAAAAGGTCGTCACCTACTAATTGGACCTTATCTCCAAGTAACGAATGCAGTTTTGACCAACCGGACCAATCATCCTCCGCAAGGCCGTCTTCGATTGAAATTATCGGGTATCTTTCTACCCAATCTGCCCAAAAGTCGATCATTTCATCTGAGGATAGAGACTTTTGGGAAGATTTAAAAGTATACTTCTCTAACTCATTATCATACAATTCACTCATGGCAGCATCAATAGCGATAAAAACATCTTCGCCAGCCACATAGCCCGCTTTACGAATACTCTCCAAAACTATTTCCAGAGCTTCCTCATTACTTTTTATATCCGGAGCAAACCCACCTTCGTCTCCAACATTAGTACTATATTTTTTTTCCTTCAAAAGAAGTTTAAGGTTATGGAATATTTCAGTACCCATTCTTAGTGCTTCACTGAAAGATTCAGCTCCGACTGGCATCACCATGAATTCTTGAAAATCAATAGAGTTATCTGCATGCTCACCGCCATTAATAATATTCATCATGGGAACAGGTAATGTCCTTGCAGTAACACCTCCCAAATACTGAAAAAGGGGTAGGTCCGATGATTGAGCTGCCGCGTGGGCAGCAGCTAAAGAAACTGACAATATAGCGTTCGCCCCCAATTTACTCTTGTTTGGTGACCCGTCAGCCTCAATCATGGCGAAATCAATCTCGGCTTGATCAGTGACTTCAAGACCAACAACACATTCAGCTATTATTGTATTGACATTTTCGACTGCAGACAATACGCCTTTACCCATATAAACAGAAAGATCACCGTCTCTCATTTCTACAGCTTCATGAATCCCGGTTGATGCACCACTAGGAACAGCAGCTCGACCAAAAGAACCGTCGTCACAATAGACTTCAGCTTCCACAGTTGGATTACCTCTAGAATCTAATATTTGTCTAGCATGAATAGCAGTAATTATAGGCATCTTCTTTAGATTTTTAAATTATTATTTTGACTTAATAAGATCAATGAATTCCTGAAAAAGATAATGCGAATCATGAGGACCAGGTGAAGCCTCAGGATGATATTGAACACTGAATACCGGGAAATCATTACGAGATATGCCCGCAACAGTTTCATCATTTAAATGAATATGGGTCAATTCTACATTTGAAATAGACTCTAAATCCTTCATTGAGACAGCAAAACCATGATTCTGACTAGTAATCTCTCCTTTCCCCGTCAATAAATTCTTCACAGGATGATTGATACCTCTATGCCCATTGTGCATTTTATAAGTCGTCAAACCTGAGGCCAGAGCAATCATTTGGTGCCCTAAACAAATTCCAAACGTTGGAATACCTGAAACGATAATCTGTTTTACAATCTCAATTATCTTTGGCGAAGCAGATGGATCACCGGGACCGTTTGACAGAAAATAGCCATCAGGATTTTCGGCGTGTAGAGTTTTGAATGAAGTATCGTAGGGAAATACAATAATATGACAACCTAGATTCACCAAACAACTCAAAATACTTTTTTTAATACCTAGATCTAGGGCTACAATTTTAAAATCTGAATTCTCATCCCCTAAGGAATATCGTTTAACAGTACTAACATGCGAGCATAGCTCTAATCCGACCATTGATGGTGTTTGATCAAGCAAATGTCGCAAGGAACTTATTTCGTCGGCACGAGTACTTATTAGTGCATTCTGCGAGCCATTATTCCGTATATGTTTGACTAAAGCTCTTGTGTCTACATCTGAGATCGCAACAATATCATTGGCCTTCAGAAGTTCCTTTAATGTTTTACCATTAGACCTAGGTCGAGATTGAAATTCACTGAAGTTTCTCATAATCAGTCCAGAAATCTGAACTTGATCATTCTCTGAATCTTCGTCAGCGATTCCATAGTTTCCGATATGAACATTGGCAGTAACCATTAATTGCCCCTTATAACTAGGATCTGTGAAAATCTCTTGATAACCCGACATGCCAGTATTGAAGCAAATCTCACCAGTCACTGTGCCATCTAAACCAATTGAACTCCCATGAAATATGGTGCCGTCTTCCAAAAGAACAAAGGCCTTTTTTTTCATTTTATTTTCACACTATTATTGACATAAAAAAAGGATAAGGGGGCACCTTATCCTTTGCAAGTTAGTTGACAATTCATTATTTCAAGAGTCAATTACTATTCCTTTTCTATGCTATCGATAATTGAGGAGTCATCTCCTTTTTTAGACTCATCTTTCAAATCAGTCGGATTTTTCTCATTCTCTGACTTTTTAGAACGACGTCTTGTAGCCTTCTTTGTTTCTTTTTTCTCGTCAAAACCGTACAATTCATTAAAATCGACTAACTCAATCATACACATTTCTGCGTTATCACCTAAGCGATTACCAGTTCGTATAATTCTCGTGTAACCTCCTGGACGATCTCCTATTTTAATTGACACCTCTTTAAAAAGTTCAGTAACGGCTTCCTTACTCTGAAGATGGCTGAATACCATCCGTCGATTATGAGTGCTATCAACTTTTGATCTAGTGACCAGTGGCTCCACATACTTCTTTAGCGCTTTAGCCTTAGCAACAGTTGTATTTATTCTCTTGTGAACAACAAGAGAGGAGGCCATATTACTTAGCATCGCCTTTCGATGAGAGGTTGTTCGACCTAAATGATTAAATTTCTTACCGTGTCTCATTTTATTATTATTCCTTATCGAGTTTATACTTACTAGTATCCATCCCAAATGACAAACCTAGGTTTACAACAAGATCCTCAAGCTCTGTTAATGATTTCTTTCCAAAATTTCTGAATTTCATCAAGTCAGCCTTTGTGTATGAAACTAAATCCGCAACAGTTTCAACTTCCGCAGCCTTTAAACAATTTAAAGCACGAACACTAAGCTCTAGCTCGGTCAGAGCCTTCATCAATAGCTTTCGCATCTCAATGACTTCTTCATCATAACTTTCAACCTCTTGAATTGGAGCTACGTCCGCGATCATTCTCTCATCAGTAAACAATAAGAAATGTTGAATTAGTATTTGAGCAGCGTCTGTCAGGGCATCCTGCGGAGTCACACTACCGTCAGTATGTATCTCCATAATCAATTTTTCAAAATCGGTCTTCTGCTCTACTCTGAAATTTTCAATTTTATAATTAACATTCTTCATTGGAGTATAGATCGAATCCAAAGCAATAGTTCCAAGGGGACTATCAAGCTTCTTATTCTCCTCAGCAGGAACATAACCGCGACCTTTTTCAATCGTTAATTCTAATTCAACATTCACAGATGAATCTAAATGACAAATGATTAAGTCTGGGTTCAAAACCTGAAAAGAAGTCATGAAAGAAGCCAAGTCTCCTGCTGTCAATTCCTCCTTGCCGGATAAATTAACTTTCACAGTTTCATAATCAGACGAGTCGATCTGACGCTTTAATCGGACTTGCTTCAAATTCAGAATTATCTCTGTTACATCTTCTACTATACCTTTCACAGTAGAAAATTCATGATTGACTCCGGACATGCGCACAGAAGTGAAGGCAAAACCTTCAAGTGAGTTGAGTAAAACGCGTCGAAGAGCATTTCCAACCGTTAAACCATAACCAGGTTCGAGTGGGCGGAATTCAAATTGACCGTGTGTATCTGTTGTTGAATTAACGATAACCTTTTCAGGTTTTTGAAATTGAAGGATAGCCATAATCTTATTTTGAATAAAGTTCCACGATGAGTTGCTCTTTGATGCCTTCAGGAATTATATCACGCTGAGGGACGCTTAATAATGAACCAGACATAGTCGCTTCATTCCACTCTATCCAAGGATATTGATGAGCAGAACCTGAAAGTGAAGCTGAAATTATCTCTAGTGTTTTTGATTTCTCACGCACAGCAACAACGTCACCCGGTTTTGCATGAAAAGAAGGAATATTAACAATACTTCCGTTCACTGTAATGTGACGGTGAGAGACCAATTGACGAGCACCACGGCGAGTCGGGGCAATTCCCAATCGGTAAACAACATTATCTAAACGGCCTTCGCACAACTGGAGAAGCACCTCACCAGTAGCTCCTTTAGATCGAGAGGCTCGATCAAACAAGTTCTTAAACTGACGCTCAAGAATACCATAAGTGTATTTTGCCTTTTGTTTTTCCAACAATTGAACAGAATATTCTGATTTTTTTCCGCGCTTGCGCTGAAAACCGTGCTGTCCCGGAGGATAGTTACGCTTCTCTAGGGCACGATCTGGACCGAAGATTGGTTCTCCGAATCGACGTGCAATTTTAGTTAGGGGACCTCTGTAACGTGCCATTTCTTTCTTTCAATTTAAATATTATACTCGACGTCGCTTTGGTGGACGACAACCATTGTGAGGCATCGGTGTAATATCTACTATTTCCGAAACCTCTATTCCACTATTGTTTAAACTCCGGATGGCGCTTTCACGACCATTCCCAGGACCTTTAACATAAACCTTCACCTTCCGGAGCCCAGCTTCTAGGGCTGGCGTAGCAGCATTTTCTGCTGCCATTTGAGCAGCATAAGGGGTATTTTTTTTAGAGCCACGAAAGCCCATTTTACCCGCAGATGACCAGGATATGACCTGCCCTTGGGTATTCGTCAATGCAATAATAATATTGTTAAAGGTAGAACTCACGTGAGCTTCACCCACCGCTTCTACTTTAACTTTGCGTTTCTTTGTCGTTTTTGTCGACTTAGTAGACTGTGCCATCAGTTAATTGATTATTTGGTTACCTTCTTTTTATTTGCCACCGTCTTTCGCTTACCCTTTCGAGTTCGTGAATTATTCTTGGTGTGTTGACCACGAAGTGGTAAACCTAAACGGTGCCGGATGCCTCGTTGACAACCTATATCCATCAATCTCTTAATATTCAATTGAACTTCAGAGCGTAATTCGCCTTCCACCTTCACATGATCAGTGATATAGTTACGAATCTCTTGAAGTTGATCGTCAGTCCATTCCTGGACCTTGACATTAAAATCAACTCCTGCTTCCGTGAGTATCTCACGTGAGCGTGATCGGCCTATACCATAGATATAAGTCAATCCTATTTCTCCACGTTTATTTTTCGGGAGGTCAATACCTGCTATTCTCGCCATTTCTTTTTTCTAAAATGAAATTAACCTTGACGTTGTTTAAACCTAGGATTCTTCTTGTTTATAATATATAAGCGACCTTTTCTACGGACAATTTTACAATCCGCGCTGCGCTTTTTTAGTGATGCTCTAACTTTCATAATCTTATACTCTTAAAACAAATCTATTTAGTAACGATAGGTTATTCGTGCTTTCGATAAATCATAAGGAGATAGCTCCAACTTGACACGATCACCCGGGAGTAGTTTGATATAATGCATGCGCATTTTACCCGATATATGTGCAGTAACCACATGACCGTTTTCCAATTCTACACGAAACATAGCATTCGAAAGATTCTCCGTTATTGTTCCGTCTTGAGTTATACCTGCTTCCTTTGCCATTACATTGAGGTGTTTCTGCCACTCATACGACCACCTTCCATGAGGCCATCATAATGACTATTCAACAAATAACTCTCGATCTGCATTAATGTATCTAAAACAACACCAACAATTATAAGAAGAGATGTTCCACCATAAAACTGTGCCCATTGCATATTAATTCCTAATGTCATGGCAATAGAAGGCATAATAGCAATCGTTGCCAATAATATTGCACCAGGTAAAGTTATTTTAGCCAAAACATCATCTATATAATTTCCAGTAGCTTCTCCAGGTTTTATACCTGGAACAAAGCCACCATTACGTTTCAAATCATCTGCAATTTGAGTAGTGTTTATTTGAATCGCTGTATAAAAATATGTAAAAATCAGAATTAACATTGCGAAAACAAAATTATACCAAAAGCCCTGAATATTACCAAAGACATCTACCATCCAAGTTGCCCCAGAACCTTCTAGTCCTGCATACTGAACAACTGTCAACGGTACAAACATCAAAGCTTGAGCAAAAATTATGGGCATAACTCCAGAGGCATTTACTCGAATAGGAAGATAACTCCTTCCTAAGGACTTACTACTGCCTCCGGCTACTCGTTTCGCATATTCCAATGGAACCTTACGAACAGCTTGAGTGATAGCAATGGCGAATAAAAACACAAGATACAATGCAACAATTTCTAGCAAAAACTTGATCCATCCCCCACCCGTCGGACTAAGTTGAGTTGCCACTTCTTGAAAAAAGGCTTGAGGGAAGTTTGCAATAATACCAATCATTATGAGCAGAGAAATACCATTTCCAACTCCTTTTTCAGTAATTCGTTCTCCTAACCACATCGCGAAAATAGTTCCCGCTATGATTACTACCCATGAAACAATCCAAAATGTGGACATAGGAAGTGTAATGTTTACTCCTTGATAAATCAAATTTGTTATGTATCCAGGAGCTTGAGCTGCCACGATAAGGATCGTTAAATATCGTGTTATTTGATTTAATTTTCGTCGACCTGACTCGCCCTCCTTCTGCATTTTTTGGACAGCAGGAATTGCCAAACCAGCAAGCTGAATAACAATTGATGCAGATATGTATGGCATTATACCCAACGCTAGAATAGATGCATTGGCGAATGCACCACCAGAAAACGCATTAATTAAGCCCACTAAACCCTCTGAGGCTTGACTCTGAAGATTTTCTAAACTACTAGGATCTATTCCTGGTAGAACAACGTTTGAACCCAAACGATATACCAGCAATAAACCTGCCGTCAAGAGTAATTTCTCGCGAAGCTCGGTTATGCCCCAGATATTTCTTAAGGTTTGGATAAAACGATTCATGTTATTCAGTAATTACTTTAGCAGGTGACTTAGGGTCAATTGAACCTTTGATGTTCTCTGCAAATTTTGACATTATCTCAATAGAACCTCCTGCATCTTCAATTCCTTTGGAAGCTGAAGCAGTGACCTTGTGAACATTAAATTTTAAAGAAGAGCTTAGTTTACCACGTCCCATTATTTTAACAAGGTCATGTTTAGAAGCTAAACCATTATCCATCAAGATCCCTAAATTGATTTCTTTGACTGCTTTCTCATCGACAAGTTTTTGAATTGTATCCAAATTTATACCTCGATATTCAATCCTATTCGGGTTAGTGAATCCAAATTTCGGAACCCTTCGCTGCAAGGGCATTTGGCCTCCTTCAAAGCCAATTTTTTTACTGTATCCTGATCTAGACTTAGCGCCTTTGTGACCACGCCCGGCGGTTCCAGCAGAACCACTACCCTCTCCTCGGCCGAGACGTTTTTTAGTAAATGTTGAACCTGATGCAGGTTTTAAGTTATGAAGTGACATATTCTTAGTTACTAGTTATTTAATTTCTTCGACAGAAACAAGATGGTTAACAGCGCGAACCATTCCGGCTATTTGAGCGTTGTTTTCTTTTTCAACACTTTGGTTGATCTTACGCAAACCTAAGGCAATCATAGTTGCTTTTTGGTTCGGCGGACGATTTATAACGCTCTTTTTTTGAGTGATCTTAATACGTGCCATAATCTAGGTTATTTACCGTTAAAAACTTGTGAAACAGTTATTCCTCTTGACTGGGCCACTTGCTTCGCATCTCTTAAGGAATGAAGAGCTTCAAAAGTTGCCTTTACCAAGTTATGTGGATTTGATGAGCCTTTTGACTTAGCCAAAACATCATGAACGCCAACACACTCAAGAACATGTCTCATAGAACCACCTGCGATAACTCCAGTTCCAGATGATGCGGGGCGAAGAAATACTTTTGCACCTCCAAACTTTCCATCTTGCTCATGCGGAAGTGTAGCTTTTACTATCGGAAATCTGTACAGATTTTTCTTAGCATCTTCAATTCCTTTATTGACTGCTTCGGAAACCTCTTTACTTTTTCCCAGACCATATCCGCCGATTCCATTTTCATCACCAACGACCACGATCGCAGTAAATCCAAACGTTCGACCACCCTTGGTGACTTTAGTAACACGTTGAACGCCAACAAGACGATCTACAAGCTCAAGACCACTTGGTTTTACTTTTTTTGCATTTTTATCTTTCATATCCTAAATCAGAATTTCAGTCCAGCTTCACGCGCTCCATCAGCCAAAGACTTTATACGTCCATGGTACAAGTAACCACCACGATCAAATGAAACGGCTTCAACACCAACTTCCTTTGCAACTTCGGCAATTATTTTCCCCACTTGGAATGCACGCTCAATTTTTGTTCCTACCATCGCCTCTCCATTCTTTGATAATGAAGTGGCAGTCCCTAGGGTTGTACCATTCACATCATCGATGAGTTGCGCGTATATTTCTTTACTACTTCTATAAACGGCCAATCTAGGACGTATATCAGTTCCTTTCACCACATTGCGTATCCGCATATGTATGCGTTGTCTACGATTCATTTTTTTTGTTGCCATGATCCTTTACTTTGCTACTTAGCAGCAGATTTACCAGCTTTTTTACGAACAATTTCACCTACATATCGAACACCCTTTCCTTTATAAGGCTCAGGCTTTCGTAATGATCGAATTTTTGAAGCAATCATTCCTACTAACTGCTTATCTAGAGAAGTCAATTCAATAATAGGATTCTTACCTTTTTCACTTACCGTATTTAACTTTACTTCGGATGGGATCTGCATACTAATATTATGAGAAAAACCTAAAGCTAAATCTAAAACCTGACCTCGGTTGGTAGCTCTAAAACCGACACCTACAAGCTCTAATTTCTTTGTCCAACCTTCACTGACTCCCATGACCATGTTAAAGATCAATGATCGATAAAGACCATGAACCGCACGATGCGTCTTAGAGTCTGATGGACGCTCTAGAGTCACAACATTATCATTGATAAGAACACGTATATCATCAGTCAACATTTGACTTAACGTACCACCCTTACCTTCTACAGTAACAACAGAATCCTGAACCCTGACGGTAACGTCAGAAGGAATATCTATTGGAGATTTACCAATTCTTGACATTATCTATATCTTATTAATAAACGTAACATATAATCTCACCGCCAATATTTTTAGCGCGTGCATCTTTATCCGTCATCATTCCCTGCGATGTACTAATGATTGCAATCCCTAAGCCATTTTTTACACGAGGTAAGTTTGAAGATGATTTATAATTCCGGAGACCAGGACTTGACGCTCGATCAATTCCTCGAATAACAGGACGCTTTGAAGACTTTTCATACTTCAAAGCAACCTTGAGAGTCCCTTGGGCATTATCGGATGCCACTTTATAACTTGATATGTAGCCTTGATCATGCAAAATTCGCGCAATCTCGGCTTTAACATTACTTGCAGGAAGCTCAACAACTTGGTGACCTGCTTTTGCACCATTACGTAGGCGCGTTAAAAAATCTGCTATAGGATCTGTATACATCTTATTCGTATTGTAAAAATTACCAACTACACTTTTTAACACCTGGAATTAATCCAGATAAAGCCATTTCACGAAATGTCACTCGAGACAAACCAAATTGGCGCATGTAACCTCTAGGGCGACCAGTTAGTTTACAACGATTATGTAAACGAACGGGTGATGCGTTTTTCGGTAATCGTTGCAATCCAGCATAATCACCGGCATCTTTCAATGCGCCGCGTTTTGCTGCATATCGAGCAACTATCGCTTGTCTTTTACGCTCTCGCGCTTTCATCGATTCTTTGGCCATATTTTATTTCTTAAAAGGCATTCCAAATTGCTGGAGAAGCGCCTTGCACTCCATATCTGTCTTCGCAGTAGAAACAAAAGTTATATCCATTCCTGATATGCGACTTACTTTATCAATCTCGATTTCTGGGAAAATAATCTGCTCAGTAATTCCAAAAGTAAAGTTACCTCTACCGTCAAAGCCTTCTTTAATCCCTTGGAAGTCTCGTATGCGGGGTAATGATGACACCAGCAAACGCTCAAGAAAATCAAACATTTTCACACCCCTTAGAGTTACTCTTGCACCAACAGGCATTCCCTTTCTTAATTTAAAATTCGAAATATCTTTTTTCGATTTAGTTGCAACAGCTCTTTGACCTGCTATAATGGTCATTTCTTCAACAGCGGAATCTACCAATTTCTTATCAGAAACAGCAGCACCAATACCTTGACTCAATATTATTTTCTCTAGGCGTGGCACCTGAAGATCATGAGAGTATCCAAACTGTTCCTTCATCGCAGGAACAACTTTAGTATGAAAATCGACTTTTAATTTTGGTTCCATCACTTAATAGTATCACCAGTTTTTTTGGAGAAACGATTTGTTTCACCTTTCTCATTAACTTTTCGTCCCACACGGGTAGGATTACCAGCACCATCCACCAACATCAAGTTAGAAATATGAATAGGTGCTTCCATTTTAGCAATTCCCCCTTGAGGACTTGTTGCAGACGGTTTTTGATGTTTTGTAACCATGTTTAAACCTTCCACAACAGCACGTTGCTGTTTGGGAATCATCCGGATAATTTTACCCGACTTACCTTTTGAAGTACCAGCAATTACCATTACCGTATCCCCTGTTTTTATATGAAACTTTGCCATCTTATATTATAATCTTAAAGCACCTCTGGTGCCAAGGAAACAATTTTCATAAACTGCTTGTCGCGTAACTCTCTAGCCACAGGACCGAAAACGCGAGTACCGCGCATCTCACCTGTTGGGTTCAAAAGAACACAAGCATTATCATCGAAACGGATATATGATCCATCAGGACGTCGAACTTCTTTTTTAGTACGAACAACAACTGCAGTAGCTACAGTGCCTTTTTTCGCGCTACCAGATGGCATAGCCTGCTTAATAGTGACAACAATTTTATCACCAACACTTGCATAACGACGTTTGGTTCCACCAAGAACACGAATAACCAAAACTTCTTTGGCACCAGTGTTATCTGCAACTCGTAAACGGGATTCTGTTTGTAACATCTTATTTAGCTCTTTCTATAATTTCTATTACCCGCCAAACCTTTGTCTTACTCATCGGCCGTGTTTCCATAATTTTCACAGTGTCTCCACTATTACAATCGTTAGCCTCATCATGAGCATGAAACTTATTAGTATATGTTATAAACTTGCCATACATGGGGTGTTTAACACGTCGTGAAACCTTGACAGTCACAGTTTTATCCATAGAACTACTGGTCACAACACCAATTCGCTCTTTACGTAAATTTCGTTTAACTTCCATCAACATCACTTATTTCGAATTACGATTAGCCAATTCCATAGTAAGGCGCGCCACGATCTTTCGAGTACTGGCAATTCTCATTGGGTTTTCTAATGGACTAATACGATTTTTCATTTTCATATCTGAGAGTTCATTGCTCAAAACACTAAATTGCTTTGAAAGCTCTTCCTCACTTAAATTCCGGATCTCATTCATTTTCATAATGCTGTATATTAAGAATTTGTAACTAAATCACGACGAGTAACCAACTTTGTTTTCACAGGCAACTTTTGTGCAGCCAACCTCAGTGCTTCAATAGCAACCTCTTTTGAAACACCATCACACTCAAACAACATCCGACCAGGTCTAATAACAGCAGCCCAGTACTCAACATTACCTTTACCTTTACCCATTCGAACCTCTAGCGGCTTTTTTGTAATCGGTTTATCGGGGAATATTCTTATCCATAATTGGCCTTCACGCTTCATATAACGCGTTGCAGCAATACGAGCAGCTTCTATTTGACGCGCAGTCATCCAAACCTCTTGCATCGATTTGATACCATACTCTCCAAAGGAAAGAGTAGCACCTCGTTGTGCATTTCCTTTCATTTTACCCTTGTGGGTTTTACGAAATTTCGTTTTCTTAGGTTGTAACATATCTCTTTTTGCGAATTATGCTTTGCGATTATTACGACGATCATTCGAACTATTTCGGCGATCGTTATTACCTGGTCGACCTTTTTGATTACCACCTTGACCTCCAGTATTCGGTCTACCTCCTGTGACACCTAATACATTTGTCAAGTCACGCTTACCGTAAACTTCACCTTTCATTATCCATACTTTTATTCCAATCCTGCCATATGTAGTATGAGCTTCGGACCAGTGATAATCTATATCAGCACGAAATGTGTGCAAAGGTGTACGTCCATCTTTGAATTTTTCAGATCTAGCAATTTCAGCACCATTAAGTCGACCACTCAATTGAACTTTAATCCCCTCTGCACCCATACGCATTGTAGATTGTATGCTCATCTTTACAGCGCGTCTAAAGGAAATACGGCCTTCAATTTGACGAGCAATAGAATCAGCGACGAGTTTTGCGTCTAATTCAGGACGTTTGATTTCATGAATATTTAACTGAACATCTTTCTTTGTTAATTTTTTCAATTCTTCTCTAAGCTTTTCAACCTCAGTACCACCTTTGCCAATAATCACACCTGGTCGAGCGGACGCAATAGTAATTGTAACCAACTTGAGTGTCCGTTCAATAATTATCCGGGAAACATTAGCACGAGATAACCTAGCATATAAATATTTTCTGATGGCCGCATCTTCAGCAATTCTATCTCCATAATTTTTTCCTCCAAACCAGTTTGAATCCCAACCTCTTATAAAACCAAGACGATTACCTATTGGATTAGCTTTTTGTCCCATTATTGAACTTCTTTAACTTCAGTTACACTAGTTTTTTCAATATTATTTGCTTCCCCAACCACAATAGTCACGTGATTTGAGCGCTTCCGTACACGATGCGCTCGTCCCTGAGGCGCTGGTTGAACACGCTTGAGCATTCGCCCACTGTCTACACTAATGGTCTGTACTATTAATTGCGTTTCATCAACAGAAACACCCTCGTTTTTTGTCTGCCAATTACTCAACGCTGAGACTAAAAGTTTTTCCAAACGGATAGAAGCTTCTTTACCGTTGTGCTTGAGAGCATATAAAGCTTTAGTAACCTCCATTCCTCGAACCATATCTGCTACTAAACGCATTTTCCGAGGAGACGTCGGACAATTATTTAATTTGGCCGAGGCAATGTTTTTACGAGCCTCTTTAATGACTGATGCGGTATTGTGTTTACGTGATCCCATAGCTTATCTTTTACCCTTATCTTTTTTCCCTCCATGACCACGAAAGGTACGTGTAGGGGAAAACTCACCTAACTTATGTCCAACCATATTCTCTGTAATGTATACAGGAATAAACGTTTTTCCATTGTGGACTGCAATTGTCTGACCAACAAAATCTGGACTAATCATTGACGCCCGTGACCAAGTTTTAATCACACTTTTTTTGCTAGCGGACACATTCTCCATTACACGCTTTTCAAGCTTATAATGAATGTAGGGTCCTTTTTTTAGTGAACGTGCCATTTCTTATTTCTTCCTTTTTTCAATAATATATCGATTGCTTTCCTTAACGCGATCGCGAGTTTTAAATCCTTTCGAAGGAATACTATTACGAGAACGTGGGTGTCCTCCAGAAGCGCGGCCTTCGCCACCACCCATTGGGTGATCAACTGGATTCATCGCTACTCCTCGAGTTCGGGGTCGCCTACCGAGCCATCGGCTCCTTCCAGCCTTACCACCAACTAGTTGCTGATGATCACTGTTTGAGACAACACCTACAGTAGCCATACATTCTACTAAAACCATACGAGTTTCACCCGAAGGCATTTTTAGAGTAGCATATTTACCATCTCTTGCTGCAAGCTGAGCAAAAGCACCTGCGGATCTAGCAATAATGCCTCCTTGACTTGGTCTTAATTCAATATTATGAACTATAGTACCTAGTGGTAACTCTGAAAGTTTAAGTGAGTTTCCAACTTCTGGGGGAGAACCGGTACCTGATAGGATGTTTTGGCCTACCTCAACGCCGTTGGGAGCTAAAATATAACGTTTTTCACCGTCGGCATAAAATACAAGTGCAATAAAAGCTGAGCGATTTGGATCGTACTCAATAGTTTTTATTATCCCTGGTACACCAAATTTTTCACGTTTAAAATCAATAACACGATATCGCTGCTTTGCTCCACCGCCCATGTAACGCATGGTCATTTTACCAGTGTCATTACGACCGCCACTACGTTTTTTAGGAAGCGTCAAGGACTTTTCCGGGGTAGATGCAGTTATGACACCATAATCGTTTACAACACGGAAACGCTGTCCCGGTGTGATTGGTTTTAATTTCCGTACGCCCATGATAAATTATAGATTAGCGTAAAAATCAATAGACTCACCAGCACTAACGTCAACGATGGCTTTTTTATAAGCAGGCTTACTACCTGATAACGTTCCTGCTTTTGTGAATCGCACAACCTTCTTTGCTGGAATGATAAGTGTACGAACACTTTTTACATTCACACTGTAGGCAGCCTCGATGGCCTTTTTAATTTCAACTTTATTAGACTTTCTAGCTACGACAAAAGTGTAGCGGCTTTGGCTCTCCGCTTGCGCTGAAGCTTTTTCCGTAATAACAGGTCGAATCAGAATAGTTTCCATCACTTTGTAGTTAATGCATTTTGAATTTTCTCGATTGAGCCTTCTAAGAGGATCAACATGCCAGCATTCAAAATAGAATAAGTATTTAATTCTGAAGCAGTTACAACATTTGATCCCTCAAAATTGCGAGATGACAAATATACATTTTTATCCGACTCAGGCAACACTACAGTACATTTTTTTCCTGAAAAACCTAAAGACTCAAGAACAGTGGCGTAATCTTTAGTTTTTGGAGACTTTAACGAAAACTTATCAAGAATCATAATTTGATTGTCAGAGGCCATCATACTTAAAGCAGATTTACGAGCAACCATCTTCAATTTTTTATTCAATTTAAAACCGTATTCATGAGGTCTTGGACCAAAGACAGTACCACCACCACGGTACAAAGGTGAACGCATACTTCCATGACGAGCCCCACCAGTACCTTTTTGCTTATGAGCTTTTTTCGTGGTCCGATTAATTTCAGATCTTTCCTTTGACTTGTGCGTACCCTGACGTTGATTAGCTAAATATTGCTTTACGTCTAAATATACAGCATGCTCATTAGGTTTAACACTAAAAATAGCGTCACTTAATATCGCCTTTCGTCCGATATCTTTACCCTTTTGATTAACAATGTCTATTTCCATTATTTTTGAACTATTACCACAGATTGACGGGCACCGGGGATAGACCCTTTCACCACTAATACATTCTGCTCTGAATCAACTTTTAAAACTTTAAGGTTTTGAACCTTCACTCTTTCATTACCCATTCTGCCTCCCATTCGAGTGCCTTTAAAAACACGAGATGGATCAGAACCAGCGCCGATAGAACCTGGAGCTCGTAAACGATTATGTTGACCGTGAGTTGCTTGACCAACACCGGCAAACCCGTGTCTTTTAACAACCCCTTGAAAACCTTTACCTTTTGAGGTCCCGGCAACATCGACAAACTCACCTTCCGTGAACATATCGACAGTCAATGTTTCACCTAAAGCGACAGAATCATCCGTAAAATCACGAAATTCTACGTACTTCTGTTTTGCTACGGTATTAGCTTTTTTGGCATGACCGACGGCAGATTTGTTTGGACGCTTTTTATCGCCAAACGCAACCTGCACGGCAGCGTAACCATCGACATCTTTACTTTTAATTTGGGTGACCACACAGGGGCCCAATTCGATGACCGTGCACGGGTAGTTTTTACCATCCGCGTCGAAGATGCTGGTCATTCCGATTTTCTTGCCAATTAGTCCAGGCATGATATTTTACGGTTCTGAGTTAAACTTTAATTTCTACTTCCACACCACTAGGCAGCTCCAACTTCATCAAAGCATCAATTGTCTTACTGGATGATGAATAAATATCCAAAAGACGCTTGTAACTATTAAGTTCAAACTGTTCGCGCGCTTTCTTATTAACGTGAGGTGAACGCAATACCGTATAAATACGCTTGTGCGTTGGAAGAGGTATTGGGCCATTAACAACAGCACCTGTACTCTTCACAGTCTTCACGATTTTTTCTGCACTCTTGTCCACTAACATATGGTCATAGGATTTGAGTTTTATTCTTATTTTTTGGCTCATAGGATCGTCAACAATTATTTACTACCTCGTACACTTGCAATTACCTCTTCTGAAATACCCTTCGGTGTTTCTGCATAATTGCTAAACTCCATGGATGAACTACCGCGACCAGAGGTGATGGTACGCAATGTGGTGACATAGCCAAACATTTCGCTAAGAGGAACTTTTGCATGAACAACTGAGTCACCCTCTTTGGTGTCCATTCCTTCTACTTGACCTCTTCGCTTATTCAAGTCACCCACAACGTCACCCATTGAAGCTTCCGGCATTACAACCTCAATTTTCATCAACGGCTCAAGAATAACTGGCTTCGCTTTTCGACCTGATTCTCTAAAACCTAGTCTAGCCGCAAGCTCAAAGGACAAAGCATCTGAATCAACAGGATGAAAAGAACCATCCTCTAAAGTTACCTTCATCGAGTCAACTCCATATCCAGCAAGAGGACCATTAGTCATAGCTTCTCTAAAACCTTTTTCGACAGCAGGAATAAATTCGCGAGGAATGTTTCCTCCTTTAATTTTGTTAATGAATTGCAATCCACCTGCCTCAAAATCATCATCAGCAGGGCCGATTTTAAAATCAATATCAGCAAATTTACCACGACCACCTGTTTGCTTTTTGTATTGCTCACGGTGAGATGTCTCAGCAGTGAGGGCTTCTTTGTACTGAACCTGAGGAGCACCTTGATTACATTCAACCTTAAATTCACGGCGCATTCGATCTACAAGAATGTCCAAGTGTAACTCTCCCATTCCTGAAATCACAGTTTGACCAGTATCCTCGTCAGTAGCAACACGGAAAGTAGGATCTTCCTCAGCTAGTTTAGCAAGAGCCAATCCCATTTTATCCATATCTGCCTGAGTTTTAGGCTCAACTGCCAAACCAATTACGGGCTCAGGGAAAGTCATCGATTCTAACACAATGGGTCTCTTTTCATCGCATAATGTGTCACCGGTTCTAATATCTTTAAAACCGACTCCCGCTCCAATATCACCAGCCTCTATAAAGGGGATGGGATTCTGTTTATTAGAATGCATTTGAAATATCCGGGAAATGCGTTCTTTATTACCAGTTCGAATATTCTTTACGTAAGATCCTGCATCTGTTTTTCCGGAATAGACCCGAAAAAAGCACAAACGACCTACAAACGGATCAGTTGCTATTTTAAAGGCTAACGCAGCAAATGGCTCACTAGCATCAGGCTTTCGCATCTCTTCTTCATCTGTGTCTGGATTTGTACCGATAATACCTTCAACGTCAAGAGGGGAAGGCATAAATGACATTACGGCATCCAACATAGTTTGAACACCCTTATTCTTAAACGCGGACCCACAAAGAACAGGAGTAATTTTCTGAGCTATAGTAGCCTTACGGATTGCAGAAACTAATTCATCGCGAGTAATTGCATCTGGATCATCGAAAAATTTTTCTAAAAGAGTATCATCAAATTCAGCAACAGATTCCACTAGCTTTTCACGATATTCTTTTACAGTCTCCACAAGATCTTCAGGAATTTCAACCTCTTCAAATGTCATACCTTGGGTTTCATCATCCCAGATTATGGCCTTATTATCGATCAAGTCAACGACTCCTTTGAATTCGGTTTCTGCACCAATAGGAATTTGAAGTGGAACTGGATGTCCTTTTAATTTATCATCAATCTGGCGAACAACGTTGAAAAAATCAGCTCCGGTACGATCCATTTTATTGACAAATGCAATACGAGGAACATTATATTTAGTTGCCTGACGCCAAACTGTTTCAGTTTGAGGCTGAACACCTCCCACCGCACACAATAAAGCGACAGCACCATCTAACACTCTTAGGGACCTTTCTACTTCAACAGTGAAATCAACGTGACCTGGAGTGTCAATAATGTTTATTTTATACTCCTCAGTATTATTTAAATCTTTTCCCTGATTTGTAGGAAATCTCCAGAAACAAGTTGTAGCTGCAGATGTAATTGTAATTCCACGCTCCTGCTCTTGAATCATCCAATCCATTGTCGCGGCTCCGTCATGAACCTCACCTATCTTGTGAGAAACTCCTGTGTAATATAAAATACGTTCAGTCGTAGTGGTTTTACCCGCATCAATGTGGGCCATTATTCCAATATTCCGAGTATGTTTAAGATCGCGTGTTGACATTAAAATATATATTTAGAATCGGAAGTGAGAGAAAGCTTTATTAGCCTCAGCCATACGGTGAACGTCCATGCGCTTTTTAACTGCAGCGCCTTCTTCCTTTGCCGCAGCCATTATTTCGCCTGCAAGTTTTGCTGCCATACTCTTTTCGTTGCGAGCTCGGGAGTAACCAATTAACCATTTCATTGCTTGAGATATTTTTCTTTCTGGACGAATCTGTTGAGGGATCTGAAATGTAGAACCACCGACACGACGACTGCGCACTTCTACATGCGGCATGACGTTTGTCAAAGCTGATTTCCATTGCTCAAGCCCGTTAGCTTCCTCAGATTTGGAAGATATTAGGTCAATAGCATCATAAAAAATTGAATAAGAAGTTGACTTCTTACCGTCATACATTAAATTGTTTACGAAACGGGTTACCAAAGGATCGTTGAACCGAGGATCTGGCAAGAGTGGGCGTTTTTTCGCACGAGTCTTTCTCATAGTTTCCTTTTATTTTTTTGCTTTTGGACGTTTTGTACCATATTTCGATCGGCGTTGCATTCTACCTGCAACTCCTGCGGCATCAAGTGCTCCGCGGACAATGTGATATCGAACTCCAGGAAGATCTTTAACACGCCCTCCACGAACGAGTACAATTGAGTGCTCCTGAAGATTGTGGCCCTCTCCACCAATGTAAGCATTGACTTCGTTACCGTTTGTTAATCTTACACGAGCTACTTTTCTCATAGCTGAGTTTGGCTTTTTTGGGGTAGTTGTATAAACACGGGTGCAAACACCCCTTCTTTGAGGGCAAGAATCCAGCGCCGCTGACTTGCTCTTCTTCTGTAATTTCACTCTTCCTTTACGAACGAGTTGTTGAATAGTTGGCATTCTTCTTAATTGTTTTGGTTGTCGTCGCTACAATAACTTTCTCCTTAATTTTTAAGGGACTGCAAATGTAGATCTTTTTATCTAACATTCAACGCATAGATTTTATCCCTTTTTTAAACTTTTTATCACGGTGGTTAAAACATATCTTTGAAATCTATAACATGTCACAATATCTCCAAGCTTTAAATCCGGTCCAAAGAGAAGCTGTTGAATGCACTCAAGGACCAGTAATGGTCATTGCTGGCGCAGGCTCAGGAAAAACTCGTGTCTTAACATATCGCGTCGCTCATTTAATGAACTCAGGCGTTGACCCATTCAATATTCTATCATTGACTTTCACAAATAAAGCAGCCCGTGAAATGAAAGATCGGATAGAAAGAGTTTTAGGCAGCACTGACGCAAAAAACCTTTGGATGGGTACATTTCATTCTGTTTTTGCAAAAATTTTGAGAATAGAAGGCCACCGGCTTGGTTTTCCTTCGAACTTTACAATTTATGATAGCGAAGACTCGAAAAAAGTTATTTCGGAACTAATAAAACAAATGGCATTAGATAAAGAAATTTACAAAACAAAAACTATTGCTAGTCGCATTTCCTCTTACAAAAACAACTTAATTACTCCCAAAACATATTTAAACAGATTAGAATTACAGGAAGCAGATGCTTCAGCTAGAATTCCAAAACTTGGAGATGTCTATTCTGCATACATGGAAAAATGCTTTAGAGCTGGAGCAATGGATTTTGACGATTTGCTTTTAAAGACCAATGAGCTCTTTATGAAATTCCCTGATGCCTTAGCAAAATATCAAGAAAGATTCAAATACATACTCGTGGATGAGTACCAAGACACCAATCACTCCCAGTACTTAATTATCAAAGCATTAGCTAGTAGATTCGAAAATATTTGCGTTGTTGGCGATGACGCTCAAAGCATTTATGCTTTTAGAGGTGCAAACATCAGAAATATTTTAAATTTCCAGAAAGACTACAATAATGCGAATTTTTTTAAACTAGAACAAAATTATAGAAGTACAGGATGTATAGTGAACGCAGCTAATTCTCTAATCAAACATAACAAAGAACAACTAGAAAAAAACATTTGGACAGCAAATCCTTTGGGAGAAAAAATAGTTATTCATAAAAGTGTTAGCGATTCAGATGAGGGGAATTATGCAGCACAGACCATCTGGGAAAAAAACATTCGAGAACATCAACCTTTTGACAACTTTGCAATTCTATATAGAACCAATGCTCAATCTAGAGCATTTGAAGACTCCTTTCGGAGAAAAAATATTCCTTATAGGATTTTTGGTGGATTGTCTTTTTATCAAAGAAAAGAAGTAAAAGATTTAATTTCGTATGTTAGGCTAGTAGTAAATTTAAAAGACGACGAAGCTTTTAAAAGAATAATAAACCTTCCAGCTCGAGGAATTGGTGAAACCACTTTGGCGCGTTTAAGCATATGCGCTAATAAACACAGTACATCTTTGTGGGAAGCTGCAAAAAACGCCTCAGAATGGGAAATAAAAATTAACCAACCAACGAAAGAAAAACTTTTATCATTTTGTGATTTAATATTAAGTTTCCAGATTTTAAGCTCCCAAAAAGATGCCTTTGACATTATGGAACACATAGCCCGGGCAAGTGGTCTAGTTAAATTTTTAAATGATGACAAAACACCTGAAGGAGTTAGTCGATATGAAAATATTCAAGAATTATTAAATGGCATAAAAGATTTTGTTGAAGAACAAAAACAAATTGAAGATGGAGATCAAAGTATTGACGCCTATCTGGAGGATATAGCTCTCATAACTGACGCAGAACGAAAGGAGAAAGACGAAAGGCCTAAGGTGAGCTTGATGACTATCCACTTGGCCAAAGGACTTGAATTCCCAAATGTGTTTGTGGTTGGTCTTGAAGAAAACCTCTTTCCGTCTATGATGAGTATTGGGTCCCAAAGTGATCTAGAAGAAGAGAGACGTTTATTTTATGTTGCCTTAACAAGAGCAAAAAAGAAAGCTTATTTAACTTATTCGCACGTTCGATATCGCTGGGGGAAACTTATTGATTGCGAACCCAGTCGGTTTCTTGACGAGATTGATGGAGAGTACTTGGATATTCATATCCCTGAATACCAATTATCTAAAAATAGATCGAAACAAATAAACGATTCATTTAGTCTACCTTCGAACAGCAAAAATTATTCTAAAAAACCATCAAAAAAAACACCTATAAATACTGTTAAGTTTGTACGCCCTGCTAATCTTAAACCGATTGGAAGTTCTACAGTTTCAAACGACTTAAAAGAAGAATACAATAATAACTTAGAAGTTGGACAGCGGATACTCCATGAACGTTTTGGCACGGGTACAATAACAAATATAACAGGTGAAAGCATGGATCAAAAAGCAACAATTGTATTTGATAATGCTGGAGAGAAAAAATTATTACTAAAATTTGCTAAATTGCAATTAATTAAATAATGGATACAACCAAAATCGCGGCACTTGCCCTTGACTATAACACGGATCGCAAGCATCTTATAATGCCTGAGTATGGCCGGCATGTTCAATCAATGATTGAGTATTGCTCAACACTTTCAGATCGAGAGCACAGAACCAAAGTTGCTAATAGCATTGTTGATGTCATTGGCAACCTCAATCCCAAACTGAGAGATAATCCAGATTATCGACACAAACTTTGGGATCATCTTTTTGTCATGTCAGAATTTGATTTAGAAGTGGATAGTCCTTACCCTGTGTTAACCAAAGAAAAGCTTGGTGAACGTCCCGAAATAGTCCCCTACCCAAAAAAGAGTCGTACTCATAGGTATTATGGGAATGTTCTCCAGACAATGATACAGACTGTTTCAGAGATAGACCCTAGTCCCGAAAGAGATGCAATGGAATTTGATATAGCCAATCAAATGAAACGTGCATATTTATCCTGGAATAAAGACAATGTAGACGATTCGATTATATTCTCGGAGTTAAGAACATTATCGGGCGGAAAATTAGGACTCAAAGATGCTATTTTAACCGTTGCTAAAGGAGTGATATCTCAAAATGCACCGTTAAACACCAAATTAAAAAAGAAGAAAAAACCTCAATTCAAAAGAAAAGGGAGTTTTACTCCACGTTCTAAATCGTAATTCAGTGGCTAGTTTTAAAATAAAAGGCGGAAATAGACTTCATGGAGATGTTCAACCCCAAGGAGCTAAGAATGAAGTACTTCAAATTCTATGTGCAGTTCTTTTAACAGAAGAAGAAGTTAGAGTTTCTAATATCCCTGACATCTTAGATGTAAATAAACTAATAGAAATTCTCAAGGATTTTGGAGTTTCAGTTGTTAAAAATAGTCATGGCGATTATACATTTTGTGCTAAAAATATAGATTTAAAATTTTTAGAATCAAATATTTACAAACAAAAAGGATCTTCATTAAGAGGGTCTATAATGCTAGTTGGACCCCTACTTTCTAGATTTGGATTAGGCTATATTCCAAAACCAGGTGGCGATAAAATAGGCCGCCGCAGACTCGACACACATTTTCTAGGATTCATGAAGCTTGGAGGAATATTTAAATTTGAAGAAAAATCAAATTTTTATGGAGTAGAGGCACCCATTTCTGGACTTAAAGGCGCTTATATTCTCTTAGATGAAGCCTCTGTAACCGGCACTGCAAACATAGTAATGGCCGCAGTATTAACTCCCGGAGAAACAATAATTTACAATGCTGCCTGCGAACCATATCTTCAACAACTATGCAACATGCTTGTCAGAATGGGTGCTGATATTAATGGGATTGGCAGTAACATGTTAAAGATAAAGGGTGTTAAAAAACTTAATGGTACCGATCATAGGTGTTTACCCGATATGATAGAAATCGGATCCTGGATAGGACTAGCAGCGATGACTCAAAGTGATATAACAATTAAAAATGCCGGAGTACAACACCTTGGTGTTATTCCGGATACATTTCGAAAAATTGGTATTAAACTAGAGATAATTGGTGATGATATTCATGTTCCAAAACAGACAAATTATTCCATCAGCTCTTATCTAGACGGATCGATGGTGACGATTAGTGATGCCCCATGGCCAGGCTTTACTCCAGATCTTTTAAGTATAATACTTGTTACTGCAACGCAATCTAGTGGATCTGTTCTAATCCATCAGAAAATGTTTGAGAGCCGTTTATTTTTTGTAGATAAGCTAATTGATATGGGAGCACAGATTATTTTGTGTGACCCGCATAGAGCAACGGTTATAGGTCTGGATAGAAAATCGCCATTAAGAGCTACAACTATGTCTTCTCCTGACATACGCGCCGGAATAGCTCTTGTTATAGCTGCACTAAGTGCTGAGGGAACAAGTACAATCCATAACATAGAACAGATTGACCGAGGTTATGAAGCAATTGATACTCGTCTAAAGAAATTAGGAGCAGACATTGAGCGTATTAATTAAATAGGTCTTGAACACGTTCAAAGAAACCTTTATCAGATTTCCCTGGATTAGGTTGAAAGTTTGAAGACTGGTTAAGATCTTCTAAAAGTGATTTTTCTTTACTCGTTACAGATTTTGGAGTCCACACGGAAACATGGACCAAAAGATCGCCAATGCCATAACCTTCTACACTAGGCAAACCTTTCCCTTTCAATCGCAAGGTTTTCCCACTTTGTGTACCAGAGTCAATTTTCATCCGAACTTTTCCATTTACACTTGGAATCTCAACAGTTGTGCCTAACGCTGCATCCGGAAAAGAAACATACAATTCGAAATGCAAATGTTGTCCTTCTCTAATTAATGAATCGTGCGTTTCTTCTTCAATTGATACGATAAGGTCACCAGCTCCACTTCCTCCCGGACCATGATTACCTTTGTTAGCAACTCGTAATTGCATTCCATCTTGAACACCAGGAGGAATTTTTACGTTTACTACCTCTTCAACCCTCTCGAGACCGTCCGCACCCACTCCATCTGGCCTTTGGTTAATCATTTTCCCAGATCCATTACAACCGCTACAGGCACTTGCAGTGCGCATCTGACCAAGAATAGTATTTTGAACTCGAGATATCTGACCTGAACCATTACAAACAGTACAAGTTTTGAATGTTAAACCATCTGCAGGTACGGCTCTGCGAATTTTAATCTTTTTTTCAACACCAGCAGAGATATCAGCTAAGTTTAGCTTTACACGAACCCTTAAATTGGCACCACGAAGCGCGCCACCTCTACTATTTCCACCAAAGCCACCAAAGCCACTACCTCCAAAAACATCACCAAAATGACTGAATATGTCGTCCATGTTCATCCCACCTCCAGAACCGCCAGATCCAGGACCAAAAGCTTGATGACCAAATTGATCATATTTTTGCTTTTTCTCTGAGTTCGATAAAACTTCATAGGCTTCAGCAGCCTCTTTAAACTTGTCTTCAGCTGCATCATCACCAGGATTCTTATCTGGATGAAATTTAATTGCTAATTTTCTATAGGCTTTTTTAATCTCATCCCCGGATGATGACTTGTTAACACCCAATACTTCGTAAAAATCTCGTTTTTGTCCCATAATTATTTTGCACTATCTGCCACTACGACTTTAGCGTAACGAATTATTTTCGAGCCCAACATATAACCCTTCTCAACTTCGTCGATGACATTTCCTTGCATCTCTGCAGAAGGAGCCGGAATAGTAGTTATAGCTTCCATAGTTTCCACATCTAAAGGCAAACCAATAGTAGAATCCATAGGATTTAATCCTTGAATCTTTAGAATGCTCGTGAGTTTTGCATAAATTAAGTCTAAGCCTTCTCTTTCTTTAGAATCCTCCGAAAAGTTTCTCAATGCTCGCTCAAAGTCATCTACAACAGGTAAAATCACTTTAATCACCTTCTCACTGGCAGTCGTCATAAGATCAAGTCTCTCTCGGGCATTCCTTTTTCGGAAATTTTCGAACTCAGCATATAATCTGAGATTTTGATCCTTAAGCTCATGTATCTGTTCCTCGGGAGAAATTAAAGCAGTCTCTTCAACTTTTGAATCTAATATTTCATTCTCGATTTTCGGATCTTCTATCTCTTTTTCTTTATCCGATGTTTTTTTTGCTTTTGCCATGGTGGGATCAAATATCTATTGGCGAAAAAGCAAACAGTCTGCCAAAAACAACTAAGTGTCATATTGGCAGAGTTTTTGCTCTGAAAAAACTTACTTCTGAAGTGATTTGAGGGCATTTTCTAGCCCGGGCCCACGGAGTCCTTTAGCAATTATTTTTCCTTTACCATCGACAAGGAAAGTCATGGGCACAGAGTTGACTCCATAAATGGCAGCACCTTGAGCTTTCCAGCCACGAAGATCGCTTACGTGATTAGGCCATATCAAGCCATCCTGAGAAATACCCTTTATCCAACGATCCTTAGATTGGTCGAGGCTAACAGAAAATATTTCGAAACCTTTTCCAACACTAAATTTCTTATTCTTAAAGTTGTTATAAGTACGAACAACATTTGGGTTTTCTCTACGACATGGGCCACACCAGGATGCCCAAAAATCAATCAGAACCAACTTGCCTTTAAGATCACTTAATTTCATAATCTCTCCTTCTGGATTAGAAAAAGCCAATTCAGGAGCCTGGTCCCCAATTTTAATATTAGCCCTTTGATCAAAACTTATTTCACTTGGCCTTGCAGAGTTAATATGATAACTAGAACTTACCAAAGAAACTATTGATATTACGATTAAAAATACTTTTACTTTCATAACATTTAAAGTTGAATAATTAGACTTTATAAACCTCTCCCAATAATAGTAATCGGTCCAGAATATCTTAGTTCTTTCCCACATTGCAGGAGAATATAATATGTAGCTGGCGGCAAATGGTTTCCATTGGAATTAACTCCTGTCCAAGTATCATTATAATTTTCTTGTTGATATACCTGACCACCCCAACGATTTAAAACTCGAAGGGTACAAGATTCTCCGAAAGAGACTTCAGATAAATCAAGAACATCGTTGATCCCATCTGCATTAGCTGTAATTACATTTTGAACATTTGAAAAATCTGGTGCATTCAGTTCAGGTAGCCAATAGATCATTACCGTATCAATACCCTTACAACCCAATTCATCAGTTACAATAGCAAAGTATGTCGTGGAATCCTCGTATTGCCATGACTGTGGATCTTGACGGCGAGGATTATTAAAATAAACAGGCTTATCTGAAAACCATTCATAAAAAGAACCAAATGTTACATCTAAATAAGCAGTATCGTTACGCACGATAGAAGTATCGTTTCCAGCGTCAATGTTCACTGACCATTGGACAACAGATATGGTGTCATACACGGTGTCTGGACATAAAAGGGATGATACAATCATTTGAACCGTATAGTCGCCTGGGATTGACCAGGAGACAGAGGGGACACTATCCCCTGTCGCTCCAAATGTATTCGAGAGATTGCCAAAATTCCATTCAAAACTGGCGTCAATTGGTGTAGAACCCTCCGCATAAAAAAGAAGATTTTGGGCCTCAAAACAAGATTCTCCAGAATATTTAATCAAGTAATCGGGTTCATCATAAATATTAAATACCTCAAAAACTGTATCCGTACAAACAAGACCTGGATTAATGACTAACATCACAGTATAAAGACCTGTATCTGAATATGTATAAGAAGGAGAAGGAGAAGAACTAGAATCTAAGGTTGTCGTTGTATCTCCGAAGTCCCACAAATAAGAAATAGCACCCGAAGTTTGAGCCTGAAAAGACATTGTTTTTCCCGTACACAACAAACTAGGCTTTTCGATTTGCGTTAACATATCTGCGACTACATTACTTATACAGCTCGTTATATTAAACTGATAATCACGGCGAACCTTTGAAAGAAGTACTCCATTCTCATATTCAGAAACACAGATCCCCACAACGAATTGCCCCGTAGTATTTGCCGAGCCAGTGATAAAGCCAGTATTTGGGTTTATTGACAAAGCAGGATTCCCAGGAATGGGCATAGAACTCGTTTGGGGGAGAATGAAAGGGATGATAGTGTAAGGAGGTGAATCAGCAGTTGCCGGTGAAGGGTTAAATGACGCACCCCCATTTAGAATATCGCAAAACTCATAAAATAAAGAATCGCCATTTGAATCAATTGCAGAAGCATCAATATTTAGCGCATCCGACTTACAAAGAACTATTGGAGGAACTGTTGAGAATTGAGGAGTGCTGTTACAATTATCCATTGAAGGCACCTGAATGGTATAAGTATTTCCTTTACCTGATGAAGCAATATTCGCAATTGTCGCGTTTCTACAACATCGTTGATATGAAATTGTGTAACCACCTGAACGAGCAGGAAGATTCATTGTATGAACATACTCTGCATATTCCGTACATATATTTGGTGGAATTGTCAAACAAGGATTACCTGTTGCTGTTGGAACTTGAATAGTAGCTCCTTTAGAAACAGATGGATTAAATAGAACATTACCCTGGTCATCGAAAACGGTGAAGTTAACATTTGCGTCAAATGATGCTCCACCGCCATTACAATCCCTGTAAATACGAAGTTTTATTTGATAATTATTACTACCTGCACAAGTATAAGTAATCTCTCCACCTACCAAATGAGCAGCATTTAATTCATTACATACTGTAAACGTTCCAAAAAATAAAAATCCTAGAACTAGTGATCTTAATTTACCAAGCATATCCTTTTATTGAACTACTTTGATCCATAGCTTCCCGGAATACTGTCCACGTAGACCCGAAGATCTAGCCGCATCAGCTTTTTGATAACTAGGAAATTTCATTAGATAGACATAAAACATATTGTTTCTTGAATCTCTAAATACATTGGCTTGAATTCCTTTATTAGCCAGCTTTTTCGCCATACGATTTGCATTGCTCGATTCACCATATACTCCTGCAGTAACATAGTATCCAGAAGAACCAGGAGTTACATTATTTGCATAATTCTCATTGCGATACCCACGAATAACTCCTTCATTTTGAGTTGAATTCGATGTATTCCAATCCTGAGAATCATTCATATTTGACTCTTCTTTGTTTGGGCTACTCTTTCTACCTGCAGCCTGGAACTTAAAACCTTCCTTCTGCATTTCCTCTTTTTGCTTCTCTAATTCAACTTTTTGGGAAGCACCTAATTCATCTTTAAATTCTTCGAGTCTTTCGTTTAGCAATTTCTCTGTTTCTTTGGATGATTGTCTTTGCTTATCCTTCAACCGTTTTACTTCTGCCTCAAGTCGAGAATTTCGCTTATTATCACCGAATTTAAAAGACAACATGAACTCATTAGACATTCCAAGAGATGAGGCAAATGCATTAGTACTGAATTCATGAGAATAACCGACTGTTAATATTGGTGTTAAATGAACCCCTGTATTTAAAGTCGCCGCATAATTACTCCTGTACATTGCGCCCATGTATCCGTACTCCTTCATATTAAACATCAAACCAGCATCGATCTGAGGGGCTACAAAAGATGCAGCACGAACTGTGACTAGTGGGCTCAGAATCATTCTATCCTTCTGGATTTTTAAATCATATTGAGTGCTAGCAACATAGTGCCTAATTAAATGATAAGCCACTGGGCCAGCATAATTATTAGAATACTTAATCGTTGGGTTTAAAAGCTGCGGAACACTCAATCCTAGTCTAAAGTCACTCACCTTAAGATTTACACCTATGTTCATATCTAAAGTGCCATTTTGATTTGTTGGAAATAGAAATGGATCTCCTTCATTTTTTACACGAACACTAGCCATGTCAAACGAATTATTTAAGTATCCGAGACCCAATCCAAAACTTAAAACAGAATTTTCATTTAATTGGGCATGATATGCATAATTGCCATAAATGCCTGAGCGAGAAACAATATCCGTTACATCATTAAAAGCATAAACTGAGTAACCTATTCTTTCTTTATTCAGAGCGCCATTGAAAACCAAAGCCGAGGTTTCTGGAGCTCCTTCCATTCCTTGCCACTGCTGTCTGTTCATCGTTGTCAAGGAACTAAACCCATCGGCCCCAGACATCGCAGGATTCGTTATTTGAGGAGTGAAGAAATAGGATGCGTAAAGGGGTAGTTGCTGGGCTTGAACAGAAGTCAGGCCAAAAACCATTAAAAATAGAAGTGTCTTTTTCATAATTGCTTTGAACTTTTAATTGTTGCGAATTACAGTTATTGCTCCTCGAAATCTTCCTACATCATTACCATTACACAGCAATAAATAATAATAAGTGCCATCTGGCAATGGATCGCCTCCAATAGTTGTTCCATCCCATCCAGTTGTATACTTTTTCTGTTCGAAAACTTTAGCTCCCCAACGATTGAGGATAAGTATATTACATGAATCTGATTGAACAACCTCTGAAAGATCGAAAAAATCGTTAAAACCGTCTCCATTGGGAGTAATAACATTCATAACATTGTCCAAATTTGAATCTAACGTTGCCGGGTCAAATTGAATAACAAGCATCGAATCAATACCAAAGCAGCCAAATGAGCTTCTTACCTCAACAAAGTATTTTGTGGTATCTGATGTTGGTCTAGTAAGAGTTGAAGAATTACTAGGGTCACTAAAATAAACTGGCTTGTCGGCATACCAATAATAAGAAGTTCCACCGCTTGCTCCCAACTGAACTACCTCTCCTGGCATGACTGTTTGATCGACTCCTGCATTGGGGACTATTATGATTTCAGTAATTTGAATGGTGTCAAAGCTGGTACAGTTATTCAATCCAGTAGCTTGAACAGTATAAACACCTGAATCTTTAGCATAAAATGAACTACCAGTGTAACTCCCTGAAGACCATATCCACTGATACGTTAAACCTGTTCCTGTGACTCCAATAAGAATAGAATCTCCAGCACATAAGCCTAGACTATCTTTTGGAGCGACATTAACAACTGGCAATGGAATCAAATTAACCTGCAGGGGGCCTGTAGTCCAAGTACAGGCCTTACTATCGACAACAAGGCGATACTGGGCTGATCCAGAAATCAGAGCAGTGTCAACGGTCAATTCAAAGGTTGTGTCTTTTGGCAATTGCTGCCAAATGCCCGAGGCAATTGGATACATTACTTCCCACTGATAATTCCAATCGTTGAGGAAAGATTGATGATGCGCACGCAATAAAGTAGAATCACCCGGACAAATGTCTAGGGATGCAACTGTTTGACCCGCCCACATGATATTTTCAATATAGGTGTCAGGAACAGTATCAACGAAAACCTCTACTGCAAAACTCGTGTCCGGACACCCCCCTGGGTTCCAGGAAGTTACTAAAGAGTATTTACCAGAAGTTCCTGTTGTAAAATTGGCGCTTATTTCTCCTGAAATAGCAATAGGATAATGGGTCATGAACATATCTACGGTATCCTTAAGCCACTGATATGAAACAGAAACACCAGAACCCGAGGGCAATGGCCCCCTTAACATTATACTTTCGGATTCACAAAACTGTAATGAATCAATCTGAGCATCCTTGTCTAGGACAGAAAGTGTAAACATCCCCGTAGGAACATGAGTGATTGAAGTAGTAGGGGCAAACGCATTAATGGTTGTATCAGTTGTAGATAGAGAACAAATACCAGAACTTCCGATTACGCCATAGTCTCCGCTAGTTGTTACGATTAAAGAGTCCGAAGTAGCTCCTGCGATAATAACACCAGAAGATGTCCATTGATATGAATTTAAACCCTCGTTTGCATGAATGACAATGGTATCTCCCTCACACATACCCCAATCATTGCCAGAAGTGTGAAGATTCACAAAACCACCAACGATAGTATCAATAAAAACGACAGGAGCCACATTGACACTCATTTGAATTGTATCTGACCAAAGGCCAGGACTTGTAGATCTAATTACTAAGCCATATGAAGCATTTTGCGTGATTGTTGATGGAACAACCACCCAAACATATTTGAGGCCAGCCGAAATAGTATCAGCTAAAGTTCCAACAGGTGAAGGAGTTACAGATTCCCATTTTACTATGGGTAATGTATCACTAGAGGCAGAAGCAAATGCGCCTACAGACATCATTACATGAAAGTCATTTGCTGGATTTACACCGGGTGCAGCTATTGTGAGTGTTAGCTTTAGCGAATCACCTGTACACTTAGAAAGATTAGGGACCTGTTGTAAACTCAAAGATTGAGAATTAGCCAAAAATGAAATTGAGAGTCCGAAGGCTATTGCTATTAAACGCACATGTAACATGTAACTAAGATTCGTTAATATATTCTTTTTGTAAATATAGGCATGCAACTTACATGCCAAATGGTTTGTTAACGTAAAAGACAATAAATATTGAGTTTTATTTCATCTTTGCTTAAATAGTAGCGTTACCAAATTTTGATTTTCAAATTAAAAACTAAGAAGCCAGATGAATAAACACACCATAATTCAGAGTTTTAAATTCGCCATCAATGGTTTTATTGTTGCCGCTTTTACAGAAAGAAATCTCAAACTACATCTGTTATCCGCAATCACAGTAATTATTGCAGGTGTTTTTTTCCAAATTTCTTTAGCAGAGTGGAATTCCGTTGTAATTGCAATCAGCCTAGTCTTTATAAGTGAGTTATTTAACACATCCATTGAAACTTTATCAGATACTCTGCATCCTGAAATACATAAAGGAATTCAACACACAAAAGATATAGCTGCCAGCGCAGTAGTATTTGCATCTCTTTGTTCCCTGACAATAGGTGTAATCATTTTTGGACCTCACTTATTAAACTATTTCTGAAACGAAATAACTCATTTATGAGGATTGTTTTGGGTTTAAAAAAAGAGTATTACACCCTAAATTCGACTCCTCAAAACTTGAATTTTATTGATTATAACGAATCGCTTCTACGGGATCTAATCTTGCAGCCATAGAGGCAGGTGCTACTCCTGAAACGAGACCAATAAAAGCGGATAGGGCGAGGCCCGTTATTATATTTTCTAGGCTCAAAACCAAATCAAACCCTGAAACCGAGGCTGCAGAATAGATTAAAATTGCAACAAAAAAAAGGCCAGTAATCCCACCTAAGATGCTTAAAAGAGTACTCTCTACCAAAAATTGCAATAAAATAAATGAGCTTTTTGCACCGAGTGCCTTTTGAATTCCAATTTGACCTGTACGCTCTCGAACACTGACAAACATAATGTTAGCAATTCCAAAACCCCCGACCAGAATAGAAAAACCACCGATAAATGTTCCTGCCAAGCTTATTGCTTGGAACATAGTATCTAAACCCGAACTAATAACTGAAGATTCATTAAGTGAAAAATTATCATCAGCAATTGGAGTCAATCGCCGAATCGCTCGCATATTCATTCTAACTTCGTCCTTTAATGCTTCCAATGATTGATCTGGACGAGCTTTCATTTGAATAGCAGAACCAGATAACGCACTTCCTTCTATTAGAGCCATGAGTGATGCAGGAATCAGCATTTTAGTATCATGACTTTCTCCTAACATACTTGAACCTTCTCTTGGCAAAACCCCTATTACAGTAAACTTTCGGCCCAATGCATTAACTATTCGACCAATTGGATCTCGCTCTCCAAAAAGCCCAACCGCTAATTCCGACCCCAGGAGGCACACCTTTCTACCAATTCTATTTTCCTTTTCAGAAAAATATCTACCTAATTCTATTTGAAGTAATGACAACAACCCGTACTGATATGTCACACCTCGAATTTCAGCATTTTCAATATTTGAATTTCCAAACTTGATTGTTCTCCTAACTCCATTTATAAATGAAATATACTCTGCACCGTCCAGTCCACGATCTACAAGACGATTATATTCTTTTAGACTAACCTCAGGCCGTTGAAAATATTTCCACCATGGATATTCGCCTTGCCCTGCGCCCCAAGGCCATTTTTGAACATAAACGACATCATTACCCAAGCCCTCCACACTTTGCCGAATATTTCTCTCTAGACTGTCTACTATTGCGTAAACAGAGATAATTGAAAATATCCCAATCGCTATCCCTAGAAGACTTAAAATTGTGCGTAATCGATTGTTTATTAATACATTAATAGAAAATCGAAAAGATTCCGAAATAAGAGTTAAAAATTTCCACATCACAGTACTAAATTACAAAGTCCGTGCCATGGAATCCCTACATTTGTTTTTTATTAAACGTGATATTGAATATGTCAACTCAGCTCACTTCTGTACATTCTGCTCTCATCTCCGTTTTTAATAAAAATGGATTAGAGCCCATTGTTAGACTCTTAGTTGAGAAAGGAGTCAGACTATACTCTACTGGCGGAACGCAAGATTTTATTGAGAATTTAGGACTACCCTCGACTCCGATTGAGTCCGTAACTGAATTCCCTAGCATCCTTGATGGACGAGTAAAAACACTTCACCCAAAAGTTTTTGGAGGCATACTATCGAGAAGATCATTTGAGGAAGATGTGGAAACAGTCCGTTCTATGAATATTCCCAACATAGACATGGTAATAGTTGACCTTTATCCATTCGACGAAACTGTTAAGTCTGGTGCATCAAATCCTGAAATTATAGAAAAAATTGATATCGGCGGAATATCCCTTATTCGTGCAGGAGCAAAAAACTATAATGATGTTTGGATCGTTTCTTCCATGAATGAATACCCAGAAGTATTTAAAATCCTATCTGAACAAGGAGCTGAAAGCAGCTTGAAGCAGCGAAAAAAATTTGCCAGCAGAGCCTTCGTTACATCAAAACTCTACGATTCATCAATAGCCAAATGGTTCTCAGACGAGGACAAACCATTTGCAGAAATAAAAGGTCAACGAAAGGAATTGCGGTACGGAGAAAACCCACATCAAAAAGCTTGGTTTATAGGGGATTTAGATTCCTTGTTCACACAGCATAGTGGAAAGGAGCTTAGTTACAATAATCTCTTGGACATTGATGCAGCTTTGGCTTATTGTAAAGAAGGAACTGACTCTACAATAGCAATAATCAAACATAATAATGCCTGTGGGTTTGCTTGTGCTGACACGCTTGAAAAAGCATGGGATAAGGCTCTTTCATCTGATCCTGTTTCCGCTTTTGGATCCGTTATTGCTTCTAATGTGACTATTGACGTAATCACTGCAAAAAAAATTAGTAATCTATTTTATGAGGTAATAATTGCACCAAGCTTTTCCGGAGATGCCATGAAAATTTTAAAGTCTAAAAAAAACCGAATAATACTAGAGAGCAAATCAGTCGTCTTCCCTGAAACCATTGTTCGTTCAACCTTAAATGGTTTGTTACTTCAGAGTAGAGATACCCACAAGGATAGCAAGAAAGATATAAAAGTAGCTACAAAACGGAGCCCTTCAAACAGTGAAATAAACGATTTACTATTCGCATCGGCAATCTGTAAGCACACCAAAAGCAATACAATAGTTCTGGCTAAGAATAAACAATTAATATCTAGCGGCACAGGTCAAACATCGAGAGTTGACGCACTTAATCAAGCTATTCACAAAGCAAAATCATTTGGGCTAGATCTTAACGGTGCAGTTATGGCATCCGATGCATTTTTTCCCTTCCCTGATTGTGTCGAAATTGCGAATGCCGAAGGAATTAAAGCAGTGATCCAGCCTGGCGGGTCAATTAAAGATGATTTAAGTACTGCTTATTGTAATGAAAATGAAATAACAATGGTGATGACAGGTATACGCCATTTTAAACACTAATTAATAATATGGGACTTTTTGACTTTCTTACATATGACATTGCCATTGATCTTGGTACAGCAAATACACTGATAATTCACAATGATAAAGTTGTTGTGGATGCTCCTTCAATAGTCGCAATTGATAGATCAACTAATGCAATCTTAGCCATCGGTCATGAAGCAATGCAAATGCATGGAAAAACACATGAAAATATTCGCACTGTTCGGCCTCTTAAAGATGGAGTAATTGCGGACTTTGTAGCATCGGAGCATATGATTCGAGAAATGATAAAAAGTATTCCCGTTCTCAAAAAAAAGTTACTTGCCCCCTCATTGAGAATGGTGATTTGTATTCCAAGTGGGATTACAGAGGTTGAGAAACGTGCTGTTCGAGACTCTGCAGAGCATGCAAACGCCAAAGAGGTCTACCTTATTCATGAGCCAATGGCAGCTGCAATAGGCATTGGAGTTGACGTACTGGAACCAAAAGGGAATATGATTATCGATATCGGAGGAGGAACTACTGAAATTGCAGTTTTGGCTCTAGGTGGAATTGTTTGTGATAAAAGCATCAAGGTAGCTGGTGATGTGTTCACCAATGACATTGCCTACTATATGAGATCTGAGCACAATCTATATGTAGGTGAAAGAACTGCTGAGTCAATAAAAATAAATGTTGGCGCAGCTATCGAAAACTTGAGTAATCCTCCAGATAATATTCCAGTTCAGGGCCGTGATTTAATCACTGGAAAACCCAAACAAGTCGATATCACCTATCAAGAAATATCAGGAGCACTTGATAAATCAATAACTAGAATTGAGGATGCAGTTATGGAAGCTTTAGCTCTAACGCCTCCGGAATTATCTGCCGATATATACAATTCGGGGATTTACATGGCCGGAGGTGGATCTCTTCTTCGTGGTCTAGATCAGAGAATATCAGCGAAAACGGATTTACCAGTTTATGTTGCAGAAGATCCATTAAGAGCTGTAGTTAGAGGAACGGGGATCGCCTTGAAAAATCTGGATAAATACCGTACCCTTTTGATGCGATAAAAAATGCAAAATATTCTGCGATTTCTTGTAAAATATCGCGTACTCTCTATTTTTCTCATTCTCCAATTTTTGGGGCTTTCAATTACTTACAGCAAATCAACTATACATCAAAGTTATTTTTGGGAAAAAGTACTAAACAGTCAAGCCCGCTGGCACTATTTTACGAGTAGCTGGACAAGTTATTTTGAGTTAAATGATATTAATCAAGCGCTCCGCATTGAAAATAATAAGTTAAGAACTGAATTAAATGGTCAATTCAATAAATCAAGCAACTTAGTTGACAGTTCACAATTCGAGTGGAGCAGTGGAGAGATTATCTACTCTAGTGTTAATCTAAAAAACAATCTCTTGATATTGAATAGAGGCGACAGTGAAGGCGTAATGAGTGGCGATGGGATACTAGGTCCTAGAGGTGTATTGGGAGTTGTTGAGAAAACATCATCTCATTACAGCAGAATTATACCCATTATAAATAGTGAGTCCAGAATTTCCGGAATAATAAAGCGAACAGGACATTTTGGAACCATTGTATGGAAAGGTGGCAATCCAAATTTTGCACAAATAATCGATTTACCTTTAGAAATAAAACTAAATATTAGAGATGAGATTATCACTGACCCAAGATCTACAGTTTTTCCGTCAGGGTGGCCAATCGGTTATATAACTGAAATAATTAAAGATTCCTCTAATCATACCCAATCCGCAACGATTAGATTATTTGTCGACTACAAAAAAACTCAAGTAGCATATATTGTTTTTAACAATCTAGCATCAGAGCTTGACGAAATAGTTAAGCCATGAGGCAATTAAATACTTGGTTAATTTGGAGTTTTGTTCTATTAATCCTTCAATCTTTTATTATTAATAAAATTCAATTATATGGTTTTTTAAACCCTTACTTGTACGTCGGTATATTTCTTTTAGCGCCTAGTTCTATTAGTAAGTTCTCACTTGTCCTTATTGGAGCTTCTGTGGGCGCATGGTTAGATTTTCAACTATTGACTGGAGGTATTCATTTGATGGCCTCTAGCCTATTATGTTATTTAAAACCAGGACTCCTTGATTTTGTAGTACCTCGAGCCGATGAGGATAGTCTTCCTTTCACACCAGCAGATATTGGTTTGGTGAAATGGATGTTCTATTCCAGTATTGGAATCATTATTCACCATTCCTACTTATTCATAATTGATTCTCATAGTTTTAATGCTCCACTATTACTCATTTGGCGGATCATTATTTCTACAATTGCCAGCAGCCTTCTCTTGACCTCTGTTGTATATTTTGCTAAACCTCAAGTAGAAAGATGATGCGGAAGAAACTTTTTTTAACTATTCTAATTGGAGTGACCCTGATTTTTATGGTTAGGTTATTCTACATCCAAATCATAGATTCAAAATACACTCTGGATGCCGCAAACAATGCTCAACGAGTCGAAAAAATATTTGCTCCGAGAGGTGTTATTTATGATCGAAACCGGGTCTTGCTAGCCAGTAATCAAGCTGCATACGACATTGAAGTAGTACCGATTTTAATCGACAATTTAGATACATTCCGCATTTCCAAGCTATTGGGAGTTAGCGAGAGGAGAATTCAGGCTTCACTTGAAAAAGCCAAAAGATATTCATACTATCGGCCAAGTCCAATAATTAGAAGTTTGACATCAAATGATTATGCCAAAATTCAAGAAGAAATAGGTTTTTTTTCAGGAATTAAAATGAGACGGAGGACCTTCCGGAAATACTCCAAATCTAATAGCGGAAATGCTATAGGGTTTGTCGGCGAAGTAAATGATTATTTATTATCTAAAAACCCCAAATATAAGTTGGGAGATTATGTTGGAATTTCTGGAATAGAAGCGAGTTATGAAATACACCTTAAAGGAAAAGATGGAAAAAGATATATCACCGTTGATAACTTGAATAGAGATATCGGACCATTCCAAAGTGGAAAGTATGATATTGAGCCATTACCAGGGAAAAGCATAACCTCAACTTTAGACTCAAAACTACAAGAATATGGTGGACTTCTTATGTCAGGAAAACGTGGAAGTATAGTTGCTATAGAGCCCAAAACAGGAGAAATATTGGCTCTTATCTCATCCCCAAATTATGATCCTAATGCTCTTGTTGGTAGGCACAGATCGAGAAATTACAATCTCTTGTATAACGACTCCATAAATAAACCTCTTTATGACCGCGGTTTATTGGCGGTTTACCCTCCAGGGTCTCCTTTTAAAGTTATAAATGCATTAATCGCTTTAGAAGAAAAAGTAATCAACCCACAGACCAGGTATGCATGTGTAGATGGATATCATTTTGGAGATCTTCATATTGGTTGCCATTGCGAATCGGGCAGTGTGAACCTTCGAGAGTCAATTTCATTTAGCTGTAATAATTATCATTGCAAAATTTTTAAAAGGACAATAGATAAATTTCCAACAGCTTCAATCGGTCTAAATGCATGGAACAAGCACGTCAAAAGCTTCGGACTTGGAAACTATCTTGGAGTGGACCTAGTGACAGGAAGGAAAGGCTTTGTACCTAATTCTGATTTTTACAATAGGTACTATAAAAATAACCGATGGAAGGCACCCACCATAATTTCTTTAGCTATCGGTCAGGGTGAACTAGGAGTCACACCTATACAATTAGCTAATATGACATCAGCAATTGCAAATAGGGGATATTGGTATACCCCACACATTGTTAAATCTATAGGACGTATAAATATTGATAGCTCTATTTATAATGTACCACATCAAACAACTATTTCACCTAAAAATTTTGATGTCGTGGTGAAAGGCATGGAAGATGTATTCACTATTGGAACAGCTAAAGCATCGATACTAAAAGGATTAAATATTGCTGGAAAAACGGGAACAGCAGAAAATACAAATGGAGAAGACCATTCAATATTTATTGCATTCGCCCCTGTGAATGAACCAAAAATAGCCATAGCCGTAATTATTGAAAATGGATATTGGGGATCTAGATGGGCAGCACCAATTGCCAGCCTAATGATAGAGCAATATTTAAACAACGAAATAACAAGAGTAGAACTTGAAAGAAAAATGATTTCAGGGAACTTGGCAAAAGAATACAATGTAAATAATGTTGAAACAATCTTGCCACCATATTAATGAGAAATAGTTCAAACTTATTTGGAAGAATAGACACTACTGCTCTATGCCTTTATCTCTTTCTATTATTTTTTGGATGGATGAATATTTATGCCACAGTGAATGCTGAAATAATTGGGTTCGCATGGGACTGGAAAAATGAAGCGGGAAGACAATTAATATTTATTGGACTAGCAGGAATTATAATTTTCTTTATTTTACTCAGTGATGCCAGAATTTATGAAGTGATTTCTATTCCTATTTACGTTATTACAATTCTCCTCCTAATTTGCGTCCTTATTTTTGGCGTAGAAGTTGGAGGAAATAAAAGCTGGTTAGAATTAGGGGAATTAAGAGTCCAGCCTTCTGAATTTGTCAAACTAGGATCAATAATGATTTTGGCAAGAGTTTTATCCGTAAGAGAAGTGGACTTAAAAAAATGGAAATATAGATGGCTTCCTTTTTTTACGATTTTTCTACCTATAATCCTTATAATCCTCCAACCAGATATAGGTTCAGCAATCGTTTTCGTAAGTTTCATATTTGTTCTATATCGTGAAGGCCTTCCAGGCTACTTTATTTATACAGGTATAGGCACTATAATAGTATCCATACTTGCCTTAGCTTTTAATACGATAACAGTTTTAGTGATAATTGTGTTCTTTTCTTTTTTTGCCTTCCTCTTAAACAGAAGTCAAAAGCGAATAAATTTTCGAGAATTCATACGTCATCCAATAATGCTATTTTCAAGCATGGCAATTGCTTGGGCGCAAATTGTAAATATTATATTCGACCAACTATTAAGACCGCATCAGCAAATCCGAATACAACTTTTATTAGGCAAATTAGATGATACATCCTCTATAGGCTATCAGACGGCCCAATCTTTAATTGCAATTGGGTCTGGAGGACTAATGGGAAAGGGATATATGAAGGGCACCCAGACTAAGCTTAACTTTGTACCAGAACAAACAACTGACTATATTTTTTGCACTGTAGGAGAAGAATGGGGATTTCTAGGGTCAGTTATCGTTTTATCCTGTTTTTCTCTCCTGATTGGTCGAATTATCATTTTAGCTGACCGTCAAAAAGATGCATTTGCTAGAATTTTTGGTTATGGAATAGGATCCATTCTGCTAGTTCACTTTATAATAAATATTGGCATGACATTAGCAGTGATTCCTGTAATTGGAATCCCTTTACCCTTTTTTAGCTATGGAGGCTCTTCGCTGTTAGCTTTTACAATAATGCTATTTATTTTCCTTAGAATGGATTCGCATAGCTGGGAGAGCTTATAAATAGCAAAACCTAAGAAGATAAATATCTTAAATTAATAAAACTTACCTCGATTATCCACTACTTCAGAAACATCTACTAACGCCTCAAAAAGTTCAGTCTGGACCCGAGATCGAATCTGATTTACCTGAGCGGCAACATCCGCAGCCGAAATATTTAAACTCGAGTTTTCAATAACATTCAGTACTTTGACTTTGTAGACACCATTAACACCATTGATGGCTTCCGATACAAAACCAATAGGAGAACCAACTGCAAGTCCTACGATCTCTACTTCACGACCAGCCTCCGGGAGAAAGCTATTTGCCATCGAAACTGTGTTTTTCTTCCATTCCAATATAGATTGATCATCAAAAACACTCCTTAAATAATTCACTTTAGCATGATTAATCGCTAATGCTTTTAATTCATCCTTGACATCAGCTACCGTTTTATACCCTGGCTCATAAATATCTACAAGCTTTGTGACGACATAATTTTTATATCCATTGTTAATTATACCAACTTCATTAATAGATCTCTCATCATTAAATAACCAACGTACAACTTCCCTACTCTCGCCTAGACCAGCTATTGATTGATCCGTTGAGCTCGTGTTACGATTAGGAAGTAACATGACATCAAAGTTCTGAGCAATCATTTCTGCATTCTCTCCCGATTGTAAAGCTTTGGCAAATTCCGCTGCAAGCTTATAAATACCCTGTTCAGTTTCTTTACTAACATTAACTCTGCGAAACACCTGAGCCATTTGTACCGATGGAACCGAACCTTTTTGATTTGTTATATCGATAATATGATATCCAAAGTTTGTAAAAACTAAGCCCAAATCACCTTCATTCTGTCTGAAACAGAAATCATCAAATGACTTTGCCATTTGTTTAGGTTGAAACCAACCTAAATCTCCTCCTTGAGAACCCGAAAATATATCATCATTTAAAAAATCGTTCACAGACTCAAAAGTTGATTCGCCTGATTTGAGAATACTAAAAAGAGAATCTGCTATAATTTTCGCTTCCTCAAAACTCCTTGTCACCTGTGATCTTTCTGCACCCTCAAATGAAATCAATATATGTTTTGCTTTCACGGAATCTGGCAAATTTCTAAGATCCATTATTTTTAACATCTGATAACCTGAGCCAGTTTCAATGGGGTCACTAACAAACCCTTCCTCTTGTCCTTCAACAGAAGAACTGAGATTCTCATCAAGAAGGTTTAAATCAAAATATACATCTTGAAAAGGTAAATCACTATTTGCCATTACAAAGGAGCTATCATCATTTGAAATGACAAATTCATTCTTTAAATCTTGAAGCTCATTAAAAGCTAAAGCGCGATCATCATCAGAGGCTATAATGGGGAAATCAGCAAATATCATATCTCTTAATTCTGACTTCACTTTAAAGTCTTCTCTATTTTCCTCAAAAACAGATCCATAATCTGATTCGCTAACATCGACTAAGGAGTCAGCAACATCGGAAACCATAGATCCAAACCATTCGATTTCTGACTGAGTAGTCATTCGTGAAACATCCTTGTTGTGAATACTTATAGGAATATTTAAACCATTTTTTACAGCTGTGTAAAATTTACTTGTAAGTGCTTCATTGCGGATATTCTCTTCGAAATTAACCCAGTTTAACCATTGGTCTGTTGCTTCCGGACTGGATTCACGATTATCCCGAAGATTTGCAAGAGTTGATTTTAACAACTCAGGATTAAACAATCCTGTATTTGGATCTCTAAAACCTTCCATCTGTTGAATACTAGGATTAGAAACTATTTGATCCCATAATTCCTGAGTAGAAATGGTGAAGCCAAGTTCATCCTGAATATTACCAATTATTGATTTGGTCAATGTTTGATTCCAAACCACTTCAGAAAGTTGAATTGCGCTGAAAGAGGAAACCTGCTGGTTATTTAAACGTAAATCCTCAATATCCTTGTTGAATTCAATATAACTGACTTTGTTTCCATTAATGAAACCTACAGCATCTTGATCTGAATCAAAGACACTCGAGCCAGAATTTAAAAATTCCCCTAAGATGAAAGCAGCAAGTGCTGTTCCAATAACTAAAATTACTAATCCCGAACGACGTCGAATTTTTTCAAAAATACCCATGTGACATAAAAAATAAGGATGCGAATATACAAAGTAGTACGCCGCTCTGAGGAAACATTGTTTTGTATTGTTTTATTTTACGTTTCGATTTAAGCTTGAAACAAGGACTCGGCCAATTCGTTGAACATCCATGGTCTCAATAGTGAATTCCCAGTAATTAACTGTAACAGATTCACCTATCGATGGTAAGTGACCAATTTTTGCACCTATCAAACCAGCTAAAGTTGAGTAAGAATCATCTTCTGGCCAATCGAAAGAATACATGGAATTTAAATAATCAACCTCTAAAGAAGCGTCTAAGCGCCATAACCCATCACTTATTTTCTCTTCAATCCTTGAATCGTGATCATGCTCATCATCAATTTCACCAAAGAGCTCCTCTACAACATCTTCCAATGTAACTATACCGGTAAGAGAACCTAATTCATCAACAACAGAAGCCATACTTCTTTTTTCTCTTATTAGCATTTTAAAAACCTCTTGAGCACTCATCGTTTCTGGAATAAATGACAGAGGAGTTAGAATAAATGCCAATCTTTTAGGTCTTCGAAAAAGTCCAAATGCGTGAACGTAAGCGTAAGAATCATCAATATTATCTCGATAAACAACTAACTTACTCAAACCAGTTTGAACAAATTTTTCACGAAGGGAATCCATATCAATTGAATTAGGAATAGCTATTATCTCGGTTCGAGGGACCATACAAGACCGAACTTTCACCTCACCAAAATCCAAAGCATTTTTAAATAATTCAATCTCCGTCTCGATATTATCTGAATTAGATCCTTCATCGATATAGTGTTCAAGATCAGCTCGACTAAAAACAGCAGGTTTATGATCAGTTGATATAGCACTACCAGTACGATTTAGTAACCAGTTACTTAGACTTGTCAAGATTGAAACAATCGGTAAAAAAATAAAATACACTGTAATGAGTGGGAGTATGAACCATTTCAAAGATTCATTTGATCTATTTCGAAAAAATGCTTTAGGCAAGAACTCCGCAATAAAAAGGACAACCAAAGTCGAAAGTACAGTCTCAAATAAAACAGCCACCGCCGGACTTGTAAATTTGAGAAAAATTGGATCAAGTAAAAGAGCTGTATTTAACCCAACGAATACAAGTGATATTGTATTCCCCAGTAGCATGGCCCCGATAAAATTTGATGGTTTAGAAATTAAAAAAGCTAGCCACGTACCAAAAATTGTCCCTCGTTTAGATTCTATTTCTACTTTTAATCTACTGGCGCTCAGAAAGGCCAACTCCATTCCAGAAAAAAAAGCAGAGAGAAGTAGCGCTAGAAGAAGCTGCAGAACCTCAATCATTTCAAGTTGTCTGATTCATTGACCTTAGATTTCCATCCTCTCACCATTTTCTTCCGTTGAGACCGTCTCAAAATAAACATAAATAGGCCTAAACCTGAGAATATTACAAATATATAAGCCCTTTGACGATCATGATTCCATTGACTAACGACGGTTTCGACTGACAATATCGATATCACTATCCATACCCACTCGACAGTTTTCAAAGATTTCTGCGCAAAATTTGATTTCATATCTATAAAATATTGCCTTCAAAATAACCATTAACCTCAAATATCGTGTATTCTGAGAGATCATCATCTGCGCGAAGGCCTAATCCATTAATTTCCTCACCCTCATCAATTATTCTAACTGGAGAATCGGTGAAGAACTCCTTTGTTTGACGATCCCAGTTCAATCTCTCAGTATAAAGTTTATTGCCTCCAACCTGAATAACTTCTACACCACCCGTTAAAGTCCAAATTTTTGTTTTCAAATCACGTTGTGCAGAAAATGATTTTATATGTCCAGACTCTAAATTATTTTTATTTAAAATACGGACCCGAAAGCCATCGAGAAATTCTTGGCGTGGGGCTGTCTTATCTTCGGAAAAGTCTTTCAGATGGCCGGTGATAATTCTCAGTTTCACTAATCCACTGTCAGAATAATTTAATTGAGCGCCAAACTGCTCTATCAACGGCTCATTAACCAAAAATGCTTTATTGTCCTCAAAAACAACATTATTGGAACACGAAATAAGTAGAGTAAGTAGGAAAAAAAACGGTTTGGCTCGTCTTTTAAAACGATTACATTTGATATAAATAGAGTTAAATATCCGTTTAAAAAGCAACTCTCACTGATTCATTTATCCAACAAGGGATCTTGTAAATATCTCCTTCTTTATAACCAAATTGAAACGAAATGGATTTATCCGGAAAACCTTTTCGATAATTTGAAATGGCCTTATCTGCTCGCAGTGATATGTCTGAATCAATTATTTTTGCTCGCTTTAATTTGTCAACAGCAGCCCAATAAACTGCATTCTTTTCAAAAACATTATTACCGCAAACCCCAGCAGCTTGAGCGTAAATAGACCCCCAAACCATGTATACTTCTCCCGAATTTCTATTAAATCTAGAGGCTTCAAAAATTTCATTCTTTGCAGCGGGTAAATTTCCGATCTTTTGATTTATCACGGCTAATCTCATATGATCTCGTGACTTTTTTAAGGGATCAACTTCAGTTTCAATGGCACTCTTAAAGTAATCAATAGCGTCCTTCCACTTTTCATTTTTGATGCTCAAAACACCCATCGAGCGAGCCGATTGGGGAGAGGGATCTAAATCGTATAAAGATTGGGCTATAAGATAATATATTGAATTGTCTGTACAATCAGTAAATCCAGCTGTATCAACCCTTTCTTTTGACAGCATTTTTTCAGCACGACGCAGCCATGCTGCGTCTTCTGCATGAAGCTGAAGATTTTCTTCATTATAAATAAGCGAAAGGCGATCACAAGTTAATAACGGCGCGATTCTTTTCTCGATGTTAGAGAAGAGTTTGTTCACTTGATTCAGCTTCTTTTTATCAATACTTAATTTTCGCTTTTCTTTTGACGAAATTGTGCCCAATGTGTCTTTTTCAGTTAAAAGAGTAATTTCTTTATTCCAATTATTTGTTTGTGCTTCAGCGGACTCGCCAACTAAACTATACCCGTTTAGAAGCCCTTCAGTATCTAGGCTATCTACTTTATACAACTTGATGACAGCTTTGAAATAGTTATTCAAATAACTCGGCTGAACTGCCCCAGGATCGAGATTTAAAGCCACATTAAACATCTCATAAGCTTTGTAAAAATCATTTGGAAAATATTTATAAAAGTCATTTGCTTTTTTCGCCAATATTGATGCCTCCTTCCCTGGGAAATATAAATTATAATCATCATGAACTTTGAGTAATAACTTTATAAGTTCGGAACGCTTCAATGAGTCATTTGTAGCACCGATTTTTGCATGCACAATCTTAGGCCCGATTTTATAAATAACTTCTTTTGCCTGAGGACAGGTATTGTAAACAAAAAGCCAAGGTTCAAATGCATCTACATACGATTTACCATTGTAAAGTGAGCCAAAATTGTTATAATTCTCATAACATCTAATTGAATCAGCTTCATTATTACCCCATTTAGAATCCTGACTAAATACAAAGAGTGCTGTAGTGAAAAAATATAACGCTATAAAGTACCTCATAAGTCTATCTATATTTAAATTTAAGAAACCACTGGTCGTTTAAGGTTACACCAACAATCAAGCGAGTAGAAAATTCATTTAATGTTTTAGGATTACTTGTTCCCAAATTACCAATTTGAAATCCTAGGTGCATTGTGGCGAATTTAACATCTCCAGGCAACATTGTACTGCCTCCTAGAGGTATTCCAAGTCCAAGGGTGGACTGCCATGAACTTACTAATTCCTCAGGATTAATAAACAAACCATTACTACCAGAGCGAAAAGAAGCTCTGTATGCAATTTGAGATGCAATTGATTTGAAGCGACGTTCTGGAAAAGCTAAAGCTGGAATAACTGACCCAGAGAAAGATACATATTTGCTATTTTCGTCGTAGGGACCAGAGTATGGTTTATTACCAGCAGACCAAAAGTCTCTTAATTCTTCTTGACCTACAACCTTGTACTGAATTGAAATAGACCAAGCTGGGATAGGTAAGTCTTTAATGATTTTCTCATATTGCAAACCGACACCAAAGGTAAATGGCAAAGTTATATATCCCTTAGGCTGAAATTCTGAAATTATCGTATCTAATGGTGTTTCCGAACCTGATGAGTTTGGAACATAAGTAAAACTTGAATTATCATGACTAGCAAGAATATTTTGAATATTAGAATAAGAGAATCCAATATTTAAGCGATTCATTTTGATTGGAACATGAAACATTGCACCCCCATCCCAAGACCATCCGTTTACTAGTAACCTCTGCTTATTCATTACAGAATTCAGTAATTGATTATTATCAAAAATAATTCTTGAGTTCATATCTGAAGAACCAAATAAATAATTAGCGTTGAACCCAAAACTAAAAAAAGGAATCGGTTTCAGCCCAAATCCTATATGCGCCTTATTTATTCCACCACTTCCTTTAAATGACTGAGTAAAACCTCCAAAAGTAGTGTCAAAACCTTCATTAAGCATATCGTAGCCAACTAAGGTTAGAGGTTTAATACCAACAGAGGTCCCTAAACCTTTGACAAGAGGAATTGCAATACCCATACTTCGAAATCCACCTGTTGTGTTCCATAAAGAACCTTGGGCAGATGACTGATATATTCCTTGATAATTACCACCCAAATCCAACGTCGTATACTTTACCTGAGAATAGCTAGCAGGCTGACAAGAATTAACATATAAACTCGAATTATTACCAATTTGAGTACCTCCAAGAATTTCACCATAGGCATAACCTGCAACTTGGGTTTGCCCAAGGCCAAACAATGAATAGGGACTAACTCCACTGCTTTGAGCATTCACAGCAGTGGTAAGGCTAGTTAAAATAATAAATTTACTTAGTCTGTTCATATTTCCATTGGGCAAAAAGTCCTATTGCTTCCAAATTTGAAGTGGCAAAGATGCCGCTTTCCAATGAGCTAGCAAAAGCCGGACCATCTCCACCGACAAGAAAACAATTTATCTCTGGTTCCATTGTTTGAAATTCCTTGATTCTTTGGTTAATTTCATAGCTCATGCCCTCAAATGCCCCTTTATGCATACTTGACTCAGTGTCAGTAGTTTCTTGACCAGTTTTTTGATCGCCATATGCTTCTACATAAGGAAGTGATCCGGTAAATGTATTCATTGACTTTAAGCGCATTTGAAATCCCGGAGAAATAGTTCCCCCTTTAAAAATATTTTTAGAATTGAGGTAAGAAAACGTTAGACATGTTCCGCAGGATATTACCAATACTGGTAATATCCTCGAAAGTTTTTTTGCTCCAAGAACCAATGCAAGTCGATCTGGCCCGAGATTAGATGAATATTCAATTTCAAAAGGCCATTGAGAATGGGCATCAACCTTAATCCAATTATCCGGAACAGATTCCAACCCAAGAGAAGTATTACAATACCGCACATACCTGACAGAGGAAGAAATTGATAGTGCTAATTCATCAAGCCTAAATGAATTCCAGTATTTTACTAGCTTAATTTTTCCAGATAAATCTAATAAAAATAATTTTGTCCGTGTATTTCCACGTTCGATAATTGCAATCACATTACAAATTTAGACTCCTAGAAATATTATTTGATCATCATCATGAAAATTTAGAAGAATTTTTTTTGAGAATCTTCTCTCTACTTCAAACCTCTTTATTTTCAGAGTAGGTGTAAGCATGCTATTAGCCAAAGTCCACTCTTCAGTTAGAAAAATTATTTTTGACAACCTTTCATTTTTTGATAATTTCTTATTTAATGCGTTTAAAAATTTCGATGAATTACTTTTTATATGTTTTTGAGGTTTCATAGCTGCTTTTTCACTGAGAACTGCGAGAGCAAAAGGTTGTGAAAGATTTAAGGCCATTACGCAGACCTGGTCAATAAAATCTAAACTCATAAGTGAATTCTCTATTGGAGATGGAGAAACATAAACCCCTTTAGACGTTTTGAAAATATCCTTTATTCTTCCTGTAATTGTCAAATATTGGTCTTTATCTATCTCTCCACAATCACCAGTATGCATTAATCCATCCTTATATAATTTTTCTGTTTCAGATTCATCATTATAATATCCGATTGTGCAAGTTGGTCCTAATACAAGGATTTCACCATTTGGATCTATTGAAACTTCCATTTTATCAAATGCTTGACCGACTGTTCCAATTTTTACTTTTCCCGGCATATTAGCCGTTGATATGCCCAGATTTTCGGTCATTCCATAAACCTCATGAATGCAAATACCAATAAGTGAAAATTCACCAATCAATATTGGACTCAATGGCGCTGCACCAGATAAGAACAAGCGTGTCCTAGATAGCCCCATTTTTTTTCTAATCATTGGTGCCATGATTTGTCGAATAAAAGAAAATGGTAATTTTCTCTGTATAGCTTCATCAAGCTTTTCCCAAATTCGAGGCACACCTAGAAATACAGATGGTTTCGCAGCAAATAAATCTCTAGAGAATGTCTCTTTTTTCTCAACAAAATGAATTCGTCCAACCAAATAAATCCCCGCAGCAGATATAAGTACGCGCTCAGCGACATGGCAAAGAGGGAGATAACTAAAAAATATTTCTTGATGCAAGAAATCAAAATGAGAAGTAATTATTTTGAAAGCAGCTTGAAACGCACCGTAATTATGCATCACACCTTTTGGCTTCCCAGTAGTGCCTGAAGTGTAAATGATAGTCATTAGATCATTAGACCTTGGCTCATATGAATGGGGCGTCAAGTCTTTAGACCTAGTCATATTTGACCATTGATGATGTTTCGAAAGACTTGCTGGAGATAATTTTAAATATGGCGCAGTAATAATTTGACAGGACTCAGGAACGTAATTAAAATAATTTTCAGGAAATTCTAACTTACAAAAAATAATAGCCTTTGATCCAGAGTGTTCTAATATTTCCTTTAAGGATTCAGGAGCGATGTTAGGATACAAGGGTACCGAAACAGCCCCGATTTGTGAAATAGCATTATCCGCAATAATCCAGTGTGCAGAATTGTTACCAAGGATAGCAACTCTATCACCAACTGCAATTCCCAATTTTAACAAACCATTTGAGAAACATAGAGCTTCCTCATATGCACCTTTAAATGTAAATTGCAATCTCCCAGCAAAAGAATTAGGCTCATCCAAAAATAACCTCTGAGGAAAGTTTTTCGCATTCCAACAAAATTTTTCTGGTAAAGTCCTGTTCGATCTATCAGGAATAAGATGTCCTAAACCTAACTCCATATTCCTTCCTTGAAGTGGGCCGATTATTTCTAAAATATGATTATTTGATTCATTTAAGTCAACAGGGTAATATGGCGATGAAACCGATATCATTTTCCGACCAAAATCGATTCCTAAAATAATAATGGGAACCTCTGATTCTTTAGCAATATTATAATAGCCAGATTTTAATAAGTCAACCTTTGATCGAGTTCCTTCAGGTGCTAGCGTATAAATTAGACGATCATTTGTTTTAAATTCTGCAGAAATCTGATTTACAATTCCATTAGAATTTTTTCGATCCACCGGTATAGCGCCCAATGCCTTCAGGAAAAATGAAAATGGCCAATAAAATAAATTACTTTTTGCCAAAAACCTCATGCTAAACATTTCCAAATCAGTCCGAATACATAGACCTACAAAAAAATCTCGCCATGAAGTATGGGGTCCGACTACTAAAACAAACTTTTTGATTCCAATTGGAAGTTTATCTCTATACTCCCATCCTCTGGACTCTAGAACACCTTTAAGAAATAATAATTTCATAATCTAATATACTGTAACTAGGATGTTTATACTTTAATCGCTTAGTGATGTATTTTTATTTAGGTTCAAAAGATAATCTAAAAATCGTCTTAATTAGTTTCACTAAATCAATCCGTTAAATAAGAATTGAAAAAAAACATCGAAAACTTGATTTTACGTTTTAACTTCGCGCTTCAATTTTTAGTCGGTTCGGTAGCTCAGTTGGTAGAGCAATGGACTGAAAATCCATGTGTCGGCGGTTCAATCCCGCCCCGAACCACTTCAAAAAAGCCCTTCAAGAATGAAGGGCTTTTTTTTAAGATGTGAATACGATATGTTTCTAATTTAAATCCCATTGTATTTTTGCATCTAAGAGAATTTCTTAGAGCTATGAAAAAAGACAACGAAAGACATGGAAATACTATTATTCAATGGGTCGCAATCGGATTCGCTAGCATAGGTGGGTTTCTTGTTTACTGGATAGCTATATGAAGTCTATATATATTTGGGCTATAAGTCTAATTATATTCTTAGGGCATCAAATATCCATTCAATATCATTTCTCCTCTAAGTATTTAGACTCCTGGCTAGACCCTCTAGTTTTTATCCCCGTAAGCATAGGAACAACAGAATATTTGTTTAGATTATTTTACAGCAGCTTTAAAGTGGAACCATTTTTTTTATACGGCTACGTTGTAACAGTTATTATCTTTTTTGAAATCATAATCCCGCTATTTGATAGCCGATTCACAGCCGACTTCATTGATGTAATAGCTTATTTTATTGGCGCATATGCTTATTCTAAAACGCAGTAAGAACAATTTCTTAACCTATGATTTGGTCTGTCTCCAAATAGTGGACACACGCTAGGTAAACACCATTGGACCAAGCATATCCTTGTTCTGACTTATCAGAATCAATATTATCGATCCTAGAATTGTATTTATCAAAAAAGTTCTTACTCTTTAAATAGACAGATTCACAATTAAGAACAAATGCTTGAGCAATTTTTTTTGCCAAGACACTATTACCTGAGCGATGCGCCCCTGCAACACATGCCCACTGAAGAGGTGGCCATATATTAGTTGAGTCCCATTTTTCGTCGGAGGTATTTAGGCTTGTCATAACGCCCCCTTTAGATAAATAATTCATTTCTAGTATTTCTAAAACCCGATCAACCTGCTTCAAACCTGGTGCTCCCATCCATAAAGGGAAAAACATCGCAGCACTTAGATTATCATTTCTCCCAAGCCCGTCAAGGTCAATATCTGTATAAGTCTCACCATTCCAAAATAATGTATTTAGAGCAGATCGGCGTTCTCTAACCCTAGCACTCCATTGATTTTTTTCCGCAGGAAAAGCTCTACCAAGAGCAAACTCGAGATGAGAAAGCAACGCATTCAACTCAATTGGAATGACACTTGCTGTTTTTAAAGATGTTAAATCAGTAGAATCTGTCATCCAACGACTACTAAAATTCCAACTTGATTCGTTCGCTGAACATAAATGCTCTATTATTTCTTGCTCAGGAATACCTGACTTTTTAGCAGACAATATAACCTCCGCATTATCCTCTAAAACTTGATGATTGGATTCAGCTTTATCATCCCAGTAACGATTTAAAACATAACCTTTGACCTTTACGACTCGACGATATGCAAAACCATCTGCAGCTTCGACATCAGCACCTGCCATCCAGAATTTATACTCTTGCCTTAGTGCCAAAGCATAGTCCGACCATTCAGCCCATCTATTATTTACAATAATAGAAACCATTAGAGAGAAATATGGTGGCTGTGAGTTTGTTAAAGAATAAAAACGAGTTTTACTCGGAACTAGTCCGAACTTCTCTAGTAAATGTGCAAAATTATCTACCATGTCAATTGCAGCTTGCTTTTCCCCAGAAGCAACTAAACCTAAAATAGTAAAATAACTCTCCCTGTAAGTAAGATCTTGAGACAATTCTGTGGAAACGACATAAGGTTTTGGAAGAGCAATACGACTTCCACTCCATTTAGATTTATCTGCTGGTCGACTTAATTTTTCCCAAAATGAATCAGCGTATTCTTTTGCCGAATGATGAACTGACGGCTTAAAACTTGTCTTTATTGGATCTTGTATGACGAGATGTTCATTAATAAAAATATCTGGTTTACCCTTAAACGTCTCCCATGATAATAGAATTTTCTTTACAGAACCATTTGGCAAAGAATCTCGAAGATCAGAGTTCTTAAATGAAGAACCTTTTTTTATTAGATCTGATATCATGATTTCCCAAGCTGGCTGATTAGAGGGAATATTTCCAGTTAAATCCTTTGATGTTATTGAGTTGTTATACAATTTGTGATTGTTGCTAGTTAATAATTTGACAATAAGAAGAAACAGAATTTAAAGAATTAAACCTTTTAATATTGCGAATCTTATAGCGAAGGTACCAACTATAAAATAGATCAAATTTAAGAGTGAATATAAAGACACAAAAATTGAAAAAAAGCGGGTCCTGCTGCTACTGAGTATATTAAAAGACTTCCATTTAACTTCAATAGAACTATTATTACAGAATTATAATTTTTATTTACACCAATAGATTTTAATCTCTCAAAGATCTGTTTCGAAACACTTTATTTTAGAAAATTTGATTTGGTACTTATCACTATTACCTTTGACTTCAGTCAATACCAAAAATTGAAATTCATGTACGACAAAGAGCGAGCTAAATCTTCAGTATATTTTACCTTTGGGATCTCTGTGGATTGCGTTGTTTTTGGATTTGATGGTTCCCACGTAAAAGTTCTTGTTATAAAAAGAGGAATGGAACCGTACAAAAATTTCTCCGCAATACCTGGTGATCTAGTTCTCGAGCGAGAAGATCCGTTGGACGCCATAAAACGAGTTTTAAATGAGCTGACTGGTTTAAAAGACATATACTTAGAACAACTTAAAGCTTTTGCTGGAGTTGATAGACATCCCTTAGGTCGTGTAGTAACAATCGCTTATTATTCTTTGATAAAAATTGATGACTACAATCCTAATCCGTCATCATGGGCAACTGATGCCAAGTGGGCTTCAATTGAAGATATCGATGAAATGGCATTTGATCACTTTGAAATATTTACTGAAGCCTTAACTCGTTTGAAAGAGCGCGTCCGACTTAAACCGATTGGTTTTGAATTATTACCAGAAGAATTTACTTTGGCGCAGCTTCAACATCTTTATGAAAAATTATTGGGAAAAACATTTGACAAGGCAAACTTTAGAAAAAAAATTCTTGGGATGGATTTATTATTTCCTTTAGAAAAGCTTCAAAAAGCAGTTAAACACCGCCCTGCAAGAATGTATCGTTTTGATCCAAGTCGATATGCAGATTTAACAAAGAGAAATTTTCATTTTGAACTATAAAATAAAAAGATGACTACACAATTTGAAACATTAGATTACGCAATTTTTATCGCTTATGCCATATTGATTTTAGGCGTTGGACTTTACATGTCTCGTGATAAAAAAGGTCATCAAAAAAATGCTGAAGATTATTTTTTAGCAAGTAAATCTCTTCCCTGGTGGGCCGTAGGAGCGTCATTGATTGCTGCAAACATTTCAGCTGAACAATTTATAGGAATGTCAGGATCTGGATACAAACTGGGATTAGCAATTGCATCATATGAATGGATGGCAGCAATTACTTTAATAATTGTTGGAAAATATTTTCTTCCAATATTTATTGACAAAGGCCTTTACACGATTCCTGAATTTGTCGAAAAACGATTTTCGACAAATTTAAAAACAATTTTGGCCGTTTTTTGGATCGCACTTTATGTATTTGTCAATCTTGCATCAGTATTATACCTTGGCTCATTGGCTCTAGAAACCATAATAGGAATACCTCAGATTTATGGAGTAATGGGGCTTGCTATTTTTGCCGCAGCTTACTCATTATATGGCGGCCTAGCAGCAGTATCCTGGACAGACGTGATTCAGGTCTTCTTTCTAACACTAGGTGGTTTTGCAACTACCTATTTAGCCTTAGATTTAGTTTCTAATGGACAGGGATTCATCGCTGGATTAAAAAAAATATATGAAGCCGCACCAGACCACTTTACCATGATTTTAGATAAAAGTAATCCTGAATATAATAATCTCCCTGGAATTGGAGTGTTAATAGGTGGCATGTGGGTTGCCAACCTGTACTATTGGGGATTCAATCAATACATTATTCAAAGAACTCTAGCTGCGAAGACGTTAAAAGAAGCTCAAAAAGGAATTTTGTTTGCGGCAGCACTAAAAATGATTTTACCGATTATAGTCGTTCTTCCTGGAATTGCTGCTTATGTTATTATCAACGATCCAGAAATAATGAAGGGACTAGGGCCTATTGCCATGGATAATTTACCCGATATGAATACTGCTGATAAAGCTTATCCGTGGTTATTACAACTATTACCCACAGGACTAAAGGGATTAGCCTTCGCTGCACTAACAGCAGCTATAGTTTCTTCTCTTGCATCCATGCTAAACTCGACTTCAACAATATTTACTATGGACATTTATAAACAGTACATAAATCCATCTGCTAATGACAAAGCTACAGTTAATATGGGACGTATATCTGCCCTAATTGCTTTGATTATCGCATCAATTACCGCACCCCTTCTAGGAGGGATTGACCAAGCATTTCAATTTATCCAAGAATACACTGGAATTGTAAGTCCAGGTATACTCGCTGTATTTATTTTAGGTCTTTTCTGGAAGAAAACAACTAATAAAGGGGCGATTATTGGAGCATTAGCGTCTATACCTATTGCTATGTATTTTAAAGTTAGCCCAAAAGAATGGTCTGAAAATCCAATATTTTTAGATTTGCCATTCCTAAACCAAATGGGATTGACGACACTTATAACTATGCTGGTAATAGGGGTTATTAGCTGGAATCAACATAGAGGTTCGGATGATGAAAAAGGGATAGAAATCAGCAGAGAAACGTTTAAAACTGATCCTATTTATAATATAGGAGCCTTTTCAATTCTAATCCTGCTAACAGCATTATATGCTATATTTTGGAGTTAATTCATAGTCGATATTATTATCGAACATAGCGTTTATAACCATCCGTAATCTCTTAAAATATTTTTGATACGATTTTTAACTTCTGTGATGTGATAGTACTTTTACCATAATCATAATCATTTTAATTATTGATGAATCGTCAAATAAAAGGATTTTCAAAACTTTCTAAACAAGCCAAAATTGAATGGTTAGTAAAAGTCCATCTTAACGATCATGAAGATGGAATGAAGCTAATAAACTCATATATGCACCGCGACAGTGCTGTTCAAAAAATACATGACGAATTTATTGAAAATACCGTTGCTAATTATTACTTGCCATTTGGAGTAGCGCCAAATTTTCTTATAAATGGAGAACAATACACCATTCCAATGGCCATTGAGGAAAGTTCTGTTGTGGCTGCAGCATCTAAATCTGCAAAATTTTGGATGTCACGTGGTGGATTTAAAAGCCATGTAATCTCCTCAAAAAAAATAGGGCATATCCACTTTATTTATGATGGTCATAAAGATGAACTAGTATCATTATTTTCTGACATCAAAGCTGATTTATTAAATTCGACATCGACTATTACTAGCAACATGCGCAAAAGAGGTGGTGGCATATCGGATATAACCTTGGTAGATAAAACTCAAGAGTTAGATGAATACTATCAGATAGAGGTAAAATTTGAAACCTGTGATTCTATGGGTGCAAATTTTATAAATTCGTGTTTAGAGAAAATGGCAAAGTCCCTCATCGATTTATCAGAAAAACATGTAAAAACTTCGGACAAAAAACTCGAAATAATAATGAGCATTCTTTCAAACTACACTCCGGAATGTATAGTCCACAGCGAAGTCAGCTGCCCAATAAGCGAACTAATAGATGGCCCCAACTTTTCCACTGATGAGTTTGCCAAAAAATTCAAACTTGCTGTTGAAATTGCTCGAATAGAGCCTTTTAGAGCAACAACGCATAATAAGGGAATAATGAACGGTATTGATGCGGTTATTTTAGCGACAGGAAATGACTTCAGAGCAGTTGAAGCAGCTTGTCACACTTACGCAGCAAAAGACGGACAATATCGAAGCTTAACATATTGTGATATTAATGATGGAATTTTTAAATTTTGGATTCAAATTCCACTTTCCTTAGGAACAGTAGGAGGACTAACAAAACTTCATCCTTTGGTTAAAATGAGCTTAAATATCTTAGGGAATCCAAGTGCCCATAAATTAATGCAAATTGTAGCCACCAGTGGATTAGCACAAAATTTTGCGGCGCTAAAAGCTCTTACAACAACTGGAATCCAAAAAGGTCATATGAAAATGCATTTATTAAATATTTTAAATCAACTAGGGGCAACTGAAATTGAAAAAGAAATATTACAACAACATTTTTCAAAATCAGTTCCGCATCACGCAGAAGTGGTAAATGCTTTTAATGATCTTCGAGGCTCCAAGGGTCCTGAAGTAGAAGAATATCATGCTTAATTTTCGTGCAAATGGAAAACTCCTTCTAACTTCAGAATATGCTGTGCTGAATGGGGCAAAGGCAATCGCCGTTCCAACAAAAAGGGGGCAAACTCTAACATACACTAATGGGCCAAAACAACTTTATTGGACCGCATATAGAAATGATGGAAGTATTTGGATAGAAGGTTCAGTTGAAACAGGTGATCATCTTAAGCATGTAAAAAATCTGTTAACTGAAGCAATGAAAATTGCTGGAAAATTAGAATTCCCCACTGGCCATGTAACAACTACACTTGAATTTCCGCAAGAGTGGGGCTGGGGGAGCTCCTCAACTCTTACGTCACTCATTGCTCAATGGTTTAAAATTAATGCCATGGAACTACATTTTAAAACTTCCAATGGTTCGGGATATGATGTCGCTTGCGCTCAATCAAATCAACCAATTTTTTACGAAAAAAAAGGGAATAGGTTCAATATAACACCAGTCTCTTTGGAGAACTGGCCAACATCCAATATTTATTTTAAATATTTAGGTCACAAAATAAACAGTCAAAAAGAAATTGACAATTACAATAAGAAAACTCCTAAAGATGTTGAGGTTTTTACTCTTTTGACAAAAAAAATCTCCAAAGTAAGAACAATAAAAAATATGATAAGACTAGTAAATCGTCACGAATTTTTAATGAGTAAACATTTAAACCAAAAATCACCCCTTCAAAATCTTTTTCAAGATTCAAAAATAGGTAAGAAAAGTCTTGGTGCTTGGGGAGGTGATTTTGCGCTTTTAATTATCGAAAGTACCGAACAAGTTGATTATCTTAAGGGACAAAATATAAAAACTTTCTTTTCTTGGAATGATGTAATTCTATGAAAGCAATACAACACATAGTTTTAATAATATTATGCCTTGTTAATATCAAAGCAAGCGGAGCGCACTTAGTTGGCGGTGAAATAACTTACATGTGCTTAGGAAATAATGTTTACCAAATAGAATTAACTGTTTACCGGGACTGCAATTCATCTGGCGCTCAGCTCGATGGTAATGCGTCTATCGGGGTTTTTAATGGAACATCAGGAGCTCTTATTCAAAATATCCAAGTAAATAAAGGAGCGACACAATCGTTACCATCGAATACTGGAAATCCTTGCTTATTAGCACCTCCTAATGTTTGTACTGAATACGCGAAATATATAACCATTGTAACGCTACCAACCAGCTCACAAGGTTATACAATCAGCTATCAACGCTGCTGCAGAAATGCAACAATCTCAAATATCAATAATCCCGACGATTGGGGAATGACAATTACTGCCAGAATACCGCCAAATGACTTTAGCTGCAATAACAGCCCTCAGTGGAACACCAAACCACCAATTGTTATTTGCAGCCAAGAAGACTTGAACGTTCCGGTAAACTGTAGCGACCCGGATGGTGATTCATTATTTTACTTTTTGTGTAATGTGTTCCATGGCGGCGGCAAGTCCAATCAGCAAGGTTCTTTAAATAGTCCACAACCAAGTCCACCCGGATCACCTCCCTATGTTATCATCCCGTATAGCGCGCCAAATACCTCATCTAATCCGATTCCGGGAAACCCTCCATTATCATTAAATGGGCAGACTGGTGTGCTTTCTGGTAAAGTATCAGTGACGGGTCAATATGTCATGGTTTTTTGCGTAGAAGAATGGAGAAATGGCATATTATTGAATACGATACGAAGAGATTATCAATTCAATGTAACATCATGCCAAGCCTCGATTTGGGCTGATATTATTTCTGAAGTTGATGACCCAACGCAACTATGTATCGGAGCTACAGTCCCTTTTTCTGAAAATAGCTTTAATGCAACGTTTTTTCATTGGGATTTTGGTGATCCCAATAGTACTTCAGACACTTCAAATTTATCTAACCCAACCTATACATTTACTGACACCGGAGTATATACTGTAACACTTATTGCAAATCCAGGATGGCCTTGCGCAGATACAGATCAAGTAGATTTTCATATTTATCCTCCAATAAATGCAAATTTTCAAGTTAGTGGAGGTGTATGCACTGATGAACAAGCATTCATCTTCAACCCAATAGGAAACTGGTATCCTGATAAAACTATTAAATGGAAGTTTGGAGATTTTATTTCTGACGCCAATGTTTTTCAATTTAACGGAGAATTTCCTCCGCCAATAACTTTTGCAAAAGCAGGAAAATATCCAGTAACGCTGTACGTAAAATCAAAAGCATGTGAAGAAACATACATTGATACAGTTCGAGTTTATGACAGACCAAAGATTAACAATGATTTCACAGGAATAGTCGGCTGCGAACCTTTTACGTATGAATTTGATGCAAATGCTACGAGCTCAACAAGCCTATCATACATATGGGATTTCGGTGATGGAGATACATCTCATGCCCGAACCCCTTTGCATACTTATAAGTCTCCTGGTCTGTACGACATAAAGCTCATTATTTGGACTAATGATGGCTGTATTGACACGTTATTTGGAAATTACTTAGATGCAATTTTGGTAAATCCCCGACCTATTCTTCCATTTACGGTATCTCCCCTAAAAGTTAATATTTATAAACCTGAATTAGCCGTTAAATCTTCTGGAATTGATCCCGACGAAATATTCTATTTTGATATGGGCGATAGTACAATCTACAATCAGCAAGACTTTTTTCTTCATAAATATCGAGATACAGGTAATTTTATAATTAATCGAATTGCAGTTAACCAATATGGATGCTGGGACACATTAGGTATCATGATACGAGTAGACCCAGTGATGAATATATGGACGCCAAAAGCGTTCACACCAGATAATGATGGCAAAAATGAAACTTTTAGGCCTGTAGTTACGGGATTCCTAAAATATGATCTTTCGATTCTTGACAGGTGGGGAAATATAGTTTTTAAATCAATTAATCCCTATGAGGAATGGAATGGAAAAATACATAATTCAGGAAAAAAATGTCCACAAGACATATACACATGGAGACTTTTTGTATTAGACTTTGCAAACTCACCAATAGAAAAACATGGAACTTTATTGTTGTATCGATAAATACTTCAGTTGCTAAGATAATTTTGAGCCAACTATTAGAGCGCACATTCCAAGGCCAATTGAAAAAATCAAATAGACGGCTACCAAAGAATATTGTCCAGACTTAATTAGCCCAAGAACTTCATTTGAAAATGTGCTGAAAGTAGAAAATCCTCCGCAAAAACTGATCCCTAAGAGAGCTATGTATTTCGGTTGAATCTCTCTACTAAGAAGATACCCCAGAATTAAGCATGCTATGATATTTGCGAGTAGGGTTCCAAAAATCAATGACCGTGAAGATCCAGGAAAAGAAAAATGCATGGCTTCTCCGATTGCATAACGCGCAAGCGAACCTACCCCACCTCCGATGAATATTGCGATTATTTGCCCCATTATTTGTTAAAAATAGGAGTTGCTCGCCACCTATTCAATACGAAGGCGACAGAAAGTCCCAGAACTGCGCCACATAAAACATCACCAGGATAATGTACACCAAGGTATACTCGACTGTAGCAAACAATAATTGCCCAAACTAAAAAAAAAATATTAATAAATACTGTCGGTTTAGAGTAATTCACTATTCCATAAATAGCCCAAACTGTTGAAGAATGACTGGAAACAAATCCATATTTGCCACCACATTTTTTTGCTGCTAATTCAAAATTATTTAAGAGATCTGGAGTATGGCAAGGTCTCAATCTTTCAAAGATATTTTTAAAGGCATGAACTGATACAAAATCTGAAATAGCCACAGCGGCAATAACTAAAGCTGCTAAAACTAGAGCCTTATTTAGTTTCAGCTTAAAAAAACCAAATGCTAAAAACAAGCTAACGAAAAGGTAGCTTCCTACACTTAAACTAACCAACCGAAAAAAGTAATCCACTTCATCTGAACCCCAGTTAACTCCGGCTAAAAATAAAGCCTCATCAATGCGAATTAAGGATTTAATGCTTTCCACAATAAGTCTTTCAATTCTAATATACTCTCTCCACTTAATGAGCTAAAAAAAACATGAGGGATTTCAACAGAAAGCGCAATGGAAATTTCTGTTTTTAATTCATCATCTATCATATCTGATTTAGATATACCTAAAATTTTTCTCTTATTAACTAATTCTGGATTATAATTCTCAAGTTCCGACAATAATATCTGATATTCTTTCAGATGATCTTTTGAATCCGCAGGTACTAAAAATAGCAATATAGAATTACGTTCAATATGCCTAAGGAATCGATGACCCAATCCCTTACCTTCACTAGCTCCTTCAATTATTCCAGGAATATCAGCAATCACAAATGAATTAAACCCTCTATGAGGAACAACACCAAGGTTGGGAACCAAAGTAGTAAATGGATAGTCTGCTATCTCTGGTTTGGCAGCAGAAACAACGCTAAGAAGTGTTGATTTACCAGCATTTGGAAATCCCACTAGACCAACATCTGCCAGGACTTTAAGCTCTAAGACAAACCAATCTTCAGAGCCCCCTTCTCCGGGTTGAGCATTTGTTGGAGTCCGATTGGTAGGACTTTTAAACTGGGTGTTCCCAAGCCCACCTCGGCCTCCTGATAGTAATGTCTCTCTTTGCCCTTCTTCAGTTATTTCAAAAAGCTTTTCACCCGTCTCTGAGTTTCGCACTAAAGTACCTAAAGGGACTTTTAAAAATATATCTTCTCCATCTGCACCATGCCGGTCATTACGACTGCCCCCACCTCCAGGACGAGCTTTTATATGCTTTCTATACTTTAAATGCAATAGTGTCCACATTTGGGAACTACCTTCAAGAATAATATGACCACCTCTTCCACCATCGCCTCCATCTGGACCGCCTTTCGGTACTCCTCTTGCACGATAGAGATGAGCCGAACCAGCACCTCCCTTGCCCGAAGCACAATAAATTTTAACGTAATCTATAAAATTATTATCTGCCATAAAAGTCGATTACAAACGATCAATTTTTGTTTTTAATACAGTTGAAATTTCATTTACAGATCCCATACCACTCAAGGCAATGTATTTGCCCTGTTTTTCATAATGGCGTTTCACAATATCAGTTTCTTCAAAATAAATCTTTAATCTATTATCTATAATTTCAGGATTCGCGTCATCCGACCTTCCTGAGACTTTTCCTCTCTCAAGTAATCGATATTTTAATTCATCATTAGAGACTTCAAGCGCAATCATAGCAGTGATTTCCAATTCTTCCTTGGCAAGAAAGACATCTAAAGCTTCAGCCTGATCTTCAGTTCTTGGGAAACCATCAAATAAAAAACCAACAGAATCAGAATATTTCAATAATTCTGACTTTAACATATCTATTGTAATAGAGTCCGGAACGAGCTTTCCTTTATCGATAAAGGTTTTAGCAAGAATTCCTAATTCCGAGTTTTGCGAAATATTCTGTCGAAAAATATCACCAGTGCTGAGGTGAACAAAGCCATATTCCGCAACAAGGAATTCACTCTGTGTACCCTTGCCAGCTCCAGGGGGACCAAAAAGAACTATATTTTTCATGAATCTGTATAAGAAAGAGTAAATGTACAACCCTTATTGTTTTTTATCTTTGGCAATCAGTATGCAAATAAATTATGAAACATAATTATGCCATAATAATGGCTGGAGGAGTCGGTAGTCGATTCTGGCCAACCAGTACATCGCGTCGTCCCAAACAATTTCTTGATATTCTAGGGACAGGTGAAAGCCTACTTCAGCAAACCTTTAGAAGAATATCCGGTGTGATTCCAAACGAAAATATATTGGTTGTAACTAAATCTGACTACACCGAATTATGTGCCCAACAATTACCTGATATCCTTGTAGATAATATTATTTCTGAGCCTATCAGAAGAAATACGGCCCCATGCATTGCTTTAGCAGCATTTAAATTAAAAAAACGCGACCCTCTTGCTAATTTTATTATTACTCCTGCAGATCATTTAATTACAAATGAATCTGAGTTTGAAAGAATAATCAATCTTGGACTGGTGACAACTTTTTCAAATAATATATTGCTAACCATTGGGATTTCTCCGAGAAATCCAGAGACTGGATATGGTTATATTCAGTACAAAACTGAAGACCATAAATTTGATCAGGAGATCAAAACAGTAAAAACATTTACAGAGAAACCGGAACTTGAATTAGCAAAATCTTTTTTAGCAACGGGAGAGTTTCTTTGGAATTCAGGAATATTCATTTGGAATGCTAATGCCATCCTAAGCGCATTTGAAAAACACATGCCTGATCTGTATGGTTTATTTGATGAAGGCTGGGAGAAACTAAATGGTCCTGAGGAAGAAGCATTTATTGAAGCCATATACTCACAGTGTCCTAATGAATCTATTGACTTTGGAATACTGGAAAAAGTGGCCCAAGTATTTGTACTACCTGGAGATTTTGGCTGGAGTGATTTAGGTTCTTGGGGAGCTATTTATGATCAAAGTCAATCTGACAATCAAGGGAATGTAGGCCTTACTGATAACATACTCCCATATAATTCTTCTGGGAATATTTTTTCCATCCCCAAAGATATTGTTGCTGTTATTGATGGGCTCGAAGACTTTATAGTCGTGCAATCTGAGAAACGACTCCTTATTTGCCCAAAAGAAAACGAGCAAAAAATTAAACAGTTCGTCACAGATGTAAAAGTAAAATTAGGAGAAAATCTAGTGTGAAAAAAAACTCATTATGGTTTTTCTAAATCGTTTTCTGGTTTATGGCCGATCCATTTGTAGAGCATCTTCGGAGCAAATTTCTCTAAGCCAACCAATGTAAGCCAATAACCAACAAACAAGCCTAGGAATAAAAGCATGCTAAACCCAGTAAGCATTATTAATAAAGCAATTAAGAATCCGATAAACTTGGCCATGGCGATTTGTAATTGATTCTGTGCAAATATACACTGGAAAATGACTTCATGTTAGACACTACATTTGTATTAATTAAATTTTTAATTTGCATTTGAATTCTCTTAAAATGAAAACCCGAACAGAAAAAGACTCAATGGGTGATGTTCAAGTCCCATTTCAAGCATATTGGGGAGCTCAAACAGAACGATCACGGAAAAATTTCAAAATTGGCAACGAAGGAAGTATGCCTAAAGAAATCATAAAAGCTTTTGCATATTTAAAAAAAGCTGCTGCGATAACAAATGCAGAATTGGGAGTTTTAGAAAAAGACAAATCAGAATTAATTTGTCGTGTTTGTGATGAAATATTAAATGGGAAATTAAACAACGAATTCCCATTGGTTATTTGGCAAACTGGATCAGGTACTCAAAGTAATATGAATTGCAACGAAGTTATTGCCAATCGTGCTCATGTTCTAAGTGGAGGGAAATTATCTGATTCAGAAAAGATTTTACACCCAAATGATGATGTGAATAAATCACAATCATCAAATGATACTTTTCCGACAGCAATGCACATTGCATGTTATCGGCAGGCAATAGAAATTACCAGACCCGGCCTAGTTAATTTAAGAGATTCATTGAATACAAAATCCATAGAATTTAAAGACATTGTAAAAACAGGAAGAACTCATTTTATGGATGCCACCCCGTTAACATTAGGCCAAGAATTCAGTGGGTATGTGAAGCAATTGGATAATGGCATTAGAGCTCTAGACAATGCTGTTGTGATGGTTCTTGAATTAGCTCTTGGCGGCACAGCAGTGGGGACAGGTTTAAATACTCCGAAAGGATATTCCAAAAAAGTTGCACATGAAATCGCCACACTCACAAATATGCCGTTCGTAAGTGCTCCTAATAAATTTGAAGCATTGGCTGCACATGACGCTATGGTTGAGCTATCTGGAGCCTTAAAACGAATAGCAGTTTCGCTCTTTAAGATAGGGAATGATATCAGAATGCTGAGCTCGGGGCCACGATCAGGAATCGGAGAACTAATAGTACCAAACAATGAACCAGGATCATCAATCATGCCCGGTAAGGTTAATCCAACCCAACCGGAAGCTTTAACAATGGTTGCAGCGCAAGTCATGGGAAATGATGTTGCGGTAAATATAGGTGGAGCGTCTGGACATTTTGAACTCAATGTTTTTAAACCGATGATTGTCTCAAATGTTCTTAATAGTGGCCGATTAATTGGCGATGCCTGCGTAAGTTTCTCCGAAAATTGTATTAATGGTATACAGGCAAATCATAAGGTTATAAAGTCTCATCTCGAAAACTCATTAATGCTAGTCACAGCATTAAATACTCATATTGGTTACGACAAATCCGCCAAAATTGCCAAAACAGCTTTTGATGAAAACATCACACTGCGTGAAGCCGCTTTGAAATTAAAATTTGTAACCGGAGATCAATTCGACAATTGGGTTAGGCCTGAGAATATGTGCTGATCATATTTTAACTACTCTAATAAACCTTCAATTAGAGAAACTGGCCTTGCCACTACTCCCTTATTTCCAATAACAACAATGGGTCTTTGCATTAATTTGGGGAACTCTATCATAGAATAAATTAATTCTTCATCGTTAAGTTCACTTTTTGAAAAATTTAACTTCCACTCATTTTCATTCTTTCTAATAAGATCATCAGGAGAAATATCAAGAAGCTGAATCAGATTGTCTAATTGAGCAAAACTGAGTGGAGAATTGAAATAATCAATTATTTGCAATTCATACTTTGTATTCTGTAGATATGATAAAGCCTCCCGACTTTTCGCACATCGGCTATTGTGATAAATTATTGCTTTCATTTTCTATTATGGTGTATTTATCATTACATCTCCATGAGATTGAGCTGAATATCCGCATAAATTCGTCCATTTGGCAATCCAAAAATACACTCCTGACGACAGAGAATTTTGATTGTATTTACCATCCCAAATGAATTGTGGATCATTAGTTACGAATACTTTTTGACCCCAGCGATTATACACCTGTAAATCCAGGTTTGTTATAGCAGCTATATTAGAATTTAAAATCTTAAAAAAATCATTAAATCCATCATTATTTGGCGTGAACACATTCGGAAACAGAACTGAATCTGTAGCGACATTGACAGAGAAATAATCAACGAAAGAAGTATCCCAGCGGGAACATATGCTATCCCAAATTATAATATCAACAGAATATTGACCTGACCCAGGAAGCTGCCACATGACCTCTTCCCCGGTCAATGCTGGAAAAGAAAATCCGCTTGGATACCAATAAATATGAGTGCCATTATCTGCAAGTCCTTGGGCAAAAACTATCGGCGTTAAGCCACAAGGATTAACTGTTATTTTAGTCTCAATTTCCCCTATTGGATGTCGATAATTCACAACATAAAGTACCGTGTCACTTAACCCGCAAATTGTATCAAATGCGATAACAATAACCTCAATCGGACCATATAAACGATAATAATTATGAGAAATTGATATATTACTTAAATGACATGAAGTATCACCATCTCCCCAAAAAACGCAAAAATTATTTCCCCTAGTACTATCTGATGGGATCAAAATAACAGATAACGTAGTATCGCAATAATCATAAACAACTTCCATATTAACCCCAGGAGGACTAGGTACGGCGACATATATTATTAGACTTTGAAAATCATACGTATCGCATATTTTATCAGTTGAATAAATAGAAATTACATATAAACCAGCTTGGTTATATTGATGATTTTGACCAATCGGATTCATTACGGAGGAAGTCTGGCCATCACCCCAATCAATAAAAGATGAATCGCATCGTGATACTTGACCCATTATTTCTGCGATTGATCCAGTACAAATAGTGTCGCGATTTAAAAAGAGATCGAGATCCACTTTCTGCATTTCAAAAGCAATCTGAACAGCCATCATATTACAATTACTCGATCCATTAATCGTAGAGTAAGCGTTATGAGGGAAAACAGGAAGATTTGAATTGCCGCCACAGCCAGCGCAAATAGCCTGGTGAATAACACCATTTGGATCAAAGCGAGAAGTACCCCCATCCACATGTTCATCTGAATTATTTCCTCCAAAATAGCTCGCATATAGGGGAAAGCCATTCTTCCCTAAGACTAAAAAATAAAAATCACTACCATCAGTATTTTTTTGAAGAGCATCAGTTGTGCAAAAAAGTCCGTTCGTTGAACCAGCAGTATTTGTAGCGCCACCCCATCCAGAAAAGTAGAGACTTCCACACTCATCCAGCATCAAGGCAGTTGGGGATAGGTTTTGACTGATGAAACTACTATCACCAAATGTCTGAATCCGATAGATGGAATCAAGCTCATTATTAATCCATGCAATATATTGTGATGAATTAGGCTGATACCAAGCACTATTTAAAGAAGCCAAACTGCTCTTATTATTGCCAACTATAGCTACCGAATTCGAGTCACCCACAGACTTGTATGATCCCGATTCATTATGAGCCAGTAAAAACCCAAAATCAGATCCTAAACCCCCGAAATAAGTACTTTTTTCAAGCTGACCACTGCTACTATTTACCCTAACTATCCATGCATCCTCAGCACCGGCTCTTTGAGTTTGATATGATGATATGTCTGCAAGACTATCTGACGTAGTCATACCGACAGCAAATAGATGATTTATATTTTGATTATTTAAATGAACTAACCCAAAAAAACCATCCACATTTGATCCTCCGTAATGTGAGGACCAAATCAAGGAATCTAAATCATGACTCATTTTAAACAAAACTCCATCTTGAAGTCCACCTAAACCACTTCCATTTGTATTAGGGAAATCCATTGACCCTGTGCTAGTCGCCACGTAAATAGCATTAGAAGTAGTTAATATTTCCCCTCGAGCTTCATCTCCATAATTCAATGTACCATATTCATTAACCCCGTCATTTCCAGCCCCACCTAGATATGTCAAACTTTTCTTTATCGAACCAGTCGAATCCAATCGTAATATAAATATATCGGTACCTGAACTAAATGTCTGACCTCCAGCATAAGTATTACTTCCACCATTAAATGAACTATCATAGGCATTTAATGATGTAGCCAAATTAGTGGACCCAGAAACCCCAAGGACAAACAAGTCTCCATTTGGAGATACCATCATTGAATGAGGCTGCTCTCTATTATTACCACCAAAAAATGTCCCAGAAAGCAATCCAGTTCCATCAGATGAAAATAGCATTAAGGCGACGTCAGTAGCTCCACCGGAAAACGAACTTTGAATTCCATTATAATAGGGGAATTGACCACCAAAAACAATTCCTCCAGCCCATGTGCGACCATTATTATCATAAGTTGCTGTGTAACCAAAATTATCACTAACAGAACCGGAAAATGTAGAAAATCGATAAACTGGATCAATCATTATTGATCCTTTAGAATAAGGAGTCCAACTTTTTCCTTTTCCACGCCAATTCACCTTTGAAGTTCCTTTATCTGTCTTCCCAAAAGGACAGTCCAGTCGGAGTTCTCCAACTGGAAGATCAATATATAGATGGTTCGACTTCGAACGTATATCGTTGACACCTTCAAACCGACTCTCTATAATATTGAGCTGACCCGGTTTCTGACATATCCAAGATGTCTTTAACTCTCCATCAATACTGACCTCAAATTCAAGAGAAACTCCGGGGTAAAGATTGTCCATTCTTCCCTTTTTAAAGCCTTTCACATTAACAACTTCCTCTTGGCCAGAAATAAAGTAATTAAATAAGCTTCCAGTCGAATCTATTGATGACCATTTCCCTTTTGATGCTCCATAAAATCGTTCAGTGAACACAAATAGATCATTGGAATCATTTTTTCCAGGACCTCTAAGAGCAAACCTTAATCCATCGTCGAGAATCCATATTCTAGCATTTTCTGTTTGGAGGTGAGCTTGAACTCTTGAAGGCCATTGGCCATTGTTCGGTATAAATTGCGCCGGAGGACGTTCATGGACCAAAACTTGTGCATTCAGGTTTCCAATTATAAAAACCAACGTTACGACTTTTAAAAATAATTGGAATCGCATATGGTCTAAGATACAAAAGTGAGTTGCATCTTTCTATAGAAAGCGTTAAACTCAGAACGCATCAAAAGCTCTGCTCCAATTTATCGATATCTTTATTAGCAGTTCCGTCTGCCATTAAATAAGCTTTTAAAAATTTATCTAGGTTGCCGTCAAGAACTGAATCTGGATCTGATGATTCCTGGCCTGTTCTTACATCTTTAACAAGTTTATATGGATGCAAAATATAGTTACGAATTTGTGACCCCCATTCAATTTTCATTTTACCAGCCTCTATATCTGACCTCTCAGCTTGCTGTTTTTGAATTTCTATTTCGTATAACTGTGACTTTAGCATTTGCATTACTCTTGATCGATTATCATGTTGTGATCTAGTTTCTGAACAAGAAATTTTAATTCCTGTTGGTTTGTGCGTGAGCTGAACTTTTGTTTCAACTTTATTAACATTTTGCCCTCCAGCACCACTAGATCTAGACGTTGTAATTTCAATATCAGCAGGATTAATTTCTATCTCAATTGAATCATCTACTAAAGGATATACATATACTGAAACAAAACTAGTGTGTCTTTTTGCATTACTATCAAAAGGACTTATTCGAACTAGCCTGTGGACTCCGTTCTCACCTTTTAGATAACCAAACACGTAATCACCCTCAATCTCTAATGTTACTGTTTTGACACCAGCCACATCCCCTTCTTGATAATTTAATTCTCTAACCTTATATCCATTTCTTTCCGCCCACCGAAGGTACATGCGCATTAACATACCTGCCCAATCACAAGACTCAGTCCCCCCAGCTCCAGCAGTAATTTGTATCACGCAGGATAATTTATCTTCCTCACCTGATAACATATTTCTAAATTCCATATCAGCAAGCTCAGTTTCAAATTTACTGGCTGCTTCATTAACATCTATCTCTGTAATTCCACCCTGTTTGAAAAATTCTATAGACAGCTCTACTTCGCCATATAAAGATTTAATATTGTCGTAACCAAGAATCCAATACTTCATTTCTCGAATATTTTTCATGACAACCTCTGCGCGGGATGAATCCTTCCAAAAGTCTGGATCAATGGTGAGCTCTTCTTCATTTTGTAGTTGCATTCGACGATCATCTGGTCGAATAAACTTTTTTAAAGCTGTGAGTCGAAATCTAAAATCTTTTAATTGATCATTTGAAACCATAGGACAAAAGTACGGCGATGACTACCTTGGTTCCATGGAAAATACAATAGCAGATTTTCGTTCTGATACAGTCACTAGACCTACAAAAAAAATGTTAGAAGCTATGTTTCAAGCTTCGATTGGAGATGATGTGCTTGGAGACGACCCAACAGTAAAAAAATTAGAGAGTATAGCTTCTGAAATGTTTGGTATGGAAGCAGGTCTCTTTTGTCCATCAGGAACCATGACTAATCAAATTGCAATCAATGTTCACTGTAGACCGGGAGAGGAATTAATTTGCTCACCTCTTTCCCATATTTACAATTATGAAGGAGGTGGAGTTGCATTTAATTCGGGTGTTCAAATTCGAACTGGTGGTGATGCATTTGGTCGGATTTTCCCAGACGACATCCACAGACTCGTCCAACCAGAGATCGATGTGCATGCAGCGCAAAGCAGATTAGTTGTCGTAGAGAACACCTCTAATAAAGGCGGCGGGACATGCTTAGGTCTACCTCTATTAAAGGAAGTTGAAAGTGCCGCACGATCTCATGGACTTAGCTATCATTTAGATGGAGCTAGAGTTTTTAATGCTATGGTGAATAGCGATGAATCACCCTTAGACTATAGTTTTTTTGATTCAATATCTATCTGTCTGAGTAAAGGCCTAGGGGCACCAATAGGTTCCTTACTTCTTGGAAGTAAAAACTTCATAAGCCAAGCAAAAAGAATCAGAAAACGTTTTGGTGGAGGCATGCGACAGAGTGGATATCTGGCTGCAGCTGGTATATATGCTCTAGAAAATAATATTCAACGTTTGGTAGAAGATAATAATCTTGCGAAAAAGATCTACAATCATCTTAATCAATTAGAATTCATAACACACATAAAGCCTGTAGAAAGCAATATTGTACTATTTAAAATTAATAGCTCTCTAAACACGACTGATTTGCATAATCATCTTTTAAGGAAAGGTGTCCAAGTTATTTCAATGGATAAAGAATGGATGCGAATAGTAACACATCTAGACATAACAAAATATCATGTTCAGTCTCTATTTGACGGTTTATCGACATTTTCATGAATCAACTCTTTAATCAAATCATATTCAAACCCTCTCATTTGCAAATACCTATAGGAGGCAACATCATCTGAGAATGTTTTATTACTAGAAAAACGTTTCAAAATTAATTTTCTTAATTTATTTCGATATTCAGATTCGTCTATTTCCAAAAGTCCAATTTTCAGACAATTAGATGATACTTTTTTTAAAATAAGAGCTTTCTGGATCTTTATTCGACCCCAACCTTTTATCAAAAACTTACCCCTCACAAATGCGCGTGAAAATCTCTCTTCAGACAAATAGTTCTCTTGAATTAAATTAGAAATAATATCATCGATAAGATTAGATGAAGCGCCCATACTAATTAGTCTATTTCGCACTTCACTATGACATCTTTCCTGATAAGCACAATACTTTCTAATTACGCTTTGAAGTAGTTCAGAATCATAAATCTTATCACGTTTGAACATTATCTTATTTAAAATAGTTAAAGCGGCCAAAAGCCGCTTTAACAAATAATCATAATACGAATAACATTATCCTAATTTTCTATTCTTAGAATCAGCAAATCGATATTCCAACATCTTAAAAGCATCTCGTTCTACAACTTCTAGACGATTTCCATAAGAACTTGACCACTTTTTAAAACGACGATTCCATAAAAATCCTGAAGTCAGATAAGCGTGAATAAATGGATGCACATGAAGATATATAGTCTCATTTCTTCCTTTAGATTTCATTTTACTGGCGATTTGATCAAATTTCTGTTCGAGAGCAGTGATCATCGTTATTGGCGCTTCAACTAAACTATCAGGATTTTCTTCCTTCGTTTGAATACGTTGAGCCGGACGAACTCGCTGGCGAGTAATTTCAATTAATCCAAATCGCGATGGCGGCAAAATTTTATGGCGAGCACGATCTGTAGACATTACATCCTTCATCTTTTCAAAAAGAGCTTTACGGTTCTCAGCAGAATTCATGTCAATAAAATCAACACATATAATACCGCCCATGTCTCGCAATCGGAGTTGACGTCCAATTTCTTCTGCTGCCATTATATTAACAGCCAGGGCGTTTTCTTCTTGACCTTCACCTTTACTCGAACGATTGCCACTGTTAACATCAATTACATGCATTGCTTCAGTATGCTCTATAATCAAATAAGTCCCCTTACCCATGTTAACGGTTCGGCCAAATGCTGATTTCAGTTGTCTGTCAACTCCATATTGTTGAAAAATAGGAACAGCTGAATTATGAAGCTTTACAATTGATGCCTTTTCTGGAGCAATAGAAACGATGAATTCTTTAATCTCATTGAGCAGACTTTCATCGTCTACAACTATTTGATCAAAAGAGTCATTAAAAACATCACGCAAATAAGCGCTAGCCCTATCCATTTCCTGCAAAACACATTTCCGAGGCTTTGCATTGCGCAGATTTCTATGTAATATTTTCCACCTTTTCAATAAATCAGCTAAATCAGCCTTTAAATCTTCCATGGATGCGCCTTCAGCAACGGTGCGAACTATAACACCAAAACCTTTAGGCCGTATGGATTGAATGAGCTTACGCAGTCTGTCTTTCTCTTTTCGATCACGGACTTTCTGAGAAACAGATATTCTATCTGTAAATGGCACTAGGACAATGAATCGTCCGGCAATCGAAATCTCAGATGTCACCCGTGGACCTTTTGTCGATATGGGTTCCTTTACCACTTGAACCAGGATTTCATCACCTGATTTTATGGTGTTCTCCATTGCCCCATCTTTTTCAATTAGAGGCAAAAGCTCGAAATCAGCAATATTTGATGACTGTTTTCCGAGATGAACTTTTTTATTAAAGGATAACCATGAAGAAATTTGTGGCCCTAAGTCGTGATAGTGTAGAAAAGCATCTTTTTCATATCCTACATCTATAAAAGCGGCATTCAGACTAGCAGCGAGCTTTCGCGCCTGTCCTAAATACACATCACCAACTGAAAACTGCTGTTTAGCATCTTCATTGACTAGCTCAACTAAGCGACCATCCTTAAGGAGGGACATAACTGCGTTCGATTCATTCGCTTGAATGATTAATTCGGTACGCATATCTATATATATTTATTTCTTCTTATGACGGTTTTTGCGCAAGCGCTTCTTCCTTTTGTGAGTAGCCATCTTGTGGCGTTTTCTTTTTTTACCGCTAGGCATAATTTTACTTATTTAAATGAAACAATCATTGAACTTTATATACTTCCGATTGACTTTCCCCTTGAAAACTCAACATCATAGTTTTCAACTCGGAAGCACGGGATGTGCTTGGATACGAATCTAAAAAATATTTTAAATCCACGATAGCACCTTGAATATCACCCATTTGAAATTTAGTCTTTGCTAAGGCTTCGATAGCAGAGACATCAGATGGATCAATTTTTAATACTTTGATAAAGCGACTTATTGCCTTATCAAATTGCCCTGACATTACAGAAAACTGTCCAAGGTGAAATTGAGCATCGCGGTGATTTGAATCTACATCAACCACCTCTCTAAGTGCGAAAATAGCTTCCATTGGGTTACCACTCCCCGACTCAATCATTTCAACCGCAGTTTTAACTTTTTCATCTAATGGTCTTATTTGCACAATACTGGTCTCAGTTTTATCTAAAACGTTCGGAAACATCAACACAATGACCACCAAAACAGTCACCATACTTATTGCCCCTATCCACGAACGCTTCATCATCTGTCAGTTATTTACTTATTAAAACACTACTTTTTACCTTATCAGCAAAAGTCTTAGCAGGCTTAAATGACGGTATATAATGAGCAGGAATTATCAATGTAGTATTCTTCGAAATATTTCTACCGGTCTTTTCAGCTCGTTTTTTCAAAACAAAACTTCCAAAACCTCTTAAATATACGTTTTCTCCGGACTCCATATTTGTCTTAACCTCTCGCATGAAATTTTCCACTACAGCTAATATGTCAGATTTCTCCATGCCAGTTTTGTCTGCAATGCGAGTAACAATGTCCGCTTTTGTCATTATAAATTATTTTTTTTAGTGAACCCTTTGATTTGGGATTAAATTAGCGGCGGCAAAGTTAAGCAATTGTATGGCATTCAACAATAATGATTAATAAACTACAAACCAATCTACTTAACTGGTTTGATCTTAACCAACGCCTACTACCTTGGCGCAAAACAAAAGATCCATACTCTATATGGTTGTGCGAGATAATAATGCAGCAAACAAGAGTCGATCAAGGCCTTAAATACTGGGAAAAATTTTTAAATGAATTTCCAACTCTAAAAAGCCTCTCTGAATCGGAAGAATCTCGAGTTTTAGCCTTGTGGTCAGGTTTAGGCTATTACAGTCGAGCGAGAAACATCCATAAAGCCGCAAAAATAATTAGTAATGACTTAAGGGGTGAATTCCCAAAATCATCATTAAAATTAATCAAGATTCCAGGTATTGGACCGTATACCGCAGCCGCCATTTCCTCGATTTGCTTCGATGAAGTTATCCCAGCTATTGATGGAAATGCATTTCGTGTTTACACCCGATTATTTGCAATAGATTCTCCAATTGAAAAAAAAAAAACCATAAATAAGATTAATGAATTATCTCTTCCTTTAATATCAAGAAAAAGACCTGGAGATAGCAATCAAGCCATCATGGATATTGGTTCAAGCATATGCTATCCAAAAAAACCTAAATGTAATTATTGTCCTTTCGAAGAAAATTGTCTGTCCAGAAAATATGGTAACCAAGAAAAATATCCTGTTAAAACCAAACCAGCAAAATTGAAGGAAGTAAATAAATTCTATGTCATTCTAAACAGAAAAGGCTATTTAGGACTCGTCGAGCGTCCAAAAAATGGGATTTGGGGAGGATTATGGATGCCTCTAGAATTAGATCCTGAAAATTGGGATTTAGCAATTAAAAATAATCAGATCCACAAAAATAATATTTCATACCAAAAGCACCTTTTAAGTCATAGAAAAATGAATTTATATTTTGCTGATTGGACTACAGATAAAGCCCCAGAAAATAAAAATATTAAATGGTTTTCTATTGAAGAGTTAAAAAACATGGCTCTTCCTGCGCCAATGATTAAATTTTTGCGGGAAAAAAGTTACATTTGATTTTGATCATGATAAGATTTGTGCAAGCATTAACTTTTCAATAAATAAATTTAAAAACTTCGAAATAACCCCTCCTCTTTGGATCCCGACCTTCTTATAGCCAAATCAATTTTTCAGCATTATCCTAGTGAAGCAATATTTCCATTAGTCGCCATGATTCTCTTATTAATAGGCTCGGCGTTCACGTCTGCATCAGAAGTAGCTTATTTCTCACTCTCACCTATTCAAAAAGTTGAACTAGGTGAAACGAAATCTTTATCTGCAAAAAGAGTTGTAGAAGTTTTAAAATTACCAGAAGAACTCCTTGCCTCACTGCTAATTTTAAACAACTCATTTAATCTTGGATTAATCCTATTATCTACTCTAGCGAGTGATTTAATATTCAACTTTGAAGATTACCCTATTCTTGCTGTGAGTCTTCAAACGTTTTTTGTCACATTCTTAATATTAGTCTTTGGCGAAGTGATACCCAAAACCTATGCTACTAACCACGGCTTAAAATGGACAAAAAAAAGCTCTAAAATTGTCAAGAGCGCCATAAAAATCCTCAGACCGATTAGTTCAGCACTTGTTAAATCTTCAAAATTTATAGATCGATTTAGCATCATAAAATCACTGACTGTTGATGAGCTTGAAGAAGCTTTAGATCTAACATCAGATGAGGCCACAACTCCAGACCAACAGAGACTACTAAGAGAAATTGTTCGTTTTGGGTCTACGAGCGTGAAACAAATAATGACTCCTCGTCAAGAAATTTTTGCCATCGATGCAGAGTCAAGCATTAAAAATGTTTTAGAATCTGTCTCAGAAAACGGTTATTCAAGAGTACCAATATTTAAAGAAAACATGGATAACATTTCAGGGATCTTACATGCAAAAGATTTATTAAATCACCTAGATGCTAAACTTGATTATCTATGGACGGATCTACTAAGACCTGCATTTTTTGTTACTGAAAATATGAAAATTGATAATTTATTAGGAGAATTTCGTCAGAAAAAAATGCATATGGCTGTTGTTGTAGACGAATTTGGAGGGATATCAGGGATAACCACATTGGAAGATGTCATGGAAGAAATTGTTGGTGAAATTCATGATGAATTTGATTCTGATGAACAGCTTTATTCACAATTAGATAAATCGACATTTGTATTTGAAGCCAGAGCTCAACTGACAGATTTATATCGTGTTTTAGATATAAATCCAGAAACACTTGAGGAATTCAGAGGTGAGGCAGATACAGTTGCAGGAATATTATTGGAACAATTAGGAAGGATGCCTCTCAAAGGTGAATCATTAATTATTGGCCCTCTCAAATGGACAGTAGAAGCAGCTGACGGAAGACGAATCGTTCGTGTTAAAGTAAATTTGATTGAGAATGAAATCTAAAATAATTATAGCATTTTCAATACTGTTTTTAGCCTTAGTCTCTATCATTATTTTTTTGGCAGCTGGGGATTATGATTTCTTTTCAAGAAATTCTTCTAATATTGACATTAGACCAAATGGATATATCAGAATTGAAATTCCCCATGATAGTCTAATTGAATTAAATTCAAAAAGTCTTAATCTTCCATTTAGTTTTGCCCACAGCAGTGAAGGAAATTGGATAGATAAATCTGAATTAGGTTGGGGAGATATTTTTTATCCTTTTTGCAATGGGCGAATTCAAATAACTTACAAAAAAATTCAAAATAATCTTTCCACTTTAATTAATGATGCTCATAATATGACTTTCAAACATTCAATTGTTGCGGACGGTATTAATCAAAGTCTATATATTGATTCAGATAGAAACATTAATGGTATTTTGTTTAGTCTCCGAGGGAATGCAGCATCGCGAGTTCAATTTTTTGCGACTGACAGTCTGAACCATTTTTTAAGAGGGTCTGCATATGTCTACGCTCAACCAAACCCTGATTCACTAAAACCAATAGATGCTTTTTTAGAGGGGGAAATATTAAATATAATGAATTCGCTTAAATGGGTTGTAGCAAAATAGAAAACCCGGTCATGATTTAAAATCACGAACCATAAGCCATGACTTAAATAATCCATCAATGATTAAAAACCAGGCCATAGCACTCAAAATAATATGTATCGGCTGGATGATTCTTGGAATATCCAAATAATACATTGATGCACCAAGAAATGCTTCAAAAATGAAAATGATTAAAATAACTCCAGCTCGAAAGCGCAACCCCCCTAACCCTTTAGATTTTTTCAAGAGATAAAAAGACAGAATAAGTATTACTAAAGAAAAACTTCTGTGAACAAGTATCATTTGACTTAGTTTACTTACCCAACCTAATCGAGAACCAGTGACTCCAAAATTTTTCATCAGAACGTCGACTTCTTCTCTAACCTGAGTCCCAAGAATAATTTGAATACTCAGAAAAAAAGAAAGAAGAATGAAAATATATAAAACTGTAGTTCGTATCTCAACTAACCCCTTTATATCTCTCTCGGCAACAAATGCATGTATTTCCCACTCTGAACTAACACTTCTATAGAGTAATGCTAATAATCCAAGTAAGACAAATGCTCCTGCTAAGTGAAATGTGATTTGATGAGGAATTAAATTACCATCTACAACGATCTTACCCAACCATGCTTCAAATAAAAGCGTAATAAGAGCGGCAAAAATTGTCAGTGACCACTTAGGATGAGACCTAATTCGGTAGAATATAAATATTGAAGCCAATAAAATTGGAATTCCAAGCAATGCACCAAGTAGCCTATTAATATATTCGATCCAGGTGTGAACCGGATTAAATATTATGTAATCATGTCGGTCATATTGTATCCAATTCGAATAATCTATTTCAAGATGAGTATTAAAGGATCTCGAGGCAACTAATAACTTTTCATCTTTAAGAATCATTTGACCTTCATTAAAAAAAGTATTCGGCACCCATAATACTTGTGAAACATTAACCGGGGGAATAATCAAACCAAAACACTTTGGCCAGTCTGGACAACCCATGCCGCTTCCAGTCATCCTAACGATTGATCCAGCTATAATTACTAAAAAAGTAAACACTATTGACAACTGCAACAAGCGTCGAAGAATAGAAGTCCATAAAGTTGATGGTGGCTGCAGCATGACATCAAAGGTAATCTACCTTTGCCGCCTTATGATTAGTAAATTCTTGCACTGGATTCTTTTTTTTAGCCTTGTCATGGTTTGGGGATCATCTTTCATTTTAATGAAGCATGCCTTAATAGCTTTTACCGCAATTCAGATTGGAGCATTACGAATTCTATTTGCTGCCATATTTACGTTACTGTTTGCTTATCCAAACTTCAAAGAGTTTCGGCGCTCTGATATTATTCACCTAATTATAATTGCAATTTTGGGCAATTCAATACCATACATTCTCTTTCCAATTGCTGTAAACCATATTCCGACAGGGATCGTTGGGATAACGAATTCAATGACGCCTTTATTTACCCTAATGGTAGGTTTAATTGCTTACGGAAGGAAATTAAAACCCCTTAAAATATTTGGAGTTGGTGTGGGAATTTTAGGAACCCTAATTCTAATTAATCCTTTTTATGATGGTTCTGTTATTGGTGAAAATTGGCCTTATATGCTTCTTGCATTAACAGCTGCTGCTTGTTATGGAATTAGTATTAATTCAATTTCAAAACTTAATCATCTCACACCACGCGCCATTACTTTATTTGCTATGATTGGCGCTAGCGTACCTTCATTAATTATTTTACTGGTTACAGATTTCACTTCAAAATTTAATGGTGATTTTGAAATTTGGACTCCATTTTTAGCTATTGCGTTTTTAGGAATTGTAGCCACATCAATGGCCATGGTCATATTTAATAAGCTGATATCAATCACAACTCCAATTTTTGCAGCGTCAACTACATATGCCATTCCCATCGTCGCAATTGGATGGGGATTAGTTTTTGGCGAAGATCTTCTTTGGAATCATTTTTTTGGAATGACAATTATTCTTTTAGGAGTTTGGATTGTAAATAAGAATTCCTTAAACTGAAAAAAAAAGTGAATATTTGAGTTCTCTTAAACAAAAACTCAATCAGATAAATAATTTAAAAAGCATCCCAGATGAAAAAACCGCCTCTAGCTATTCAAATCATAATCGGTTTAATTTTAGGGATTTTGTGGGCCCTTATTAGTTCTTCTTTGGGGTGGAGCAACTTCACAATTGACTGGATTGCTCCAATTGGAGAAATATTTATCCGCCTATTAAAACTAATAGCTATTCCACTAGTTTTATTCAGTATTATTTCTGGAATCAGTGGATTAAATGATACTGCAACACTAGGGAGAATGGGGGTTAAAACACTAGCGCTTTACATTACATCCACTCTTATTGCATGTTGTGTAGGATTGTTTTTCGCAAACACCTTTAAGCCTGGACATCAAGCTGATCAAGACCAGCTCAACATAAATAGACTCTCCTACGAAATATGGGTAAATGAAACAGAAGGAGTCGAATTCTTTGATGACATAAGACTTAGTGAAGATTCTAAATTCAATTCATACCTCAACGATGCAAGACAAACCCTAGATAAGCAGTTGGATAATAAAGAGCTTAACAAAAAAATTGCAGATGCATCATCAGTAGCATCATCAAAAAAGACTGGACCTCTGCAGTTTTTTGTTGATATGGTTCCATCAAACATATTTGTATCATTTAATGGAAGCTTAATGCTTCAAATTATCTTTTTTTCACTCTTTTTCGGGGTAACCTTAGTGGCACTGCCCAAAGAAAAAACCATTCCGATGGTCGGATTCATTAACAGTGGTTGTGATATATTTATAAAAATGGTTGACATAATAATGACAGGAGCACCTGTCTTTGTATTTGCTCTTCTCGCTGGAAAACTTGCAGAGATGGCCGGAGATGAGCCAACCAGACTCGTCGAGATCTTCAAGGCATTAGGAGCTTATACCATCATTACAATTTTAGCGCTATTGATAATGATTTTTGTTTTTTATCCTGCCATTATAGCCTTCTTAATTCATAGAAAAACTAAAATCGGATACTTAAAAGCATGGAGATACTTTTCAAAAGGAATAAGACCAGCGCAGATATTGGCATTTTCAACCTCATCAACAGCTGCCACGTTGCCAGTAACTATGGATTGTGTTCGGGATAATTTAGGCGTCGATGAAGAAGTTGGATCATTTGTTTTACCCGTGGGAGCGACGGTAAATATGGACGGAACAGCACTCTATCAGAGTATCGCCGTAATTTTCATGGCGCAGTTCCATTTAATCGACTTGACATTAATCCAGCAAGCAACAATAATATTTACTGCAACTTTAGCCAGTATTGGTGCTGCGTCTGTTCCTAGCGCAGGATTAATAATGCTAATTGTTGTTTTAGAGAGTGTAGGGCTCAATCCTGCTTGGATTGCAATAATTTTTCCCGTTGATAGGATAATTGATATGGTAAGAACGATGCTCAACTTAACTGGTGATGCATCTGTCAGCGTAATTGTCGGATTATCGGAAGATAAATTCGAAATAATTGATCGAAATTAGAATCTAAATCTGAGACATTTAAAGCTAAAGTTAAAATGAAATTCATTTTCTATAAATAGAGGTGGTTTGTTTAAGTTTTCGAACTATCTTTGCCCCCCTAAACTAATCCATGTACATATGTACGCTATAGTAGAAATAGCAGGGCTGCAATATAAAGTGCAAAAAGACCAACGTGTATACGTGCACCGTTTGGAAGGAAACGAAGGCGATAAAGTAAAATTTGATCGTGTTCTCCTAACCGAACAGAATAGCATAGTATCAGTAGGCGCCCCAGTTATAGAAGATGCCACTGTTACAGCAAGTATCTTAGCCCATGTCAAAGCTGATAAGGTTATAATTTTCAAGAAAAAGCGCCGAAAAGGCTATGAAAAGAAAACAGGGCACCGTCAACCAATGACCCAAATAACTATCACTGACATTAAGTTCACCGCGTCGAAAACATCAACTGAATCAGACAAAAAAGCAGCTGTAAAGCCAAAAGTTCAAAAGAGCGAAACGGTTAAAAAAGCAGCTTCAAAAGTTGAAAAGAAAGTATCAAAAAAATCAGATATAGTAGGAAAAGTTCCTTCTAAGGCTCCAAAAAAATCTACGAAGAAAGCTGAGGCAGCTCCCAAAGCTGCCAAAGATTCTTAAAAATCATCAATTATGGCACATAAAAAAGGTGTAGGTAGTTCCAAAAATGGACGCGAATCAGAAAGTAAACGCCTAGGCGTAAAAATTTATGGTGGACAAGCTGCCTTAGCAGGTAATATTATTGTCCGTCAACGAGGAACAAATCATCATCCCGGAGATAATGTAGGCATGGGCAAAGACCATACCCTTTTCGCCTTATCAACAGGTACTGTCGCCTTCAAAAAAAAAGCTGGCAATAAGAGTTTTGTCTCGGTGATACCGTTTCAAGAGGTTAATATGGCCTGATTTTATAAATTTCTTATAATTTTTAACCCTCTGGTGCATTTGCTACAGAGGGTTTTTTAATTTTACAATATGCTATCATTACATTCATTACGACAAGACCCAGAAAGTGCTATCAATGCTCTAATCAAAAGAAACATAGATGCTAGGCCCATAATTGACAATCTTCTAAAGATAAATGAGCAAAGAAGGGAGATTCAAAAAAAAACAGAAATTCTAAAAGCTGAATCAAATAAAACGGCAAAAGTAATAGGGACTGCTTTACGCGAAGGAGATAAGTCAAAAGCTGATGAAATAAAGAAAAAAACATTATTAATTAAAAATGAGTTAAGCACTTTTGAAAAAAAACTTACCAACCTTGAATTAAATGAGCGCGAAATACTACTGAGTATTCCAAATACCCCTCATAGAAGCGTAAAAAATGGTTCTTCTTCTAAAGATAATGAAGTAATTAGCACTTGGGGAGATTCACCATTACCAAATAATGAATTACTGCCACACTGGGAACTGACTGAAAAATATAATCTCATTGACTTTGAGAGAGGTGTGAAAATAACTGGGGCAGGATTTCCTGTTTACAAGGGAAAAGGCGCCAGATTGCAACGATCACTTATTCAGTTTTTTTTAGATAGAAATACTGAAATGGGATTTCAAGAGATTCAGCCACCATACTTCGTTAATGAGGCTTCGAGCTTTGGCACTGGTCAATTACCGGACAAGGAGGGGCAAATGTATCATTTGGAGGAAGACAATCTTTTTGTCATTCCAACTTCAGAGATTCCATTAACAAACTTATATCGAAACGAAATTATTAATGAATCTGACCTTCCCATAAAAATGACAGCATATTCGCCTTGCTTCCGACGAGAGGCAGGATCATATGGTAAAGATGTTCGAGGACTGAATCGACTGCACCAATTTGATAAAGTTGAAATTGTATGCATTGAAAATCCAGAGAAATCATATCATAGACTTGATGAAATGGTCGCACATGTCTCAGGATTATTAAAAGATTTAGGACTACAATTCCGGATTTTAAGACTATGTGGCGGAGACATGGGGTTCACCTCAGCATTGACTTTTGATTTTGAGGTTTGGTCATCCGCACAGAAAAGATGGCTAGAAGTTTCATCCGTGTCTAATTTCGAAACCTTTCAATCTAATAGACTTAAGCTTCGCTACAGAAAGACCTTAGATAAAAAAACATCCCTAGCACATACGTTAAACGGCTCTGCACTTGCAATTCCAAGAATTGTAGCTGCTCTTCTTGAGAATAATCAAAAGGCGAATAGTATATCTATTCCTGAGATTTTGCATAAATACACTGGATTTAAAAGTATAACATGAAAGTGTTTTTAACAGTTAGCTTTTTATGGATTTTAAGTTCGTGTAGTAATCCTCTATTAATAGATTTAAAGCACTTAAATCAAGAATTAAACAGCTCGCAAAACCTATTGGACAAGCTCTACGATAATGGATTTGAATCTGCAGTTAAAGATATCAAAAGACATGTGATGATTGCTAAAGGTAAGTCGTACGATGCGTTACATGAAACGCATTATAATAATGAATTTGAGACTCTTAAATTGATTAATAAAAAGATGATGAATTTCAATATGACAAAAGAGGTTCAAGCAAGAATTAAATTTGACCTCATTCAGATTGAGAACCTCAGTCATGACATTAAGAAGAAAACCATCCTCAAGAGTCTTGCCCGTAAAGAAGTTGAAAATGAGAAAAATGCTATTATCCCTTATTTATCTAATCTCAATAATAGCATAAATCATATGCTTAGCTTAATGAAAAAACATGATAGTATTGACAATCATATGCAATTAATGTGGGATAAATGGTAAGGAGTAAACTTTAAAATATTTTAAATAATAATGCACATTTATAACGTAACTATAAATATTGACGATTCTGTTCACGAAGAATGGAAAGTTTGGATGACCGAAATTCATATACCTGAAGTTCTTTCTACGGGATTATTTATCGAGTCTAGATTTGGACGAGTATTGATTGAAGAAGAATCTGGAACTACTTACTCTATTCAATATTTATTTAATGAAAAATCCAATTATCAGTTATATGAAGAATTATATGCGAAAAATATCAGAAATAAAACTGAAGATCGTTTTGCTGGCAAATTTGTTGCCTTCCGAACAATGTTAGATATAATAAATATTCAAAAAAAATAAAAGCATTATGAAAAATTTCATCACCTTATTATCTCTAGCAGTTTCAACTATTATGGTTAACGCCCAAGAAATTAAAAATGAAATGCAGAAAATGTCACCTGAAAAACTCTGGGAGCTTGGCCGTGTTAGTTTGGACCATACTTCAAATGGTTATGCTCTTTATGGAGTAACACATTACAATCTTGACGAAAATGTAGGAAGTAGAGATTTATTCTTAGTAGATGTTCATAATGATAAAATATCTAGACTTACTAATTCATCAAATAGCAAACAATCAGGGTTTTTAATTAGAGGAGGCCGAAGTTATTGTTACATCGAGAAAGGTCAATTATATATAGCTACAGTCAATCCTTCAAAAACAGAATTACCTAGAAAACTAACATCTATAAAAGGTGGCATTAATAATGCTAAAATTAAAGAGTTAAACGACGGTAGACTTATTCTAACTTTTTCCTGTAGGGTAAAAATAGACCAAAGCCCTTTAGAACGACACCCTGATAAACCAAAAGCAGAATATTCAGTACATGATGATTTAATGTACAGGCATTGGGATAAATGGACGGATTATAGTTATAACCATATTGTTTTTTCCTTAATTGATCCAAATAACAAAACACCCACTTCAAAATATACCGACATAATGGAAGGTGAGAGATTTCATTCTCCAATGCCCCCTTTCGGCGGATCAGAAAGTTTTGACATAAGCCATGACGGCAGATTCATAGTTTATGCAAGCAAGAAGTTAATTGGAAAAGATTTCACCATTCATACAGATTCAAAACTTTATTTATATGATCGTGACTCTAAAAGGACGAGCGTTTTAAATGGTCTTGATGGGTATGATAACAATCCTCAGTTTTCTCCTGATGGTCAAAATATAGCATTTACAGCTATGCCTGAAGATGGGTATGAAAGCGATGTGAATCAGCTTTATATCTTACCGTTAGATCAGTCTGGGGAAAGACGAACTCTAAGCCCAATTATTCCTGCAGAATACATTAATAGTTATAGCTGGTTAGATAATAAGACTATTATATACAACGAGACAACAGAGGCTACACAGCAACTTCGTCGATTTGAGTTAATATCCGGAAAAAATGGACTTGCTGCAAAAAGATTAAAAAACCTGACCGAAGGTGATTTTAATTACGGAAATTTTGGCCTTAGTGATAATATGATCATTGTCGAACGTCAAGATCACAATAATGCAAATGAGCTTTTCAAAATCCCTTCAAATAAAATTGGTTCTCCTGTCGCAATAACTAAAGAAAATAAAAATATCTATGATTCAATACAAATTGGAAATATTGAAAAACGTTGGATACCAACCAGTGATGGTGGCAAAATGCTTACTTGGGTTTTCTTTCCTCCAAATTTTGATAAGACAAAAAAATATCCAACACTTCTTTATTGTCAAGGAGGTCCCCAGGCAGCAATAAGCTCTTTTTACAGCTTCAGATGGAATTTTCAATTAATGGCTGCTAAAGGGTATATAGTTGTAGCACCAAATAGGCACGGCGTTCCTGGGTTTGGAAAGGAATGGAATGAGCAAATATCGCAAGATTGGGGAGGTCAGGCAATGAATGATTATTTAACAGCAATAGACACACTGTCGAAAGAAACATATGTAGATGAAGATCGACTTGGAGCTGTAGGTGCAAGCTATGGCGGATACTCAGTCTACATGTTAGCAGGGATTCATCAAAATAGATTCAAAGCACTTATATCGCATTGCGGATTATTCAATATGGAGAGTTGGTATCTTACCACCGAAGAAATGTTTTTTGCAAATAAAGATGTTGGCGGTCCTTATTGGCAAGCAGATGTACCTAAGGCTTATACAGACTTTAATCCTAGAAATTTCGTACAAAACTGGACTGCCCCAATATTAGTTATTCATGGAGGAAATGATTTCCGCGTTCCTGTAAATCAAGGAATGGAGGCTTATCAAGCAGCTCAACTCCGAGGAATCCCCTCCAGGTTTCTACATTTTCAAAATGAAGGTCACTGGATTCTTAATCCACAAAATGGACTAGTCTGGCACAGTGAGTTTTTTGCTTGGTTGGATAAATGGCTAAAAGATTAAGTTTAATACCAGCAGCGTTATCAAAGAGCCTTTTAATTATACTTAATGGAGCAAATTCCTTTTAAAACCGGCATTCTAGAAAATGGTCTTCGATGGATACACCAAGAGGTGAGATCTACAACAGGTCATATCGGCTTATTAATACAAGTAGGATCTAGAGATGAAAACCCAGAAGAGGAAGGGTTGGCTCATTTTATTGAGCATCTACTTTTTAAAGGAACAAAAAAGCGCAAAGCATACCATATAATATCTAGGATAGAAGATGTTGGTGGAGAACTTAATGCATATACGGGGAAAGAAGAAACCACTTTATACGCTAGTTTTTTACTTGAACACTATGAACGTTCCATGGAATTAATTTTTGATATAATACAAAATGCCACATTCCCAGAAAGAGAAATACCCAAGGAAAAAGAAGTTGTTCTAGATGAGATAGATTCATATCGAGATAGCCCATCAGAGTTAATCTTTGATGATTTTGATTCTTTATTATATCCCAAACATTCTCTCGGTAGAAATATTCTTGGAACTGAAAAAACCGTGCAAAGCTTTACCCGAGAGCAGGTATTAGATTTTGCTAAGAGAAACTACACACCTGAAAGAGCCGTATTATCGTCTGTTGGAGGAATTAACTCCGTTGGATTTGAACGCTTAGCTAAAAAGTATGCGGCAAATTGGACAGGGATCTCTATTTCAAATATTCAAACAACTCCCAAAGTGGCAGCAGGTCAAAGAAAACACATTAAGAAAGAGATCCATCAAAGTCATCTTATACTTGGAGGCGAAGGTATTTCTATCCATGACAAGAACTATACTGCTTTAGTCCTTTTAAACAATCTCTTAGGGGGGCCGGCTATGAATTCTCGTCTAAATCTGAACATTAGAGAACGTTATGGAATTGCATACCAAATTGAGAGTTTTACAAACTCATATAATGACTCAGGAATATGGGGGGTATATGCTGGTACTGACACTGACACAATCGATCGATGTCAAACATTAATAATCAAAGAATTGAATCTCTTAAGAGAAAAAAAATTGGGCATATTGCAATTTAGTAAAGCAAAGACGCAACTTCTTGGTCAAATGGCATTAGCACAAGAAAATAATGTTAACATGATGACTTCCCTGGGGAAATCGATGCTTATTTTTAATAGAGTTGACACTTTTCAAGAAATTATTCGCAAAGTAGATTCTCTGAAAATTATCCAAATTCAAGATCTAGCACAACAAGTTTTTTCAAAAAATAAAATAAGCGAGCTTCGTTATATTCCAATAGATTAAACAGAACCATACTATGCAATTCCTTCCAGAAGAAATAGACAAATACGCAGGTAACCATACAACCCCCCAAAATGATTTATTGAATTTAATTGAACGTGAAACATGGCAAGAGGTATTAATGCCTCGAATGCTAAGTGGACATCAACAAGGGAGATTTCTCAGCCTAATATCACACTTAATGAATCCCCGAAGGATTCTCGAAATAGGCACGTATACAGGTTATTCTGCCATCTGCCTGGCAGAAGGCTTATCAGAAAATGGTTCTCTGCACACCATAGACATTAATGGTGAATTAAAGTCTAGAGTTTCAAGTTACCTTGAAAAAGCTAACTTATCCAATAGTGTAAAGTTGCATATCGGAAATGCAAAAAATATTATTCCAATTATAGATGAAAAGTGGGATATCGTATTTATTGATGCAGACAAGGAGAACTATTGTACTTATTTTGATTTAGTAATTGAAAAAATGGAAGTTGGAGGAATTATTATCGCCGACAATGTACTTTGGAGCGGAAAAGTACTGGACCCAAATGAAAAAGACGATGAAACAATTGGATTAGACAACTATAATAAAAAAATCGCTGAAGATAATAGAGTTGAAAATCAACTATTACCAATTCGAGATGGCCTAATGATAGCCAGAAGAATTTAAAATTTTACAAATCTCTTCTAAATCCTTTTCTTATACTTTTCAAATCTTCCAGTGTGTCAACCCCAACACCTCCTTCAGGGACTATCGAAGAGTAAATTTCATAACCATTTTCCTTCCAACGAAGTTGTTCAAGTCTTTCTCTTTTTTCACCATCTGTCCGTTTTAATAATACCAATTTCGAAAGAATCGATGCGTTAAAGCCATACATTCCGATATGTCTATATTTCTTAAAAGAAAAGTTAGCCGTAGTCCTACTAAATTCTTGGCACATCCCATCAGGAGATCTATCCACAAAACAATTATTACCGGAAATTAAATCTTCTTGTGAAATTGAAGTCACCAGTGTACCGATTTTCACAGATTCTCGCTTCATCAAAAGTAATAAAACATTTATATCATGATCAGAAACCAAAGGTTCGTCTCCTTGAATATTCAAAATTATTTCAGGACGAATCTTTAACTTCAATAATGCTTCGTGAACTCGGGCCGTTCCATTTTCGGAGGCAGAAGAAGTCATAATAGCATCCCCACCTGCCTTATGAACAACATCGAAAATCCTCTGATCATCAGTCGCCACATAAGTGGGTAGAACTCTACTGACAATCTCCCAAACCCTTATTATCATTGGTTTTCCATTTATATCCATTAATGGCTTCCCAGGAAGTCTTGTGCTACCATATCGAGCAGGTATAATTGCAATAGCAGAGTTTTTCATGTATTATTATAAAATTTACATAAACCAAAGCACAAATATTCACATCAGGCCTGAGCAATTTTAATTTATCTATTAAGAAGTAATCAAAATTATTTTTTCAGCCAGTATATTTTTTTTTTCAATTATTTCAGATTGATCCTTACTGAATATTGCTTGAATTAAATACTGTCCAGCAGGCATATGACCATACCATAAATAAACCTCGTTACGACCAAAATCGACTTGACGAATATCCACCTTTATAATCTCTCCGGCATTATTTACCAAACGCACAAATACAAAACCATTATAAGGAGCATCAATAGCCAGAGTAGCCTCACCAAGAGATGGATTGGGAAAAAAACTAGGAGTTAAAATATTAGTGTAAGGCACGTAAAAAAAAGAACTCCAAGAACAACCTCGATCATCAATAACTTCCAATTTAATACTGTCACCGCTGCAGAATCCATCATTAATTGAAAGACCTTCGATGTTATTCCAAAAAAATATGTAAGGAAAACTACCTCCAAAAACATTAGCCTTTAGTTTGTGATCACATCCAATCCCACTCATTTCAATTTCAACTTGAAGAATAGTAGAATCAGGACTCTTAATAAGAGTAAACCATGTTGAATTACCTCCATTTTTCAATCCATAAAATCCAGCTGCCCATACTTTTTGAGGGTCATGATAAACTGTCTGAAGTCCAAAATAATCCCCCCATCTTTCTGGGCCACTTAATTTATTTACGACACCTTCTCCTTCTTTAAGGGTAAGTAAATCTGAATAAGAACCGTCATTGGATTGATATATTGCAGAAAATCCTGGGTATTCATTAATAGAACTGTGATTGAATCCAATTAAAATTTCATCATCACATGATTCATTACCTATGAAAACTAAATTCGGATAACCTAAGTCTCTCGAAGGGTGAGAGATTATTTTCCCAAACAAACTATCAGGCGTTTCAGGATTTTTTATTATTCCATGATAAATGGCACATCTATTTGTCAAAAAATCTCTCGTTGTACTGACCATATGAACGCGGCCATCAGGTGTCTCAATACCACCAAGCCAACGTGCATCATTAGTTGATAAATCATAAGTATTAGATGAACTGGTAGATGGTTGCTTTGCATCTGGTGGGACACCATAAGGAAGAGTGGCGGATAGCATATCAATATTATAACTATGACTACCGCCTATATTAGAATCAGATCGAGTTAAAAAAAAGACAGTATCATTTTCAATAGAAAAGTTTCGATTGGAGGCAAACATAGCCTTTGAAGCATGGCCATTCCAGCCATTTACAGCAACAAGATTCCTAATCCATTGACCATTGTATTTGATTCCATGATGCAGTTCAGACGGAAGAACTGGAAGGCCACTAAAACCAGCATTCTTATCCATCTCCCAAACTACAGTTCCGTCAAAACCCAACTGCCAACTAACGTCAGGGATAATTAGATTTATTGACATTATCAGCTTACTGTCAGTCAATGATATACTTGGAAAATCACTCCATCTATTATTGTTTAATGGATTCCCAGGTAGGGTATAAAGATGCCATCCTTCAGCTGGATCATTAGATTCACTAAAGCAAACCACTATCTTGCTCAAAGCCGGTGTATTACCTACAAAAAACAATAGTACCCATCTGTCTTCTAGAGGATCATAAAGTAACCTTGGATCACTCGCGCCGGCAGAAGTAGCTACTCCTGATGCCTGAATAAGTGATACAAACTGCTGGGGGAAATGAAAAGTATCTGTCTTTAAATCCCATGCCCATAAAATGGAATTTACTGCACCTAAAAGAATACTGTCGCGTGAAAATGCTACAGTATTGTCATTTGGAGTACCTCCAGCTAAGGGAACCTGAACACCATTGACGCTAAAAACACGTTTCATCCCTAGATTATCTAGAATTAGAGGGTCGTCTGCCGTAGTCTTTAAGCGTCTTGTATTCGTAAAATCATAATGAGCAGAACCATATTTCTCTTCAGCTTCCTCCTTTATTATCAATAATGAAGCTTGCTTAGAGAAAGCATCAGGAGCTTCTAAAGAGTTAATCCTAAGATCAAAATTAGCAGAAGCGCTGTTCATCTTAAAAGTTCGCACTTTCTTAATAGCAAAATCCATAGGCTGACTAGTCACAGCAATGGTTGAAAGAAAAAAGAGAACAAAAAGAAACATATTCAACAATTTTTTCTGGATCATATCATGCAATCTAATTGTATTTATTTTGTATAAAATTCCTTTATTGAATTTACGATATAAGATTGAGTATGATCATCAAGCTCCGTATGCATCGGTAAAGAAAGCACCTCATTCGATAATTTCTCAGAGATTGGAAATGTGCCGAATGAGTATCGATCACTCACAAAAGCTTTTTGAGAATGAAGTGGAATTGGATAATAAATCATGGTTGGGATATCAGCTTTCTTCAAAAATTTTGCCAAAGAATCACGCGAACCATCCAAAACTCTTATTGTATACTGGTGAAAAACATGAGAACTCTCATTTCTTCTTTTAGGGATTTGAATACTCTCCAAGCGATTTAAAGCTTCATCATAAAAAGTTGCTGCCTTCTGTCGAGAAATATTATATGAATCTAAGTACTTAATTTTCACTTCTAAAATCGCTGCTTGAATTGTATCTAAACGGCTATTGCAGCCTATTAAATCGTGATGATATTTAACTTTTTGACCATGATTTGATATCATACGGATTTTCTCTGCCAATAACGCATCTTTTGTGAATATGGCACCCCCATCACCCATGCAACCTAAGTTCTTCGAAGGGAAAAAAGAGGTGCACCCTATTGTTCCGATCGTTCCTAACATTTTCATAGAGCCGTTAGTGAAATTATAAGAAGCTCCAATTGACTGTGCTGTATCCTCAATAATTGCCAGATCATATTCTGAAGCCAAAGAAAGAAGAGTCTCCATATGAACTCCTTGACCATATAAGTGAACAGGAATGATAGCTTTCGTTTTAGATGTAATTGCAGATTTAACCTGATCAATATCCAATCCAAAAAAATCTGGATCTATATCAACGAGAACTACTTTCAAACCCAATAGAGAAATAACCTCAGCACTAGCAACGTATGTGAAAGTTGCAGTAATAACTTCATCTCCAGGTTTCAGATCCAAAGACATCAGAGCAATTTGAAGTGCATCCGTCCCATTAGCACATGGAATTACATGCTCAATATCTAAATAAGCTCCCAATTTATTTGCAAAACTTAAAACTTCTGGCCCATTAATATAAGCCCCAGAATGGATGACTTTTAATATTGAGGAATTTAATTCATGTTGAATTTTCTCGTGCTGACCTCTAAGATCAACCATATGTATCGGTTTAGAAAAGCCCATTGATTGAATCGTAATTAATTTGTCGCTAACAAAAATACTAATTCAATAGGATAATCGGTAGAAAGATCTTAGGTTCTAACTTTGCAGGATGCATATTTCCTCAATAATTATGAGTTTTTTAATAATTCTCCAGTGCTATACTTCTAAGGCCGAAGGTTCTATTACGAAATTTAAATCAAAAAAAGAGATTACAGAAAAGCATTTAAATCAAGTTGGAAGTCTAATTCAAATACGTCTTGGAGTACAGCAGCCAATGGGAAATTGGTCAAATTATTATGGCTCAATATTGGATATTGGATTACAATATTCCTGGATAAATAAAGATTTATTTTATGGAATAAGTTCAACCTATTTATATGGCGGAAATGTTAAAAAATTAGATCAGATATTAGATTATTTACTTACTGAAAGTGGTGAAATAATGAGCAATGATGGTAGTTCTCTTTCGGGACTGCAATCAGAATTGAGAGGTGGACAACTAGGTATTCATTTTGGTTCAAGAATATCAAAATGGAGTGATGGAAATTCATGTCCTATAATTTGGTTTGAAACGGGAATAATTCAACACAAACGAGCATTATTCTCTTCTGGAGGTGTGCCACAACTCGAACCCCCTTATAGTTATGGGCTGGATAACCTACATAGAGGTATATATATTCAAGAAAATATAGGTTGGATGCATATTGGAAAGCATGCGCCACATTTTAAAATTGAACTACAGACATTTCAATCCATAACAAAACTAATTAGAGAATATCAATTCAATATGGGAAGCAATGAGATTGCTCCTAAATGGATATTAGACTTTGGATTAGGAATACGAACAACATGGATTCTTCCCATCCTTCATGAAAAAAGAGATAGAAAATATTATTATTAAACCAGTGATACATTCAACTAGAAATGATTAATAGACTGCCGGGCATACTCTTTCATGTAGGGGTACATATAGCCTCATTTTTTGGACACTTAAAAGCCAAGAAATGGATTGCAGGTAGAATTAATTCAATTCCAAATGGCAATTTTGATGTATGGGTTCATGCAAGCTCTTTAGGAGAGTATTGGATGATTAAAACACTAATTCAAAGTTTCGAAAAAAATAATAAAAGTGTATTCGTTACAGTTTTTTCACCTAGCGCATGGGATATCGTATCCAAAAATGAGAAAAATTCTGGTTTCATTCCAAGCGACCGGCTAAATGATATAAATCTATTTCTAGATTCTATCAAACCCAAGTTTGCTGTTTTTGCAAAATATGATTTATGGCCTCTAATGTCCAAAGCCTTAATAAAAAGGCAGATACCCTACACTATCGCATTTGCTGAATTCACGCCCAATCATCATGCACTATGGAGATGGAACATATTGGAGAGATCTATATATAAAGGAGCAGTAGGTATTGGCCATCAAACAAAAAAAAGTCTTCAACTATGGATTAAATCTGAGTTCAATAATGGCTTTTACTGCGGTGATGGTCGATTTGATTATGTTTGGAATTCACAAAAAAATTGGGAAGAATTAAAAAACATAAGTGATTTTAAAGATGGGAAAAATCTATTAATTGCTGGTAGCTCGTGGAGGAAGGAAGAATCCTTGCTTCTCCCTCTTGTTCTTAAATTTCCAAAAATTAAATTTGCTTTCGCCCCTCATGATATAAATCGAGTTTCAGAATTAGTCAAAACCTTGTCAGTCCCTTATGTTCTTTTATCGAAAATTGATTCATATCCAAAAGATAAAATATCCAAAGCCGCGATATTAATTGTTGATACGATAGGACAATTACAGCAACTATATGGCCATTCTAAATATGCTTTAATAGGGGGTGGATTCCGAAATGGGCTTCACAATATTTTAGAGGCATTGACATTTGGAAATGTGATAACTTTTGGCCCTGAAGTAAGAAATCACTGGGAAGCTCTGAGTTGTGGAGCGAATATTTTAAGTTTAAGTGCCAACTCTAATGATGTTGAAAAATGGCTCTCGGAGCTGGAAGGAAATAAAGATTTATTTTCTCAGAAAAAGATTTCGGCACAAGCGTTTATTCATAAAAATATTGGCGCTAGCAAGAAAGTCATGGACTTCATTTTTGCAAAAAATCTAATTTAAAAAATCTAGTCAAAAAAACCGTCTTTTAAACCCAGAAAGAATGAGTACTCCATAGCCATTTCTCTATATGCCTGATAACGTCCAGAGGCACCGCTATGTCCTGTTTCCATATCACAATGCAGGAACAGTGGCTTACTGTTAATACGCATCTCGCGCAAACGTGCAATCCATTTTGCAGGTTCGAAGTATTGAACTTGGCTATCATGCAGACCCGTTGTTATTAGCATAGGAGGATATTCTTGATTCGCCACATTATCATAAGGGGAATAAGATTTTAAACGAAAATAGGCATCCGCATCATTGGGATTACCCCATTCATCATATTCACCAGTAGTTAGTGGAATACTCTCATCAAGCATTGTTGTGACCACATCAACAAAAGGAACAGCAGCAATTACACCTGACCACAATTGAGGTCGCATATTCACAACTGCACCCATAAGTAGGCCTCCAGCTGAACCACCCATAGCATATAATGAGGAGGCATATTCAGATTTCTTTAAGAATTCACCACAAGAAATAAAGTCATTAAAACTATTCATCTTATTCTCCATTCTCCCGTCTTCATACCAGGATCTACCCATATATTGACCCCCTCTAACGTGAGCTATTGCAAAAGCCATCCCTCTTTCAAGAAGACTTAATCGCGCAATTGAAAAACTTGGATCAACTGTAATTCCATATGAACCATAGCCATAGAGTAGTGTGGGAACAGGTTTTCCTTTTAGTTCTTTCGGTCCTACCCAAGATATTGGGATTTTAGTTCCATCTGATGCCGTAGCCCAATATCTACAGCTCGCATATTTGGAAGAGTCATATCCTCCAACAATTTCTGTTTGCTTCAAAATTTTCTTCACCTTAGTACGCATATTATAATCATAGGTAGTGGAGGGTGTCAACAAAGAAGTATATACAAATCTAAGATTCTCTGTATTTTCTGTAGGATTACTCCCTGTAAAAAGGGTGTAAGTTTCTTCAGGAAGGCTAACCTCATGAGATTCACCTAGCCATGGACGAATCACTAATGTCAACAGACCATTTGAACGTTCTTCAGAAACTAAAAAATTTGAAAATATATCGATTCCTTCAAGAAGAACATCTTCACGGTGTTCAAGAAATGGAACCCAGTCTTTCGATGAAAATTCCTTCGCCCTAAAAAGAGCAAAATTAACCCTTCCATCAATGTTGCTGAGGATATACCAGTGTCCATCAAAATGACTCGCCGAATATTCAACACCTGTTTCCCTGGTTCTTAAAATAGAAAATTCACCTAATGGATTGTCAGCTGCCAAATAATGCAGTTCATCAACATTAGTAGCCCCAGTGGATATATGAATGTACTTTTTTGATTTTGACCGATAAACAGAACATGAAAATGTATCATCTTTCTCCTCGTATACCATTATAGGATCTGAATTTGAACCTATTTTCTGTCTCCATATCTTATCAGAACGAAGAGTCATAGGGTCTTTCGTTCCATAAAAAAACGTCTCCCCATCATCAGCCCAAGCAAATGCTCCTGACGTTTCTTCAACTTCATAATCCCATGTATGATCTGTATCTAAGTCTACAAATCGCAATGTGAATAGACGACGTCCAATGAAATCTACCGCATAGGCCATCCGCTGATGATCTCGCGTCATAGTTAGACCACCAACTTGACAGTATGACTTTCCCTCAGCTAAAACATTCACATCAAGTACAGTTTTTTCCGGAGCACTAATTTCCCCTTCTCTTCTATAATAAACAGGGTAATCTTTTTTATTTTCATATCGAGTTTGATACCAAAAATTGTCTACTTGAACAGGCACACTCGATTCTTCGGGATTCAATCGAGATGTCATTTCTAAATAAAGATCATCTTCTATTTTTTTTACAACATCCATTCCTTCCTCACGAAAAGAATTTTCTGAGTCTAGATATGAGATAACTTCCGGATCTTCTCGATCGTTCATCCAATAATACGGATCATGACGTATATCACCATGCATTTCATGGGTGAATCCTTTCTGAATGGCTTTAGGCTCGTTCATCTTATTATTGGATAAAAAATTAAATAATATTAAAAATATCAGCAAAGAAATTGCAGCGAAATACTTCATCATATTATTAGACGATTTTCTTTGCATGATTAAAGTTCCTTTCTAATGCGAATCAAAGCCTCCTGACTAGCCTTATGTTGAGGATTAAGAGAAAGTGCTCGACTATAATCTTTCTCTGCATTCCTTAAATCACCGCCTCTTTCCCAACAGAAACCTCTTCCATAAAAAGCACGGTGATTGATTTCTCTAGCCTCAATACTTTTTGTAAAGTAATTTCTGGCATCAGATAATAACCCCAGTTCTAGATGAATAAAAGCGATATTAAAAAAACTTTCTGCATTTTCTGGATTTAACTGGGTCGCCTTTGTAAATGCTTCCAAAGCTCCATTAAAATCACGTGAGTTTAGATTAAACATTCCGATCTTATAATAAGTTTCAGAATTATTTGGTTGCAGTTCCAACAATCGATCATAATAACTCAATGCCAAAGGATTATTTTGAGCTGCTGTCATAACGGCTGCCATATCAATTGCAGAAAAGTAAGTCGGATCGATATCGATTGATTTTTGAATGTAACTTAATGCTAAAGCAGTATCACCATCAGTATCGCGGATATTCATTCCTTTGATAAAATATGCTATTGACTGCTCAGGGTCTAAATCCATCACTTTATTCACGAGCTCTGTGCTCCTATCATACTGCATAACAATACTATAGAGTTCAGCAAGCTTAAGCCGACATTCAATTTCATCAGGATGTTGTTCTACACACCTTAGCCAATAGTCTCTGGATAGTCTAGTAGAATTTGACAAATAATTTGCCTCACCTTTTAAAAGAAGTCCGTCGTGATTGAGGCTATCAAGCTCTAAAATTGCATTAGCATCGGCATCAGCATAAGGCAAATTAGCATTATTGAGATAGCGTCGACTGCGGAGTGCTAGCGATTGGATATCGTTTGGATAATTTGATATATAATCATTAAGACTATCAGTTTCACTTTTAAACTGAGTGGTGTTTTCCGGGGCTGAGGAGTCTTTGCTATTTGAGCATTCAGTAAAGAATAAAACAATGAAGAAACAACAAATAGGATAAAGTATGCGCAAAAAACCCCTAGTCATTCTGAATCTTAGTAATTATCTTCTGCTCAATCTCTTCCATGAGTTCTGGATTATCGCTCAATATTTTCTTAACACCTTCTCGCCCCTGACCGAGTTTTGTTCCTTCATAACTAAACCAGCTTCCACTTTTATTTATAACTTCATAATCTGTGCCAATATCAATTAACTCACCAACCTTTGAAATACCGACTCCATAAAGAATATCAAACTCAGCCATTCTAAATGGGGGTGCGACTTTATTCTTCACCACTTTAACTTTTGTTCGATTCCCCATAACACGGTCACCATCTTTAATTTGTGTGCTTCGGCGAATATCTAATCGTATAGAGGAATAAAATTTAAGAGCATTACCACCTGTTGTCACCTCAGGGCTACCAAACATCACTCCGATCTTTTCACGCAATTGATTAATGAATATAATTGTGCAATTTGTTTTTGCAATCGTGCCTGTCAATTTCCTTAAAGCCTGTGACATTAAACGAGCATGAAGACCTACTTTGCTGTCACCCATTTCACCTTCGATCTCAGCTCTCGGCGTTAAGGCTGCAACCGAGTCAATAACTACCAGGTCGATAGCTCCTGAACGGATCAAATTATCGGCAATCTCCAATGCCTGCTCTCCATTATCTGGTTGACTTATAATCAGCTCTTCAGTATCAACACCTACTTTTTGCGCATAGAATCGATCAAAAGCATGCTCTGCATCAATAAATGCGGCAATTCCTCCCAACCGCTGCGCCTCAGCTATTGCATGAAGAGTCAATGTTGTCTTTCCAGAAGATTCAGGTCCATATATTTCAACAACACGACCACGAGGAAAACCACCAATCCCTAGAGCAAGGTCAAGACCTAAAGATCCGGATGGAATAACTTCTACATCAACAATAGCATCATCCCCCAAGCGCATAACAGCACCTTTTCCATAGGTTTTGTCGAGTTTATCCATAGTGAGTTTAAGTGCTTTTTGTTTCGCGTCTTTATCGTTGCTCATCGGAGAATATTATTATTTTGAATAGTCATTTACTTTTGTCAAATGTAACAATTGACGTCTGAGATATCAATAATAGATTGAACTAAGATTAGGTAAAAGAATAGTATTTATTCACAATCTTTAGTTATTCAGATTAAAGAAAGCAGAAAAAATAAAAATCGTTATACAGAAGCTAATATTTGCTCAGCACTTTCCTTCGTTTTAACCTTTTCAATTATTTCTTCGATGCGTCCATCCAGTCCAATTATAAATGTCTCACGGTAAACACCTTCATACTCCCTCCCCATGAATTTTTTAGGTCCCCAAACACCAAATGAATTAATTATTGTATGATCTTCATCCGCAATTAAAGGAAAAGGAAGATTGTATTTTTCCGTAAACTTAGCATGTTTTTTTACTGAATCGGGAGAGACTCCTACAATAGCTATTCCCGCTTCCAACAATTCAGAATAACTATCACGAAAAGAACATGCCTCAGCTGTGCATCCTGGAGTATCATCTTTTGGGTAAAAATATAAAGCGATCCTTCTACCTGAAAAGTCACTTTGATTTATTTTTTCCCCAAAAGAGTCTAATCCAGAAAAAACCGGAGCAATGTCGCCCACTTTCAAATGTGTCATAATATTTATAAATTTCTTTAATTTAAGAGCTACAAGACTTTTCTTTGCTCCTATGACAAAGAAAGAAAAAGTATTGTACATACAAAACTCATTAGAGAAAATTTACCCAAAAACACCAATCCCACTTGACCATGATAGCATCTTCACTCTTTTAGTAGCAGTCGTACTATCTGCCCAGTGCACGGACGCTCGTGTTAACTCCGTAACACCTAAGCTTTTTAGACTAGCCAATACGGCTGAGCGGATGGCCAAAATAAGTGTTGAAGACATTGCCGATATTATTCGCCCTTGTGGATTGACACCAATGAAATCTAATGGAATTAAAGGGCTTTCAGAAATAATAACAAAAAAACATGGAGGGTGTGTTCCTAACACCTATGAAGATCTTGAAGCGCTTCCTTCCGTTGGTCATAAAACAGCATCCGTTGTAATGAGCCAAGGGTTTGGTTATCCTGCATTCCCTGTTGACACTCATATCCATAGACTATTGACACGCTGGAAAATGACAAATGGGAAAAATGTTAAGCAGACTGAAAAAGACGCGAAAAGATTGTTTCCAAAAGAGACATGGAATAAGCTACACCTGCAAATAATTTTCTATGGAAGATCTCATAGCCCAGCTAGAGGATGGAAGCCTGAAATTGATTTTATCACGGCTAAAATAAATCCAGTTGCTTTCAAAAAAGGATAGAAGAACTGATCCTTATTAAAACTAAAAAAGCGGCTCTTTTAAGGGAGCCGCTTTTTTAGTTTTAATAAGGATATTGGATTATAGTATTGACAACTTACTTGTCTTTACACTATCGCCTTTTTGAATTCTAATTAAGTACATACCCATATTTAAATCACCAACATATAAGTTGACATCTGCAGCAGCACGAACAGTCTCTGACTTCATCATCTTACCAGTCAAGTCTACAATTGAAACATTGTAGTTACCTAAAGAGAGCCCGAAGTCTAAGGAGATATAATCACTTGCAGGGTTCGGTGAAATGGTAATGACATCAATTGATTCTTCATCAACATCTGCAGTCATACAAGCCGCCGCATTACTGCTAGGGCAATTTATTCCACGGATCCAAAGATTATTAAATGATCTCCCTCCTGAGTATCCAGAGTACCAACTGCCTAAAGCGGCCAGGTACATACTTCCTGACCCAGCAGCTTTACCCCAAGTTTGATCATTACGTATTAATAGTGTGTTTGCACCTTGATTGTCATACATCGTGAGATTGTACATGTATGCCCCTTTCGCTACATCTAGATCGATACCACGACCACTTGTTGAGTTTGTGAAGTCAAAACGTACAAATCCGCGAGCAGTATCTGCTCCAGAAATTACAGCTTGTCCGTAAGCCACCAGTTTATTGGCATCCCATCCAGAAGTATTTCCACCATAAGCAGATGAGTCATAAACAGCAAGTTCAAGAATACCTCCCGACATTGTTGTTGAGCCTAAGTAGACTTTAGCTCCAAATAACATTTCGTCATCCACTAAATCATGACGATTATACATTTGGGCTCCGTCACCCCACTGAGTGGTATTTGATGATGCACCAATGCTATTATCCCAAGAATCGAAATCCATAGACATAATAGAGTCATTAACATACAAGCTGGTCGTATCTGAATATAATGATACCGAATCAGACATTAAGGCATAAACAACTTTATAACTCCCGTTTGCAGATGGTGTCCATGCCGTAGCATATGTATTTAAGTCATTATAAGAAGCTGTATCACCAGCATTTAAGGTTGAAATTAGACCTGAACTTACAGTTTGAACAAGCGATCCACTTTCAAAGACTTGAACTTCTAACTTGACGTTAGACTGAGCTATCGTTCCACTATTAATAGCGTTAGCGTCAAATGAAATCGAACGAGTCTGTTTTCCTGTCATTATTCCCATTTTTGAAGAGCCAGTTGCACTTGGTCCATAAATAATATCCTGTGAAGGCGCTCCTTGCCATTCAGTAAATGCCAAACGATTTCCCGGAGTATTGACAATTTCTATGTCATCAAGACACCAGAAATAATAATCACCATCGAAACGAAACCGAATTTTTACTGAATCTTGCCCACCGATATAACTACCGGCTGTAACATTCACAACGTCATTGGTCGGAGTCGCAGAATTTACTGCAACTCCAGAATTAAGAGTTACACTGTATGGAAAAGTAGCGCCACCATCAACTGAAAAGTCTACATAAGTTGCAGGTACAGCCTGCGAACCAGCTGGGCCAGCAAAACGCCTATAAAATTGTGTGAATGATAAATCCACAATTGGAAACTGTGTTAGATCAATCATATCAGTAACTAATTCTGCTAAATGTGGAGCAGCAGCAATACCGTTACCAAAATTTCCTGCAACACCAGCATTGTCAAGAAAGTCTGAATCAAAAACAACAAATCCATTAGCGACAGTAGCAGACGTCATCGGAGTTTGAGCTCCGTTATATGCACCTCGTCCACCGACAGCATTAGAAGGAGTTGTAATAGTTCCCCTATACTCCCAAACTGCATCAGTATCTGAAAGAGCTGCTGCAGTTCCAGAATTCAACCAAGTTGAAGGTATACCGCTTGCAAAATCTTCAGACCATACTGGTGTCTCAGCACCATAACGGGCTTTAACCTGGTCTTGAGTCAAATGACGAACAATTCCATCATCTACCATATGTATATTTGGTGCCAGACGTTCTGTATTTTGAGCAAACATTGATACGGATAGTCCCGCAACCAAGCCTAATAGCGTAAGTTTTTTCATACTTGAGTTAATTTATTTTTTTGTTTGTGTTTGACTAAAATACGAAGAAATGATTAAATGGCAACTTGGCTTTTGGGACAAAAACCTGAACGACACACTAAAAGATTACCTAATTCAAATTATTTCCATTTTAATAAGTATCAATTGGTGCACACGTACAATTTAAATTACGATCACCATAAGTTTCATCGAGTCGGCGAACTGCAGGCCATATTTTATTCTCTAAAATATATTCTAAAGGAAAAGCAGCTTTTTGTCTAGAATATGGAAGGGCCCAATTATCATTTGCTACAAGACTCAGAGTATGAGGAGCATTTTTTAAGGGATTATTATCAGATGACATATTTCCAGAAACCACCTCATCAATTTCGCATCGAATCGACAACATCGCATCACAAAAACGATCTATTTCGCTCAAAGACTCACTTTCGGTAGGCTCAATCATCATGGTACCCGCCACAGGAAAACTAACAGTTGGAGCATGAAATCCATAATCAATTAATCTCTTCGCGATATCCACAACCTCAATTGAAGCATCTTTCTTAAACGGACGACAATCTATAATCATTTCATGCGCGCAACGTCCATTTTCACCAGAGTATAGCACGGGGTATGAAGATTCCAGGCGAGATTTAATATAATTCGCATTCAATATTGCATATTTTGTGCTATCAGTAAGACCTTTTGCACCGAGCATTTTTATATATCCATATGAAATTAATAATATCAACGCCGAACCATAAGGGGCCGCAGAAACAGGTCCAATTGCAGCTTGACCTCCAGTTTTAATAACATTGTGACTTGGCAAAAATGGAGCTAGATGTTCCTTAACGCATATAGGACCAACACCTGGACCACCGCCTCCATGGGGTATAGCAAAAGTCTTATGAAGATTTAAATGGCAAACATCAGCGCCGATTAATCCAGGCGAGGTAAGACCAACTTGAGCATTCATATTTGCTCCATCCATATATACTTGACCTCCATGCTCATGAATGATTGATGTGACTTGTTTAACAGCAGATTCAAAGACACCATGAGTAGAAGGATATGTTATCATCAAACATGATAATGTTTCAGAATACTGTTCTGATTTTTGTTTTAAATCATTTATATCAATATTCCCTTTGATATCGCAACCAACAACGACAACATTCATTCCAGCCATAACTGCAGAAGCGGGATTCGTTCCATGAGCTGAGGATGGAATAAGAGCGGTTTTTCTATTAAAATCTCCACGACTACGATGATATTCTCTTATCACTAAAAGTCCAGTGTACTCTCCCTGAGCTCCAGAATTTGGCTGTAATGAAGTAGCATCAAATCCTGTTATTACCGATAGATCATTTTGAAGAGATTCGATTATCTTCATGTAGCCTTCTGCCTGATTAATTGGAGCAAATGGATGAATCTGAGAGAAAGAAGGCCAACTTAGTGGCAACATTTCTGCTGCTGAGTTTAGTTTCATTGTACAGGAACCCAAAGCAATCATAGAATGATTTAAGGCAATGTCACGTCGCTCTAATTTTTTCAGATAACGCATCATTTCTGTTTCGCTTCTGTATTTCTTAAAAGTTGGATGTTCCATGAACTTAGAGACCCTCTTTAGTACCTGCGGTAAAGCATTTTCTCTTTTTAAGAATAATTCTGGAAGTTTTTTATCTTTTGCATTTGCGAAAGCGGTAACTAATGAGACTAAATCAGAGTCTGTCATCACCTCATTCATTGAAACCAATATTCCAAAATCAGAATAGCCAACATTAATACCCTGTAAATTGGTTGAATGCAAAATTTCTGCCTTGAGTTTGTCGTCAGCTTTGATGTGCAAAGTGTCAAAATAGGTTGTATTTAAAACCTCATAATCCAAGGCCTCCGCGGAAGAGGCAAATTTTAATGCAAATCCATGAATACGAAGAGCAATCCCTTTTAATCCATCAGGCCCATGGTAAACCCCATACATTCCTGCCATAATAGCCAACAAGACTTGAGAAGTGCAAATATTTGAAGTTGCTCGATCTCTCTTAATGTGTTGTTCACGAGTTTGCAAAGCCATCCGCAAGGCCGGATTTCCATCCTTATCTATCGATCGACCAATCATGCGACCAGGCATAAACCGCTTATATTCTTCTTTTGAGGCAAAGTATGCCGCATGCGGACCTCCAAACCCCATAGGAATTCCAAACCGTTGTGTAGATCCTAAGACTACGTCGGCACCCCAAGAACCGGGAGATTCTAATATTGCCAACGATAATAAATCAGCAGCAATCGCAACTTTGACATCCGCATCATGACATTTGATTACAAGGTCTCTATTATCATTTATTTCACCATTGGAATTTGGGTATTGCCAAAAAGCACCGAAGTATTCATCATCTGGGGCAAAATCATTGACGCTTCCATGAACGATTTCGACATCGATTGGGTTTGCTCGAGTTTTCAAAAGAGACTTTGTCTGGGTGAAAACATTTTCATCTACAAAAAACTTATTCGCACCACGTTTTTTTTGATCTCTAGATCTAGCACCTAGCATGAGGCTCATCGCTTCCGCAGCAGCCGTTGCCTCATCCAACAATGAAGCATTTGCTATCTCCATTCCTGTTAAATCAATCACCATCGTTTGATAGTTTAAAAGGCCTTCCAACCTTCCCTGGGCTATCTCAGCCTGATAAGGAGTGTAGGCAGTATACCACCCTGGGTTTTCAAGAATATTCCTTTGGATTACAGCAGGAGTTTCAGTTGGATGGTAACCTTGACCGATATAAGTATCAAAAACTTTATTTTTTTCGCTTAGAGCATGCATGTGTCTTAAGAAATAACTCTCTGTCATTCCTTCTGATAGTTGCATTTCACTCTTTAGCCTAATGGAACTTGGCACTGTCTCATCAATCAGATCGTCAAGACTATCACTTCCAATAGTCTGGAGCATTTTATCTAAATCTTGGTTCTTTTGACCAATATGGCGATTCGCAAATTCTTCTGACATCTTCCTAATCGTATTCTTTTAATTTGGCACAAAATTACTTCTCATATAACCTAACTTGCACATCAAAGTTTACGTTTATGAACGCGTTTTTAACTATTTCCGAAGCAAAGTCTCTAGATTCATCTGATCCTCTTCGATCTTACCGGGAAATGTTCCACATTCCAAAATGGAATAAACAGGATTGTATATACCTAACAGGCAACTCTTTAGGACTTCAGCCTAAAGGAGCAAAGAAAGCAGTTTTACAGGAATTAGAAGATTGGAAAGTGTTAGGTGTTGAAGGTCATTTTAAGGCCAAGAATCCTTGGATGCCTTACCATGAATTCTTTAGTAAATCTATAGCTCGCTTGTGCGGATCTTTACCCGAGGAAGTAGTGTCAATGGGGTCATTAACAGCAAATCTACATTTTGCATTTGCTAGCTTTTATCGCCCAACGAAAGACAGACAAATGATTTTGTGCGAAAAAAAAGCATTTCCTAGCGATCGATATGCAATTGTTAGTCAACTAGAATTGCACGGTTATGGAGAAAATGAATTAATTGAAGTTGCTGGGTCTGATAAAAGTGGAGTACCAGACGACGATGAAATTTTAAAAGCGATTGAAAAGTATGGAGATCAAATCTCTGTGCTTTTAATTGGAGGGGTTAATTATTTTACTGGAAGACTATATGACATTAAGAAAATAACTGAAGCCGCAAAAATAAAAGGCATCAATGTTGGATGGGATCTCGCCCATGCAATGGGTAACACTCCTTTAAGTTTGAATAAATGGAATGTTGACTTTGCAGCTTGGTGTACGTACAAGTACCTTAATGCAGGACCGGGAAGTACAGCTGGTTTATTTATTCATAAAAAGCATCACGAAAAAAATTTACCAAAATATGCGGGTTGGTGGGGACACAATAAATCTTCACGATTTAAAATGGGAACACGATTCGATCCAATAAAAACCGCTGAAGCCTGGCAGGTAAGCAACGCTCCAGTATTATCCATGGCATCGCTTAGGGCTTCATTGGATATTTTTGATCTAGTTCCATTTGAACAATTAAGGAATAAGTCGTTATTACTGAGTAATAAATTAATTCAAATGCTTGATGACATTAAGAATAAAACCGGTGAAGAAATAGAAATTATAACTCCTCGCGAAGACAGTAAAAGAGGCGGCCAAGTCTCTGTACACTTTGTAAATAGAGATCGAGTTTTTTTTGAAAAAATATCAAACTTAGGAGTTTTTGCTGATTGGCGAGAACCTGGGACAATACGTATGGCCATTGCGCCACTTTACAATTCTTTTGAAGATATATCTAGACTGGAAAAAGTCATCTACGAATCACTTGAAAAATGAAAAAAATAACAATTGTCGGAGCAGGTTTGGTAGGCTCACTTTTGAGTCTTTACTTGGCTAAGAGAGGACATAAAGTTCAAATATTTGAACGTCGAAAAGATCCAAGGAAATTAAAAAAGTCTGAAGGAAGATCAATTAATCTAGCATTAAGTGATAGAGGTTGGGCCGCCTTAAAGAAAATCGGAATTTCTGACGAAGTATCCCATTCTGCTATCCCAATGTTTCGTAGAGTAATGCATAGCATTGACGGAACGCTGAGCTTTCAAGATTATGGTAAAGATGGACAAGCCATTTATTCAGTTTCTAGGGGAGGTTTAAATCGGATTCTTCTAGAAAAAGCTGAAGATGATCCGAATATAACAGTTGATTTTAATCATCGTTGTGTTTCTGCTAATCCGGAAACAGGCTCTGCAGTATTTCAAAATGATTCTGAAACTATTGAAATTTTGAATGATGCAATATTTGGGACAGATGGAGCTTTCTCTAAAGTTAGATCAGCTTTTCAGCGTAGGGATGGGTTTTCTTATTCACAAGAATATATAGATCACGGATATAAGGAACTTACTATACCTCCAGGGCCGAGTGGAACTTTTAAAATAGAAAAAGAAGCGCTCCATATATGGCCTAGAGGCAAACATATGCTGATAGCACTACCAAACCTTGATGGGAGCTTTACATGCACACTTTTTTTTCCAATGAAAGGTGAAGTAAGCTTTGATTCTCTGAACACCACGCTGAAAGCCAGAGAATTTATATCTAAAGTTTTTCCAGATGCTTATTCCCTAATGAATGATTTTGATAATCAATGGGAGTCAAATCCAACTTCAAGCCTTGTCATAATAAAATGTAAACCATGGAATGTTGGAGGGCGATCAATGCTCTTAGGAGATGCTTCACATGCAATTGTCCCATTTTATGGACAGGGCATGAACTCTGGATTTGAAGATTGCCGAGTTTTTGATGAAATTCTTGAGAACTCAAACGACTTCAATACTGCTTTTGAATCATTCAGCAATACGCGAAAACCAGATGCTGATGCTATTTCCGATTTAGCAATGCAGAACTTCATTGAAATGCGAGACTTGACGGGACAACCAAAATTCTTACTTCAAAAGAAAATAGAAAATCGATTTAGCGAATTACATCCAGATAAATGGGTGCCTCTTTACTCTCAGGTTACTTTTTCCAATATCCCCTACTCCACTGCTCTGGCTGCAGGAAAAAAACAAGAGGAAATCATGAAGAAAATTATGAAAATAACTGACATAGAAAGCTTGTGGGATAAGCCTAAAATAGATGCAATAATTTTGGATTGTCTGAAAAACGACACACAAGCAAACTAATAAAAAAGGAAAATTTTATTTTTTTAAGGCACTCCTCATTTGCTTAAACAACTTACTTCGAAAAACATAATCAACTACGGATTTGGCATCGGTAGTGAGAATATCTTCACTTCGACCTTCCCATGTTTTTTTTCCGTCTTGAAGAAGGATCACATGATCACCAATCTCCAAGACTGAGTTCATATCATGAGTATTAACTATTGTGGTCATTCCGAATTCATGGGTGATTTCATGTATCAGTTCATCGATAACTATAGCGGTTTCAGGATCTAATCCCGAGTTTGGTTCATCACAAAATAAATATTTTGGATTTAAAATTATAGCACGTGCTATAGCAACTCTTTTTTGCATCCCTCCAGATAATTCGGCTGGTGTCTTTGTGAAATCATCGTCAGATATTCTTACCTTATTTAAGCAAAATTTTATTCTCTCTGACTTTTCCTTCAAGCTCATATCTGAAAAAAAATTTAGGGGTAAACCTACATTCTCTTCGATATTTAAACTATTGAATAAGGCAGAACCTTGAAAAACCATACCCATTTCTTGACGTAGTTTTTTAGTTTCATTCTTATCTAAATCACCTAACATTCGACCATCATATTCAATTGATCCAGAGTCAACATTGTGAAGTCCCAATACTGATTTTAAAAAAACAGTTTTACCACTTCCACTTAGACCAATAATTAAATTACACTTTCCAGGATAGAGATCAACATCAATACCCTTGAGAACATCTTGCTCTCCAAATGATTTTCTAATATTGTTAACTCGAATCATTACAGTATTAAGTCCGTTAAAATATAATTAAACAATATTATCGAAAAAGACATAGCTACAACTGACTTTGTACTGGCTTTACCTACTTCTACTGCACCACCTTCAACTTTATATCCAAAGTAAGCTGAAACTGTAGCAATAATAAACGCAAATACCAAAGTTTTTGTGAGAGAGTATGTCACATAATGAGGGAAAAATTCCATAAAATAGCCCGATAAATAAACCTCTGTATTCACAAGGTTTAGTAAATCTCCAGCAAGATATCCACCAGTTAAACCCATACCCATTCCAAAAATAACCAGTATCGGAAAAAAGATTAAACATGCTATAATCTTGGGGAGAACTAGGTATGAAGCAGGGTTAATCCCCATAACTCGTAAAGCGTCCATCTGCTCCGTCACCCTCATGGTGCCAAGCGTTGATGCAATATTGGATCCGACTTTTCCCGCTAAAATAAGACTCACAATTGTTGGAGCAAACTCCAGTATAATAGCTTCTCTAACAGCAATAGCTATATAGCTGTCTGCTAAAAATGGATTATCAAGGTTTATTGCAGTTTGAATTAAGACAACTGCTCCCATGAATAAAGAGATAAAGCATACCAGAGCAATAGAACTAAATCCCAATAACTCAACCTCACGTAAAAAAGAACGATAATACTCTTTCCAGTGTTCTGGCCGACTAAATACCTCACGTAAAAAAAGAAAGTACTCACCTATACCTTCAAAAAAGCGATATATCATTTATCGAAAATACGTTAAATTCGGGGTGTCATGGAAGTAAAAGTATCTGGATTTCGAATTGCTCTATTTTTTATTATTATTGGAACAACATATTCATGTGGAAGCACACGCGATTGCGATTGCCCCAGCTTCAGTTATGTGGAAGTAAAATCAACAGAATCAACTATTTATATAAATGTGTAATTGGGTTATAGTTAAACCATTCGTACCGGTAAGCTCACATCTATTTTTGGAAAAAATTGTTAATTTATACAGCGGCCAAATCATAATATCAAAGCCGAGGAGTTCAAAATGGGGAGATTTTCGATGTACAATAGGAGGGGAAACAACCATTAGCATTAATATTGATTTAAATGAAGAGTCCTTTTTAATTACTCTTCTTCATGAAATGGCTCATGCGCAAGTTCATTCATGGGACAATAAGTACGCCAAGGCACATGGGAAAGAATGGAAAAAAAGATTTCAACATTTGCTGATTCCATTTATAAATTCCAATGTTTTTAATGATGACCTGAAAAAAGCTTTAGATCGTCAAATAAATTCTCTAAAAGCTACATGTGCCGCAAATCCTGATCTATTAAAAGCTTTAAGAACAAATAGTCAGAATAATCTTACCGTGGAAGAGCTTATTTTGGGTGATCATTTTCAAACAATAACCGGTAATAAATATAAGCTCGGAGTAAAACGGCGCACTCGTTTTAAATGTACTGATCTGGACAGTGGGCATATCTTTACCGTTCATCCATTAACAGAGGTCAAACTATTAAAAAACGCATGAATCATATTTTATCCAATAAAAATTTCAATATTGCATTGCTCGGTGGAGGTCAATTAGGTAAAATGTTCTTGGCAGAAGGACGACGTTTAGACATAAATATTAATGTTCTGGACCCAAATGCTGATGCTCCATCTCGGTTAAGCGCTAATTACTTTCAAGTCGGTGACTTTAAAGACTATGATACCGTCTTGGAGTTTTGCTCAGGTATGAATGCTGTTGTTATCGAGATTGAAAGTGTAAATGTTGACGCTTTGCAGACATTAGAAAAAAATGGAATACCGTGCTTTCCACCCAGCGATGTTCTAAACATAATACAGAATAAAGCCAAGCAAAAAAGATTTTTTCGCAAAAAAAAATTTCCAACTTCAAATTTTGAATCTTTTTCTAATTTAAAAGCATTAAAAGAAGCCATCAAAAACGGCCAGCAGAAATTTCCATTTGTGTGGAAAATTAGCGAAGGTGGTTATGATGGCTTTGGTGTAAAAATAGTAAAAACAGAAAAAGATATTTCCAAACTAGATGATGGCCCGTGTATTACAGAATCCTTTGTTGACATCGATAAAGAGATTGGTGTTGTTGTTACACGCAGTTTAGATGGTGATATCTCGGCATTCCCTCCTGTTGAAATGGAATTTCATTCAAATGCGAATCAGGTGGAATTTGTTATTTGTCCCACTGAAATTTCTGATGATTTGTCAAAATCATGTACGGAAATAGCATTATCAGTTGCAGAATCAATTGGCACATTTGGACTTCTTGCTGTTGAACTATTTATCTTAAAAAGTGGAGAAATATTATTGAATGAAATGGCGCCTCGTCCGCATAATTCTGGTCATCTAACAATTGAAGCTTGTAATATCTCACAGTTTGAGCAATTACTTCGCTGCGCTTGTCAACTTCCAATTGGAAAGATTGAATTGCTTTCTCCTGCCGTGATGGCAAATATTGTTGGTGCAGAAAATCATAACGGTCCAGTTGAATTTATTGGCCTAGATAAGGCCTTAAGTATTCCTCAAACAACTTTGCATTTATACGGAAAATCACAAACAAGACCATTCAGGAAAATGGGCCACGTAACATCAACTGGTAAAAGCGTTCATGAAGCTAGAGAAAGAGCAAAAGAGTTTAAATCGTTGCTAAAAATTCGAAGTCGAACGATTTAAATAAAAACTTTAACTTCACACTATGGTAGGAATAATCATGGGTAGCAAAAGTGATTTACCCGTCATGCAAGAAGCAGCTGATCAACTAAAGGTTCTTAAAGTGTCTTTTGAAATGACAGTTGTATCTGCTCATCGCACACCTGAAAAGATGCTTAGCTATGCTAAAAGTGCTGCAGATAGGGGAATTAAAGTTATCATTTCTGGAGCCGGTGGAGCCGCACATTTACCTGGAATGGTCGCAGCATGTACACCCTTACCTGTTATAGGTGTTCCTATAAAGTCTAGCAATTCTCTTGATGGGTGGGATTCAATCTTGAGTATTCTTCAAATGCCGAAAGGTGTTCCCGTTGCCACAGTTGCTTTAAATGGAGCAGCAAATGCAGGAATTCTTGCAGCACAAATATTAGGGGTAGGTGATCTGGAGTTAAGAAAGAGGATAAGTGAACAGAAAAATGAAATGAGAGATAATGTAGAGGAAATGGCTAAATCACTTGAAGAAATCCATATAAAATAGCGTTTTAAAAGCTAAAGTGCCTTTAACCTGCCTACCAAAAATTCTTTCTTTCGATTTGCTACAGGAACAGTACTTGAGTCTTCTAGAATGACATACCCGCCATCCGCAGTAACATAACGTTTAACACTATCCATATTAATCAAATGTGATTTGTGTATTCTTTCAAAGTTATGAGGAGTTAGCAAACCTTCGTATTCTTTTAAAGTCCTAGAAGCCAACATTTTTTTTCCGTCGCGAAGAAAAAACTGTGTGTAATTACTTGTGCTTTCACAACGCAGAATATCTTTTATTCTCACTACATGTAACCCTTCAGAACTTGAAATTATCAATTTCTTATCCCTATCATTTATATGGCCGAGAAGAACATCCAGCGCAGGTTTTGAATTAGTACTCTTATTAAATTTACGTATTGCCTTTACCAAATCTTCAGGATCAATGGGCTTAAGAAGGTAATCTAGAGCAGAAAACTTAATTGCTCGTAAAGCATAGTTATCATGAGCTGTAACAAAAATTATTGCCCCACTCCACTCGGGGCTTTCATTAGATAATCTATCTAACAAGTCAAAACCAAGTTCCCCTGAAAGATGGATATCTATAAATAGAATATCCGTTGGCTTTTCGACCAAAATATCCCAAGCTTCTTGAACCCGCGAAGCCTCATAAATTTGACTTACCTCAGGACAAAATAAGTTTAGTTTTTCCGTTAAAGATTTTCGACTTTGAGGCTCATCGTCAAGTATAAGTGCAGTAAAAGACATATCTTAAAGTTACTTCGAGAATTCCCAATCTCGAATGATCGGTAGCACAAGGGATACTCTCGTTCCCGCATCCAAGTCCTCGATAATGACTTGATGATTAAATCCTGACTCTAATTGCATAGCCTTTAATCGTTTACTTAGTATTTTCGTCGCAGCACTTCGTTTCGCTCCTTCATCACCGGAATTATTAATCCGAGACACCTCTCGACCGACACCATTATCTTCAATCTGAATTAGTAATGTATCCGGAAGTTGAGGATGCATCATAAATACCAATCTCAATACCCCATCATCTCTTTTTTCCTTTAATAAAGGACGTAAGCCATGTAAAATAGAATTTTCAACAAGAGGTTGAATAAGCATTGGAGGAATCAATAATTCATCCTCAATAATAGAATCGTCAAACTGAACAACGCTTTGAAATCCGTTATTAAAACGCATTTGCTCTAGTGAAATGTAATTTTCTAAAGCTTTTTTTTCTTTTTGAATATTGACGTAAGGCTTTTCTGCGCTTTCTAAAGTGTATCTCATTAAACTTGAAAATTTTTGCAAATACATTACTGCTTCTTTTGGTTCACTTTGTAATATAAATGCTGAAATGGACTCAAGGGCGTTAAAGGTGAAATGAGGGTTCATTTGCAATCTTAAAGCCATTCGCTCTAATCTAAACTTCTCTTTCAACCATTTTTTCTTTTCTTGAGCTCTTTTCCATATTAGTGACCCTAGAATAAGGAAAATAAATAATAATGAACTCAGAGATATAATGAAATATTCTGGACGTCTCCATGATGGCAATTCTACATTTAAATCAAAAGAAATTGGCGCAATGAATCTTTGCTCAACTAATTGAGCCCTGATATCTAGACTATGACTTCCTGCATTTAAACGCTCAAGAACTATTCTTCTACCGACACCTATAGATAACCATACGCCATCATCAACTTTATACTCCAATGGTATTTCACCAATAATATCTTCAGTACCTCTTAATCCGATGCGGATAAAAATAGGAATACCCTCCGCGTAAGCTTCCCTGTTAACATCACGAATTATTAATCCTGGAGTCAATGTCTTAGGTAGTTTTCGTTGATCTGATTGAACAAACAAACCATAAGAACTAAAACCAACCATTCCATTATCAAAGAAATATGACTCCTTTATGAATTTATTTGAAGAGTCAATTTTTGATTTAAAGATCCATTTTTCTAAATCTTCTTCATCTCTCTTTCCTAAAATATCGCCATTTGGAATTGACAATATGATCATGCGATCAATCGCTTTAGCAGAATAAACCCATCCTTTATTATAAATTGAGCTCCACTTATCTTTTCTCCACTCATAAGCTCCAAATTCTCCAAATGATATGATTCCAAATTGAGGCAAGGACATAACACCCATAGTAAGCCCTTCAGCTGGCGCATCGATTCGCCTCGATGATTTGGGACCAACAGAGAATAGGCCAGTAGATGTTTTAATCCAAGAAGAGTCAGTCGAAATTGAAGCGATAGAATTTATAGTACCAACATTATATGGGAGAGTTCTTAAATCGTACCATACAGATGGATCGTCAACACGAAGAAGTGAATTTTTCGCAGCAAGCAGAAGGCCCCCTGAGCCTGTTAAACAACCACTAGTGAGAGTCTCCAAGAATAACCCGCCGTGAGTGTATAATTGGGTGCAACGGCCATCAGAACGGATAAACCACAGTCCACTTTCACCGTAAACCCAAACCCCAGACTCATCCTTTGTTCTTGAGAAAGTATGATAGCCCTTTATCTTTTTTTCCAAAATTATCCAGCCAGATTCCTCCAATAATAAAAGTCCAGAATCTGAGACAGCTAACCATTGATCACCCAGAGGCATCGAAGTCGAAATAGGAATATCGATTATTTGAGTCCACAATCCGGAAACATTTCTCATCCATAATCCACTTTTAGATGAAATTGCAATAACCCCCCTTTTTTGAATGATCTGAAAAGCACCATTTAATCCTGGTATATCCTCTTCCTGCCAGTTGTGGGAAAAAATTCCACGATAATATAATTTCGAACTCGTTAAAGCATATATTTTACCCATACCAGTATTTAAAACATCTACACATGTATTTAAAGTATCTGGAAAAGTCTTGTCTTTTAACCAAGATCCACCCTCATATATATAAACACCTCTGCTTCCAACAATCCATTCGCCTGGACTAATTGAAGCTATTGATGTATAAAATGGATTGAACTCGTTATTAAATGAGTCTTCAATTAGTGAGACAACTTCTCCGTCATACCTGTAAATACCACGATTCCTAGTAGTTATCCAAAAAACACCTGAAGAATCCATAACCATATCGGTAACACCTAGACCATTTAAATATGGGGATTCAATCTTATTTGCAACGACAGCATACTGAGCACTTTGAGCAGATGCACTTTTAAAAAAAGAAGGAAAAAAAATCAAGACACAGAAAAAGAAAATAATTCTGGAAATATATATATTAAAAAATCCGAAATATTCCATTTCAATTTTGTGTTTTATGAGTACAAAATACACCCTTTTTTTTCTCGAAAATGAAAGAAAACAAAATTATTTATCCGTTGGGAAATTAATTTATTGTCAGTCTAATTCGATTTTCTTTAGCTGGAAATTCTTTTAGCCAGTGCTCCCAAAATTCAGGATAACTTTTTGATACAGCGTCTTTACCTCGTAAAATTAAAGGCTGCCTTAATCCAATAATAGCCCAAAAAAAAGACATTCGATGATCACCTAAGCTTGACACATTTAAGGTCTTAAAACTTGGCTTCCAATGAACAGAATTAAAAGAAATTGAATGATTATCAGAATTCTTATCAATATTAACATTTAAAATATTCAATGCTTCTAGAAGAGCTTCATAACGATTCGTTTCCTTATGTGGTAATGTTTGAAGTCCATTGCAAGTGAATTCAACTCCAATCAAAACAGCTAAAGCAATAGTTACTTGAGCTAAGTCTGGGCAGACTATAAAATTTATAGCAATTCGTTTTGAATTATGGCCACATACTTTTACTGATGTCCCAACACTATCATTCATTAATTGAAAACCAAAAATATCTCCCCATGTGGCACAAATGGAATCCCCTTGGATAGAAACTAAATCTAGTTTATTCAATAAAATTTCTTCTTTTTTTATAATAGAACGAGCAATCCAGACCCATGCATTACTCCAATCCGGCTCTGGCAAAAAGTTTTCACTATTCTCGATAATGGACTTAGTTAAATCAACATATGGAACACTAACGCTCTGTCCAGTCTTTGTAATGTTAAGAATGGAGGACATTAAGGGTTCAATAAGTAATAATGCACTTTCAAACTGGGAACTAAATGAAGCATCTAATTGAATATTACCCCCAGAGAGTTTTTTGCCAATAATTATCCAACTACCATCTCTCAATTGAGTTAGATCTGCCCCCATCTCAATCAAGGCATTCACTAGGGGCATAATAGGTCTTTGTAATAATCTAGGTGAACCTGTTATGATTTTTTTTATTCCGGGAGTTGCCGCCCAACATGCCATACCAAAGCGAAAGGCCGTGCCGGCATCACCTGCATTAATTTGATTTTCCTTGGAATGCAAAATATGATACATCGCTTTGATATCATCAGACCAATTTTCATCAAAAATTGGCAGTTTCTGATTTTGGACAAAATATTTAACAAGTAATCGATTTGCAATACTCTTGGATAACGGGAGGTCAATCTTGATCATATCGCATTTTAGCTTTATAAATTTTTTCACGTGAAACAGGAGTTAAAACTGCACCTCTTCCTACTCCAGACCAAAGAGAGAAATAAAAGTCTTTTGAAAAAGAGGATTTCTTTTTATCCGCAAGCATACCTTTAAATAAATCCATGTTACTTAAGTCCAATCGAGACCACCATCGATCTAATAAATCTTGAAGAGCCCTCAGAGATTTAGAGTCAATGAGACCCTCATCGAATGCAATTTGAGATTCTATCCATAATCCAGCTGCTACAGCATCACCATGAGAAATGTTTAAGTCCTCAAAATATTCAATAGCATGGGCAATTGTATGACCAATATTTAGAGAAAATCTATAATTACCTATTTCTAAGTTATCTTTTTCCACTATGTCAATTTTCACCTCGACGGCTCTCGAGATCAAATTCATAAAGTCACTTGTGGCTGAACAATTAATGCAGTCAATCCATAATGATTGGCTCGACAACATAGCGTGCTTTATTATTTCAGAAAATCCAGAGATTAATTCTGTTTCATTCAGTGAGTTTAAAAATTTTGGATATATAAATACTCCCTGAGATGAAGAAAAAGTTCCGGAAAGGTTCTTAAAACCCCCAACATTTACTCCGTTCTTTCCTCCTATCGATGCGTCAACCATTGACAGCAAGGATGTTGGTACAATTAGGTGATTAATTCCTCTCATGAAAGTCGACGATAAAAAACCACCAATATCAGACACGACACCACCTCCCAAACTTAGGAGCAAACTTTTTCTATCTGCCTCGTTATCTAACAACGCAAGATGAAGTTGTGATATAAGTTCGAAGGATTTACTTTTTTCACCGGGCTCAATTTCTAGGATTTCAATTTGACCTATATTTTTTACTTCAGCAAAAAAAATTGGAAGACACATTTCATGGACATTTGAATCTGTTAGAATAATTATTTTTGAGTAATTACTACGATTAGTTTTTAACCACTCATCCAATGATTCTAAACAAAATTGGCCCAATATCACTGGGCCAAAAAACGTATTCCATTTTGTCATGTGTTAAAGTTCGTGAATTATGAACTGTCAATTAAGAAAATTTCATTCTTGAATTAACATTTATTATCATGAATAAAACTTTTTTAAGTTTCTTAATAGCGATTAAACGACCTTTAAAAATATCGTCAATAATAAATTCGAATTGTTGACCTCTTACTTGTAAGGTATTATATTTGGAAGCTCAATAACAAACATTTATTAATGTCTCTAAATTTTCGAGATACAGCGATAGCCTTCAAATCTCATAGCACACGTTCATTGCGAAGAAGTAAATGGCTTTTTTTCATCCTATCAAAATCTTTTCTAGTCAATTTCGGGAAAAGTCTTACACTTATTGCATTTAGCCTTAGGCTTCCTATCAATGTGATAATTCTTAAAACGGTTTTTAAACAATTTTGTGGTGGACAAACTGTCGGCGATAGTAATGAAGTGATTGCTCATAACTGGCAGCACAAGGTGGGAAGCATACTTGATTATAGTGTAGAAGGTCAATTCAATGAATTAGGATTTGAACAAACTAAAAAAGCAATTTTTGAGACATTAACATTGGTTAATAGCAATCCAGGAGTGCCATTAGGAGTATTTAAAGTAACCGGACTTGTTGAGACGTCATTATTGAAAAAAGTCAGCTCAAATAGTGTTTTATCGATACCGGAATCAAAAGCTTGGGAAAAAGGCAAGACAAGAATAGATGATATACTTAATTATGCTCATTCATTAAACGTGCCGATTATGATTGATGCTGAAGAATCATGGATACAAAATGCAATCGATGAAATTGCCGAAAGAGGAATGGAATTTTATAACAAAAAAAATGCTATTGTTTTCAACACAATTCAGTGCTATAAAACTGATCAATTGGCACATCTTAAAAAATCAATGGCCCGAGCAAAACATAATGGATACAAATATGGAGTCAAATTAGTTCGGGGAGCTTATATGGAAAAAGAGAATACAAGAGCTAAAGAATTAAATTACAAAACACCAATTCAACCATCAAAAGATCATACTGACTCGCAATTTAATGAGTGTATTGAGTTTATTTTAGAGAATCTAGGCAGTCCACAAAATAATGGGGATATTAATTTAATTATTGGAACGCACAACGAGGAAAGTGTAATTTTTGCTGTTAATAAATTAAGAGAGAAAAAATGGCCAAATAGCGATGCTCCTGTTTGGTTCGCCCAACTTTATGGCATGTCAGACAACATAAGCTTCAACTTAGCTAATCAAGGCTATAAAGTGGCTAAATATCTCCCCTTTGGCCCTATAAGAGAAGTTATTCCTTACTTATTTCGAAGAGCCGAAGAGAATACTTCGGTAAAAGGTCAAACAGCAAGAGAATTAAGTTTAATCAATAAGGAATTAGCTCGAAGAAAAAAATTAATCATCTAACTGCTGGATACTAAGCAAAGCGGCAGTATCGTTTCTTCGTTCCCATAAAGCCCTCCATTTGAGACCTTCCCAAATTAATTCTATTGGATATTGAGAATATTTTATCTCTTGACGAGTAACTACTTTACTCTCACCAAAATCAATATCACCTCGCATCAAAAATGCATTTAAAAAAGAAGAGTCTGAACATATTTCTGAAAAAATAACTGATTGAGAATCAAGCTCGACATATTTAAAACTCTGATCATTTAAATTGACTAAAACTCTGTTATTAGGGAGATATGTGCACTGGAAATCACGGCCTTTAAATAAAAAAACTACTAAAAGAATTCCTAAACCTAGTCCAACAGCAAACCATCCAAAACGTTGAAAAATATTCATTGTAACAAATCTAATTCAGCAAATAAAACCTCAATCCCTGTGCTTTTGAACTCTTTAACGAGCAATAATTCAAAATTTCTAATCTTCATATGTCATAAGTTTCTAGAGTGATTTTTCGAGAACCCAACGAATTTTCTGTGATATACAAATGATGAGCGTCTTCAGGTAATAGTTCCGATATATTCTCAGGCCATTCAATCCAACAGGGATTGCCACTATATAAATAATCTGTTAGTCCAATATCTTCAGCTTCCGCTGCCTCAGTTATTCTATAAAAATCAAAATGAAAAATCGGTCCATTAGGACTTTTATACTCATTCATCAAAGAAAATGTCGGACTTGATCCCACATCCTGCGAATTAAATGAAATAAGCCAGTTTTTTATAGCACTAGTCTTACCTGCTCCCATTACTCCATGAATAGCAACCACTCCAGAAAGAGTTTTTTCATGAAAGGATGACCATTTGATCCAATCTGACTCAGAACTAATTATAGTTTCACTAATCACGGCTGCAAAGATAATAAGTCATTCTATTTTAACGCGGTGTCAAATGAGCAAATGGAATTATTATTTCCTCCATACTTATTCCACCATGCTGATATGAACCTTCAAATTTTCCGGCATATTGATGATATTGATTAGGATAAATAAAATATCCACTTTCAGCAGCAAAAACTGCCTTATCGCCCAACACTACAGACGGTAACCCTATTTCCTGAGGGTCAATGGACAGGCCAACATCTCTTATATTAAATTCCATCCCGCGGCCTATTTTATAACGCATGTTAGCACTGAGATTTTTAGAGCCTTTTAACGGAATTGGTTTTTTTGCAGAAATAGTGCCATGATCAGTAGTTACAAATAAATCAAATCCATCGGACGCTACAGCATCAATCCACGATCTAAGAGGTGAGTTTTTCCACCAGCTATGAGTCAAAGCTCTAAAACCGCTATCACTATTTGCTATATCTCTAATAATACTTTGATCTGTTTTAGCGTGACTTATCATATCTATAAAATTGATAACAACTACGACTAGATTATCACCTTTTCGTTCTGACCATTGACGAACCCATTTTTGCTCTGACGTATGATTTGTAACTTTAGTGTAACTCCAATTTTCAATTTTCTGTATTTTTGCCCACTCTCCGAGGAAAAATGATTCATGAGTATTTCTTCCCCCCGAGGAATCCATTGTGTCGAGGACCCATCGATCTGGATATTTTTTAAATAATTCCAGCGGAAGCATACCAGAAACTATGGAATTTCTTGCATATTGTGTTGAAGTTGGAAGTATACTAGCATAAACATTATCCGACTCTATTCGGAATGATTCATTAAAAAAAGGTTGCAGCTCCAACCATTGATCAAGCCTAAGATTATCGAAAATTAATACAACTGATTTTTTACCGGATTTAACATGTGAGCTGACATTTTTTTCAAGAATTTGATGACTGAAATCGCATGGGGCATCTGAAGAATTTATCCAATTTGGATACTTTTCTGACCACCATCTTGAAAAGATTCGGTTAGCTTCTTCTTTTTGATAATCTAACATTGGGCGCATTGACTCTGCATCCGACCCAGAAAGATTCTTATCCCACCGAATAAGCTCTTTATATACTTTTACCCATTCCGGCCATGAATCCGTAGTGCTTATTGAGTCACTCAACTCTCTAAATTCACTTTGATATCGCGATAAACTTCTGTCAGAAACAAGTTGCTTTCGACCTAATACACGAGTTAATGACGACAGTACTTGTCGGGGATGAACTGGCTTTAGTAAGTAATCCGCAATATCCTCTCCTATAGCCTGCTCCATTAAACCCTCCTCCTCACTTTTTGTCACCATAACAACAGGCAGACTAGGCTTTAAAGCCTTTATTTGAGGTAAAACATCAAGTCCAGATTGGCCTGGCATATGCTCATCCAAGAGTATTGCATCTATAGAATTATCTCGTAAAATAGTCAACGCGTCAGCGCCATTCGTAGCTGTAAAAACAGTAAAATTCTTACTCTCTAAATAAATAAGATGTGACTTTAAACTATCAACTTCGTCATCTACCCAAAGAATTCGTGTGTTCTCCATATTGAATTGGTTAATTTTGCATTAATTCAAATTAGTTTTTAACTGTACTTAACAAACTAACATGTCTGAAAGCAAAGAGACTAATAAGTTCAAATTATTCAACGATCCAATATATGGTTTCATTGCTATTCCCTCAGAATTAATTTTCGATTTAATTGAACATCCTTTTTTTCAAAGATTAAGACGCATTGGTCAACTCGGCTTAAGCTCATTGGTATATCCCGGTGCTTACCACACAAGGTTTCATCATGCTCTAGGAGCGATGCACTTAACTCAAAAAGCAATTAGAGTATTAAAAAGCAAAGGGCATGCCATTTCTAAATCAGAGTCAGAATCTGTACAAATTGCGATTTTACTACACGATATTGGACATGGACCTTTTTCGCATGCTCTAGAGCATACTTTAATTGATGACATATCTCATGAGTCACTGTCATTGATACTGATGAATGAATTGAATAGGGAAATGGATGGAAACTTAACTGAAGCAATTCAAATATTCAGCAATAAGCATCCAAAAAAATTCCTTTATCAATTGGTTAGCTCACAGCTTGACATGGATAGATTAGATTATCTTAAACGCGATGCTTTTTATACCGGCGTAGTTGAAGGATCAATTAACTCTGAACGTTTAATTTCAATGCTAAATATTGCTAATGGAGAATTAGTCTTGGATAATAAAGGTATAAGTTCAATACAAAAATTCTTAGTCAGCCGAAGCCTAATGTATTGGCAGGTTTATATGCATAAAGCCGTTTTAAGTGCTGAAAACATGTTGGTTCAATTACTCTCAAGAGCGCATGAAATCGCACAAACTGATGAAAATATATTCGCAGGCAAAGAGCTCTTGTTTTTCCTTAAAAATCGCCCAAATAAACGAGATTTTTTTTCCAATCCGGAGGTACTTAAATTATTTACTCAGCTGGATGACTCTGATATTATGGCAGCAATGAAGCAATGGATACGACATGAAGATTTTATACTAAGCGACTTAAGCTCGAGACTAATTAATAGAAGATTATTCCAAATAAAGTTTCTTCCAAAAGAAATGGAAAAAAATCAGCGAGAGACTCTAAAGAAAAAAATCGAAAAAACTTTAAAGATAAATAGCAAGGAATCTGAATATTTTATTCTTGAAGGAGTCGCCAGTAATTCTACGTATGTATCAAATAAAGAAGAAATTAAAATTCTCAAAAAAGACCAGAAAATAATTCCTTTGTCTGAAGCATCAGAAATTCTTCCTTTAAGCGTTTATAGTCATACAGTATCACGGCCATTTATTTGTTGGCCTAAAGAAATAAAATGGATAGACTAACAGCAACACCAATAGCCCCTGTGTTTTTATCTCTTATATGTGAGTTTATAGGTGCAGAGATTGAAAGCGAAAAGAACATTGAAGTGTCTTCATTCTGCACACTTTTTCCTGGTGAGCGTGGAGGACTCTCTTTTCTTGCAAACAGCAGCTATACTAAGCTTCTAAAGAAAACAAAAGCATCAGTAGTCATTATGAATCATGACCAAGAATGCCCAGAGGGTTTTACTGGAATTTGTATTCGGGTAGATGAATCTTACAGCACATGGGGAATACTACTTCAAAAATTTGGCGAACATTATCCATGGACTCACGAGCCCATTGCAGAAAGCGCAGAGATACATCCATCAGCTAAAATCGCTCATGGTGTTACCATTGGTAATAATTGCGTTATTGGTGAAAATGTCATCCTTCATCCCAACGTAACAATTTACCCCAATACCAAAATTGAGAAAAATTCTATACTACACTCAGGGGTTGTTATCGGGGCAGATGGATTTGGATTTGCTGCACCTAATCCGACAGAAACTAAACTTCGAAAAATCTGCCACATTGGACATGTGATCATTAATGACAATGTGGAAATAGGAGCAAACTCCTGTGTCGACAGAGCTGTAGTTGGCGCTACGGTTATTGGATCTGGAACAAAGCTTGACAACTTATGTCAAATTGGTCATAATGTACAAATTGGAGTTGGTTGCGTTCTTGCGGGACAGGTAGGCATAGCCGGTTCAACAAAAATAGGAAACTATGTTCAAGTAGGGGGCCAGGCTGGCTTTGCGGGACATATTGAGATTGGAGACTTCGTTAAAATAGGTGCACAAAGTGGAGTCCATAAAAATGTCGGAAAGGGCAAAATAATTATGGGCAGTCCAGCTATTGATGCTGCGGTCTTTCGTCGGAAGTTTGCAGCTTCAAACATGAAAAAATAAAAGTGAATAAATATATATTATCAAAATCTTTCCAAATATCTGGAATCGGAATTCACACTGGCGAAGACTCAACCGTAAAAGTTTTTCCAGGAGATCCTGGAAACGGTTACACATTCAAACGGGTCGACCTTCCAGGATCGGAAAACCTAAAAGCAAGCCCTAAAAACGTAACCAATACTGAACGTAGGACAACCCTCGCAAATGAAACAACTATAATTCATACTGCCGAGCACCTACTTTCAGCTCTTTATGGATCAAAAATATATGATGCCCACATAGAGGTCACAGGAAGTGAAATTCCAATATTAGATGGGAGTTCTCTTCCGTGGATTCAAGCAATAAAATTAGCAGGGACAAACCAAGCAGAAAGCCTAGAGTTTGGACTGCATCTAAAAAATAAAATCCGTGTTGAGGATATTTCAAGTGGTGCCTGGGCAGAAGCTACCCCCGCATTAAATCCTTCATTTCATGTTGAGCTAAGCCATAATGAAAGTGCAATCGGGTTTTCTAAAGCTAGTTTTGATTGGGGACAAGATTTTGAAAAAAATGTATCCTACGCCAGAACGTTCACACTAGCGACTCATCTAATTCCACTTATTCATCGTGGTTTATTAAAAGGTGCCAATCCTGAAGCGGGTGTTGTAGTAATTGACGAGTTTCTCAATGACTTAGACTGGAAGGCATTAGAAAAATTCATCGGTATTCCACTAGAACGAAGAGAAGACCCTGGATTTCTGCCATTAACTCCTTTTCGATCAAAAAATGAACCAGCTACGCATAAACTCCTCGATCTGATTGGAGATATAGCTCTTATTGGGGTGCCCGTAATGGCTGAGATTCGTACATTTAAACCCGGGCATAAAATAAATACTCTTTTAGCTCAAAAAATCATGGAAGAATCGATTAAAAATAAAAAAATACCTAAGTATAATCCAGACATGAATCCAGTTATGGATGCGACAAAAATAATGTCCATAATTCCTCATCGTCCTCCTTTTTTACTCGTTGATAAGGTTATCGATTTATCGAATACAGAAATCGTCGGAGTAAAAGCAATTACTATGAACGAACCTTTTTTTCAAGGACATTTCCCCGGATCACCAATAATGCCTGGGGTGCTTCAACTAGAAGCCATGGCCCAAGTAGGCGGAATTCTAGCTCTGAGTACTGTAGAAGATCCAGAAAATTATCTAACCTATTTTCTAAAAATGGATCAGGTGAAATTTAAAAACAAGGTTATACCAGGAGATACACTCATTTTTCATCTTGAGCTAATAGCGCCTATACGTAGAGGTATAGTTCAAATGAAAGGCCATGCATATGTCGGATCTAAATTAGTGTCAGAAGGATTGTTTACAGCCCTAATCTCTAAAGAAAAATAATCGTGATCTCAAAATTAGCATCTGTTCATCCTGAGGCAAAATTAGCTGGAAACATAACGGTAGAAGCCTTCGCCGTCATTGAATCTGATGTAGAAATTGGTGAAGGTTCGATAATTTATAGTCACTCTAGCATTCTTGCAGGCACACGTCTGGGAAAAAATTGCAGAGTTTTTCAAGGAGCCGTAGTAGGTGGAATACCCCAAGATCTAAAATTTGAAGGAGAATATAGTCAGGTAATAATAGGAGATAACACTACTGTCCGAGAATGCGCTACTATTAACCGGGGAACGAAAGCATTTGGGAGGACAATAATTGGTCGAGAGTGTCTTATCATGGCAAATGTACATGTAGCGCATGACTGTATCCTTGGCGACCATGTAATCCTTGTAAATAGTGTAGCTCTTGCAGGGCATGTAGAGATTGGCGACTGGTCAATAATTGGAGGCCTATCCGCTGTTCACCAGTTTGTCAAAGTTGGCCCTCATGTAATGGTAGGTGGTGGATCGCTCGTTCGAAAAGATATACCGCCATTCATTACAGTAGCAAGAGAACCCCTCTCATATGAAGGGGTGAACATTCTCGGACTTCGTAGAAGAGGGTTTAATAATGCTAGGATCGAAGAAATTCACCATACATACAGATTGGTTTATCAAAGTGGATTGAATACAACCCAAGCGATAAGTCAAATTGAAATAGAAGTGAATGAGAGTCCAGAAATATCGGATATTCTAAATTTTCTGCACTCCTCAGACCGTGGGATTGTTAAAAATCTCTAACCATGGGACTGCATCTAACCAATATGAGTAAAATAATTGGGCGTAAAACGATTATTCCTGAATGGAATATAAAATGGGAATCCACTGATCGCATCGGAATACTTGGGAAAAATGGTTCAGGAAAAAGTACATTCCTGAAATTGTTATCAGGACAGCTAAGCCCAAGCTCAGGTGAAATAATAATATCAGATTTGCCCGCCGAAAATTTGACATTAAACTCAAGCTATTGTAGTCCACATTTAGAATTATTTAAACAATTCACCGTCCAAGAACACTTTGAATATCACAAAGATTTAAGACCTTTTCGGGAAGGAAATACTATTGGCGATGTAGGGTTATCCTCAATAGATTTAAACAAACCCATTGGCTCCTTTTCTAGTGGAATGAAACAGAGAGTTAAACTTGCCTTGTCAATATTTACCGATTCGCCTTTACTTCTTCTGGATGAGCCAATAAGTCATTTAGACTCAGATGGGATATCCTGGTATCAACAGATACTTTCAGCGAACTTATCTGCGTCCTCACTAAACAGGGATCGCATAATAATTGTAGCGTCAAATCATCATAAAGAAGAGACATATAACTGCACAAGCTATTTCCTACCTAGCGGCGAGACGGTTGTACCTTAGTATAAATAATATTTCATTATGGCCTCAACGTCAGATATCAAAAACGGTCTTTGCATTCATTTTAATCATGCACCTTACCAAGTTATAGAATTCTTACATGTAAAACCTGGCAAAGGGGCTGCATTTGTTCGAACTAAACTTCGAAACTTAAATGATGGAAGGGTTCTCGAACATACATTTCCAAGTGGTGCTAAACTCGATGATATAAATATTGAATATAGGACTTATCAATTTTTATACAATGACCCTAATGGTTATCATTTTATGAATGTCGAAACCTACGAGCAATTCGAAATGTCGAAAGAAGTCATCAATGCACCTCAATTTTTAAAAGATGGCATGGAGTGTATGGTGCTATTTCATGCGGACGAAGACCGTGCTCTAAGAGTAGAACTGCCAAGCACAGTTATTTTGGAGATAAAATATACAGAGCCTGGTATGAAAGGGAATACCGCAACAAATGCATTAAAGCTTGCAACATTAGAGACAGGGACGGAGATCCGAGTACCACTCTTTATTAATATCGGGGAAAAAGTTGTAGTTCACACATCTGATGGTACCTATAAAGAAAGAGCAAAGTAGGATAACATATATTTTAATGTAAAACACCTGAGTTGTCCTCAGGTGTTTTTTTATACATTTTTGATAAAAAAAACCGCCCTGTTACCAGGGCGGTTTTTTGTTCACTTTTCAAATATTAGTTAACGTCCCAGAATACTTTGTCAGTATCTAAGTCACTTGAGTTATTAGCAGCGCCAACATTTGTAGTATTCAAAGAATACTCATCAACACCATAACTCATACGATTAGGCACAGGGCGTTGAGCTACGTCAGCAATATTCATTGCAGGGTAGTCATATTGACGAACCGTATTGTAAGCCTCATTACCTCGCATGTACATTGATAGCCATTTCTGAACACCAATACGCTCCATCCAAATAGTAGGATCGTAAGCCACGGTAGTTTGCGCCAGGTAAGCAGTAGCCTCAGCACCAGCAATACCCCATTGGGCGAGTGATGCTGTAACTCCATTGTCGTAATGCTCACCGGCAGTTCCAGCTATAGTCCATCCGCGTGCAGAAGCATCAGCAAGCAAGAAGCACACCTCTGAGTAACTCATAAAATGAGCTGCCAAAGAAGGGACTTCTAAAGCATTACCGGGCTGAGAATGAGTATTATAGGCTGAATTCTGTCCATATATACCACCAGTTAAATTACCAACTGAATCTAGGTTCCGAAAATAGACACCACGACGAGGATCATTTAGACCATTCATAACATCTGCAACAGTATTTGAAGCACAGAAGTCTGTACGTCCAGACTGGACCAAAGATTCCCACAAAGGATTGGTATGAGGAGGAGATGAAGTATAGGTCATACTTGCGTTATCAGCACTAGATGTAAAAACACCAGCTCCAGCAGCAGTTTCACCAACAAGCTTTGCAGACCCATCAGCATCAACATCAGCAGAGCGAACTGCTAGCTTTAAGGCAAGGGAAGCAGCAAACTTCTTCCATGCGTCTGAATCACCACCATATAGCAGATCATAAGCACCCATTCCGTTATCACCGGCAAGAGTACCGTGGGCAGTTAGGATTCTAGCAACTAAGTCAGCATATATACCAGAAGCATTATCATACTTTGGTGTAACATCATCACCAAGAGCCTCTGAATAAGGAACATCGTTATGAATATCAACCAAAAGATGATAAGCATAGACCTGTAAAAGATCTGCTATGGCCATCTGATTTGCTTGGACCTGAGCTGTCAAACTCGCGTCTGCAGCAATAATGCCTTTCGCATCATTCAAATCTCTGAGAACATTAGCATACATAGCATCAAAGGTGTTACCGTTGACATCACGCTGGTTATAATTATAATTGGATTCATCCGTGTAAGTCGTTTGAGTCCAGTGTTGAGCCCACAACGTAAAATTGTTGAGGTTAACATTGACGCTTGCCATGTAGTCCGAAAGGTCTACAGTAGCATTTGCAATGAGGGTACCAGCAGGTACTTGAACCGGCGCCTTTGAATTTTCATTCAAACTCGATAGGTCGTTAGTACAAGAGGCAATTAACAGTGCAGCACTTGCTGCAGTAAATAATTTTTTCATGCTTCTTATTTATTAAAATTTCAAATTAACTTTCACGCCAACCTCACGAACAGCAGGGTAAGCACCAGACTGATTTCCCTGGATATTTCCAGCAGATAAACCTGCTTCAGGATCAGAATAAGGATTGGCTTTCCAAAGGATAGCCAAATTGCGGCCTACCAGTGAGATATCTAATCCTTTAATACCTGTTTGTCCTAAAAGGTCTGCAGGAACACTATATTGGAGAGAAACCTCACGAAGTTTTAAATATGAAGCATCCCAAACGTGATATTCAGCAACTCCTCTTGAGTATCCTAGTACATTACTGTAAAAACTCATATCTCCATAGTAGTCACCCACCACGTTGTTGGAATAGTCATTTACAGCATTACCGTCAGCATCTGTCGTTGTAGATCCATCCCAGAGAGAAACACCTGTCATCTTTAATCCTCCAGCGCCAGAACCTCCAGCTTGATAATTTTCATCATAAATAGAATTACGAATTGGATTTCCATCAGCATTCAAACCAGCAGTTAGGTCATAAATACCAGTAGCATAACCATAATATGTATCCAATGAGAAGAAGCTACCTCCCACTTGACAATCCAATAGGGCACTTGCAGTCCAATTCTTATAACGGAAAGATTTATTCAAGCCGCCATACCAATCAGGATTGATATCACCAAGAACCTCTTTTTCAGCTCGGGTATATTTAACACCGCCTCCGCGACCTCTTGAAAAGACGTCATTCTCTTGAACAACAATGTTTCCGGCAGCATCTCTTGCATGGGCAGTACCATAAATAACACCATAAGCCTGTCCTGGTCTAGCCTCAATGGTAATACCACCTTGAACACCTGCGAGTTGAAGATTCTCGGCACCTTCAAATAAACTAACTACATTACTTCTGTTTCGAGTCCAGTTTAAATTCATATTCCACTCGAAATCATTTGTCCGAATTGGAGTTAAGTTTAAAGAAGCCTCAACACCCGCATTATTAATTACGCCGGCATTAACATACTTGTAAATAGAACCTGTTGTAGATGAAACTCTTGCAGGCATAATCTGATTGGATGATGTCTGATCATAATAAGAAAGATCAAAACCAACACGATTATCAAATAACATCATTTCCAAACCTAACTCAGTAGATACTGTACTCTCTGGTATCAAACTTGCGTTAGCATTAGTACTCGGAGCAGACGCAAGGTTTGCGCTTCCAAAAGGAGTGCCCATGTTATATGCATTAGCTAAAGCTTGAGCTGGAGCATCTGCACCAACCTGAGCATAATTAGCTCGTATTTTACCGAAATTAATCGCATCAGCATCAATCACCTCAGAAAAGACGAGGGCCAAAGTAGCTGACGGATAGAAAAATGAATTATTGTCTGTAGGAAGTGTTGAAGAAACATCTTGACGTCCAGTTAGATCAACGTATAAATAATCCTTATATCCTAAAGATGCACGCGCAAATAAACCATTAACACCTACTTGATAAGCAGTTTCACTTGGAGCTATAGGAGCATTAATAGAATTACTTAAGGCATATACACCCGGCACTACAAGTCCACCATTGGTCTCTGCAGAAATACTAGAAAATGCATTACGACGGACATTAGATCCTAAGTTACCATTTACAGAAAAATCTCCAAAATTCTTATTCGCAGTCAAAACTAAATCGATATTTGTTTCAGAAACAGTACGATTTCTACGAACATAACCTGGTACATCTACACCTGTTACAGCTTGGCGCTCTTCTTCCATTCCAGAATAAGTATCTATGGAAGCGCGTCCCATGAAATCCAACCAATCATTGATTTTATAATTCGTCATGACATTTCCAAGGATACGATCACGCGAGTCATTAGAATAACTCTCATTAGCCATATGGTAAGGATTGTCAAAATAGTGAGCTGCAGTAGGATCAGCTGCGCCGTATCCATATGCATTCCAAGAAAGATTCTTTCCTGTTGCTTCATAAGCAGCTTTTTGCTCAAGTATATCAACTCCAACGTTATACCACTGTCGGAAAGACTGGTTGGGGTTTTTGTTAGAATAACCCGTACCGCTACGTCCTTTAGCATTTTGATTGATATAGTTAGCAGTTGTAGAAATTGTTAACCTATCACTCAAATTCTGAGATCCACTAAAAGAAAAATTATTTCTTTTCAATGAAGAATTAGGAGAAATACCAGTGGTATTAAACTGAGTTGCACTAACTCTGAAAGTACCGTTCTCACTTCCTCCGTCTACAGCCACTGAATTGTTGGTGGTAATTGCAGTCTCCCAAAATGCTGCTGGAGTATTTGCGCCAGCAGTATGAGCTTGTGATTGACCATAAGTAGCTAATTCAGGGAAAAGTGAATTCCAACCATATTTTTGAAGATTTGGATCGAATGCCATTCCGTAAGAAGCATCATCTCCCGTTGGGTCACAGATGTCGTTGATACCGTCACCGTCGACGTCAAATGCAGTCATCTTAGCTTCAGTCCAAACTCCATTAATTGTGTCTGGGCCATAATAAGGACCATATCCTTGGCCATATTCGTTTTGATATCTCACAAAAGTTGAAGGATTAAAAGTTCCTACAGTGTATCCTGAACCGATAGAGATTCCAAGACCCTTTTTAGCTGAACCTTTTTTAGTTGTGATAAGAATAACTCCGTTAGAAGCTCGCGAACCATAAAGTGCTGTGGCTGCCGCTCCTTTTAATACAGATACTTTATCTATATCCTCAGGGTTGATGTCCATAGCTGCATTACCGTAGTCATATCCACCGCGACCAGTTTTCTGGTTCCCAGTGTTGTTAATAGCATTCGAAATAGGAATACCGTCAACCACAAACAGAGCCTGATTGTTACCAGTCAAAGAACTGTAACCACGTATAACTACGTTGGCCGATCCTCCCATGGTACCTGACTGTCTAATATTCACTCCGGCAACTTTACCAGATAATGAACTCATGAAGTTAGCGTCCTTTACTTTGGATACTTCTGCTCCTCCAACTTCTTGGACGGCGTAACCAATGGACTTTTTGTCTCGAGAAATACCAAAAGCCGTAATAACCACCTCATCCAACTTATTGGAAGAAGTACTTAACGACATATTTAGTGTGTTCCCACTGACAGTGGATTCTCCTGAGGCATAGCCCATTGAAGAAAATACTAATACGGCATTCTTACCAGCTTTAAGGGAATATTTTCCATCAAAATTGGTAATTGCGGCATTGTTTGTGCCCTTTTCCTTCACTGATACGGAAGGAATAGGCTCACCCGTTTTTGCATCGGACACAATTCCAGTCACATTCTGCGCA
>CATIRS010000050.1 GCA_949529985.1 Owenweeksia sp. TMED14
AGACGTCTCTTTTAGGCGTCTCTCAGATGCAGTCATATCAATATGATTTTGATTGTGACACGATAAAAAAAATTAATATTCGCGCCTTAGGATACTTTCGTAATACAGAGTTCTTCCATCCAATGGAGAAGGGTAGAACACTTTTAGGTACTCAATTAATAGGATTTTGGAAGAGTGATTTAAAGTCCCAGCAGCATCTCGAGGTAGGCGCTGTTTTTCATCAGGTTTTTGGTGGTCCGAATCGAATTTTTCCACACATAACATTAGTGAAATTCATTGGTCATTATTCTCTTGATCGCCAAATTAGATTTGGTTCATTAAGTAACCCGGGGCACAATCTTCCAGAGCCTTTTTATAATCCTGGAAATCGTTATTTAAATCCAACTGAATATGGTTTTCAATATATCTCAACCGAGACAGATATATGGATGAATTGGGATCAATCTATTAGCTACGGGAGTCCATTCAAGGAAAGTTTTGTTGCGGGAATAAATCATTGGTTGATATCGCACAAGCTTCATCTGCTGCCACATAAGATGAGAAAGGAAAATAAAAATACATTTTTTGATTTTAGGGCAAAAATTTATGGTATGTATCGACATATTGGTGGACAAATTGATATAGATGAATCCGGAATAGTAGGGAATAGAATTAATGCTGGGTTTCAAGTTTCTGTTAATCCTGAAATATCAATGAGAATAGGTCAGAAAAGAATTTTATTGAAGGTTCCTGAATACAAATATTCTTTCATGCAGTACCACGATCCTATGAAAAAGTTCTTTGACATCAATATGGGTAGTGGACACTTGCATAGTTTTTCAAAAACCTGGAACAAACTTGGGGTTTATGTAAAGTTGTGGAGAGGGAAAGATTGGTTAGCGCCATTTGCGCAGGGTATTTATCAGTCTTATAATCCTGAGGATATAGCGGTCTCGTATCAAGAGATGTCTCGGTTTTTCATATTGTCGTCGAATTGGGCCGGTTCCTTATTTGGATCAAATAACTATTCTGTTGGTTATGATGCTTATTACGATCGGGGCTTGAAAAGGTGGAATACCGCTTTTACATTTAATTTTTTAGTAAAAATGTGAAAGTATTATTAACCCTAATAAATGATGTTTCAACTGGTTTTCAATTATCTAATTTTAACATGTGTTCGATTAAGATTGCTTTAAAAGTATATTTTTTAGGTTTTAATAATTAAACCGTGTAAACTTCTCTATGAAAAAACAATTGTCTCTACTCATTCTTATTTTAACTATTTACTCTAAAGGTCAGATAGTTTCAGTTGATCCGCCTTTTCCAACAAGTACTGATACGGTAAGTATTATTTATGATGCAACAAAAGGCAACGCTTCCCTTGTTGGCATTTCTCCTGTTTATGCGCATACTGGATTGATAACTTCTGCAAGCACTTCTCCAACGAATTGGAAATTTATACAGGGTGTGTGGGGTCAACCTACACCTTCAGTTCTTATGACTGATTTAGGAAACAACCTGCATAAAATTGAATATCACTTGCCTACTTTTTATGGCTTCCCCACATTTTCTACAAATTTGTTGGAACTAGCTTTCGTGTTTCGTGATGCTTCAGGAAATAACGTAGGAAGAGCTTCTGACGGTTCAGATATTTATTATCCCATCTACCCTTCGGCCTCTGGGTTGTTAGGTAGATTCATTACTCCTGATGAGTATCTAGTAGCTGATCTTGGTGATACGATTGAAATTCATGGAGCAGCGAACCAAAATGCCATGTTTTTATTGTACGATAATGGGGATCTCATAGCTTCAGATTCGTCGGTAACATCAGACCATTTTTATTTTGACTTAATTGTTTCAAATGGTGGAAACCATGTGCTGGAATTGCTGGTTGATAATGCAACGCAGAGTATCGTTAGAGATACTTCATACTACTTTAGTAATCCTTTAATTACTGTTTCAGATCCTCCTGTTGGACTAAAAGACGGCATTAACTATATTAATGATTCTACAGTAACATTGATTCTTCATGCTCCTGGCAAATCATTTGCATATGTATTAGGCGACTTCAATAATTTTATTGCAGATTCTTCATATTTCATGAATAAATCACTCGATAGTAAAAAACTATGGTTGACAATTGATCTAACACCAAATACACGATATGCCTATCAGTATTGGATTGATGGTGAACTTAAAATAGCGGATCCTTATTCAGAATTAATACTAGATCCCATGAATGATCCCGGTATTCCAAGCATAGCATATCCAGATCCTCATCCATATCCAACAGGGCTAACAACAGGTCACTGTACTCTTATGCACCCTGGGAAACAGGATTATATGTGGAAGAATATTAACTTTCAAAAACCGGATAAGTCAAACTTGATAATTTATGAGCTATTAATAAGAGATTTCGCCAGTGGAGGTAACCGAAATTATCAAATGGTAATTGACACTTTAGACTATTTGGTTCGTCTCGGAATAAATGCCATTGAATTAATGCCAAATAATGAGTTTGAGAATAATGAGAGTTGGGGATATAACCCTTCTTATCATATGGCTTTGGATAAGTATTATGGAACTCAAGAAAAATATAAAGAATTGATTGATTCTTGTCATAGTAAGGGAATTGCTGTCATAATGGATTTTGTTTTTAATCATGCTTTTGGACAAAGTCCTTTAGTTAAAATGTATTGGGATGCAGCCAATAACAAACCATCGAGTGATAATCCATGGTTCAACTCAAATTGCCCACATCCACCATATTGTTGGGGCTATGATTTTAATCACACCGCAATTGCGACTCAGAACTTTATTGATCGGGTTAATACTTACTGGATCGAAGAATATAATATTGATGGAATTCGATTCGATTTCACCAAGGGCTTTACAAATAATCCAAATTCTGGATGGGATATTCAAAGGCAAGACCTATTGAAAAGAATGGCTGACTCTATTTGGAATGTTCGTCATGATTTTTATGTTATTTTGGAGCATTGGGGTGACAATAATGAGGAAAAATTGCTTTCTGAGTATGGTATGCTTTTATGGGGGAATGCTACTTATAACTTCAGAGAAGCAGCTATGGGGTTTGTGAATAATTCAAATTTTTCTGATGCTGTATATAAAAGTCGGGGTTGGGATGATGCACATCTAATATCCTATTCTGAAAGTCATGACGAGGAAAGACTAATGTATGATGTGAATACTTTTGGCAACAATAGTCAGCCAAATATTTATAATGTTAGGGACATTGATATCGGATTGAAAAGAGCAGAATTAGTTAGTGCATTTAATTTTCTAATCCCTGGTCCAAAATTGCTCTATATGTTTAGTGAATTAGGTTATGATGTTTCTATTAATAATCCATGTAGGATCTGCAACAAGCCAGCATTATGGAACTATCGGCAAACTCCCCAACGAAGAAGGTTATATGATGTCACTGCTGCTTTGATTAATTTAAGAAGGAATTACCCAGCTACTTTTAACAGCAAAAACTTTTTCTATAGTCTTACTTCTCGGACAAAGAGAATAATTTTTCATGATTCAATAATGAATGCTAACCTCATTGGTAATTTTGATATTTGGTATCGCAATGTTGTTCCTAATTTTCGTCACGTTGGTATTTGGTATGATTATTTCAGTTCGGATTCTTTAATTGTTACTGACCCATATATGACATTAACACTTGCTCCGGGTGAATATAGAGTTTATACCGACCTAAAGCTCAATAAACCAAGTGTTACATTAGCTCAAAAAGAAGTGAAGATAGCGGTTCCTTCTCTTAAATTTTATCCAAACCCTGCTAACGATTTCATAGTAATTGATCTCGAATCCTTTGCCGAAGAGAGAGATGTAAATATAGAAATTTCAGATATGCTAGGTAGAATAATGCTTGATGTGAACATTGCAATACTTTATTCTGATTATAATGAAATGATTGATATTTCTCAGCTAAATTCAGGAGTTTATCAAGTGCGAATTTTTTCCAATGAGACATCATATTCTGATAACCTTATTGTTAATTAATTCATTATGAGACTAAAGCTATATTTGTTTGGATTATCATTTATTTATATCACTTGCTCTGCTCAAAGTGTTTATAAAATGAGTTATAAAACGGACGTTTCTATTCTGGGTGCTGGTATTTCATTATTTGGACTGAATTACCCTATTCAAAATAAGTTGAATGGATTTACAATTGACGAATTAAATGGTTTAACAATTGAAAAAATACCCAAATGGGATCGTGTTGCAATTGGATTATGGAGCCCAAAAGCAGACATCCGTAGTGACATACTTCTTTATTCGTCTGCATTATTTAGCGCTTCAGCTGCATTAATTCCAGTAATCATATCAAAAAAATGGAATACATTAATTCCATCTGCAACAATTTTATTCGAAGTTAATGCGTTGACAATTCTGTCTACTGAGATAGTAAAGAATGTCACTAAAAGATCAAGGCCATATTTGTATTCTAACGAAGCACCAATATCAGAAAGAATGATGCCCGATGCTCGAAAATCATTCTTTTCAGGACATACAAGTGTCGCTGCGGCCAATACATTTTACGCTGCAAAAGTATTTTCAGATCATTATCCAAATTCGCGTCTAAAACCTATAATTTGGGCAACTTCAGCTTTAATTCCTGCAGTTGTAGGTTGTCAAAGAATACTTTCTGGGAAGCATTTTTTGTCTGATGTCATTTTGGGATATTCTTTTGGTGCAATAATCGGGTATGCTCTACCCTTACTTCACAAGAAATAAAATAGCGCTTACTATTTTATAGAGCAATATTTGTGTTAACGATATTTTTTAGGTCTTTTGAATTCCTTAAATGCCATCTGTTAAATCGATAAAAATCATTCATTCCCTTTTTGGCAGATTCAATATTTCTTGGAGCACTTACCTTCATGTCAACAACCACAAATTCATTTTGCAGAGCACGCCATAAATGATGAAATAAATGAATTAAGAATCCTGATTTTAAATCATGGAAGTATGGGAATTCTGACGAATGATACCAAAATGAGTAGAAAACAATTGGGATTCTTTTTTCACAGGCGTCATGGAAAAGAGCAGGCTTTACCTCTTGAATGTAATGTGATCCAGCGGTTCTTCCTTCTGGGCAGATAAATACGCATAGACCTTTTTCGATAGTTTGTGAAATATCTTTGCGTGCTTTTTTTCTCGCACCTGAATTATTTCTGTTCACCCAAATAGTATTAAGAGCTATGCCGAGCCATCCGACAAAAGGCCATTTTTTGAATTGATGACCGACAACCATTACGGCTGGATGTTTTCCAATATTGAAGAAAATATCAAAGTAACTGGGGTGATTGCACATTATCAATGCCGGTTTATTTGGAAGTTCACCAATGACATTTAATCTGATTCCTAAAATTTTATGCATCAGAAGCATTCCCTGGCGGTGGATAGAAAATGCAATTTTGGAACCGGAAAATATTCTTACTAATGGAACTACTATTGATAAGGAGGTCATTAAAACTCCAAAAAATATAATTCGAACAAATGGACGTAGGTGTCGGATCATTCTCGAAGTTATAAATAACAGATTAGTTTTTATTCCCAGCGCATTATTTTTTATCCAAAAAATGGATGCATTCCAAATTCTGACTTTAATTCTGGCCAAAGTTGGTCAAAGTATTTATTTAACGATAAATAATTTTTTTCTAATCCTGATATTCCTTTTGCTAGTGGATTTTTAAAGTGAAATCTATTCGACATTTGACAAAGTATATCATTTATGCCATCAATTTTAGAATATTCATTTAACCAATTTTGACGCTCCATATAACTCACATTTTTCGCTGCATTGGGGTGAAAAACCGGCGCATATTTTTTTAATGCGTTGTGGGCATGTGAAATAAACTCTTCTCTGTTTTTTTTACAATACTGGTAAAAATTTTTCGCTAAAAAATGATCCCAGTATACATCTAATAATACACCTTTAAACTTACCAAATTCTGAAGAGAGTATATGTTTTGCTTCTCGTATTATATCATGGTTATCTACGAATGAGTCGATGGACCGATGCAAGAGAACTCCTTTGCCAAATTCGACAGAGAGAAGTTTCCAGCTACTTCCTTTTGCATGATTAGCAAAAAAATTACCTGCCATTATTCGATCTCCACCTTGGGATAAAACAAGGTGGGCTAAGAAATTCATGCCTGGTTAAAAATCTCGTATGTATAGCTTTCCATAATTGGATTAGCAAGTATTTTTTTACATGCGAGATCTATTTTTTCCATAGCTTCCTCTTTACTTGTTGCCTCAACTTCAAGTGTTACATGTTTCCCGATCCGCACATTATCAATCTCTGATAAGCCAATATTAGTCATATTTTGTGTGACTGTTTTACCTTGGGGGTCCAATAAAGCTTTTAAAGGCATTATATCAATCTCTGCTCGGAATTTCATAATATTTTTTTAATAAAGCTTTCTTTCAATGGCTGAAAATAATACCAACAAAGGTATGATGAATGTGAAAGCAGCCATCTTAAATATTATTAATAAAACGATGGATATTATCACAAATGATAATCTTAATGTCATTGACTTCCAATCTGTTGGTCTGCTTTTCAAACTTATTACGTGCAAAGACGAGTTCATGACATATACCGACATAATAATAATTAGAGAAAATGCGATCGAGAATATCGACCAAATAGAATTTTGATTTTCTTGGTCTTTAAAAATTTCAAATTCGTTAACCCCCCAAGCCATTCCTAAGATCATCAAAGTATTTGCTGGAGTCGGGAGCCCAACAAAATCATCGGAAATAGTTTTGGAGATATTGAATCGCGCGAGACGATACAATGATCCCAAAGTAATAAAAAACCCTAGAAAAAAAATCGGACTTGATAATGAAAATCCAATTTTTGCCATTAAAGCTCCAGGTAGAAGTCCAAAGGAAATCATGTCTGCGAGGCTATCAAGTTGAATTCCTAGATCGCCATTTACTTTTAGCTTTCGAGCTAAATAACCATCAAATAAATCACATATTAATGCGGCGCCAATGCATATTGTTATGTATTCTAGTTGTAAATCTTTGATGAAAATTAAAGCAATGCAACCAAAGAAAGCATTACTAATCGTAAGGAAATTTGGAACCCACAGCATACCCCAAAGATAACATGCTCAAATCGTGAGTAAGCCGTACTTTTATTTTCATGCTAAAAAAGATTTATCACAGCGTCTTTACTGCACTATTGCTCACAATTTTTTGGCCTGGTGTCTGGGGGTTTGCTAACAGCAGTTTCAATTTTACTTTTCTTTTCGCCTTTCTTCCATTGCTTCTTGTGGAGTATCAGATTCGTAGTGACCTTAAAAAGAAAAAATTTTTAAGAACCTTTTTATTTTCATGGCTCTCATTAGGTCTATTTAATGCTGGGACAACGTTTTGGGTTTGGAATGCCCACTGGTCAGGTGTTTTAGCGACTGTGTTGATTAACGGTGGATTGATGGGTTTAATAATTAGTATTTACGGGTGGGTTAGTAGGGTCCATAGTCAGAGAATTGGATATTGGACCTTGGTGTCAGGCTGGCTTGCTTTTGAGGTTTTTCATGAAAGTTGGGCATTCAGTTTTCCATGGCTGGATTTAGGTCATGCTTTCGCTAGCTCGCCATTAATTATTCAATGGTATGAGTTTACAGGTCATCGTGGTGGTTTATTTTGGATTCTTGTGAGTAATTTGATCTTGTTTGATACTTTTCTCGCTTTCAAGAGAAAAAGAGGCGATGCTTCATTAAATATTTTTAATTCTTTGATCGAGATTTTTAGTTCTTCACGCCAAAGTTTAAAGGATAATTTAAAATTTTTCAGACCGGTTTTACTAATCTGGTTTGGTCCGGTAGCATTGAGTCTGATCATTCATCTGAATTTTAATTCGGATATACTTCCTGAACGATTAGGATCTATTGTTCAGCCGAATGCGGATCCTTATGAAGAAAAATTTCAAACATCAGATCAAGCTCAGGCTAAAAAATGGGCTAATTCTTTAATATTATCATTTAGTAATAGATTAAATAAATCTAATCGTGAAGAGATTCGAAATGCTCCAGATGTTGTTGTTTTTCCAGAAACATTTTTTCATGAGGGAATTCAAGAGAGTCATGCAAATGCATTTAAGCCAATTCATGAACTTGACTCTATTTTGCAGCTTTACCCAAATACATCTTTGCTGGTAGGTGCAAGTACTTATGAATTGTATAATGAAAAGCAGAAGACAGTTACATCTCGTAAGATTGGTAAAAGTGGAAATAAGTATTACGACGTTTATAATTCTGCTTTTGTCCTGAGTGCAAATAAAACTTTAAATTTTTATCACAAATCAAAATTGGTGGTAGGGGTAGAATATATGCCATTTGGCAGACTAATTCAAAAATTATTTGGTGACTTGACAATCCCCATGGGTGGAACTTCAGGAACATTGGCAACACAGGAAAATCGAGATGTGTTTTCGTTGGCTGATACAACAATTAAAATAGCTCCAATTATTTGTTGGGAGCAAGATTATGGTAATTATGTTAGACAATATGCCAAAGAAGGAGCGAATGTATTTGCTATTATGACAAATGATGGATGGTGGGGGAATACTTTAGGGCATTCCACTCACATGCAATATGCTCGAATCAGAGCCATAGAAAATCGTCGTTGGATACTTCGGTCTGCAAATACTGGCATATCTGGATTTATTGATCCTAAAGGGTGCGTTTCAAATGCTATGACGTGGGCCCAGAAAGGAATAAAGACAGATTTTTTTCAAATAAATAATAGTAAGACTTTTTATACTATTAGCGGTGATTTAATCGGTAGAGCGGGAACTATGTTATTTCCTTTGATATTAATTAGTGTTTTTGTTCGTAAACATGTTCAGTCTTAATCTTATTTTAAAGCTTTTTTCGATTAAAAAATGAGGTAGACTGAACTATCTTTGTTTAGTAAAACAAATTCAAATATTATGCAGTTTGACGTCGTAGTTGTTGGTTCAGGCCCAGGAGGATATGTAAGTGCAATTAGATGTGCTCAATTAGGCCTTAAAACGGCAATAGTGGAGAAGTACAATACGCTCGGAGGCACTTGCTTGAATGTGGGGTGCATACCCTCTAAAGCCTTGCTGGATTCATCTGAGCATTTTCATAATGCAGTACATAATTTTGAACAACACGGCATTGAAGGCCCAGCTCCAGTAGTGAATATGGCAAAGCTTATTGGTCGGAAAGATTCTGTAGTTGACGCAACTTGTCAAGGAATTGAATTCTTAATGAAGAAGAATAAAATTGAAGTAATTCATGGTTCAGCTTCAATGATAAGTGATAATTCTATTGAAGTTAGGGGCTCGGACAAACTGAAAATTAATGCTAAGAATATAATTTTGGCAACCGGATCTAAACCAATAGAATTGCCATTTGCTAAATTTGATAAGGAGAGGATAATTTCATCTACCGAAGCTCTTAAACTTCATGAAATACCCAAACATCTAGTTGTTATCGGTGGAGGAGTTATTGGTTTGGAAATGGGTTCTGTTTATAAACGTCTTGGTGCTAAAGTAACCGTTGTGGAATATGGGAGTAGTATTATTCCTGCTATGGATTCTTCATGTGGAAAAGAACTTCAGCGCAGTCTTAGAAAGCTTGGAATCATATTTCACATGTCTTCAAAAGTTGAAAAAGTAACTCGAGAAGGAGACGTTGTGAAAGTTGAAAGTATAGATTCTAAAGGAAAGCCTTTCATTTTAGCGGCGGATTACTGTCTTGTTGCAGTAGGCAGGAAATCATACTCTGAGGGTTTAGGGCTTGAAAAAGTAGGAGTTGATTTAGATGATCGAGGTCGTATAAAAGTCAATGAAAATTTACAAACTAATAAATCAAATGTCTTCGCTATAGGTGATGCAGTTAAAGGAGCTATGCTCGCCCACAAAGCAGAAGAAGAGGGGGTGGCTGTTGCAGAATTTATTGCCGGTCAAAAACCACATATTAATTATAACTTAATTCCAAATATTGTTTACACATGGCCAGAGGTTGCTAGTGTAGGTAAAACAGAAGATCAGTTGAAAGAAGGTGGTCAATCATATAAAGTTGGGTCATTTCCTATGCGCGCTCTTGGCCGTTCTAGGGCTTCTACAGACATAGATGGAATGGTGAAAATTCTCGCTGATTCTGCTACGGATGAAGTTTTAGGCGTCCATATTGTAGCGGCTAGAGCTGCAGATCTGATCATGGAAGCAGTTGTGGCTATGGAGTTTCGCGCATCTGCTGAAGATATTGCAAGAATATGTCACGGCCATCCAACCTATGCAGAAGCTATAAAGGAAGCGGCGCTTGACGCTACTGATAAAAGAGCAATACACGCGTAATAATGCCATATCAGACGCATGAGTTGAATATCGCGTCTGCTGAAATCCATTCGGCTTTGTGCAGTGCGGCTAAGACTTTTTCATACTTTTCTCTTTTAGAGACTGGTTCTGCTTTGATTAATTCACCTGAAGTTTTAGATAAGTATGATTTCTTAGCAGCAGGTGGAAGTGTAAATACATTTTCATACTCAGACGCTACTTCTAATGCTTGGAAAGAGTTAAAGAATAATTGGCGTTCAAGTCCAACATGGTGGTTTGGTATATTGAGTTATGATCTTAAAAATGCTCTAGAAAAAACTTCTTTTTCTAGACACCCCCAAAATCCAAATTTCCCAGAAATTATTTTTTTTGAACCAGAATGGGTCGTTATTTCAGAAAAAGGAATCATAAAATTATATACACATAAAACAAGAAATATTGAGGCTTATTCTTGGTGGGATGGTATCTTGGTTAGGGGGCTGGAAGGTTTAAAAAAAAATGATGGTGTAAAGCTAAAAGATTCATTAACTATTAACGATTATCTGAAAAAAGCGAATCAGATGAAAAGTTGGATCGATTATGGCGATATTTATGAGGCAAACTTGTGCGTGCCATACTATGGATTTGGAAAGGTTGAACCCATGTGCGTCTACAAAGACTTACAGCTAAAGGCTGAGGCTCCGATGGCAGGATACTTCCAAATTCCATCGACTATTTTGATATCAGCCTCGCCTGAGAGATATTTATCTCTTCGCAAGGATAAACACGAAATTAATATTTATAGTCAGCCGATAAAAGGAACCGCGGCTAGGAGTGAAAACCTTGAAAAAGACTTAAACTCTGCGAATGATTTGTTAAATTCTGAAAAAGAACGTAGTGAGAATACAATGATTGTTGATCTAGTGCGCAATGATATCTCAAGAGTTTCAAAGCAAAGGTCAGTGAAAGTAAATAGGTATCTAGAGCTTAGGAAGCTCCCTACGGTTTATCATTTGGTTTCCACTATTCAAGGCGTAATTAAAGATGATTTAGATTGGATAAGTGCTATAGAGGCAACATTCCCAATGGGAAGCATGACCGGAGCTCCAAAAATTCGCGCTATGGAGAGAATAGATAGTTTGGAAACAGCGAGAAGAGGATGGTATTCTGGAGCACTTGGATATGTAACGCCTGAAGGCGAATGTGATTTTAATGTTATTATTCGTAGTTTATTGTTTGAAAAACAGGATCATAAATGGACTTCATGGGCTGGCTCTGCTTTAACAATTGATTCTGACTCAAAAAAAGAATGGGATGAGATAAATTTGAAAATAGATGCTCCAAAGCGAGCTCTAGATTTTAATAATTAAAAATGGCACTGAAGAATGTGAGTCTAATTGAAGAGATAGATGGCTTTTTAAAAGATGTGCCTAGACCCTATGTATTAATGTTTTCAGGTGGTCAGGACTCTGTTGTTCTTGCTCATCTATTATTAGGTTTGAAAATCCCATTTTTTATCTTTCATGTTAACTATGGGCTAAGAGACATAGAGTCTGAATTGGATGAAAAATTTGTTCATGACTTTTGCTCGAAATACTCAATCGCTTATAAAATAGTTCATGCACCAAAAGACTTTCATCTTGATTCAGGTTTGCAAGCGCGGGCTCGTGATCTTAGATACACTGCTGTTAAAGAGTATTCTGCTGAACTTCAAATATCTTCAATTTTAACAGCTCAACATGCCAATGATTCCGTAGAAACATTTTTGTTTCATGCTGCTCGAGGAACTGGTCTAGATGGCTTAATTTCTATGCAATCTAGAAACGGCAATGTTTTTAGACCTCTTTGGTCAGTATCAAAAGATTTAATTAATGATTTTGCAGAACGCGAAAATGTTATTTGGCGTGACGATTCATCAAATAATAGTAATAAATATACTCGGAATGACATTCGAAACAATGCTATTCCAGCATTAATAAATGCTGTACCACAATCTTTAAATGGCATAAGAAAAACTCAAAAAAACCTACGAGAGCTTAAATCTTATATTGAAACATCTATGCGACGTGATAGTGATTTATTCTTGAATAAATCTATTTCTATCCCAGGCGCTAAAGTAATCAATCCCAGTATTTTCCAAAATCTTGATGGTGCAGTAATTATTAATTATATCCTTAAACCGTATGCTCAATTTAATTTTGATAGTATTTTGTCTTTGAGTAAATCCCAAATTGGATCATTTATCGAATTAAATGGTTGGCAATTGTGGTCTGAGCGCGAAGGTCTTATATTGTTAAGTCCTGCTATGGTTAAAAGTCATCTGATCGAACAAAAAAAAGTTGATCTAAATCCTGATGTTATTTGTCTTACTGGTAATTTATGGAATGGCCACACATGGAATCACAGCAAAAAATGGGAAATAAAGTACTTTGAAGTTTTAAAAGTTAATTATTTTGGAGATTTAATAAATCCTATTATGCGAATTCCTAAAATTGGTCAATATTTGGTTTGGAGGCCCTGGAAAAATGGAGATTATATTTATCCATTAGGCATGAAAGGGAAGAAGAAGGTTAGTGACCTACTTTCTGATTCGAAAATCCCATCAAGTATTAAACATAAACAAGTATTGCTTTCAAGCTCAAATGAAGCTGGTGAAGTTTATTGGATTCCAGGATTAAAGATCAGTCGGACCATCCAAATTGAAGATCAAAAAAAATATATCCAGTTTAATGGCCAATGATCCGTTATTTTTGTGGCAATGAAAGTTATTAAAAGACTATTCCTGGCTATTCTGATTATACTTGGATCATTGCAAGTCAATGCCCAAATATTGACTCCTGTCGAGTGGTCAACTAATGTTGATGGAAAATATTTAGAGGCTATCGCAACTCTCGAGCCTGGCTGGCATTTATATAGTCAGTATAATGATGATTTTCCATTTCCTACGAAATTCACTTTTGATTCGGCTTCGTTTTCAGAGAACAATAATGCTGTGATCAGTTTTTTTGACTCCGATTATTTTCAAGAACCTTCTCCGATTACAGAGTTTGTCAAGGAATTTGATATGGAATTATCTTTTTTTAAGGATAAAGTTGTTTTTCGTCAAAAAATAGATAAGCGCAATACGCAAGAATTAATATTAGAAGCTGAAGTTGAATTTATCGTATGCAATGATGAGATGTGTCTGCCTCCGGACTATTTAAAGCTCACATGGAATATTCCAGCTGCAGATCAAATTGTATCAAAAAGTAGTTCAACAGTAAATGGTGATCAGACAAATATTAATTCTGATGATTTAATGCCAACTTCAGAAATACAAGAGAAAAAAGAAATCATCAGAGATGCTGTAATCTCGGATAGCTTGTTAGGGATTTTTGGCGAGGGTATGTTTTGGGGATTTTTTGCAATTATTATGCCTTGTATATTCCCGATGATTCCTCTAACTGTCAGTTTTTTTATGAAACAAAGTAAAAACCGTTCTGAAGGAATTAGTAAAGCGATTACTTATGGTGTAAGCATCAATGTGATCTATGTGGCTTTAGGTCTCTTGGTTACCATTATTTTCGGTGGAGATGCCCTAAATGCATTGGCAACAAACCCTTGGTTTAATTTGGCATTCTTTTTTCTATTTGTTGTTTTTGCAATTAGTTTCTTCGGTGCGTTTGAAATTACATTACCCTCTAAATGGGTAGATGGATCCGATACATTATCAAATAAAGGTGGGCTCTTTGGTATATTTTTCATGGCATTCACTTTGGCTTTAGTCTCTTTTAGTTGCACCGGGCCATTGATAGGGACCCTTCTTGTTCGAGCAAGTCAATCCGGGGAATTATTAGCTCCTGCGATTGGAATGTTTGGATTCTCCTTTGCCCTAAGTTTACCTTTTATGCTTTTTGCAGCTTTTCCAAGTTGGTTACAATCCCTACCGAAATCAGGAGGGTGGCTGAATGTAGCAAAAGTTGTTTTGGGATTCTTAGAATTAGCTTTTGCTTTGAAATTCCTTTCCACAGCAGATATGGTTTGGCAATATCATATGTTAAACCGTGAACTTTTTATAGCTATTTGGACAGGCATTTCATTTGTTACTGCCTTTTACTTATTTGGCGGTTTTAGGCTCCCTAACGATAGTAAGTCTGATTATTTGGGCGTCGGAAGAATGCTCTTAGGTTCTGTATTTTTAATTATATCTTTTTACCTATTGCCTGGGATTTTTGGTGCGCCAGTAAAATTAATTTCAGGTTTCCCACCACCGTTACACTATTCTGAACAGTATGGCTCCGATGTATCAGCATCTTCTCATATCGATAAGGATAAAAAGATTTTTAATAATGACTTAGAGGGAGCTGTTGCTTTTGCTAAAGAGGTTAATAAGCCTGTAATGATTGATTTTACTGGATGGGGTTGTGTTAACTGTCGAAAAATGGAGGAACAAGTATGGACGGATTTAAGGGTTAAAAACATACTGTCAAAAGAAGTTGTTTTAGTCTCATTATATGTAGATGAGAGGATTGTATTGCCTAAAGATGAACAATATATTTCTGAAGTTTCAGGAAAAACGATAAAAAGAGTAGGTCAGAAATGGAGTGATTTTCAAGCTACTAATTATAATACTAACGCTCAGCCTTATTATATTCTTATTGACCCTAATGGGAGCTTTGAACCATTAAATGGCAGCGCAGCATATCATCCAGATGCAAGTGTTTTTGTTGATTGGCTTCAAGATGGTATTGATAGATTTAAGATTTTATGACTGCGGACTGGGCAATAAAATTATTTAGAAAGGCTATTAATGATTATCATCAATTGGATAAATTAGAGCCGGCTTGTCCGAGAATTTCCACAGAAGATAATTTATCTAAAATTTTTTTCCAAAAAGCATGGATAGATATCGTTCAATGGCACCTGGAGGATGAAATTAGACGAGAAGATTTACCTCCTATTGATTTTATTTCTTTAAAGCGAAGAATTGATACACTGAATCAACGTCGAACGGGAATAGTAGAAAAAATGGACGCTATTTTAAAAGAGTTATTGCAGCCTGACGAAAATTCGGATGGATCAATAAGGACGGAATCATTGGGTTGGGCTATGGATCGCTTAAGTATTTTACAGTTAAAGATATATCATATGGATATTGAATCAGCCCGACAAAATTCAAATTTTGACCTTGTTAAAGAAGCAAAGTCTCGTCTGCGGAAACTGGAATTGCAAAATAAGAATCTAATTGATAGTATAAATGAGCTTATCAGTGATTTAAAATCTGGCGATGTTAAGTATAATATTTTTGAACAACATAAATTATATAATGACCCGGATACAAATCCTGCACTTTATGGCGTTGAATAAAGATGACTGATAGAAAACACATTGCAGTTGCTCGTTTTTCAGCTCTTGGTGACGTATTCATGCTCTTTTCGGTGATGGAAGATGCTACTTTTCAGGATTCTTCTGTTTCTTTTACTTTATTCACAAGACCAGATATTGCTGCTAATCTTCCGAGTGTCAGAAGTATTCGAGTTGTTGATTTAGATGTATCCGGTGATTATAGATCTTGGTTGAGCCAGTTATCTTTCTTTTGGGGTTGGTTCAGAAGTAATTCGCCCAATTTTGTATTTGATGCTCATTCACATTTGCGAACAGTAGTTTTTTATTCTCTGGCATATTTGATGGGCTACAAAGTAAAGAGGTTTTCAAAAAAAAGAAATTTAAGAAAGGCATTTTTGAGAAAAAAAATTAAAAGTCTTCCCAGTGTTCAAGAAGAAATTAGTCTTGTTTTGAAGTCTTTTGGTGTGAAATATAACTCTCCAATGTTTTCTTTAAAGCCTCCTCCTGAAAAATTATTAGCAGTCAAAAAAATCATTTGGATTATTTGTCCATTTTCCTCTAAAAAAACAAAAAGTTGGCCTTTACATAAAGCAATAAGTGTTGTGGAAGAACTTTTGAGTGAAGGGAATTCAATAATTATTCAGGGAACTGAAGAAGAATTAAAGAACTGGAATTATTCACATCCAAAGTTGAGTCTTGCTTCCGACATGGGATTTAGCGAAAAAGAAATGTGGCTTATGGCAAAAGGAGCTATAGTTTGTGATTCTGCGAATCAACATATTGCTGCAGCATATAATGTCCCCTCTGTTATTTTGTGGATGGGAACTTCACCAAAAGCCGGATTTAGGGCCTTAAATAATAATTCTATCTCAATTGAGCCAGAGAACTTGCAATGCTGGCCATGTTCCATTGCTGGCCTGAATTATTGTTCGAGAAAAGACTTTGCTTGTAAAGATATTCCCTCAGGAAAAATATTCTCTGCTGTCAAGGATTTGAGCAAATAGTGATTTCTCAAATTCTATGCTATTTCCAAGTCCTGTCTCTGGGATCTGGTGCATTTTTAGTCCAATTAAGTGGTCCTTCACAACCGCCTATTTCTATTATTATGGATGATGGGCTCCCAAAATAGGTTAGCATTTTGCTTCTCCATTCACGAAATGAAATTGGTTCAAATTGTGTACAAGGTTGATTTAATATTGAGACCCTTTCTTTTTCAATAATTATAATGCTAGGGTTCGCATGAGGGACAGTCCGTGTGTCTCTTCCGGGACGAATTTGATTGCCATCAATGAAGTTTTTGAGCCAGCGCTTCATGACCCAATTTAATTCTTCTTGGTCAACAAATTCATAAATATTTATATAAATATCAAAGCGAACGTTTCGATCAAGATTATCTTTTGTCTTATTTCGTCCCTCTAATTTAAATCTTGTCTCAAAATCAGATTCTTCATACTCTATCGATCCAAGCCTTTCTCCCCCGATATTGAATGATTTTATTTTATAATCTATTGAATGGTCAGTTTTAAATGCATTTATTCTCTGGAGTAAATCTTCATTTTGTCCAAACAATAAAGACGGAATTAAGAATATGATAAAACAATAATTTTTCATACAGAAAAGATACGTCGTCAATTCTTCACATTACATTTGTCTCATGCGTGAATCAATTTTTTTTTTCTTCATTTTTTGTGTAATCTCAATTTCAGCACAGATAGTTAATGTAGAAGCCATGAGAAGCCTCACTGGTAAAGATTCTGGAACGCATGGAATTATTGATGGACGCTTTTATTTTGGAGGTGTTCAAAATTTACTATTAAGACTTTCTACTTCGACGAATATTCGGAAGACAGTAGGTGACGAATCCTATTATGGTATTTTCAGTGGTAATTTTTCAACAAGGATAGGTGGTGAATCTTTGCTGTTTGAGCAAAATGGATTTGTTCATGGACGTTATAATCGGAAAATCTCACAAAGACTAACAGTAGAAGGTTTTTTTCAATGGCAATCGAACAAGCCGATGCTTATTGCTCAACGCTATAATTTTGGTTTTGGCCCTAGATATATGGCAATAAAGACAAAAACAGGGAGTTTATTTGTTTCGCCTTTAATTATGTATGAGTTAGACGTCGAGTCTTCTGGTAAATTTGAAAGTGTCGTTAGAATGAGCACATATATTTCTTTGGACATGCTCCTTTATGAAAAATATCGATGGAATTCTATCGCATATTATCAACCTGTTTTGGGCCGTTGGGATGATGTTAGAGTGGTTATAAATTCGCGATTCTCAACACCAATATCTCCGGAATTGAATCTTGTAGTTTCCGCTAATGTGAATTATGATGCCTATCCTGGCGGGTCGGATTCACCCAACTTTACATATGGTGTGAATTCAGGATTGGGATGGCGTTTTTAGAATAGATTCTTAATGGTGTGCATTCTGAGTGCATCGGCAACTAGAAAAGTGCTACCCCCTATATAAAGGGCATCATTGGAAAGAATTTCATTACGGACCATATTAATAGCATCGGAAAATGATTCATTTGCTGTAGCCGTGTAACCATGTTCAATTGCAGATGAAATGAAGGCATCAACATTAAGTCCTCTTTCGACATTAGGTTTGGTCAAATAGAGATGGGAGTCTTTTGGAATATTTTGCCAAAATGAACTGAGATCTTTATCATTTACAACACCTAAAATCATGAAGCCTCTTGATTTTTTTAGTAATATACGTTTCCATTGTGTCATCGTAGCATGCATCCCGTGCCCGTTATGAGCTGTGTCAAGAACGACATATGGATCTTGATGAATAATCTGCCATCTGCCAAGAATTCCAGTTGATTTAGATATATTTTTTAGGCCTTTTGTGATGGAACTATCATGACAATGAAACTTATCTTGCGCTTTCAAAACAGATAGCGCAAGCTTCTGATTTTTAATTTGATAATCGCCTAAAAGGTCCATTTTATATACTGTTTGGGTATCATCTTCCGACCAAAATATTTCACTCTCTGTCTTCCTTGCCATATTGATGAAAACATCCTCTGTCTCTTTATCCTTTTGTCCAATGACAACAGGAACTCCTTTCTTGATGATTCCGGATTTTTCTAGGGCTATATTTTTTCTGGTATTTCCTAGAAATTTCATGTGATCGAGATCAATATTGGTAATTGCGCTAACTAAGGGGGATAAAACATTTGTGCTATCTAAACGCCCTCCCATTCCTACTTCGACAACAGCGATGTCAATATCATTAGTTTCAAACGCAGAGAAGGCTAAACCAACAGTTAGCTCAAAAAAACTGAGTTCTAAATGTTTAATTTTTGCTTTGTGCTGTTTGATAAAATCTACAACTTGTTTTTTTGAAATTAATTTGCCGTTAATTCGAATTCGTTCTCGAAAGTCCAGTAAATGAGGAGAAGTATATAGCCCAACTTTATAGCCTTCAGCTTGCAATATGCTTGCTATCATATGAGAAGTTGAACCTTTTCCATTTGTGCCTGCAATATGAAAAGAAGGAAATCTAAGATGTGGATTCCCTAGGATTTCCATAAATGATATTGACTTTTTGAGATCAATCTTATATTTTTCTCCACCTGTATTTTGATAAACAGGGAGTTGCTCAAAGAGCCATTTTATTACTTTATCGTAAGAATCCAAAGATTTTTATAGCGTAAATGGTATTTTTTGACGAATTTTTATGCCCTGTTCATAGGTTTCTGAATAATCAGGTTCCCAACGAGCTTTTTTCAATAATTCTCTAGCCGTTCTGATTGCGCAGTCTATATTTTCGGTAATAGTAGTTCCTTTAATTGATTGCGCTCCAATTTTATATGGGATACCATCATTACCAACCCAGACATACAAATAAAGATCACCTCTTACTCCGCAATTACCATTTAACTCAAGTTTAGTTAATCCTTTTCTTGAACCTAGACTAAAACCTAGTACGTCAGAACCACCATTTCCTGAATTAATGATGTTTCCATCTTGTTTTCCTTGATTGCCATCATCTATTGAACTTCCTTTACTTGAAGTGGAATTATTTTTATTTGGACTATTTGAGAATTTACTATTTAATCGATTAGTCAAATCACTTGCTACTTTTGGTTTTTCAATTAATGGTTCCACTTTTACAGGTTTCTCAATTTTAACATCAGGTTTTGGGGTTTTTGTTTTTTTATTTATCTCTATTGTCTCTATGACGTCTTGAGTTATTGTAGGTATAATTTCTTCTAATTCTGTTGACTCTAAGACACTTTTAGTGTCAGATTGAGCTATTGGAGTTTCCCCAAATCCATTTTCTTTATATCCAAAATCTATAGGGATTCCCATTTCAGGAGGGGGGTCTTGATAATTTAATCCGAAGAAGGAAAAAAGAATGAAGAGCACTCCATGAACTGAGAGTGTAGCTGCCCAACCTCTTCTTCGATCACTTTTATCTTGACGGTCAAAACTGCTCATTTTGGATCTGTTGCCAAAACCATTTTGATTTTATTTCGATAAGCAATATCCATAATGCGAACAGCTTCACCTGTCGGTACAGATTTATCTACTCTTAAAATAAGAATGGCTTCTGGGTCTTTTGAAACATAATTTAAAATTGCTATCTCTACATCTTTGGGTAAAAGAATATTTTCATTTACACTGAGTTGTAATTCTTTATTTATAGTTACGGTAACAGTTGATTTTTTAACAGTTTGCGCCTTGCTTTTTGGTAAGGTTACATCTAGGGCGGAAGAAGTAACTAGGGTAGATGTTAACATGAAAAATATCAAGAGTAAAAAAACCAGGTCCGTCATTGAGGACATGTTAAATTCTGCGGATACTTTGCTTCTATTGCGTAGATTCATAAAAATGGTATCAAACTGGTTCGTGCAGGAGGTCTAGAAACTCAGTACTACTTACTTCCATTTTATAAATAACAGATTCGACTCTCATAACTAAAAAATTATAGCCGAAATAAGCAAATATTCCAACAATCAATCCTGCTACAGTAGTTGTCATAGCAATATAAATTCCTTCTGCTAGCATATCTACCTGAACACCGCCTCCCGCGTTAGCCATTTCTTTAAAGGCGAGAATCATGCCAATGACTGTGCCCAGAAACCCAAGCATTGGAGCTCCTCCAGCAATTGTTGCCAAATACGGTAGGTTTCTCTCAAGACGCTGAATTTCTAGTTTCCCTTGATTTTCTATCGAGGCAGATATATCTTGTAAGGGCTTCCCGATTCTTGAAATTCCTTTTTGAATCATTCGGGACACAGGGCTATCAGAACGTTCACAAAGAGTTTTTGCAGATTGCAAGTTGCCGGCAGTAACATAATCCTTTATATCTTTCATGAATTCGGAATCTATTGCATTTGCTCGTTTTAAAGCACCCATGCGATTGACAAAAATATAAACCATGGCAAAACTTAAAAGAACCATTAATGACATAATTATCTGAGCCCCTAGTCCTCCAGAGACCATTAAACTTAAAATACTTAGTGTCTCGTCCTTAGTCAAGGAGTCAGAAATCACTGAGCCTTCTGAATTTAGAATATCATCAGAAATTTCAATTTGAAGGAAGTTTAATTTCATTTTTGAGAATTTTATTTTTAGTTAAGGCAAAACAATATTTATCAGTAATTTTTAAAGTGAGTTGATAAATGTTATAAACCAACCTTGTACAATATATGCTAGAATCCCCATAATGTAGCCTATTAATGCTAACAGGCTAATTTTTTTCAAATACCAACCAAAAGGGATTTTTTCTAATCCCATTACTGCTACACCAGCAGCAGAACCAATTATGAGAACTGACCCACCAGTACCAGCGCAATACGCTAGAAAATTCCAAAAGAGGGCATCTTGAGCAAAAAATGTTTCAGGAACTAATTCATACATTCCCATAACTGCCGCTACGAGAGGTACATTATCTACGATGGCGCTAAATAGTCCAATTAGACCGCCGACCATATAGATCCCAACTTCCGAATTTGTTCCAAAGGCATTATCTAATCCTGTGGCGATGTCATTGAGCTGACCACCAGTCTGAAGACTAGCTACTGCTAATAATATTCCTAGAAAAAACAAGACCGATGGAGTGTCGACTTTTTTTATGATCCCAACAACGCCCAGTTCACGACGAATATCTGGGGATTTGTTCCGATGCATAAAATCTGTAACTAACCATAAAATTCCCAAGCTAAACATCATTCCCATAAATGGAGGTAGATGGGTAATTGTTTTGAAAACAGGAACAAATATTAACCCGATAATCCCAACAGTCAGCACAATATATTGATCTTTCCGACTGACGACTTCATGCTCATTTGTTTCTTTGATTTCTGGACGTTCAATTTTACCACTAAGAGACCAGCTTAGATAAATCAATGGTGCCAAAAGTGAAACTAACGAAGGAATAAATACAAAGGAAATAATTTTCGAAACAGAGACTTGACCACCTATCCATAACATGGTGGTTGTAACATCACCAATTGGTGAGAATGCACCTCCAGAATTTGCTGCAATAACTACCATGCCTGCAAAAAGCCAACGTCTTTCTTTGTTTTTAATTAGTTTTCTGAGTAGCGAAATCATTACAATTGAAGTCGTGAGATTATCTAGTATTGCTGAAAAGAAAAAGGTCATTAGACATATTATCCATAATGCTTTTACTATATTTTTAGTGGATATTTTATCAGTTATAATAGTAAATCCAGCATGCGAGTCGATTACTTCCACAATTGTCATGGCTCCTAGTAAAAAGAAAAGAATACTTGAGATCTCACCAACATGCTCTAGCAGGGCATGGGATGTTTCATGAATGTCGGCTCCTCCAAAAATAAACAATGCCCAACACAGAACACCTGTAACTAGAGCTGCAGCCGCTTTGTCAATTTTCAAATCGTGCTCAAATGCAATTGCTGCATAGCCAAGAATGAAAACGATGATCATTAGAGTGTACATACGAAAATCAATTTAAGGATGTTTAGTGTTCTCTGAAAATTATTGTGTTTAGCGCGGTAAAAATAATGTTCTAAAGCTTTGGTTTTGTTAAACTTGAAATGTTTTTTCAAACACTGTGCCATCGCAGCCATCTTCTTTTGATCCGGTTACAGAAGATAAAACATTTATCTCGCCTCTAAGTCTCTTAATTCCGAGAAAAGCAAAGGATAAAGACTCTTTTTGTTCAACTATCTGTTTTTCGGGAATTTCAATGGTCTTTTTAGTATAAAATTTTATTCTGTCTACCAAGTAAGTATTCCAAACACCACCTCCAGAAAGAAAAATATTTTTATTAATATTTTTCTTTAGACCATGGCCTATTGCCCAGGCAGAATGCTCTGTGGAAGTAGCAACTGCATCTTCAATTTTCGGGATATTGAATATTTTTTCATAAATATTTGCAACTGCCCATTCACGACTAAGACTTTTTGGTAGTGGTAATGAATAATAAGGCAGATGCTTTAACGATTCAAATATTTTTATGTTAACTACTCCAGCTGAAGCCATTTCTCCTTTATTATCATAGGATTTTCCAATCTTTGACATGAGTTCATTGGAAATAATGTTACAGGGACCTAAGTCTGCTGCTAATCTTACACCTTTTTTGCTCCAACTTGCATTTGAAAATCCGCCGAGGTTTAAACATGTAGAATGATTGCTAAATAAAAACATATCCGCTAAAGGGACAAGAGGGGCTCCTTGACCTCCTCTTCGGATATCATTGATTCTAAAATCACAAACAATTGGTATATCTAGATGGGTTGTTAATTCATACGTATTACCGATTTGTATTGAGACGCCTTTTTGAGGTTCATGTCTAACTGTATGACCATGACTGCAAAAGGCTTCAGCTTTTGGAGTGCTTCTAGGCATTGATTTTAAAAATTGACTCGCCATTAGACTGATCCAAATGGCATAATCTTTAGATATTTTGCTTAAGTCATTGTCAACTGCGGTATATGCTTTTGGTAGATCACTTGCCCATCTGGTGTTCTTATAAGGAATACAACTACTTGCTAGTATTGAAAATCGCCATTTGGATTTAATAGTTATTGGAGGAGTAAATGAAACAAGGCATAGATCTAGGCCATCTAATGATGTTCCAGACATTGATCCAAGAGCGATGATAGGTTTATTTTTATCTGATTTAAATTTAGGGTGAACTTTGCTTTTAAAGAAAATAGCCATAGTCCAAATTTATTAAATCAAATTAGATTTAAAGGAACATATCCAAGCAGAGCTTCTTGGGTTGTATTTTTGAATCTCATTACATCTAAATCCACAATAGATATGAATTTTGAACTTACTGAAGAGCACGAAATGATTCGTGACGCCGCAAGATCTTTTGCTCAAAATGACTTGATGCCTGGTGTTATCGAACGGGACAATGAGCAGAGATTCCCTACTGATGGAGTTAAGAAAATGGCTGAACTTGGATTTTTAGGTATGATGACAAGTCCAGAATATAACGGCGGAGGTATGGATACAATTTCATATGTGCTGGCTATGGAGGAGATCTCTAAATGTGACGCCTCAGCAGCTGTTATAATGAGTGTGAATAACTCTTTAGTTTGTTGGGGACTTCAGGAGTTTGGAACAGAGGATCAGAAAAAAAAGTATTTGACAAGACTTGCTTCTGGAGAAGTTCTAGGTGCGTTTTGCTTAAGTGAACCGGAAGCTGGAAGTGATGCGACAAGTCAAAAAACGACAGCCAAGGATATGGGAGATTATTATTTACTCAATGGCACTAAGAATTGGATTACAAATGGTTCTAGCGCCTCAATATATCTCGTAATTGCGCAAACAGATATTTCAAAAGGACATAGGGGTATCAATTGCTTGATAGTCGAAAAAGAAATGCCCGGTTTTCAATTAGGTAAAAAGGAGGATAAGCTTGGCATTAGAGGCAGTGATACTCATTCGTTGATGTTTACCGATGTTAAAGTTCCAAAAGAAAACAGGATAGGTGAGGATGGTTTCGGATTTAAATTTGCTATGAAAACATTGTCAGGAGGAAGAATTGGAATTGCGGCTCAAGCCTTGGGTATCGCCTCAGGAGCTTTGGAATTGTCTGCGAAGTACGCAACCGAAAGACGATCTTTTAATAAAATAATCGGTGACCATCAAGCCATAGCGTTTAAACTTGCAGACATGGCTACAAAGATTGAAGCTGCGCGTTTTCTCGTGCTAAAAGCTGCATGGTTGAAAGACCAAGGCCATCCATATGTAAAAGAATCAGCTATGGCTAAATTATACGCCTCTGAAGTTGCTATGGAAGTCTCTGTTGAGGCTGTTCAAATCCATGGCGGTTACGGATTCGTAAAAGAATATCATGTGGAAAGATTCATGCGTGATGCAAAAATAACCCAAATTTATGAGGGCACATCTGAGATTCAAAGAATGGTTATTTCGCGCGCAATATTAGATGAGGCTAAAGCAAACTGAAATTAACGTCACCTATTTTTTCGGTTCAGGCCGATCTAATCGATTTAAATATTCTGCAAGTGCAGATGTTAAATCTAAATTGTCTTTGGCGTACAAAAGATTTGATTCATAGATAAATACTAGGTCTAGATCCATTTCAGCTTTCATTGCCTCAATTGCTTTGTCAACTTCTTGTTTTACAATAGTATTCATCTCAAATTCTTCTTGCTGTAATTCCCCTGTCCTCTGCTGTTCGAGGGCCTGGTATTGCTGTTGAATTCGTTGAAAATCCATTTGTGCTCTTTCTAATTCTATCTTAGAAAGGCTTGGCGCTGCCTTCTGAAGGACTTCATATTCAGCTTGAATGTTTTGCTGACTTCTGATGAGTTCAGCTTCCATTTTTTTTGCTTTTGCCTCAATCTCACCGACTAATTCGCCGTGATAGCTGTAAAGTTTAGTTAAGCTGTCCAGTCTGACATAACCAATATTTAATTCACCGGTTTTTTCAGATTTTGCGCCAGATTCAACATCAATACAAGCGCTGGTTAAAAAAAATAGAGAGCTAATTAAGATCCAATTAAGTTTTTTCATATTGCGAAAATAATCAAAAGTGTTGATCTATAGTCGAATTTATTAAATCATCTTCTGCGATTTCTGGAATTGTAACTTTAAGCGAAGACTCACGCAACATTTCTCGTTTCATTGCGATTAGTGCCTCCGGGTTTCTTGCCCAAGCTCGTCTTGCAATTCCATTATTCACATCATAAAAGAGCATAGACTTTAGCTTTCTTTCAGCCTCAGCACTTCCATCAAGTAACATTCCAAATCCCCCGTTTATAACCTCACCCCATCCAACTCCACCTCCGTTGTGCAAACTCACCCATGTTGCTCCTCTAAAAGAGTCTCCTATGGCATTATGTACGGCCATGTCTGCTGTAAATTTTGAACCATCATAAATATTTGATGTCTCGCGATATGGAGAATCAGTTCCACTTACATCATGATGATCACGACCTATGATTATTGGTCCAACTTCACCCTTGGCTACAGCCTTATTAAATGCCTCTGCTATTGCTATCCTACCAATGCTGTCTGCATAAAGTATTCTTGCTTGCGAACCCACAACGAGATTGTTGTCATTTGCATTTTCTATCCAATGCAAATTATCTTTCATTTGAATCATGATGTCTTTTGGAGCTTTTTCAGACATCTTGCGTAAGATGTTTGCTGCGATATCATCTGTGAGCTTTAAATCATTTTTTGACCCACTTGAGCATACCCATCGGAAGGGTCCGAATCCATAGTCGAAGCATAGGGGGCCTAAGATGTCTTGAACATAACTTGGATATGAAAAATCTATCCCATTTTCTGCTAGGACATCCGCACCAGCCCTGCTCGATTCTAATAAAAAGGCATTTCCGTAATCAAAAAAGTACATGCCTTTGGCATGAAGACGATTAATGGCAGCAATATGTTTTCGAAGAGTTTGTTCCACTTCACTCTTAAATTTTACTGGGTCTGTAACCATTAGTTCATTCGCTTCTTCATAACTATAGCCTTGAGGGTAATAACCTCCAGCCCAGGGGTTATGCAGCGATGTTTGATCTGAACCTAAGTCGACAGTTACATTGTGTTCAATTAAAGCTTCCCATAAGTCGACGATATTCCCAACAAATGCTATGGATCGATTACCTTTTTCTTCTTGAGATTCCAATGCGGAAAAAATTGCAGTGTTAACATCAAAATGTATTTCATCAACCCAGCCTTGACTTTGTCTCTTTATGGCTGCACTTTTATTTATTTCAGCGGTAATGCTTACCATTCCTGCTATTGATGCCGCTTTTGGTTGAGCACCGCTCATCCCACCCAATCCCGCAGTGATGAATATTTTTCCTTCTAGATTGCCTTTAGTGAATTTTCTAGCCGCATTCATTAAAGTGATTGTTGTTCCATGGACTATTCCTTGGGGTCCGATATACATATAACTACCCGCGGTCATCTGACCATATTGGGTTACTCCTAATGCATTATATTTTTCTAAATCATTTGGCTTAGAGTGGTTCGGGATCATCATTCCGTTAGTTACTACTACACGGGGTGCTTCAATGCTTGATGGGAATAATCCCTGTGGATGTCCGCTATGAATATGGAGAGTCTGTTCAGAATTCATTTCCGCCAGGTAGCTCATTGTTAGTCGGTATTGTGCCCAATTTTGGAAAACAGCACCATTTCCTCCGTAAGTAATAAGTTCATGTGGGTGTTGAGCAACGGCAGGATCAAGGTTGTTTTGAATCATTAGCATGATCGCTGCTGCTTGATTGCAATTTGCAGGATAATCATCTAGAGGACGTGCGCACATCTTATATGTAGGTCTATATCTGTACATATATATCCGTCCATAAGTCTTTAATTCTAAAGCAAATTCATTTGCTAATTTGGAATGTTTTTTCACATCAAAGTATCTTAAAGCATTCCTCAAGGCAAGTTGTTTTTCTTCAGTATTTAAAACATCTTTTCTTCTTGGTGCGTGAGATACAGTTGAGTCGTAACCTGGATGCTCAGGCAATGAAGTTGGAATTCCATTTAAAATTTCTTGTTGAAATTCATTCATACTCTGCTACTTTTTTGTTTGATGGTTATCATTTTTAAATGGGCAGTGCTTGCATCCACTATCACAACAATAACCTCTTTTGAGATGATGTTGTTCAGTAAAGACAATTAGTCCGTCACGATTATAATAATAGTCTTCTGAATTCAATTCATCCATTTTTTAATAAAAGACTTTTTATTTGGCGTTTTATTTCTCTTTTTTAAGTCGCTAATTTTATTTTTTTAAAGGTATGATGCCTTTAACTTTACTTTTTAGTTTAAATTCATGAAATCACTAGGTTACATTTTTTTATTTATCTCTTTTTGTTGCCAAAGTGTTTTTGCTCAAGTATTAATAACTCGGTCAGCTTATATTGAAAAATATGCTAAAATAGCAATTCGTGAAATGCGTAGGTCAGGTATTCCAGCATCTATAACCCTGGCTCAAGGGATCTTAGAGAGCGGAAATGGAAATAGCCGTTTAGCAAAAAAAGGAAATAATCACTTTGGGATTAAATGCCATGAAAACTGGACTGGAAAGACTATTTATGCTGATGACGATCTACAAGATGAATGCTTTCGCGCTTATAACCGGGTCAGAAAAAGTTTTCGTGATCATAGTTTATTTATTGCATCTCGAAGTAGATATGATAATTTATTTATTCTAGATCCTCGGGATTTCAAGTCCTGGGCAAAAGGTTTACAAGATGCCGGATATGCTACAAATAAAGACTACAGAAGCCGGCTCATTAATATTATCGAAAATGAAGAATTATTTAAGTATGATCGAGTTATAAATAATTTAAAGACAAAAAGCAAAAAGTATAATGGTCGTCTCTCAATGAGTCCAAATGGGCCATGTTATGTGGTTTTAAATATAGATGAGAGTATTGAGTCATTTGCTATAGAAAATGGACTTTCGACAGAAAAATTACTTCGTTTTAATGATTTCACCTATTACACTGAAATTAAAGAAGGTGATCGAGTTTTTATCCAAAAAAAAGCGAAATCTTTTTCACGGAAGCTCAGAGAATTTTCAACACATCGACTTAAGGAAGGTCAAGATGCTCATTTAATTTCTCAACTTTATTCAATTCAGCTTAGGTCATTGTATAAAATTAACGACTGGTCTGTAGGTTACAGGCCAAAAGTGGGAGATCTAATTAAGTTGGAATAGACTTTTTTATTTCTTCTTGAGAGTCTTAGAAGCCCACCATGAAGCTTTATTGTTTAAAAGACGAAGAGACAGGCCGTTCCATCGCGTTTCGTCAGTTTCGCTGTTAATGAAATCATATTTAGCGTTGGTTACCCACCAAATGTTAGCTTCGGCTGGTTGGCTTTTTATCCATTTCATTGCCCCTTGAAACTCTTTTTCTTCTTTTTCAGAACGTATGATTCCAAGGTAAGATCCATAACGATTGAACATATTGCTATCAGCTACAGAAATTAAAAAAGGTCCAAATCTTTTTATGAAAGAATAAGTAGGGGGCTTTTTTAATGGATTATCTATTGAATTTAAATTTTTAATCTCTAATCCATTTGAATTTTCCCAATGTTGAATTGTTAAATTGATATTATCAGAATAATAAACGCTGGCTTTCCATGTCCTATTTCCACGCCCTTTAAAACATAATTCGCCTGATGCTACTGAGATAAAAGATTGATCCTTAAATGTGAGCTTATTTTTAGCGCTTATCCAGGCTCCCCAATTAAGTTCTGGAACCATCCATTTCCATCCTGGAAAAGGTATAGTTTCAGAAAGATGCATAAAGTCTATTGATGTTTCAGCGATATCAAATTGATCAGAAACGGCAGAAAAAGAATTACTATCAGCTAATCTATTAAAGTTCCATGATAAACTTTTTGGTTGTTGAAGCCGCAAAAATTTATATATGTCGTCCACTTCTTTTTCGTTAAACAAAGGCCATAGAATCGATAGGTTATTTATTTTTTCATTCCTATTAAGTGTGATAAAATCGTTATTTAAGAGTTTATTCGGGAGCTCTTTAAAATATTCATAAGAATATTGTCCACCGCCTTTTTCTATTTGACGAATACCCTCTTCTGTTAAAATTGACGACGTGCTAATCAATATATAATTTGAAGTCTCCCCAATTGTGACTAGTTGCGTTTTCCAAATAGTTCCAATCGAGTATGATCGCCTCTCAAGTCCATTTAATCCTGATAATCCAGAGGGGTGCCATGATTTAGCTGAGTTTCGCGGTATGGATATGAGCCAATGGTGTCCATTAACGCCTACTGGGTGGTAGCTAACTAGAAAAGCTCCATTTACATCGCTACAGAAATTTTCTATTAGGAATTTTAAGCTTTTTATTTTTGGTAAACGATCTGTCTCTATCGACGATATATTGAATGATTCGAGATTATTTATCGAAGCTAAAATCATGGCATTTGCCGGTACTGGTTCCAAAACGGCAATTCCCTCAGCTTTATTTGAACAACTGCTAAGTCCTAGGGTAATGAGAACTACAATTAAAAATTTAACTGAGGCTATCATATTTTTTTAAAATCATCCATTGTCTGGAAAATTAATTTTTACTTGTGATGTTTTCCATTTAAAGGTTTTCCTATGAATTGATGTCATTCCATAAGTCGCTAAAGCTTCTTTATGATTTGCGCTGGGGTATCCTTTGTTCATATTCCAGCCATAATCTGGATTTTTCTCATGTGCCTCTTTCATTAGTTGGTCGCGATATGTTTTTGCAAATATACTGGCTGCAGAAATCGCCTGAAATCTTGCATCGCCTTTTATTTCGCATCGATAAGGAATGTCTAGGTAAGGTTTAAACCTATTTCCGTCTATTAATAGTAAATGGGGCTTTACTGTTAACTTTTCTATTGCCCGGTGCATGGCTAAAAATGTAGCTTGTAATATATTTATTTCATCTATTTCTTTTGGGGTAGAGATGCCAACAGCCCAATTGCCTGGGGGTATGCAATCTTCCAAGTTTTTTCTCAGAAGATCTCTTTTTTTCTCATTCAACTTTTTTGAATCTGTAAGGCCTTCTAACATATAGTTATCTGGCCATATGACCGCACTTGCAACTACAGGTCCAGCTAGGCAGCCACGCCCGGCTTCATCAAGACCAGCCGTATATTTTTGTTTATTAATCATTCGATAAAATATCATTAAACGATTCCCAAACCTGTGCTGCTGAATTTTCCCAACGGAAATATTTTGCTCGCTCTAAACCTTTTGATTTTAATGCCTTTACGGACTCATGTTGCCCAACCGAAAAATCTAAGGCATTTATCCAGTCTTGAACTTGTTTAGGACGGCAATAAAATGCGGCATCTTCTGCAATTTCCGGCATGCAAGATGAATCTGATGAAAGAACCAGACAGTTTGACGCCATTGCCTCAATTATGGGTATTCCGAAACCCTCAAAAAAGCTTGGAAAAAGAAAAGCTGTTGCGCCTCCATAAAATGAATTTAATTCTTCTGATGAAATAAACCCCGGAAGAGAAATTCTATTATTTCCATCCTTTAAAGCATTGCTTAACTCCTCATCCTCGTGAAGCGATCTGCCTCCAATTACAAGCTGGTGTTTATCATTTGGATTCACTAAACACCATGAATTAAATGCAATCACTATCGTTTTTAAGTTTTTTCTCGGGGTAAAAGATCCTAGAAAACAGAAGTAAGGGTTTCCATTTCCGTATTTTTCACGAGCTTCTATTTTTTGTTTTTCCTCCAAAGCGTTAAGTTCCTTTTGAGGAGCATTATATGTGATATCAATGTCTGCTTCAAGCTTTAAATAAGTTTTTATAATATCATCTTTGGAAGTCTTCGATACGGTAAAAATTCTATCTGCTTCTTTGGCACTTTTTTCGCATGTTTTACGATAATAAGTGCCCACCCTTGAAGGGATTTCATTCGGACGATGAACAAAATTTAAGTCATGGATTGTAGTGATCAACTTGATAGAAGAATTCTTGAGGGATTTTCGACTTGGAAGAAGCCCATCCGGAGACCAATAAATTGATGGCTTTATTTTGAGTAGTTTGTTGGGTACAAGCCACTCATTCCAGAAGGTCCAAAGCAGCGGATGTCTTGCCGCAGGGCGCAGAATATGAATTTTTGCTCCTGGATATAAATTCGGAGCTATTGGTGTTCTATCATAAAAAATATGCCAATCCACATATGAATGTCGCTCGATTAGCAACTTAATTATATTGTGCGTATACAAGCCAGTACCTTCCATTTTATCTGCAAGGAGCCAGCGGCCATTTATAGCTATTGTTATTGATTGGGGCATTACCTCAAAAGTATGACCTTTGTTGCATGACAATCAAATTCTTAAACTCAGAATGGAAATCTTTGCTGGAAAGCAGTTCTCTTGTGATGGTTTTAAAAATTCTTGGTGCACTTGGAGGCTATGCATTTGTTTGGGCAGTTATAAATGTTTATGGATCAAAGTCATATGGGGTTTTTGAAGTGGCATTCACGTTTCTTAGTATTCTAGCAACGCTGTCAAAGTGGGGAAGCGATGGAATAATGATGCGAGAGATTGCTAAAATGAATCGTCAAGAGGGATGGGACTTTGCAAGGAAAATTCAAAGTTTTGTTGGAATTTCATCGTTCCTTATTGGTGTGATATTGTTTTTTTCGGCAAATTCTGTGGAGGAGTTTCTTAATGAAGATGGTCTTGCATATGTTCTTCGATTAGTCGCTTTCACACTGCCTTTCTTTTCTCTCTTCCAAATTCATTCGGAGTACCTGAGGGCGCGCAAAAATTGGCTGTTGTATGGGGTTTTTCAAACTAGCTTTTTTTTGGGTTTGATTTCTATTCTTGTTTATGTTCTTCCAGAATTTAAAATGGGTCCAATGGGCTTCTTACTTGGCGTTTCTATTTTAGCATTTATTAGTATTCGCAGAAACGGCCCTTTATTTATCAATAGCTGGCCGTCGTTAAAAGTTTATGCTCCCAGCGCCACATCAATGTTCTTAACTGGTGCACTATTTATGATTATGTCATGGTCAGATACTTTAGCTTTAAGTTATTTCTTAGATGCTGAAGATGTTGCCAATTATCGGGTGGCATTTAAAATAGCGACATTGATAACATTCACACAGTTTGCCGTCAATGCGCAAATTGCACCTCAGATTTCAGCCTTATGGTCTCAACAGAAGCGCACAGAGCTTCAGTCTTTAATTTACCGTGCTTCTCTGATAAATACTATTATTGGAATTCCGCTCTTCTTGGTTCTAGTATTTTTTGGAGAATTGTTTTTGTCAATATTTGGTGAGGGTTTTGAGAGTTTATTGCATATTCTAAGGATTTTATCCTTTGGACAAGTCGTTAATGCTCTTTGTGGGCCAGTTATGTATATCTTAAACATGACCGGTAACGAAAATCATGCAAGAAACACCATGGTAGGTGCTGTTATATTGAACATAACGGCAAACATAATATTTATTCCTATCTATGGACTTCTTGGTGCGGCGTGGGCTACCTCTTGCTCTATGATTTTATGGAATATTTGGGCCCTAATCGTTGGATACCGTCGCACAGGGATACGAACACTTATTTTTTGGCGTTAAGCAATGGTGAATCCTGATATTTTTTTGATTGGAGCTGCGAAGGCTGGTACTACGTCTATTGCAAATTGGATGAATGAGAATCCAGGGATTGCTCTATCGAGAATTAAAGAACCAAACTATTTCTCCAAGGAAATCGATGAAAAAAAATTCTCTTTGGGTTTTAAATCAATGTTAAAAAGGCTACCAATCGGCTATTGGACCCAAGGTGATTTAGAATTTATCCATCAAGGATTTATAAAAGATGCAAAGCATTATAAACGACTTTTCGAACATGCATCTGAAGGCCAGAAGCTAGCTGAATGTTCGACTAGCTATTTATGGAGCACAAAGGCTCCCGCACAGGTAAAGCGAGCATCCCCGAATGCTAAAGTTTCAATAGTTATAAGAAACCCAGTAGATCGCGCCTGGTCTCATTATCGAATGGCAAGAAAGTACGGTCTTGTTTCTGGGACATTTTTGCAAGAGTTGGAAAAAGATTTTTTAGCCGTCTCAGTTTGGGGAAAAAGCGAGAATTTTTACCATTTGAGCTGTTATTCAAAAAGTATAGAGCGATGGATGGAGTTTTTCGGCTCGAATCAATTAAAAATAGAGATTTATGAAATATTTTTTTCTGAACCGCAAACCAGCTGGGATAAAATTTGTCAATTTTGGAAAGTAGAGACGAGTATATTACCGACAATGCTCAAAGCCCACGAAGGTCAAGATCCAAAATTTCCAAGAATCAATCAATTTATATTCAGATCCAATCTTATTTTTTTTAAAACTTTTTTCTCAAAAAAACTAATTGCTCGTGCGAAAAATTATTTATTTAAAAGAGATCCTGATATATTGTCTCCTGCTATTCGTGAAAAAGCGATGAATTACTTTTTAGATGATATTCGCGAATTGGAGACTCTTCTTGGAAGAAGTCTATCTTTGTGGAACTAAGAACGACTCAATGGATGCTACCTCTGAAAATCTCCTACACTTTTTATTCAAATGGCGAAAAGCGCTAATTGTCATTCCATTTTTAGCTGGTGTTGCTGCTGCTATTGGATCTATGTCGATTTTTGTGGCCCCTCTTTATGAGTCTACAGTAATAGTTTTTCCGTCTACTACCAATTCCCCTTCCAAAGCTCTGCTGCCTCAAGATTCTTACCAAGATCAAGATTTCCTTGAATTCGGAGCTGAAGAGGAGGCAGAGCAATTAATACAAATATTAAATTCGGATGTAATTTTTGATACTATAACCGAGAGGTTTCAACTGGTTGAGCATTACAACCTAGATGCAGAAAGTCAAACCTTAAGGTCCGATTTGTTTGAAGAGTATTCTGATAAAATTTCTTTTGGACGGACCAAGTTTATGAGTGTTGAGATAAATGTCTTGGATACGGATCCTCAAATCGCATCTGATGTAGCAAATGCGATAACAAGCTTATTGGATCGTGTAAAAAGCAGAATTCAGCGCAATCGCGCCAAAGTGGGCTTAAATATTGTTCAAAGTGAATACACTAAAGTGCGTCAAGAAATGCGCAAAATGGAAGGTGAAATAAAAGAACTCCGTCTTAAAGGGGTTCATGAGTATGAGGGGCAGTCTATGGTTGTTTCTGAGCAATATGCAACTGCAATAGCTGAAGGTAGACCGACAAAAGCTGTAGATCAATTGAAAGCTGTTTTAGACACTTTAGCTAAATACGGTGGTAGGTATGTCTCTCTGCGGGATGAGCTTCACTTGATGAAAGAGGAAGAAGTTAAAATCCGCACCAAGCTTAATCAATCGCGTGTGGATGCAAGCCAGGTTATGCCTGCTACTTTCAGAGTTAATCAAGCCATTCCAGCAGACAAAAAAAAATATCCAATTCGTTGGTTAATTGTTGTGGTTAGTACCGTTGCAACATTTGTCTCCACACTTCTGGCTATCCTTCTTATGAACACATGGAGAGATCTGAGACAACAGTTACCTTAATAAAAAATTATTCCATCTGGATAATTGGGGCACTGTTTATTCTTTTAGTGGGGTTTTCGGTGGCATTTGAGCATTACATACTTGCGGCTGTTCCTTTTGCATTGTTGTTTGTTGTTTGGTCTTTTTTTCATCTCAATAGCTTGATTCTGTTTGCAGTCGCAATAACGCCATTGTCTGTGACTCTGAAGGATTCTATGTTTAATTTGGGTGTCAGCTTGCCGACAGAGCCTATTTTCATTGGAATATCATTTTTTCTTTTACTTCGATTTCTGCAGAATGGAAAACTTCCATGGGAGTTATTAAAGCACCCTGTAGCGATTGTTTTACTTGCTCAATTGGGATGGATGGGGTTTGTTATTTTCACTAGTGAGATGCCTTTGGTTTCGGTTAAATCATGGATATCGCGAGTCTGGTTTATTGTGCCATTGTTTTTTGCAATGTCGAATGTCTTCGAATCAAAAGCTGCGCGCAAGCAATTTTTCCTTTTCTACACGGTAAGTCTCGCTATTTCATGTCTCTATACTTTGTATGTTCATTCTCAGTTTGATTTTAGTAAGCAGACGAGCACCTGGGTGATGTTCCCCTTCTACAAGGAACATACAGCTTATGGTATGGCATTGGCTTTTGTTTTCCCATTTGCAATTTATCAAGCATTTAAGAAGCAGAAGCTAACCAGTTCCATCCTCTCTTATGGTTTGTTGGGTTTGTTAACTATTGCCACAGTGTTTTCATACTCTAGGGCATCATGGTTAAGTATTATCGCATCATTTGGTGTTTATGCGTTGATAAGGCTCAAAGTGAATTTGAAATATTTCTTCTTTGGACTTTTTATGTTTGTTGGAACACTTTACGTTACTCAAGAACATTGGGTAAGGGTTTTTACAAAAAACGATACCGTTTCTTCAGATAATTTCTCCGAACATATTCAAAGTATTTCCAATATATCATCGGATGCTTCTAATTTGGAGAGAATTAATAGATGGATGTCGGCGATACGTATGTTTCAAAGTCGTCCTACTACCGGTTGGGGACCTGGCACTTATCAATTTCAATATGCCCCTTTCCAACATTCATCTGAAATGACAGTCATATCTACGAATTCTGGTAACGGCGGAAATGCTCATAGTGAGTATATAGGACTATTGGCTGAGCAAGGTTGGCCAGGGCTATTTTTGATGTTGATTTATCTTGTGGTCTTATTTAATACTGGGTTTAGGGTTGTTAATCGTTTACCATATGGTGTCGATAGAAGCATTGCTTTGTGCTCCTTGATGGGGCTTGTGACTTATTTTGTTCATGGGGTATTAAATAATTTTCTCGATATGGACAAGGCAGCAGTCTTAGTTTGGGGTTCATCAGCTCTTTTAGTTTTCTTGGATTTGAAATTAAAAAAAGACTTTTCTGTTTTTAAATAGAAAAAAGTCACCTATCTGATTCAGTAAAATGTTCTATTTGGTTCTTTAGTGCAATAAAAAAAGATAAAGTGTATTAATTACGCTTATTGATTTATTTTCCGATTTTATTTTCCGTTTTATTACTTAATTTATCTAAACCCTTTTAAAATAAGGGATTAAAAGGCTTGCTGAATCAAAATTTACATTATATTTACCCTGTTTAACATTCAAATAACACCTAGATGAAACGCAGAGCAAATCTATTCGCCCTTGCTATCGCTACATTCTTTTCATTTTCTGCCCTTGCGCAGAATGTGACTGGAATTGTGTCCGATGCAAAAACGGGTGAGCCTATTCCTTCCGTATCAGTGAAGGAAAAGGGCACAAACAATGCCGCAATTACCAATTTTGATGGAAAATA
>CATIRS010000051.1 GCA_949529985.1 Owenweeksia sp. TMED14
ATTCATGTGTCCCACTTCTGAGTTACCCATTTGTCCGTCAGGCAGTCCTACATCTAATCCCGATGTTTTGATCCAAGTAGATGGATAGTCCGTGTAAAGTGAATCTACATAGGGCGTGCGGGCCAGGTCAATAGCACTCACTTTAGGATCGTCAGCGCGTCCCCATCCATCGAGGACAATAAGTGCAGTCTTTTTCATAAGATCTTTTGAAGGAGCAAATTTAAGGTTTCTTTAGGCAAAAAAATACCCGCGGTTAGGCGGGTATTTGATCATATGTTTTACTCGGATTATAGATTTACAATCCAGCAATTTCCGAAGTCTAATACCAATTCCTCTTGAAATTTCTTGGCATCCTGATAGGTGTCGTACACATCGTAAGCGACTCTGAATCTGCCAAGCTCTGGCACAGCGATCACCCGTGTTGTATTACCTAGCTCTAGAGCGAGTGATTTTGCTAATTCTTCAGATTTATAACTGGCAATGATAATCGCATATCCACGTATCGTGCTTTCTTGGATCTCAGCTGCAGTAACGATTTCCCCGTTGCTAATCACAGTGGTATCAGAGGGCATATCCGAAACATCCTCCTCGTTTTCTAGAGGCTCCTGTTTCATGGATTTCAACTGTAATATAGCTTTTTCCATGGCATTGGATTTAGCTTTAGCATTTTTAAGCTCAGCCGCCAATGCATCCGCTTTTGCAATTTCATCGTTAAGCTCAGCTCTTTGCTTACTCGAGCTACCGTCGTTAAGATTCCATCTAATGGAAGTGAAAAATCTTCCTAGGGCATTATTTTTATCTCCACTAACCGGAGCTTCTATAAAATCATCAACATACATTGTCTGCCTGTAGCCAAAGGAAAGGGTTCCATTTGAAATAACCTTAAGATCAAGTGATGCCCCGATACTTAAGTTTTCAGAGAAGGAGAAGTTGCCCAAATTACTATATCCAGGAACTGTAGTTCTAACCAGAGAAGATCCTACACCAAAGTCGACGTTAAATTTCATGGTTTTTCCCTTGGAACCTCCGTTGAATTCGGGCAAAACATTATAGTGGCCTATTACCTCTACAGGTACAATTTTAGTGATATGGGTATTAGAACTTGAAATACCGGATACCCCTAATGTTGCTTCAATAGAAAAGGCCTCCGTAAAGGTCCTATTAAATCCCGTTCGTATCCCGGAATTTGTCGCAAGGTCCTTTAAGCCAGTAAAATTACTAGAGGAGGGTGGGCTACCCAGCAAAACTACTTCTTCAACTGACGTTAGGAAAGACCAATAGCCTTGTGCATTAAGGAATAGACTGCAAAAAGCAAATAATAATGTGATGTTTAACTTCATTGAATATTTTCTTTTAGCCCAACAATTGCATTAGGCCTTGAAGTTATTAGTATAAAATGATTTCGGTTCTTCGGTTGACGGCTCTTCTTTCCGAGCTGGTATTTGGAACCATTGGCTTAGAGGAGCTCTCTGCTTTGGGAGTTAACCTTGTTGAGTCAATCCCTTTGTTTACAAGCCAATCGGCAACAGCATTTGCGCGCAAAAGTGATAGGTTATTATTGAAACTTGCATCTCCGCTATTATCCGTGTGACCAATTATATCGGCCTTTAGTGTAGGCTGCGATGTCAGAATCTCAAGTAAAGATTGGAGTTCAGGTATTTCAGTAAATGATATTGAGTATTTGTTTAAAGGGAAATGGACACTTTGTAAAATGAATTTTTCAGATTCCCCTAGTTGTTCTGTTAAAACGCCAATTTGGTTATTAGCTAATGCTAATTCAGCTGTTAGAGAGGCCAGTTTGTTTTCAGTCAATTGTTGTTGAGCTTTAGAATCTAACTCAAGAGCATAAAGCACGGTGGTTAATTCCTTTCCTTTTTGCTCTGCATCTGCCAGATTATTTTTTAGGCCTCGACTAATTCCCAGTGGAACTTTAACAGCGGTATAGAATCTCATTAATTGATCATTATCCTCTCCTTGAACAGTGGCATCAATATAATCGTCTATAAAAAAGCTGTTTCGCAAACCAAAGCTCAGAATACCTAAATCAGTAAATGGAATCTCGAATGAAGCACCCAGTGAAGCGTGCTCACTAAAACTAAATTTACCAGCGTTATTATACGCGGAGCTCTGTGCCCTAACTAGAGCTGAACCTATGCCGAAATCAGCATTGAACCTGTATTTTGTGTCAATACCTGTCAATGAAATCAGATTGTATTGAGCGGTGATTTCAACAGGTACTAGTTTTGTAAACCAGGAATTAGGTCTCGATGAACCTACAACTCCTAATGTAGCTTGACCTGAAAAGTTATCATTAAAGGCATAGCTAAAACCAGCTCTAAGACCTGAATTGGCAGCGAGTTGAGTAAAGCTTCGAAACTCGAAAGAACTTCGTTGATCTCCTAAAGTTACCGTTTCTTCTGCGGCTACATAGATCGATAATTTTTCTTGGCCTTGGGTGAAAAGGACACTTATCCCTAATGAAATGACTAATAAAATCCTCATAATATAATTGTTTTGGTTTTAGCTAAAATATAATTATTGTAACTATAAATATAATTATTATAACCACTAGTAGGGTCTAGTAGAATAAAATCAATACAATTGAATTAACGAATTACGGACGGTGGTATTTTTTGTGCTTCGAAGGCTTCTTCATTAGCCAAAAATATTCTAGCCGTAGAATCGCCTTTGAGTTCCATAGAGTTTCCCTCAACGCGAATCCAGGATCCTTCTCTAAGTCCAATGACTGGTTGAGCATTAAATTTATGAAATTCCTTAATTCGAGTCTCTCGAGTCTCACCCATGTGTTCTATTCCGTCTATAGGATCTAGGTAATGAGGGTTGAGGTTAAAAGGAACCCATCCAAAAGCCTCAAAACTTGACGGGTAGGCTATAGGCATGTCATTGGTCGTGCAGATCGATAGACCAGCCATATTGCATCCCGCTGATGTACCCATATAAGGCTTTCCATGTCGTACATCCTTATCTACGCGTTCAAAATAACCACTTGAACGTAGGGCCTCTAACAGCACAAAGGTGTTTCCGCCACCCACAAAGAAACCTTCCGCCCACTCACATCCCTGTGAAGCGTTGTCAAACTCATGAGCTCCCCTCAAGTTGAATCCCCATTGCTGGAATACTTCCTTGGCTTTAGCGGTGTATTGATCGTGACTTATCCCACCAGGTCTTGCAAAAGGAAGGAACAGGATGTTTTTCCAAGGAGCAAAAAAATCAATACACTCTTCTTGTAGGTAGCTGAGGTAAGGTTTTCCAAAAACAGTCGAAGTGCTGACAATAAGTAATCTCATTTGTTAAAAAGTTTCATTATACAAGTAG
>CATIRS010000052.1 GCA_949529985.1 Owenweeksia sp. TMED14
ATTTTTCTAATCTTTCTTTTTTTTTTATTGCATCTTTCTTTTTTAACACCTCCGATATTATTTTATGTTTATATTTCATATAAAAGAGAGAAGACTAAAATTAAATACTAAATGTCAATAAGGGGGAAAAGGGGAAAATCTGCCCCACTTTTCATAACTTCCTGAGATATTTCTTTCCCCATGTACTTTCTTATTCGGGGGCAGGTTTTCACGCTTTCCCCCTCAACCTTTTTCAAAACCATTCCTTCTCTCTTTTAACAGATAATAAACTATATTATATTATAGACCACATAAAATTATTATATACATTAACACAATTATCACTATCAATATTATTTTCATCTTATATTTCATATAAAAGAGAGAAGACTAAAAAGGTTGCGATTCTCCTTTTTTTATATAACTATATAGAAATCCTTTGACGGTTATTTATTCTCAAATAATTATTCGAAAAAAATAGAATCGCAACCTTTTTCAAAATCATTCAAGCCAAATAATATCTTTTGGTAAATTCATTTTATAACAATAATAATAACATTCAAAATTACAATCGCTTTTATAATCTTTTGGAACTTCACCATTAACAGTTTTAACAAATTGAATTCTTTTTCGTGGAATAATAATCTGTAGTCCTTTATCTTTCCACGTTCTAAAATACGATGTATTAATTTTTGGTTGAGGCATTATTAAAATAAACGGTTTATCTAATTCGTGCAACCTATTCATTACTTCTTTAGACTTAGAAAACGGTGGATTAGATATAATAATATCTCCACGATTTTCTTCAAAAAAATCAATATCTTCGTGAATGGTGTTAAATCCCATTTCTGTTAAATATCTTCCAGAAGCACCATTACCATAAAAAGCCTCCCAAATAGTTTTATCTTTTGGAATAAATTGTTTTATATTTTCCCAAGCATATTTAGGTGTCATATAGTCATCGTGCTTCAAAAATGTTTTTGTGTGGAAACCTGCCATTATAGTATAATACCTAACCATTCTTTAGATCATTTATGGTTATATATATATATGTCTCTAACCATCATTACCGCCATAATAAACTAAATAATAAAATATATAGATTATATATAATGCCCAGTATTGAAGTATTGAACTCACACCCTGTTTCTGTTTTGAAAAAAGAAATCTCTAAGACTAACATCAAAGGATATTCAAAAATGAAAAAACAAGATATTATTGCATTAATGATGAACGAACAAAATCGTCCAAAATTTCATCATATTAAGATGGCAGAAAATAAAACGGTTAAACAGCAAATTGAAGACACCGAAGCAAGTATTGCTAAAATAAAAAAAGAACGAAAACAATTAAAACCAAAAGCAAAACCAAAAGCAAAACCAAAAGCAAAGGCAAAACCTAAGCAGAAGAGTGCTGAAGAAGATTCCACTTCCATGTTAAAAATGATGTTAAAAGAAGAACAAGCAAAATTAGCACAAATGAAAAAAAGCAAAGCACCCGCTGACGATATTAAGCGTAAGATGGAACTTATTAGGACAATTAAAATGGGTATACAAAGTGGGTTTATTGATTAATTTAATTTAAATTTATTTTTATAATGTGCTATGCTTCCCGCTAAGGTATTCTTGTTCCACGAAATCCAACGTGAAAGTGCAGCAGGTGTTAAAAATTTAAACCAGTCCTCATTAGCATGTCGTTTCAAATAAGCGTTTTTTACCTTCTCTCTTTCAGCACTATTCTTAATGTAAAATTTAGAAGTTTTGTCATTTATTTTGATGAAATCACGTGCTCCTTTCTGACCAAAATTTACTTTCTTTTCTTTACCATTATCAAGCAGAAAATATGCACTGTACTTTTTTGTTGTTAAATCACTGTCGATTATTTTTAAGAGTTTGATTCCCATATAAGAGAGAAGCAGAAATTATTTTATATATAAATCAATGGGTTTAAACACAAAAAAACATATAAAACCATATGCCTGTTGATTATCAAAAAGCAAAGATTTATAGAATTGTGAATGATACTATACCTGATATGGTATATTATGGTTCTACATGTCAAAATTTATCGATGAGAATGGCTGGACATAGAACGGCTAGTAAAAAAAAAAATAATTCCACTTCCGAACAATTATTTGAAGGTGGAAACCCTGTGATTGTATTAGTGGAGAACTTTCCTTGTAATTCTAAAGAAGAACTGCATAAGAGAGAACGATTTTATATTGAAAATAATTCGTGTGTAAATAAAATTATACCTGGACGAACTAATAAAGAATGGCGAGAAGCCAATGCTGAAAAAATAAAGAAACATAAAAAAGAATATAATCAAGAAAATAAAGAAAAAATATTAGAATATACCAGACGATATAGAATAGACCACGCAGAACAACTAAAACAATATAAAATTGATAATGCTTCAAAAATAAATAAAAGAAACGCTAAAAAAATAACTTGTGAGTGTGGTGCTATTGTATCCTATTCAAGTTTGACAAAACATAAAAAAAACAAGAAACACTTCTCTCTTTTAGAACAATAATAACTATAAATAATTTATCTAGTTATTATATAATGCATAATAATAATACTCACCACGAACTAAACCCCGATGTTTTATTTAGCATACTAGAGATGATAGGTGTTGGTTCGGTATGTCTAATTGTGGGAATAGTTTTTGAACGTATGAATTATATGAGGTGTTGTAGACGCTCAACTATAAGTGTTGTTTAAGCATCAAAGATTTTATATGAACCGTCAGACACAGTCATTGATCTCTGAACTTCGGCAAAGAAATGTATATTGAGGGCCTGGAAATTGCCAGCAGACGAGTTCGTTCCGTTCGAAAAAGTACCAGTTCTACCAATATCAAATGACATATCAGAAATACGAGAGTGAATAGGCAGACCGATCCAAGACGAGTTACTAATTTCGTATCCAGCCTGGGGTCCAGTGCCGTCACCCGCTGGTGCCTCAAGCAATACAGATGGAACGGTAGGCGTAATACCAATAGTATTGAGTGGACCTGCTGCTGCATAAGGCTGATCCGTACCAACAGATTGCTGGTTCGCAAATGGAGTAGTCGTGATAGAGCCCCAAGTATCTGAAAGCATACCTTGAATCTGTGCTGGAGAATCAAGACCATTACCTGCTACGATATTGCCGCCGTTGACTCTCATGTTTATGGATTCTTTAAACAAAGCTTTGGATCCGTTGCCGCCGAGAGCACGAACCTGGACGCCATCAAGATCGTGCAGTGGGTTTTCATAGGTTTTTGCAATCATCATTCTGGAAACAGTCTTATTGAGGAAACCATTAATTCTCAGCTGGACTCGTTGTACTGCTTGTTCAGCGTATGCAGTCACCTTTGGCACAACTGGCAAATTTGCCTGATCGTGCATAACTGAGACCCACGAAGCCGAGGTCATCTGACGATCAAGAGTGGCGACGAGTGCTTCATCTTCAATTTCATCTACAATAAGAACTGGCAAAGTTTTTACGATATTTGCAACATGAGCACCACCTGTGTTTTGCACCATCTTCCCCTGTGAAATTTTTACAGTTGGTACATATTCGATAACAACTCGGAGGTTCTCAAAGAGTTTGGTGGAAAGATGACTGATGGAATTCAAGAAGGGGAAGCATTCTCGCAGATCGAGCGTTGTGAGAGTATCTGCCTGTCCCTCACGAATCCGCTTAGTTGCGGCCATCTCCAAAAATCCAGATGGAGCACCATATACCTTTCCCTGTCTATTTCCGTCCAATTGGTTGAACACGCTGGTGTTTTGCGAATTGGTTTTTAAAGCATTCTTAAATGTCATCCATTGTGCGACATTTCGGAGACTGTCTAATTCTTCGTTTCCGTCCATCAATCTAATACGGGAGATGATTCCAAGAGCACCTGCTCCCGCATTATATTCGTTGTTGTGGTTTGCACTTTTAGATAAACCAAGGTTACCAATTCTCATCGTAGGCATGTAGGATTGTCCACGGTTGTCTAGACGAAACTCGCAACGATCCTGCGAATGAAATTGTGGATCGATCAACTGAGTGCGAAGGCTAGTACTATAAACTGACATTATAATATAATTATATATTATAATATTATGAAAAAACTGAAAATATTTTTTATTATTGTTTTTTTTTCTCCTTCTCTCTTATATGTTCAATAAAACTGAAATGAGTTTACCTGGTCACGTTTATTCTGCCGATGAGGTTGCTTTGCTACTCGCTGCTCTGGGAGCGTGCGTTGCTTCAATAATTTATAGTTTCAAACATGTGAAAAGTTCAAGTTGTATGGGTGTCAAATGTCAGCAGGCTGTAGAGGGCGTTGTTGTACAAGATGTTATGCCTGAACCAACACCACCACCTAGACAAGAGACAAATGTGTAATTTTTTAATCTGGGTCACGTATCAGAACAGTAATTGCGGCAAGACCAGCTACGGTCACAGGATTATATGTTGAATTTAACAAACGCAATCTTATCTGACGAGTTATTATATCGCTTCTATTTTTTATTGCGATATAGTCCAGTGTGTTTGGTTCATATACAATTCTTTCGTTTGCCGATGCGGGTATTGCCGTTTCTTCCGCCGGGATTGTTGCCAGTAGATTTCTTCTACTCCCACCAGCATTTGATAATCTATCTTCGGTAGACAAACCATATGAATCATAACTATCTAGCGTAAATGTTTGTGTTTCAACAAGATAACTTTCCAAATCTATTGTACCTGATGCAACTGCTTTACCTGTTAACGTAAAACCCTGTTCTCTGTCATATGGTAATGCTGTGTTTGGATTTGCGAGTGTTAAGACATCTGGCGTTGTTACAACAGCACCAACTCCTTCTCCAGCGGGACCAACTAAAGCCTTATTGGTATATCCAAGATATTTAGCTATTGCGTCTGTTTGAAAAGTAAAATCTGGTTTAAATGATACATCTGCTTGGACGGTATCATACTGAACTAACTCTGGTAAAGTTGATGTCCGTCTTGCCAGTGCTGGATTGTCAGTGACATAATCATACCAAGATGCTGATTGCCAAGGATCTTGACTACATTGTATGTTTTGAAGAACGTTTGCTACAACTGAAGGTGTGAGTACAGACGCTAAATGAAAAAAAACAACTGCATAATAATCATTTGTTACATCATATGTCAGTGATGCTGGTAATGTTGTAGTCGCTACGCCATCTTGATGAATAAACCCTTGAAATACTCCGTTTCTTTTCTGAATTTCAAAGCAATCATTATTGTCTTGAGAACCACCAGCATCTGATTTGACAATTTTAACAAATGGATTTGTTGTTGTCGTTCCCGCCGAACCAGGTTCGCTAATATAAGAATATCCACCTCGGTCAAATGCATCCTCTGGAGCATTTACCTGTATAGCATATGTTAAATCTGGATATGTTATTGTGCCATTTCTAAGTTTTGCTAATCCCTCTTGGTTTACGAGTGCTATTGTGAATGCGGGACGGTTTACAAGATTTTGTGTACTGACAGTCCCTAGACGAACCCTTAAAGCACCCGTTGATTTTATAAATTTCATTGTGTTAAAAAGATAACACTCGTTTAATGCCCCTGTGGCGGTCTGGAACGTCAGGCGTGAAACGCCACTATTAGAAACAGTTGGTGTGGATGTGGTACCTTTGTCCAACAAAGTTTCATCATTGATTATTGGGGCAAGTGCTCCAGGTGCGTAATCCACCAAAGGGAAAAATGGAGAAGGTCGTACACTTATTTCTGCTTTATCTTCTGATTCATTTATTTTTGCTTTCCATTGTAAATTCATTGTTTCTGGTAGGGTTAACATGTCGCAAGATCCATTAAGAGCATTTTCAATATCCTCCATCAATACATCCGTGTCTCCTTTTTCATATAATTTTTTTTCTATTCTCCCCACTTGCAAATCACCAGTTACTTGTGTCTTTGGAAAAAAGGTCATTTCTTCATTAGATTCATTTACTGTAAGGCTAGTTGTTAGTCTCTCTAATGTAAGAGACTGAAACGCAATTTCTGAGTTTTGTTTAATTGTTATATCTTCGTTGAACACTCCATCGAAAATTCCATCATTGGTTTCAGACGTTAAACGAATTAGTTTCTGTGGCATTATATAATACTAAATGATTATTATTTTGTATAAAATATTAAATCGCTAAAGCAAGATTTACGGTTCTTTTTTCTGTGTGAAACGAATGCTTACCTATATCTAAACCAACGACCTCTGTCAATGCGGATAAAAGTGGTGTTGCAGAATCCGTATGGAGCGAAACAAGGTAAACAGAATCATCTGCGTTATATTCACCTGTGTCTAGACGAATGCCGAGTGGGATTTGTCGTGCTCCATCAAAATCGTGTCTTGGTTTCTTGCCCCTGTAAAAAACAACACGCTCTCCTGACTGAATTATCTGATTTGGATCAATAAGATATGCGTGTTTGCTATGGTACCATGCACCGGCATCTCCCGAACCAGTCATGGGCGTATAGACAACAACGAAAGGCACTTGGTTAACATTTCCAGTCCATAAATCAACGCTTGCGACAAAATACATTGAATCCAAATCTCTCATTTTTGTTCCATGATAGGTACCATCGTAATAAAAGTAATTAAATTTTGCTGCTGCTGCTGATTCTGCCGTTTTTTTAAACGCCCATCCGGGTCGTCCGTTATCATCTGCAACAGGTTGGGTTTCTGCACCTGCTACGGCGACTGCTCCCGATGATGGATATTTGACTTTGATATCTCCGAATTTTGACATTATAATATACAAATATATTATAATATTATTGAAAAAAAATTATTTACTATATTACATTGAGATTAAAGTTTGGAAAAAAAGATGACAGTCCATCGGGTTGCCTGTAATGAGAGCATAGTCTGAACTCAGGTTTACGGTAAACTTTTGGACAGATAAATCTACGTATTCACCGAAATTGATCCCTAACAAATATCCAGCATTGGCTTTCAGTGTTTTCGAACTGACTCTAGAGTGTCCATCGTGGTCAAGTGCGGCAAGACCCATAGCAATTGCTTCAGATTGGTCGTTTACAGTATAGGTCAAAAAGTTCTGGGCGGTGTTAGAAAACAAAAATTCAATTCCGCTAAACAGTTGAAGTGTCTCAAGAGCGTACGAATTAACGAGTGCACTACGAGCATTTGATTGATTAACAAATGAGATGGCGACACCATTTACAGACTGACTTGGAACTCTTGCCGAGATTGAAGTTGCTATAGATTGAACTGACGAGACAACGTTAACATATGATTTCATGAGCATAGGTGCGACGATACCATCGTCTGGAACAGTCTGAAATCGGCAAGCAAGGTCAGAAAGAGTGTAGGATTGAGTTCCAGCACCGCCAAACATAGCAGCCACATTTGGAGCAAGAATACAAGAGATTCTGATCCAGCCATTTTTATCGAAGGAGTATTCGCCGCCACCGGAACGATTCCACATAACCATCGGTTTCAAGGAGAAAGTTGGCTGGACATTATCCGTAGCAATAAAGGTACTGCCGCCGGCGGACGCAAACGAGTTGTCGGCAACAGGTTGAAGCACGTAATTTCCGTTAATTTCTGCTGGTCCTCGGCATTCCGCCAGAAGGGCACTATCAAGCATATCATCTTGAGACAGAGTAGCTCGTGCCTGCATAGCAACCGCTCGGGGATAGTTCATAAGCGTTTCTTGAACACCTTTTTGTTCAGTTTCACAAGTGAATGAATCGAAGAAAGCATGGGCTCCGATACAGTTATCAACTTTAACATTGGAATCAAAATCAACAGCGGCAGTACCGTCTTTTGTTGCGTTGATCGTACCTTCAATTCGTACGGAGTTTTTCATGAGTTTGCGGCCTTTAGCATCAATTAAAAAATCAACGGTCGTAAATGGTAAATATTTAGTTTGGGAGGATTCAGGAACGGTTCGATGAAGTAGGACTTTGGACATTATATAATTATCCTTTATTAAAATATACTATAAAATCTTAAAAAAGAGAGAAGCGCCACCACCTTAATTAGTATTTGAGACTTACATCAATCTAAAGTTTTTGAATTGAGTAATAATACACCTCGTAGGTTATATATATATTAATGTTCAACCAATCAATCTAAAGAAACGGCATATATTATATTAAGATGGCTGCAACCACCAAAACACAAAATGATAATTTTGAAATGAAACCAATTGAAACTTTTTATGATGAAAATAATATTCCATATTTATATTTTAGAATTGAAGACGAATTAGATGCAAATGGAAAAAAGGTAATCAGGGGACTGGAAGCAGGATGGCATAAGTGGTCTTATAAAAGATGTATGACAGAAAATAAAAAAAGTAAAGCAAAAAATAATTCTATTTCTGCTAATTTACGTAATTCAGGATTCTGTATTATTGATATTGATGATGAAGACCTGGAATTAACATTAATGGAAAAATACGGCGATTCTCATTGGACTGAATCATCAAAGAAAAAATTACCACACCTATATAGACGAATACCTATTGAAGATGTGAAATGTAAAAATGTTAAAGAAACTGGATACGATATTATGTATACTCAAGCATTCGAAACAATTGGTTCTGAAATGCAAAACTGGGATGGAGAACTTCCAATTTATAAAAGTGAAAAAAAGAAACCCATTAAAAAAGAAAAAGAAACAAAAAAACAATACGACCCAAGTAAAGTATCAGATTTTGACAGAGCAATTCTTGACAACATTGATATTAAATATTGGAATGATTACGACAGTTGGTTTAAACTGATCGGTGCTATTGTAAAAGAAAAACAAAATATACTTCTTGCTGACGAATATTCTAAAAAAGCAGCAAATTATGGTGGGATTGAAACAATCGTTGCTTATACATCAAATGCAATGACATCTGATATTACGTGGGGAACAGTTATGTATTATTCAAAACTATCAAACCCAGACCAACACCAAAAAATAATAAATATGCACCGAATTGATATTGACCTCACCGATGCTGGTGTTGCGACCATGCTATTGAAAATGAGACCAGACGATTTTGTTTTTCAAGACGGCATTTTATATTATTGTTTTGGTTCTAACCCGTTTTGGAAATATGATGATGAAGACAACGGTGTCAGTGATAAAATTCAACTAGATCTGCTCTCGTTTTATAATGAGAAAATGTTAAAAGTTCGGTTTAATTTAACTAAAATAGAAAGTGAAATTCTTGCCTTAAAAAGTACAAACATAAACGGCATAAATTCTGAAAAAATTAACATTAAAGAGTCGCAAAAAGATAAAATTAGAACAGAGCGAGATACCATTGAAAAGGGTGAGGAACACGCAAAAACAAATAATAGAATTGCACGCTATGTTGTAGCATTAAAACACAAGCTTTCTAGACAGGAAAATAAAATTATGTTTGATACACTCAGACCAAATGTGTTCTGTTTTCAAAATTGTAATATTGATGTTGTCACAAGAGAAAAGGTGGAAATTTATAAACAAGATTATATCACGAAACAGGTTGGTTATGATTTCGTAGAATCAAGCGAAGAAGAATGCAAAGAATTGGAAGAAATTATTATGAAAATTTTACCAGAAGAGGAAAATAGAATGTCTTATATGTCCGCACTATGGTGTGGTATGATCGGTAAACAAGTTGAAAAATTTGTTATCGCAACAGGCGGAGGCAGAAACGGTAAAGGTGTTATAAATGAATTGTTTGCTGCGTTACTTACTGACACTTATTTTTACACGGGTAATGTGACAGCAATTACCGAAAATTTAAAGGGTGGAGCAAATCAAGAAGTGGCAAACATGGATACAAAACGAGCAATTCTTTTCAGTGAACCCAATGATAGTTTAAAATTAAAACTCGGCAACATTAAAAGTATGACTGGTAATACCAAGTTAAACGCACGAGCACTTTATTCTAAAAAAACCGATGTTATTATGCAAAATATGACTATTCTCGAATGTAATAACATTCCTGGAATTGAAGGTAGAATTGATACATCTGCTGCTGAACGGTTTATGATTATTGATTTTATTTCAACTTTCACGAATGATGCGAAAATGTTAGAAATGAAAGAGAATTGTCATCCACTAGACACACGATATAAATCAGACGAGTTTAAACAAAAGTTTAAGTGTGTATTATTTCAATATTTATTGGCTTTCCAATTTACTGAAATTTATTTACCTACAATTGTCCGTGACCGTACGCATAAATATTTAGTTGGGTGTGACGACTTTCTTACTTGGTTTAACGAGGTTTATGAATTGACTGAATCTGATAAAGACATAATAATAATGAAACAATTGCACGAAAAATTCAGAAGTGGTCATATGTGGGAAAGTATGCCGAAGGCAGACAGACGAGGTAAATGGGCAAAAACAAAAATGGTAACGTTTATTAAACAAAATATTAGTTTAGGTGTGTATTTTAAAGATAGATATACAAAAAATGGAAAAGACTTTACTAATGTTTTGACTAACTATCGTTTGCGAGATGCAACTATAGAGTAATACTATTACTTACTACTTACTATAATCTTATAGATAAATATTGAATACAAATAGAATATAATTTGAATAACTAAATAAATACGGGAAAACGGGAAAACCTGCCCCCGAATCAGAAAGTACATGGGGTGAGAAAGTTCTAAGGAAGTTATGAAAAGTGGGGCAGAATTTCCCGTTTTCCCGTAAATGCATAGAAACTGAAATACTAAAAACGATTGAGGATTAAAACATATATAACCAAAGGATCTAAAGAATGGTCTAGTATTATATTAATATGAGTCAAGTAATGCGAAAAGAAAAGAAATTTAATTGGTATAAATCTTACAAATATCAGGTTAACGTGTGGGTGGGGAACGAAGGTGATATTACATCGCACTTGTGTTTCACTTTGACGGATTTGCGGGATCAATTTGATATTCCGACCACAACTGTAAATCGTATTCTACACGGTCAAAAGATAATGAAATATAAGCATATTGCATCTATTGAAAGGGTTAAGATTCCAGCATTTCAGTTGACACATGTTAGTCCATTGGTTCAATAAATATCTAAACTAAACTAATCTAAAGATTCAAACATATTAATATTATAAATGATTAATAATATTAATTACCTAATTGACGAATTGGCTCTGAAGATTAAAGCGTATCATGTTGATAAAATTCTATTGACCGAAGCAGTCTACCAAAAATTCAAATTGCGTGATGCCCTTGAGAATGTTCGATCTGACGATGGAGGAATGTTTTATACAAACGAAGATTTGGAGAATTTGGAAAATAAATACGAATCAATTAAGACCAACGTGGAATGGTTGACGGAAAGCGTAGATGTTTCACTTTATGCGATCAAGTATGCCGCATATAAACTAGGACGAACACGAAGTCGGACAAGACCAGAACCTTAACCGCAGAAGCAAACTTTAGAATTACAAGTAACACCGCATTTGTCACGTGTAGATTCAATTACTTTTGTCTGAGTGGAGGATATGTTTTTATAAGCGATGGGTTTGGCTAAAACTATTTCAGAAGTGTCCATTAATATATAGTGATATTATATTATCTAATTAAATACTATAATGCCACCAAAGAAGAAAATAAAACCAAAAACGCACACCATGGTGATAGATGGTAACCTGGTTGAGATGTCAGGTGCAAAGCACACGAAATCATCCAAAATAATAAGAATCATTTCCAAGGCGAAGAAGGGTTCAAAAAGTAGTTATTAATTTACATTCCTTTCATCATTTTCATAATATCACGTTTGCTGAGTTCTTTTTTAACAGGTTTTGCAACTTCAGCAGTTTTAATTACTTTCGGTTTCTTCTCAACTTGCTTTTTCTTGGGTTCAATTACTTTTGGGGTTTCTAATACCTGAACTAATTTTTGCGGTTTGGCGACAGGTTTAACCGGTTTTTCTGCCGCAGCATTTTTAAACTCAGCAAGTTGCTTTTTTAACTCTGCGTTCTCTCTTTCTAATTCTGAAGGACGTAATTTCTTTTTCATAGCTTGATATATTTTCTCGTCATCCGCTTTGTTCTTATCCTCTTTATCAATCTTTTTCAGTTGTGCTTTCTTTTTTCTGTTTGCAAGTGAAGTCTCACGACCTTTTTTTAATTGTTCACGAAGTCGTGCTTTCTGTTCTTCAGATAAGACGCGTTTCGCTTTCTTCTTTTTTATGACTGGTTCAGGTGCGGTTTCAACGATAACAGGTTCGGCAGGTTCATCGGCAGGTTCAGCAGGTGTTTCAACGACTTCATTTTCAAAAATAGGCGTTAATTGTTCTTTTTCTTCTGTGTCAGACATACTATACCATATGATTAGAAATAATATTTATATAAAATATGTTATTTAATTGTAAATCTTCTACTTTTACCTCCTCTGAATCCTAATTCTTGATACATTGAAACCAATCTATTTCTCTCTGCTTCTACTTGTTCAAGTGCAAAATCTTTCTTCTCATATTCATATAAGACATAAAACTGACCCCTGGAAAATATTTGCTTAACACTCTCGTCAAGTTGTCCTCGGGCGTGTGATTTCAAATTAATTCTTAAAATGTACTCATAGTGTCCTTCGTAAATAAGCGGAGAAATAACATATTTTGGCATTATATTAAATGAAAATCAACCTATAAATACTATTAAATTATAATATAACATAATTATATATGAAAGATTATACGATTCTTCGAGTGAACGATCACACGGATTCCTATTATACTAAGAAAGCAGATATTTTCGACTTACCATGTCGTGTGTTGGTGGTGGGTAAGTCATTTCTCTCGGGTAAGTCGACAGTGCTTTTAAATTTACTTTTGCGTGAAAAATTCTATAAAAATGACTTTGAAGGAGAGAACATATTTATCGTATCCAACAATAAATTAGATAATAAAATCCGTATTTTGAAGACTGAGAAAGATGTGCCGGATGAGAACTTTATGAAATTTAGCGAAGGGAATCTTGAAGCTATATATGAGGAGGTGGAGCAACGTGCATTAGACAGAATCCAAGATGGAAAGCGTCCCATGAACTCTGTTGTGATATTAGATGACGTAGCATTTAGCGGCGGATTAAAGGAAAAATTAAACGGTACTCTGTCTCGTATATTTTCCAATGGTCGCCACATCAACCTCAGTATTATTGTGACGGCACAAAAACATACCCAACTTTCAACTACAATGCGAAGCAATGCATCTGGGGCAATATTATTTTCAAATTCTATGAATGAATTAGACGCAATGGCACACGATTTTAATTATATGGATAGTAAAAAAGAGTTTGTTTCTCTCTTTCGAAAAGCAACAAAGGGGAAGAACCGTTTTCTCGTGGTAAATTTTTCACAGGATTCCATTTACCAAGATTCTGAATTTAAGGAAATTTAAAATATAATGATATATTATAAATGTCTAAAGTAGAATTTGAAGTTATCGTTCCAGAATGTTATGTTAGTGAATGTGAATGCAATGAATGTAAGGAAACGTGTGATTGTCCATGTGAAAAATGTGATCCAGATTATGATCCTGAAGAAGATAGTGATGTAGAAAGTGAAAGCGATTATGATTCAGATGATAGCATGGATGATGTTTATGAAGATTGTGGATTGTCTAGAAGAGAGAAGAAACAACTCCAAGACCAATTAAGTATTTTAATTGAGGAAGCCGAAACTATGGAGTCAGATCCAGAACTGCCTCCAGATCCTGTGCAAATGTAGTACCAATTAAATCTTTGTTATTTTTTCTTGCGCTTCGTTCAATCTTAATAGCTTCAATTATTTTAAGCAAGTCTTCATAATAAAAATACTTTTGTCGGTGGATATACGAGTATGACATTATAGTATAATTATATATTTTAATTTTTATATAATTATTTTAATTTTTTGCGTATTCCAATTGGATGCTCGGCGAGTGCATCATTTGCTGACTAATATCTTGATTTTTTTTAGCGATACCCAAATCAATATTTTCTGAAACATACATGTGTCTGATCAAATTAAGTTTGATATGCTTTCCAGTGGATGCGAAAATCTTGGTGATTTGCTTTCCTAGATTGTTTCTGGTCATAGGATCACCCTGTTTATTAACAAGGAGATATTTTCTATCTGGATTGAGTTTTAAAAATTTATTAATAACAGAGTTGATTTTTTTATTGACTGGAATTTTAACTGTATTGTATTTATTAGACGATTTATAATCATTAAACACGAATGTTTTTTTGTTTCTTTTTCCAATCACAAGATAGTTTTTATTTTCTTTCAATTCGTCTTTCGGACCAACAATTTCCATGTCATAGTAGTCGAGCCGCTGTGGCGGTTGCATGGTATAGAGTGCTCCAATAAGACTGTTTTGCGAACCTGGATTATCTTTTAACATCTTTTTGGTAATGTTAGAGAGAACATCAATGCTAGTCCAATTTTCTTTTTGCGTTTCAGTCTTTTCATTCTTGTTCATTTCTCTCTTGTATTCATTTGAAAACTGTAAAAGTTTATCAGAATATATTGTATAGAGTTCTTTTGAACTATCATGGAGCGCAGAAAGAAGAACAAGAATTGACGATAAAATATTACGTTTCATTGTCAGTTTCATTCCGTCCATCCTTTTAAAAATTTCGTCTGGTTCAGTTAGAAACCGCATATCTTCAATATCACGTGTGCCTGCGATTCTCCTAAGGTTTGACAAATAAGTATTTGCGGATTGGGGTTTCAAGTTCGGGCGTGCGTTCAGAATAATCTTTATAATGTCCATTATAATAATACTTTAGATTATTATTTAAGTCAAAATAATAATATATAGTTATAATATATGTATAATAATCGTGAACAGACTAAAAAAATAAATAAAATATTAAACGCAAAAGCGGTGAAACCCAAAAAAAAAAACGGAATCTCAAATCTTCGTAAAAAAAACAAATAAAAAAAATAAGTAAGCATATATAATGAAAGATAAAAAAGATAACGCTGAATTGGTTGAATTTATCATTTTATATTTCCAAATGAGAAATGTGCATTTATGGGGATGGGCAAATTATAAAAATTTCAAAGTGCTCATGAGCTACATCACGAAGATTAAGGATATTGACCAATTGAGACATTTGTTTGAAAAGATCATGTCACTTGGATTTTTTGAAAAAAGAAAGATAAACAGCAAAACCGATTACCGATTTTTATTTAATGTTCCAGATTAGGCACCAACTGTGCTCGCATACGATGAAGAAATAATATCAGGTGTAGTCACTGCCATTGTGTGTGTTTTGATTTTTCTTCCAATGATGGATGCTCCAATCGCACCAATAGCAGCAACAATTATTCCTAGTGGGTCGACTTCCTCTGACGCTGCCGCCGCTTCGTCTGTGTCCTTAATCGCTTTCAGTGTTTTAGTTAAATCTGCGACTTTGCTCGCCGCCGCCGCTGCCTCGTCGGATCCTCCTTCAAGAGCACTCTCACTTTCTTGAACGCCGCTTCTAGCATCAGCAGCATCTTTTGCTGCCACGGCGGCAGACTCATTCGCATCATTCTCTTCGCCTGTTGCGGTTTGTAATTGTGATTCTGCGTCGGTTGTGTTAGAACGAGCCTGTGATTTTGCTGCATCAAGATTATCCTGCGAACCAGATGGTCCAGAACGTGCTTTTTCTAAATCCGATTCTGACCGAGCCGCAACATCATTCAATCTTTGTTGTTCATCACCGACTTCGTTTCGAACTTGTTGTGCTCTATCTTTGGCGGTTTCTGCCGCTGATCTAGCACCATCGGCAACTTTTCGTTGTATGATAGAAGCATCATTCGCTTCAGTAAAGGCCTCATTATCTATAGGTCTCGCATTTTCACCCGTAGATATTTTTACTCTAGCGGTATTATCACGAAGGTCGTCTAATGATTTTGCTCCGCCTTCTTCTGCTCTAGCGGTTCGGTCTAATTCCCCTGCCGCTCTTTCGGCCTCATCGGCATCCGCCGTGCTCGCACCATTATTCGCTTCTGCTCGTGAAAGTCTTGCCGATGTTTCCAAACCTGACAAATCGTCTGGTTGATCTGGTAACGCTGCTTCTTCGTTTCTCGCACTCGCAAGTTGGTCTTCGGCAGTGATTCTATTTTGTTCGGCAATATCCTTTTCACCCATGGCTCTCGTCGATTCGGTTTCCTTATCTGCTAAATCTGTTTTAAGTGTTTCCAGATCTGATTCTTTGGATAATCTGGCAGTTTTGGATTCTTCGATTGCGGATTTAGCATCGCTAATTTTCTGAGACGCTTTATTGGCAATTTTAGAAGATATTTTAGAAAAATCTCCTTTAGCAATATTATCAAGATCATCATCTGATAAACCAGTAATATCTTTCAATTTTTTACTTTTTTTAAATATTTTAGAAACACCTTCAACGAATTTTGCTTTTTGGTGTACTGCTGTTCCAATAAGAAACTGTTGTTCGAACGATTGTGCATCATTAAAAATATCACGTTCAGACGCTCCACGCTGTCCACCTATTTCACCTTCAAGCTGTTGTGATATATTAGATTGGTTTGCAAATTCTCTTGATTGCGACATTATATATAATACAAATAAAAATATTTTCAGTTAAATAATAATAATACATAATTATATAATGGAATCAATAATTAAATTACCATCACAACAATCATCTTTCACCGCAACAAACAACACTGTAGATCTTGTGCTTCCTGGAAACAGCGGCGTGTATGATCTTTCGCAGATGTACATCGTTATTGATACTTCGGTAACTTCCAACTTTGATAACCAGACGGGGGGTAATCGTCTCGGTACTGGTCTTGAATTAACGGACGCAATTGCCGATCTCAAATTGAAATTTAATCACGGTGTGGCAAACTCCATTTATAATGACACAGCTTGTCCAATTGAGATGCTTATTAAAGATTGCCGAATGACTTCCCAGTCACGTGGTCCTGTTGAAGATGTTCGAAACTCTGACAGTCTCCGTGCAACTATGAAATCGTATACTCAAGACCTTGACGATGTTGAAGGTGCTGCTTTGGTTGGTATGGCGGGTGCCGCTAAGACTAACCCGTGGGCAAATGGCAGATATGCGAAACTCCAAGGAGTAGGTGATGTTTTGTCTACTTCGCAAACACACGAACTCCGTATCTATCTTCGTGATTTATATGAAATCTGCTCTGTGACTGACTGGGATACAGCGGTGTATGGCGATACTACGTTTTCAATGACTTTGCGAATCGACGCTCTTGTTATTGAACAGGTTTTAAATGCTGGTCCAGTTCCGTGGACTAATTATTATCACAATACTATAAACACTGCGACCGAGGGTCCAATAATTCCATATGGTCGTGCAGTTCAACGTGCTTTTGCGAATAGTACGCCACCTGTTGAAACCACAATGACAATGGCAGCAGTTTATCCAAATATTGAGGACCACCCATTTTGGACTGGACAAATTTTGAACATCACAACATCGGAGGGTGTTGATCCAGACACGGGTGCTGCTTCAACCGGAACTGCGGTAGGTCAAGTGCCAGCACTTGCTAGCACTAAATGGTGTGTTGTGAAAGCGATTTCATGGGACGCAGTCACGAAACTGGTTACTCTTGATTTTGGAACGACAATTTTGGATGTAAAAACTGTTACGGGTTCTACTGGCACTGGATATTTCATTGACCGAAACGTCGTAGGCGTTAACACACAGGGAGCAACTCTTTTGTTAAACAGTGTTGAATTGAACGCAGTCCGACGGTCTGATGTAGCATCTGGACCATCATCCATTCAATATTCTCAATGGAGCACTCAAGCAGATCAGTTCTCGTCTGGTTCTTCATTGAACCGAACATACTATTTGCCTGCACGAACCAGCGAGGTTGTGATTGTGTTGCCATCTAATTCTGAATATGGTTCAGATGTTCTTGGTTCACAGCGTCTGAGTTCTTATCGTTTTGCTGTTAACGGCGAATCGGTGACAAACCGAGCAGTGCCTTATATGTCCGTAGTTGCAACGAACGATATTGCGAATGATGGCAAAGGCGATGCTGGATCAAGTCTTCACTACGATCTGATTTCTAAGACAATGATGAACATGGGCAAACGTTATTCCAGTTTAAATGAATGCGTTTACGATCAAGCGATTCCAATTAATACTGCTGTGCCACAATCTACGACACAAGGTCGTCGGGGATGGCTTACTATTGCGGATCAACCGCAAAAGCGAGTTTACGCACTTATGTGTCCAATTCCTTTTTCGGAAGAACAAACGCAGTTTAACCTTGAACTTGATGGTCAGTTTGCTGTAGGGACAGGAAGAGTGCTTATGTACTCACACGTTGCAAGTACCATCTAAATAAAGTGAAGTAAATAAAAATTAATAATAATATTCAAGTTATATTATTATTAAAAGAGAGAAGCAAATTTATTTTGTAGATGTAATTTCTAAGATCACTGCAGATTTATCTCCTAATCCTGTAGCAACTGTTCCGTCACTGTTTAGGACTCGTGTTTTCATAGATTTTAAAACGATTGGGTCTCCCTTGTGGATATACATAATACTATCATCAGAATTTCCTGTTGTAAAATTGCCCGAAGTAAAATATTTGCCGACGATAGATTGAATTAAATTATTTTTTTTAGTCGCTCCAAAAATGTTCTGATTATTAAGTCCAGATATCTCTAATTGAAAAAATGGGTCATCATCTGTCGCTGCTTCGATTCCCTCGCCTCTAATTGTGATTGGTGTATCTGTGTTAGTCTCTAAATTATAAGCAGTATTAACAAGTGCGTATGCACCACCCGTGGGATCCGCATCTCCACCACCGGCGGGAAGAACTCGGACACGTTTATCAATCAATGTAGAAGCACCAATATAATTTCCAGTAATCGTTCGTCCAGGAATGAGAGGGCACGTGTGGACCAAGGCGTTTGCTAATTTATCATTTTGGTCGTTCACTGGAATTTCTGTGCCTAAGTCCGTAAAATCTCTAACTGCTGGATTGTTCGCCAATTGAGTAATAAGTAAGGATGCTTTAGTGAATTTCATTTTATCAAAAAATAAAGATTCTGGTTGTAAGCCCGTAATAAATATGCCTCCGTTTTTGTCCGTATTTATCAGTTCTTCCGTACTTGTTGCTTCATCTACAGCAATAAATTGCCGAGTAATAATGCCGCCATTCAACCGAGAATACATATTAGAATGCATCTGGGCGATTTGGAAAGATTGCGTGGTATCATCAAAAATAAATGAAACTGCTTCAGCACCACAAAATCTAACGTTGGATGTAGGTGTGATTAGTTGACCATACTGGCATACTGTCAGAGAATCTTCAGATAACCAAACAGGAGGGCGTAAAGCAGTAACACCAGCAGTATTATCCCAAACATACTCACTTGGAAATTGTGGAAGTCTAACGCCAACACCAGTATCATTTCCTACAGATTGTTGCATAGATAACTCATAACTAGATGTGAGTAAACGAGACGGCCCCCATCCCCGAGCATTTAATGCTTGACTTGGAACATCAGGATTGTTCGAAAACGATGGAATGCGTCTAGGTACTTTATTTAGTTCATCCGTAATTGTTTGTGCTAGTGCCTCGTATGTATATTTATCGGCAGGAATTCTAATTTTGGTTTCAAAAATTCTAGGTGTCAATCTACACGATATATTTCCTATTGGTGGAAACGCCTTATTCTGTACTTGTTTTGGTAAAAGTTTGCCACCAGCCTCTCTTGACTGTCCTTTAGCAGCATTGACCCAATTAAAAATCCCACCTTGCCCTGACTCCACACTAAGACCAGTTGGTAATCTTATACCATAAACGAAATCATAAGCGAACGGTTCAAACACAATTCTAGATGCCTGTCTTGGATCAGGAAATTGAGAGAAATTGACCCAGGTCGGTACAAGTCCTTCCCGAGTCCCGAGTGCCTCGTTTGCATTCGGTAATTGATTATCTTGTCCACCGTTTGGGACTATATATTTACTATTCTGCTGAGCGAACAACCCATTAAAAACCGGAAGGAGAGATTTTTCATTTACATGTTGTTTGATCGTCCAATCGTTAAAGCTTACAACCTTGGTAACTGTTTTATCATCATCGTATTCTTTATGGATCATTGAAAAATCATATGTTACTAGAGGAGCACGGGGTTTTTGCTGTACCATCAAATATATACCAGTGCAAATTCTATATATTGTACTAACAGGATACGTACCCCCCGATGCATCATAGTTTTGGAAATAAAGAAAATTGCCATAACCGGGTAATCCTGTTGGTGCTGTTGGCGGTCCGCCAGCGTCACTGGAACCATATCTGAAAACCCAATATCCAGAAGCTGCGATTCCTAGATCATTAACAGTTGGATTCCACGTTGATTGATAACCCTGGTGGTTTCCATTAACGTCTTGGACGATTTCAATTTGACCGATATGGTCGTTCACACCTGGTGCTTGGTAAACACCTGGTACACCTGGATCTACAAGAGGTGGATTCCATCCATTAGCATACATTCTAAATTCGTGAACGCCATCAGTTGATCTTGTTACAAGAATTGCGTTCATACCCTCAAAATTTCCAGCTGCAGGTATTGGAGAGGTTGAACCATTTGGAAATGGTGCAGGAAAGGGACCTGTTGGTGCTACATAACTGCCACCGTTAGACTGTATCGTATACTCAAACCAATCGGTATCAGGATTAGAAGCAGGCAGGAAAGTCATATTGAAAGATGGTGTGGATGCAGTCAACCCAGGATTCGTTGCACCTGGTCTGACTCCCGGAAGAACGAGATTGCCAGTTTGTACATCAGGGGCAAAATGTATACGTGTGAGATGATCGTCTTTGACTTGGTTTTGTAAAATATAGTTTTGACCATCAGGTGATGATGAAGGCGGTTTTGAAAATTTAATATCAGCAGCAGCTTGAGCGTTTCCGCCTGGAAGGGTTCCATCACCTGAGTCAGTCAGATACATTCCATGGGATATAGTAATATCTCGTTCTGTATCTTTTACTTCAATCAATTCCGTATTTGCTAGAGTTGTATCTACCATCGCCTGTTTTACAATAATCGAATCGTTCTCTTTCAAGATAACCTGTTCTGGTAGGTTGTTAATCCATTCGCCACCCGATGCATCATCCGTTCCCGCACGGATTCCGTTTGATTCAAGAAGCGTAATAATAGATGTTTTTGGAAGTTCTGGTTCAGCATTATTTTGTGACATTGTATATAATCTATATATTTTATTATTTAGTTTATTATCTGTTAAAAGAGAGAAGGATGCAATCAGGGAAAAAGGGAAAATCTGCCATCGAATCAGAAAGTCCATGGGGTAAGAAAGTTCTCAGGAAGTTATGAAAAGTGGGGCAGAATTTCCCTTTTTCCCTGATTGACATTTAGTATTTAATTTTAGTCTTCTCTCTTTTATATGAAATATAAACATAAAATAATATCGGAGGTGTTAAAAAAGAAAGATGCAATAAAAAAAAAAGAAAGATTAGAAAAAT
>CATIRS010000053.1 GCA_949529985.1 Owenweeksia sp. TMED14
GAGTTACTTCTGATCTATTATCGGTATCCGTATTACTATTATTTGAATGGCTTTATTATTATGCCTATTTCACAAGCCTCGTTTCTATTTTATAATTTGTTTTGTAGAGACAGTGGGGTTATATGGAGTGTGGCTCCTGGGCCTGAAGTGCGGATTTGGAATTGCTGATAGGGTACATCTTTGATGGTGATTTGGAATGGGATTTGACTATTCATGGAAGTGATGACCAATAAAGGGCTCTTACGCTACTCTCAGCGTAGATAATACTTTTCTTTTTAAAAAGAGGCTACCCAATCGCCCCAATATAGCGACTGTAAATTCTTCTGCCTATTTATCTAACCGCCATAGCCTTACCTCCTCACCTTCTTGCCGTCTCACCCCACCCAAAACAAATTCAAAACTTTGGACAAATCTGTCCACTCTATTGTCTCTTCCCTTACTATACATTAGGACAATTCCCTTGGGCATGACTGCAAGGTTTCGGTAAATTATCACGCTCCTGTCTAAAAATATGACCAAATAAAAAGTGCTTTTGACAAGGAATAACTAGCCGAGGGAAAACTTAGACAAGGGGAGATCGCAAAAGAGGCTGGGTGTAGTGAATCAAGAATAACTTACATTAAAAAAGAGGTGTCTTATGGCGATATCAAGTAGTCATGGAATTCCAATTGAAGATTTTGTTTTATTTCACAAAAAAACCTATTTAAGGGTAATTAAAGGGTTTTTTTAACTAAAACAATTTTATATTAAAATTAAGCCATTTTTAACGTATTAATAATTTGAGTACTCACGTAAAAGAAAGTCGTACATTACTCTTTAAATACACCCATACCTTAAGATTTGAGGAAGGCTACATGTCTTCGAAGCGGATGTTAAGAATGGAGTATTCATTCCAAGTCTTATAATCAAAGTGCCACCATTCAAATTGGTAAACTGTAAATCCAACTGACTCCATGGTTTCCCTTAAGAGCCTGCGATACCATCTTTGTTTTGAGCTACCCCCCATATAATTCGGGTACGACCTTTCTGACATTTCATCGTAACCCCCGACCATTTCAATTGGCTTCCCTGTTTTCAAATTGTACAATGTAATATCTACTGCACATCCTCGATTATGTCTAGATCCATTTTCTGGATTGGCAACAAAGATTTTCAAATCTTGTGGAGTAGCATCCCAGAACATTTTGGTTACGTACCAAGGTCTATACGCGTCATGAATCAATAAGCCCACACCATGATATTTCAGCTTTCCACTTGCCTCAACTAATGCTTTTGCAGCTGGCCTTTGCATAAAGGCCCTTGCTTGCTCGTAAAACTTATTACTCATGAAGTTATTAGTGCTTGCATATCTAATATCCAATAGAATCGAATTATCAAGTAGAGAAGGTTCGATCAAGTCAGCTTCCAATTTGTTTGCTTCTTCTGGTGGTGTACTTTTAAGAGCTATTTCTCTCAATTCTTCTATTGGCTTCAAAGGTTCGATCCTAAATGTCTCGTTTGCATCAGCTGTCTTTCTTTTTGGAAAAAAAACACTGTTCTCTATTTCTACTCCCGTTATCTGACCTGATTCATCTCTTATGAATTTCAAATTTTCACCATGGTACAGTCCTCCTTCCAGCGGAAATGCAAATAGGTCGTCACTCACCTCCATCAACGGATATTTGAATGCCCATTCTATTAGGCTGTGTAACTGCTTTTGCTTTTCGTAAATGAAGAGCACATTATGATCCCAACCATATTCACCGATAAATTCGCTCAAATCCTGGTTCTCCTCAGGGGCCTCGCTCACATATTTTTCAAAGTGATTACTTCCCAAATCAAAACCTTTCTCATCAAATTCAAGCTTTCTGCCAGATCCAAGTCTGCCATCTAATACAAATGACCCCTCATTTTGAGCTCTTTTGATTCTGCTTTCTACCGAACCACGAATTAATACAAGTTCATTATTTAACCATTCAACACTTACCTTCTCACTATTTGATTTGTACCTGCCTATCATGGTGCCTGCCTCCTGCATTGTTATAGCGTCAAACTGCTCATAAATAGGTAACTCTTGCCCATTCTTCAAGGCCTTAATTAGGGACAAACCATAATTGGCGATTCTACTTGAGATAGAATTGGTAATATCTGCCGTACTAACCGTAGCAATTCCTAATTTTAGCTCTGGAATTGCTGAGAGTTGAGTACTAAACCCATAGATGGCTCCACCATGCCCTACTTGTAGAAAATCTCCCGACTTGGTAAGATTAAATCCCAAGCCATAGTTGTCCATTTCAAATTGAGGTTCCCACATTAATGCCAGCGTCTCCTTATCCAGAACCTGCCCGTTTTCTCCAGCCCCGTTACCAAATAGAAACTTTATGAACTTGCCCAAATCATTCATTGTGGCATACATGCTTCCAGCTGGAGCCATCCCTAGTTCAAATTTTGGTGCTGGAAATATTCTCCCATCATACGACCACATCTCACCATAGGCCAAGTGCTCATCTACGAACTTCGTAGGTACAAACGCACTATTTTTTAAGCCTATTGGATCCAATACATTTGTTTTCAGATAGTCGGTAAATGGAATGCCCTGAGTTTTTTCAATCACTCGACCTACTACAGCTATTCCAGCATTTGAGTACTTTGTTTTTGTTTCTGGTTTATAAATGAGAGGAGTACCATTTAAGCTGCCAACTGTTGCCTCTAAAGTGGGACTACTTTCATCGAAATAGTTTCCAACTTTTGGTTCCCTAATCAACCCACTTTTGTGCGACATCAACTGTCTAAGAGTAATTGGGGTTCCTGAGATATTATCTGGAATGAAATCAGGGAGATAGGTAGAGACAGGTACATCCAAATCAATCTCTCCCTTTTCCACTAACTGCATGATTCCGATATCTGTGAACAGTTTTGATACTGAGCCGATTCTATAAATAGTATTTTCATCAGCCACCTTATCCATATTAGGATTCTCAAAACCAATATTATTAGTCCAAATGGTTTTACTTCCCTCAACCAGTACTACACCAAATGCTGGCAAATTTTTGTCCTCCATTTCATAGTTTATGGCAGCTTTTAGTTTCGAAACTACTGCAGAATAATCTTTTTGTTTTTCCACTGAGGAACATGAAAAAACCAAGGCTAAACTAAAAATGCAGATGAAATATCGAGGATTTATGTTTTTCATGGAATATGGCGTTATTCCCTAAGATAATATAATCCTACCATTCTAACATCCTTGCTTATGTATGTCGTCAAATAAAAGTGGACTTTTAGCAAGGAATTACTAGCAGAGGGAAAGCTTCGGCAGTGGAAGATTGTAAAAGAAGTTGGGTGTAGTTCATCAAGAGTTACGTACATCAAACAATGAGTATCATACTCGGATATCAAGTAGTTGTGGAATTCTACTTACTTTATTTGTTTTTTGTATAAAAAAAGCTACTTTAGGGCATATAATGAAGGATTTATTGAGTGATATTTATTCTTCTAGCATGAAAGATTAATTAACTTGCATTGAATGGCATGAGAAGCTCGATAAAGGGCTAAAGAAAA
>CATIRS010000054.1 GCA_949529985.1 Owenweeksia sp. TMED14
GTAGAAGTCCCTGAGCAGTATATCGGCTCAGAGATGAATGTGATCGATGGAATAGGAAGAGTGGTAGAGCGCATGGTGATCCAAGAGATGAAGACCAACATTGATCTACGAAGACGACCTAAAGGAGTTTATCGAGTACAGATCAAGTCCAAGCAAGGAATCAAAACAATCCCTGTTGTAATACAATAACTCTGAATAATTATTTTATAAAGAGTAGAACTGAATTTTTTTATAATTTGTCAAATTAAAACCGCTAAAAATGAATAAATTAATATCCTTTCTATTTACGATTCTTTTATTCTCTGCATGTGATCCTTGCAAAGATGTTGTTTGCTTGAATGAAGGAATATGCCTAGATGGTACATGCTTATGCCCAGATTTTTATGAAGGGGCCGATTGTGGAACAGAAGAAAGATCGAATTATTTTGCCACTTACAATGGGTCAACAACATATACCGACGCACAAGGAAACACAAACACATATCCGGACTCGAAGGTTATAGCATCTAGCAATAAAGGAGTTGCGTACATTAATATTGAAGGCGGTATTTACTCGATTTTAGACACTCCTGGGTCTGGTGTCTTTACTATTCCTTCTCAGTCAAGTGCTAACCCTGGAGCTTCTGCCAGTGACTTCTCTGGATCAGGAAATTTTAGTGGAACCTATATGACGTATACCCTAACGGTTGAGAATAATGGTGAAACTGTCACCATGTCGTTCACGGGAACAAAATAGAAATTAGTCTACTAAAAGACTAAGGCGTATCCTCAGAAAAAGTTTTAGCAATAGCATTTTGTTTTTCTGTGTCTACTGTTATTATTGAAAAATAACAGTAGACACTTTTAAATAAATTATGATATTTTCGACAGCAAGGTGATGTCTTTGTTTTCTAGTATTTTTAGTTCTTGAGGGCGCAAAATAGAATTAATCATAGCCATACCAAAATCACTACTTCTTACCATGATCCCATCAAGTATTGAAAAAAATGGCTTGAGTACTGTGTACAAGAAATTCACCCATCCTGTTTTTGATTTCACTCCTTTTTCTGGAAGTATTCCTCCAGGGCGAAAAGCATAGGCGTCTTTAAAGCCCTTATTAAAAATATAGTTCTCTGTTTTTCCTTTTACCCGCGCCCACATTAATGTTCCTTGCTCAGATCTATCTGTAGCCGTTCCAGAGACATAATTAAAGACCATATTTGGGTTTTTTTTATAAAGAATATCTGCTAGACTTTTCGTGATATCAAAAGTTATTTTCGAGTAATCAGCCTCATTCATTCCCAAAGAAGAGACCCCCATGCAATGAAAACACGCATCATAGTTCTCCAGCTGATCATATATCGGGTTAAAGTCAATAAAGTTTGAATGAATTATTTCTCTGGTTTTTAAATGTGAAAAGCCGATTTGGGATCTATTGATAAGGGTGATTTCACTTATTTCTTCATGTTCAAGGCATTCTAATAAAACAGATTTTCCGACCATGCCTGTAGATCCTGTGATTAAGACTTTCATGATTTATTGAAGATTTGGATGAAGAAAAACAAGCTCTTTAGCACCTTTACTAAGGTAAAGGATAACAATAGATTACTTTCGCTTAGTCCTAGTGGTTTTATTGTATTTGATGAAATTTTTGATCTTTATGGATTGTAAAAATTACTAAGGTTAGACAAGTGAAAGAGAGAAATGGCCATTTCAAACTGGTAAATTAAGCGCATAAGAATGATAAAATTATCTTTTAAGAATCCATATATAGTAATAGTACTAGTCGCGGTGGTCTTTCTTCTTGGCGGTGTTCTAGTGCCTAGGATGGCCGTCGATATTTTGCCGCAGTTTAAAAAGTCTGCCATGCAGATATTGACGCTCTACCCCGGGATGCCGGCAGAGGTGGTAGAGAAGGATATCACCAGCAGAATGGAACGATGGACAGGTCAGTCTCCAGGGATAGAAAAGCAGCTTTCAAAAAGCCTTATGGGGGTGAGTATTGTTACAAATTATTATGGCGAGGACGTAGACCCGGCAGAGGCGATGGCCAACACTTCGGCATATGCAATGAGTGACATGTACTACCAACCACCAGGAACTCTGCCTCCAATGGTTCAGCCTTTTGATCCAACGGCAAGCAAGCCATTAATGCTATTAACGGTTAGTAGTAATGTGAAAAATGGCAAAGAGCTTTACGATATAGCCTACTATAATCTTCGGCAGATGTTAAGCGGGGTCCCGGGAATCGTTGCCCCTGCAGCTTATGGAGGGTCAAAGCGACGAATACATGTATATGTAAACCCATCGAGACTTGAAGCTTTGGGAATTTCACAAACGCAGGTGAGTGACGCGATCCATGAAAACACAACGATGATCCCATCGGGAATAGCCGAAATAGGCTTAATTAATTATGCTATTGATGCCAAGGGGATGATTATTGATGTTGATGACTTTAATGACATTGTAATCACCTATAAAAACGGGAACCCTGTTTACATAAAAGACATTGGCTACGCCTCAGACGCTAGCTCTATCCAGACAAATATTGCAAGAGTAGATGGGAAAGAACAGGTTTACCTTCCTATTTTTAAACGCCCAGGAGCGAATACAATTGAGTCAGTAGAGGCCGTTAAAAAAGCAATTCCGGAGTTAAAGCAAAGAATGCCTGAAGACGTGCAACTTAATGTGATTTTTGATCAAAGCTCATATGTGCGAAATGCCATATCAGGGCTTACAATCGCAGGGCTTGGCGGATTAATCCTTGTTGTTATTGTTCTGGTGTTATTCTTGGGGAATTTTCGCTCTGCATTAATTGTTTCAGTGAGTTTGCCTCTGTCTGTTTTGTTTGCATTTATAACTCTTTCATTGACAGGCCAGGCTATAAACAGCATTACATTAGGAGGTATTGCTTTAGTTCTAGGCCTTTTGGTGGACAACTCAATTGTTGTTCTTGAAAATATTGATCGCCATTTAAAAATGAATAAATCAGCATGGCAAGCATCGTTTGATGCCGCAATGGAGGTGGCAACGCCAGTATTGGCTTCAACATTGGTAATAATTGTAGTATTTTTTCCAGTAATTTTTCTAACTGGAATAGCAAAATTTTTATTTTCCCCACTTGCTATTACAGTCGCTGGGGCGATGGTAGGCTCCTATATCTTTTCATTGACACTTGTTCCATTATCTGCGGCTTATCTTTTTCGTAAAAATATACCCATAAAGAGTAAAAAATCTAAAAAATCAATTTTAGGGTTTTTCCAACGATTTATTAATAGACTGCGCGGCAATTATGAAAAAAGCCTTCTGCTGGTACTTGAATACAAGTGGCGCGTTTTATTATTAGTCTTTGGTCTTTTTCTCACTTCTCTTGTTGTGATGCGCACGCAGTTAGGTTATGAATTATTCCCTCAATCTGATGTTGGACAACTTGAGATACAGGTAAGACTGGAGTCAGGAACTCCTCTTAAGACATCAGAAAAAACCATTAAGGAAATGGAAGCGCTTGTAAGATTAGAGGTAGGCAACGACCTTGAGCAAATCATCTCCAATATTGGAGTTGTTTATGATCTTCCTGCAGCCTATACTCCGAACTCAGGGACACAAGATGCTTTTATAGGAGTCCAGCTTAAAGAATCTCACGAAGTAAGCACCTTTGAATATGCCAGTAGATTAAGAGAAAAGTTAAACGAGGGATTCCCAGGTGTAGAAATTAGTTTTAATACAGGCGGTTTAATCACAGCAGCTTTAAATGATGGAAAACCGGCACCGATAGACGTGCAGATTGAAGGCAACAACTTAGGTACTCTAAGGTTGATTGCAGAGCGATTGAGAGACACAATTAAAGGGATTTCATCTACAAGAGATGTACGCGTTTTACAGAGAATAGATCAGCCGACTAAAGACGTAGACATTGACCGAATAAAGGCTGCAGAGCTTGGTGTAAAGCCTGTTGAGGCTATTAAAAACATTGTGTCTGCGCTAAATTCTTCAGCTACATTTGATAAGACTTTTTGGATTGATGAACGCAATGGAAATCATTATTACGTCGGAGTAACCTACCCTGAATACTTGATTAACGATGAGCACGTTCTAAGTAATGTTAATGTTTCAAGCGAGACTCACGATAAGCCAGTGCCATTTAGAAACTTCTCTAAGATCACTGAATCAACGAATCCCGTTGAGATTAATCATTACAAATTACAGCGAGTTTTTAATGTTTATTCAAATATTGAGAATGCAGATATTGGTAGTGTTTCTGACGAAATTCAGAAAAGAATTAATGCTATGAACTTCCCAAGTGGGTACAGGGTGACTTTTCAAGGGGAGGTTGCTATGATGCGAAGCTCATTTGGAAACTTAGCTCTAGGGATGGCGCTGGCAGTTGTATTGGTGTTCCTTATAATCATGCCTTTATTTCGCTCATTTCGGCAACCGCTCATTATTATTATGGCCTTTCCATTGGGCATAATAGGTGTTGCTTTTCTGATGTGGGCGACGGGGACAAATCTCAATATTCAATCATTAATGGGAATAATTATGATGATTGGAATTGCGGTGTCCTATGGTAATATTCTGATCGACCGTATTAATGCCCTTATCAAAGAAGGAAAGAAAAAAACAGAGGCCATTGTTGCAGGATCCGTAGATAGATTTAGGCCGGTTATAATGACTGCAGGAACCACAATTTTTGGCTTGTTGCCAACAGCTATGGCAACGAGCGCAGGAACGGAATCAAATGTGCCATTGGCAATAGCGGTAATTGGAGGAACGTTCATGTCAACACTTCTATCATTATATGTCATTCCTATTCTCTACTTACTCATAGCAAAATCAAAAAACGAATTATCGTGAAGATGACTAAATATATTTATACCATATCTACTCTTTTTATAACAGCTTTTTTTATCAGCTCTTGTGGAGATAGTCAAAATAAAGTGCTTCAGAAGGGGGAATTTCCTGTTAATATAAAGACTCAATCTGTAGAAGTGGAAAAACCTCAATTTCGTTCATTTAACGCCGAGGTATTAATTACAGGATCGGCGGAGCCTAATCAAAAGGTTACAATCTATGCCATGGAGAGCGGATATGTCGAAAAAATAATGACCGAAATAGGTGACTTTGTCCATAAAGGGGATGTACTTGCAGAATTAGAAAACCCCAACTTACACAGAAAACTTCAAGAGAAGACGGCTCAGCTAAATGCGAAAAAAGCCATTTATAATCGACTAAAATCCTCTTATAAAAAGACACCCGCACTTACTCCAATGCAAGTTTTAGAAGATGCGAAATCAGATTATCTAACTGCAAAAGCATCATTGAATACGATTGAGGAAAGATTAAATTTTCTAAATGTAAAAGCTCCATTTAGTGGGTTAGTCACAAGAAGAATGGTTGATCATGGAGCCTTGGTTCAAAGTGGATTGACAGAAGTCAATCCACAAGCTCTTTTTGAGGTTCAAGAAATTAGCCCGATCAGAATAACTATTCCAGTTCCGGAATCGGACATTGCAACTCTTAAAGAAGGTCTGGAGGTGACGGTAAATTTCCCTGAGTTGCCCGGAGAGCTATGCCAGGCAAAAGTGAGTAGGATGTCTGGAGCATTGGATCCCGCTTCAAAAACCATGCAAGTAGAAATTGATCTTGATAACTCAAAAGGAGTTATAAAGTCAGGGATGTACGCAAAAGTACTCATGGAAATAAGCAGTCGCAGTGATGTTGTTTCATTGCCGGTCACAGCGCAATGGATTTACCAAGATGAGCCTTTTGTTTTTATCGTCAACAAAGAAAATACCGTCGAACGTATTCCCTTAAAAAAAGGATTATCCAATAAAGATTATTTTGAAATCCTTAATCCGGAGATTACAAGAAATACACTTGTAATTATTCAAGGAAAAGGATTGGTTAAAGATGGGCAGATTGTTAATCCAGCTATAAAAGCTAACTAATTATGAAACCACTCAAGAGTAAATTTGCCATACTAGCCCTATTTGCTTCAATATGGAGCTCCAGTGCTATTCAAGCGCAAAATGAAATTCAGTACATAAACCTTGAGGTTGCTCTGGAACTTGGAGGAGCAAATAATTTAACTATTCAGCAATACAAGTATCAACAAAAATTAGCGTCAGCAGACCAAACTAGATCAAAAGAATGGTGGCTTCCGCAAATATATACTGGAACGAGAAGTCATTTATTAGCTGGCAATGCGATGAATGCGGATGGAGCTATATTCACAGATGTAGAGCGTCAGAGTTTGTGGTTAGGGATTGGGCTTAATGCTACTTGGGATTTTGGGAATGGTATTTTTAAGGCAAACGCTGCACGGTTAACAAGCGAGGCAGCCGCTTATAAAACAGAAGCGGAAAAGAATAACGCTTTACTGCGCATAGTCAATATTTATTATGACCTTCTTGCTGCACAATTGTATTTCACGGCATACGAGGAATTGGCAAAACAAGCAGACACAATTGCGTCCCAAATAGCAATTCAGGTCAATGCTGGTATGAGATTTGAATCAGATGAGCTATTAGCCAGAAGTAACAGCAACCATTTAAGGGTTGAAATGTTAAATGCACAAAAGCAGGTAAATAGTAAATCTGCTTCAATGGTTCGGCTATTGAACCTTAATCCTAAAACGAATTTGGTGTTGGTAGATTCTGTTTTAGTCCCAATTTTACTAGCTATTGATGAAAAAGAGGGAGCTCTTTTTGATGTCGCCTATAGGAATAGGCCTGAGTTAAAAAGTATTAAGCTGGAGCTCAAGTCACTTAACATTGAAAGAAAGACTACAACTTCTGCACTGTGGCTTCCAAAGCTTAGGGTAGGGGCTTACAACTCTTCCTTTGGTGACTGGATGCGAGATGATTCCTTCAGCCCAACTTCAGAAATAAACACATCATTAGTTTGGAAAATACCAATGGGTAGAATTATTTATGGTGGCTCGGTAAAACAGTTCAATGCTAGGATTACTCTGCATGAAAATCACTTAGCGCAAATCACAGCACAAGTTGGTGAACAGGTTATAACGGCAAAAAAAGAAATCAAAATATCTAAAGAACAGATGAAACTTGCCTTAAAAGGCAGTCAATTATCTTTTAATGCCTTGAGGCAAAGCTTAGAAAGGCAAAAACTTGGCACTTTACGGCCACTGGACATTTTACAGGCTCAAGAAAGCTATATAGAATCAAAATTAGATTACTTAAAAGCAGTAGGGTCTCACAATAAAGCTCAATATGCATATTATGTAGGGATAGGCAATAGTCTTTGATATTCTAGAAGTGTCAAATAACTAAAAAAACCTAAAAACAGCCTTTTTTGCTCTAAAACACTTAATAAACGACTAAAAAGTAAGTTTTACAATGATTTTAGGTCAAATTATTAAATTCTCATTTAGACAAAATTAGTGCCTCAACAAGCCGTCCACAAAATTTAATATAAATATTCAGAAAAAATGATTTTTTGCCGATAAATGCGTAAAAAGACAATAAAAAGCTTCTTTTTTCTTCATTTATCCTCTTTTTCTTTCTTTTATAATATTTTATTGTTCTCAACAAATACAGTCACAAAATAGAGAAATTTGATTTACTATAATTACAGAAATTCGCACTTTAATGACTTAAATAGCTTAAAATGATTAAAAAAAGCTCTTTTTCAATCATTTTAAGCTATTTCTGGTTTTAAAAATTAATTTTATTTAGTGCTCAACGATATGTTCTTTTGAATATCTACTATAATTGGTATAAATCAGTAGAATTACAAATCCAAAAATTACTGACGATAGAATCAATATAATGTTTAGAAGTCCAGTCACTCCAAATGAAAGCCTAATAAGTATAGTTGCAATTACAAACCCGGTATTTCGGAGAAGCTTGAAATAATCTTGAGAAAACCCATAGGACATTAAAAGTATAAGGACGTCGGTAAGGATTAAGGCGGTGAAGAAATCTTTATAGAAGATGGAATTAAGATCGTTTTTCATCGAATGAAAAATATGGTAGCCATATAGTGAGTTGAATAGGAAGTCTGCTAGGTGAATTAAACTTATCATTGCTAGTATAATAATAAGGAGGGACGACACAAACCGCTTTAGTAAGTTAAAGCGCTTTTCAATCGCAATATCTATCTCCTCTAAATTGGTTGCCATTTTAGCTTTGGCTTTATAGAATAGTAAAATAGCCACGGCAAGAATAAGAACAGCAGCTAAATCGATGAATAGGTTTCCCAGATCATTGTTGCCCATACTTACATTAGTGAAGTCTATTTTGGTTATATCGCCAAAAACTCTTCTAATAAGTATCAAAGAAATGATTTCAAATTGCTTGAGTAAAGACGTGGTAAATGACCGAGGTATATAAAAAACAAGCAAATAAATTTCATAAATAAGGATGAATGAAAAAGGGGTATAAATGGCATTGATTGGATTTTGGAAAAGATCAATTTCTGATAGGTCTAAAACGGATAAAGAGCTTAAACCAATCAATATCAAATGCGTTATGAAGCCTAGAATCGCAAGTGTGACAGTTATTTTCTGAATGACATCTCTGGCTTTATCAGAAAATATTTTATCGTATAAATTATTCATCTAAAATTTATTTTTACTTCGGATATATAATGAGAACACATTTATACCAAAGATCAAATAAAATATGCTTAAAGAACACTAATTTGGTTTATGTTATCGACAGAAGGAATTAATCTCCAATAATATGAGCTTTATAAAAACCATTGCGCTTTTCCTGTTATCATCCATCATTTTCATATCATGCAACCAATCGGAAGAAGGTAAACGGAACACTTACCTTAGAAATAATGAAATAGATATATTTTCCAATCAGACTTTGAATGGGATTTCTAAGGAACGCTTGTCAAGAATTGATACAATGATCCACTTGTCAATAAAGAACCATGTTATCCCAGGAGCAGTCGCCATAGTAGTCAAGGACGGAGAAGTTTTATATCACAAGGCTTGGGGTGTTTCAAATCCAGAAACAGGAGCACTTTACGAACCAGATAATATTTTTAGAATAGCATCTATGACCAAGGCTGTAGCTTCTTTGGCTGTACTTATGCTTTGGGAAGAGGGAAAATTCTTTTTGGATGATCCCATTGAAAAGTACCTTCCAGAGTATGCTAACATGGGTATATTGGATTCATTTGATCCTAATGACAGCTCTTTCACTACAATTCCAGCTGAAAAAAAAATCACTATTCGTCATTTGTTGACTCATACTTCTGGGATCGGTTACGGTGATATTGATGGCAACCCTTCGATTAAAGCTATCTATTGGAAAAATGGATTGAAAGATCTTTTTGCTCCAATCTTCTCTATGGCTGAAGGCTCTCGAGTGATAGCTCAGCAGCCACTGCATCATAACCCAGGAGAGAGGTTTACATATAGTCTAGGGATAGACGTAATAGGAGTGTTCATAGAGCGAATATCAGGCATGTCATTCCCTCAGTTTTTACGTCAAAAAATATTTATGCCATTAGAAATGGATGACACTTACTTTGATCTTCCTGACGACAGACATGACCGACTTGTACCTGTTTTGACCAAGAACGATGGTGATTGGAATATTTTTCATACAGATATATATAATGTAGATTATCCCAAGTTAGAGGGGAAGACATTTTATTCTGGAGGAGCGGGCCTTTCCAGTACAGTATCAGATTATGCTAAATTTTTGCAAGTTTTAATTCAAAACGGCAAGGGAAACGGGTATCAACTTATTGGTAAGAAGACGTGTGATTTAATCTATGAAAACCAACTTTCAGGCATTGAAGAATGGACCATGGGCATAGCTACCGGAGTCTTGGGAGAAAAAGAACTTCGTCAAGGGGGAAAAGGAAGCCTCGGCACGTTAACTTGGGGAGGGTATTTTAACACCAGTTTTTTTGCAGACCCTGAAGAAAAAATAGTAGGAATTATTTTCAAGCAAACACAAAACATTGAAAATGATTACACCTCACAGAGGTTTAGAGAGCTGGTATTTCAATCAGTAATAAAATAGCTTAAAGCAAACTTCATTAAAGTCAATAAACGGTTACTTGAAAATAGATTTTTTCACATCATCGTTAAGCTTGGTGGATTCTAGGGTTATTTTAAATGTTTGCGGTCCTGCATTTGTTTCGATAATTTTTTCAAATTTAATTCCATCAATCTCTTCCCACTCCAAAACGGTACTTGTAACGGACACATCCCCTTCAGGAGATTCTTGATTCTCCGCACTCTTAAAAAGCAAACCTGTCTTTACGTCGAAATAATAAGTCTTTTCAGATTTGACATCTCCACCAATTGCAGTTGATATTTCCGAAATTTGGTAAACCGCCTTGCCGTCTAACAATGTTTGACCATCAAAACGAAAATCTTCTAGGCGATCTATCCACCCAACTTTACCTACTACATGCTTGGCTTGCTTAGTTAGTTCTTCAAGTTCTGCACCCTCAATTGTACTGTTTCCTCTCATTCCGCTTTTCTGAGCTTTTCCATTTTTATACAAAGTTTTGCTAAGGGTCATGCTGCTCATAGTTGTCTCCTCCAAAAGATTATCTGGAATAATTTTGGCTCTCAATAGACTTAACTTTTCTGGAGCTCCGGGAATTTCAATGGAGGATTCTTGATTAATTGCTTTTAATTGCTTCAGTTTATTTAGTCCACCTAAGGCATCGTAAAAATTATTTAGCACACTCTCTAGTGTCACTCCTTCTGGAGTAAACAAGAATTCAGGCTCGTCCGTCGGTCGTCCGTACTTATCATAATATTCGATTTTCCCGTATGCATTGAGATCACCTGCAATTTCTTGAGCTTTTCCTACCACGGCAATGGTTATATTTTCTGTAGTCATATATTGTTTTGATACCCTTAAAATATCTTCCGCTGTTACCGCTTCTATTCGACTTAAATATTTATTGTAGTAATCAGCATCAAGGTCGTAACGAGCAATATTTACAGCAAATGAGGCAGCGCTTGACGAGTTTTCCAATGATCTGCCAAATGACCCACTTAAGCTTGATTTAGCGGCAACAATATCTTTTTTTGAGACTTTTACGGTCCTAATCGTATTCAATTCATGTAAGAATTCGACAATGGCAGAGTCTGTTACCTCATTCCGGACTTTTGCAGATGCGCTAAATGTGCTATTTAATTGATCCACGCCAAAGTTTGAATAAGCGCCATAGGTCAATCCTTTTTCCTCGCGAAGATTAAGGAAAAGACGTCCTGACATTCCTCCTCCTAGAATCTTATTTGCGATACGTAAGGGCTCTATGTCCGGATGGCCTTGAGGCAAATCAATCACATTCCCTAACCAAACAACAGATTGAACAGCAGAGGGCTTATCTACCATTACTATTCTTGATCCTTGTGGTAATTCTGTTTTGGCATACTTATGTGAAGAAACCTCATTGGATTTCCATTTCTTAAGAGCTTTGCCTACTTTCTTTTTTGCGTCTTTAAGAGTGATATCCCCAATAAGAACCATGTAGGCAATATTGGGCCGGAAGTAGGTTTCGAAATAAGATTTACAATCCTCAAGTGTGACTGCATCAACTGAACCGTCAGTCATGATTTCGCCAAAAGGATGTTGTAAACCATAAATAGCTGATCGAGTCAAAGAGCTTGATATACCATCAACATTGTCTGAGTTTGATTTTAAGGCAGAAGTCATCTGAGACTTTAGCTTAGTAAACTCATCTTCTGGGAAACTAGGATTCAAGAGTACGTCGGATAATATATTTATAAGATTATCAGTATACTTACTCAGCCCACTTGTTCTTATGGAGGAAGTTGATGTTGAGAAATTTGCACCCATAAAATCCACCTCTTCATCTAATTGAGCTTTGGTTCTTGATTTCGTTCCTGCTCCAATTAAGCTTCCAGCAATCTCTACATACCCAGCCTTGTCTCCCTCTACTATGGGGTCGATGTCTAAAATGAGGGAAATAGATATTCTAGGGAGCTTGTGGTCCTCTACAACAAAGACCTTTAAACCATTTTTTAGCTCAAAGCTTTCATAAGATGCAATAGTTGGTGTTCTTGCTGGCCCTGGACTGGGGGCTTTAGAACGATCAATTGTTACTTGGCCTTGTAAAATGAAGGTCACCAATAATAATGCAAATGAATAAATACACTTTTTCATATTCTAATCTTAATTTTCTGTTTTATTATCAGGGTCTTGCGCTTTTGGTAAATAGCTTAAAACAACTCGATTTTCTTTAACCAAATACTTTTTTGCAACTCGCTTGATGTCTTCGCGAGTAACACTTCGATAACGCTCTATCTCAGTATTTATATAATTGGCATCACCATAGTAGGTGTGATAGTTTGCCAATGATTCTGCTATTCCTGCCATTTTAGAATTACTTTGAATGAAAGAACTCTCCATTTGATTTTGAATTTTTTGGAACTCACGTTCGGTAATCAACTCATCTTGTAATTTTCCAATCTCTTCTTCAATTGCAGGCTTCATATCCCGTATTGTTTTACCTGCATTCGCAAGTGAAAATGTAATAAATGCCCCCCCCTGTTCTAATGAAAAAGGGAATGCGCCAACCTGAAGAGCTGTTTGATCAATATCTACTAGGCGTTTATACATTCGTGAAGAGGGTCCACCGCTTAATACAGAGCTTACCATTTGAAGTGCGTATGCATCATCAGATGTTTGCGGGGGCATCCTGTACCCCATCATCACTGCTGGCAATTGAATATCGTCATAAATAATAGCAGTTTTTTCGCCTCCTAGCTCAGGTTCCTTAATAGTGGGTTGTACGACCTCTTTGCCTTTCGGAATATCCCCAAAGTAAGCCTTGATTAATTCTTTTGTCTTTGGAATATCTAGATCACCAGCGATACTCAAAGTAGCATTATTGGGCAAATAGAATTTATTATAGAACGACATAAACGCATTTAATTCCGCTGCATTTAAATGCTCCATTGAGCCAATTGGAGTCCAATTGTAAGGATGTTCAACATAAAGGCGACTGAATATATTCTCAGCAAAAGTTGCATAAGGTTGACTGTAGCGCTGTCGCTTTTCTTCTTTGACAACTTCACGTTGCGTGTCAACACCAATTTTTTTGATTTTCGCATGAAGCATTCGTTCACTCTCTAACCAAAGCCCTAACTCTAATTGATTTGAAGGGAGCAATTCAAAATAGAAAGTTCTATCCTGCGAAGTATTTGCATTTAACTGTCCGCCTGCAGAATTAACATAATCATCAAACTCACCACGCTCTATATTTTCAGATCCTTCAAATGTTAAATGCTCAAAAAAATGAGCAAACCCTGTCTGGTCTGTTTTTTCATTTTTACTGCCAACATGATACATCATAGTGACCGCGACAATGGGTGTCGTTTTATCTTCATGAAGAATAACATGAAGTCCGTTATCTAATTCATACTCTTCAAATTCTATATTGTTTTGAGCACTGATTACTCCAGAAAAGGCCAGAGCAACCAGTATAATCAATTTTTTCATGAGTCGTGTTTTTGAATATGAGCTCAAATATACATCTGGCAAAGGAATACATAGCTTAGATAATTAGACAATTTTAATATTTTTTTTTAAACATTTGCAAATTATAATTGAATTTTAAAATTATTATTAGTGACCTTTCAATTGATCTGTAATAGAGACAATTATGAGTAACGAAGAACATATTTTCTTTAAAAAAGACGATAATCGGTTTAGTCAAAAATTAAATAAATATGTTTACGATTCAATTTCTGTTTCTCAGCTATCTCAGTCAAGGAAATTGTTATGGATCAAACTCATTATTTATCTATTCCTTTTTACTAGTTCTATTTCTATTTTGTTTTTAAACCCATATGGAAAAAGCCTATTTGCCTTAATTATCAATTACGCGTCAATTAGTATTTTTGGGACTTTATTAGGATTTAATAGTTCACATGACGCTTGTCATGGAACCTTCAGCAAGAAAGCTTGGGTGAACAACTTAATTTTTCACTTTACCTTCAATTTACAGGGGATCAGCGCTAGACTTTGGAGAATAAGGCACTTGGCCTCTCATCATCTTTTTTCCAATGTTGATGGATGTGATGCTGACATTGATGACAATCCTTTGCTGAGATTTTCGCCGCATCACCCGAAAAAGTGGTATATGAAATACCAGCATATTTACGCTCCATTTCTTTACTCATTATATCTACCAGTTTGGATTTTTGCTAAAGACTTCGTGTATTTAAACAAGAAGAACTTGGCAAATCTTAAAAACCAGAATTACCCTTTTTGGTACACTATTGAATTGATTCTTGTCAAATTAATTTATTTTGGATACATTGTTTTTCTTCCTTTTTATTTTCTTGAATTTAGCTTTAGTCAAATCTTGTTATCCTATTCTATCATGTTGGTCATAGGATCTAATATTTTCATTTATACTTTGATAACAACTCATTTTACTTTGGAGACAGAATTCCCTATTACCGATAAATATGGATTTTTACCTTATAACTTTTCTCAGCATCAATTGATGACTTCTATGGACTACCATCCAAAAAGTCAAATCGCAACTTTCATATTTGGAGGGTTTAATTGTCATGCAGCTCACCATCTTTTTCCTAATTTTCCTCATACCATTTATCCTATAATAACACCAGTTATTGAAAAGGCAGCCGCAGAGCATAAGTACAGGTATAATGTTTTATCCTTGGTGAATGCTATTAAATCACATTTTCTATTTCTCAGGAAGCTTGGAGCTTAGATAGCTTTAAGATGAATTTCTATTTGGATTTTTAAACAAAAAAAAGATAATATTATTACTAAGTGCTTTTGTAATGCTCCTATTTCTTAACTTTGTTTTAAAGGGTAAAAAAAGAAAAAAAGCACAGAATATTATTATTAAATGCCTTTATGATGCTTATTTTTCTGGTCCCAAATCAAGGCAACTTTGATTAACAGTCACACTCTGAAAACTGAGTTAAATGGAAATCATTTAAAGCGAAATAGTTAGACATAACAAAAAAAATAATGGAAAATATATCAATCTTAGCGCAGCTTGTAGTTTCAGCATCAATAATTGTTGTTTGGGTATTTAGATATGACAACATTGTTTTAGAGTTTAAGCAATATGGTATTTCAGATTTAGTTAGAAATATTGTCGGCGCTTCCAAAATATCACTCTCAACCATTTTAGCTTTAGGAGTTTATTACGAAATGCCTCTGGTAACAGCCTCTTTGTTAATTGCATTTTTAATGGTCTGCGCTCAGGCGTATCACGTAAAAGTTAAAAACCCTTTTAAAAAATACGTACCCTCGGCTTTGCTTTTATTGTTGTCCTTGTTTATTGCAGCCTTTAACTACGGTTTGATATAACCAATGGGGATTAATCTTATCATTCTTCTTTTTTCAGCAATTTCTTTTATAATTTATGGAATAAATTCTTTTATTTCCAAGAAAATGATTTCGGAATACGAGAGGTGGGGCTATAAAAATCAACGAATTATACTGGGCAGTTGTCAATTATTAGGTGGACTAGGCCTCCTTGTTGGACTAGCTATTCCACTAATGCTTTCAGTCGCTTCTTTTTTGCTGATGTGCATGATGCTGACAGCTGTTTTTGTAAGAATTAAAATAAAAGAAAAAGTAGTTAAAATGTTGCCAGCAGTCCTCTATGTGGCCTTGAATTTCATCATATTCTACAATTCTATTGTTTAGCTTTAAGTCTAAGCCACAACTGCATTTTGGTTGATCTGGTCAATAATACTTAAAATCCTGAACTTAACGGTTTCATCACCAAAGACTCCATCAATACCACCATGATTGATATCTTTAAAAGGAGAGTCATATAACATGGACTTATCTATGGTTTCATTCTTAGTGAGATAAGATATGATGGTCTTAATGAAGCAGTTCTTAACTGGATCTAGGATGAGAAATCAACTGTCTCACAACTGCCAGTCAAGAGGACTTTATTATCTTTAAGAACTGTGTAAA
>CATIRS010000055.1 GCA_949529985.1 Owenweeksia sp. TMED14
CGGTTCGCTTCCCTCTTCCCCAACTGCAGTAATGTTCCAAGAATAGGGTGTTGCAGTTGACAAGGTTACACTATATGATGTTCCAGAAGTGTTAAAACTTTCTTTTAGATTCGTACTCAGATTTTTTACATCCAGGCGGTAGCTTTCTACATTTTGAGCAGCACTCCAACGAAACTCCAAACTGCTTTGTGAATCGTTGATCGAGGTTCCTTCTAAACAGGTTTCCTCATTTATAGGGAAACTTAACAGTTAGTCTTCTCATTAATGCCAGTAGTTTACTCAAATATATTGAATATATAATTTTAAAAATAAATAAATATTCTTGAATTTAAATTAGTGGATTCAAAGAAACATATTTAAAGCTATAAGTCTTTAAAGATGATTATTTTTTCAATAAAAGTGTTTCTTTCTGTTTATCAACCATATTCTTAACATCATTTAATAAAGCTTTTGCATCGAATATGATTCCGTCTTTGATAGTATAATTAACCCCACCAACTCGTTCTACTTCTCCACTTTCATCATTTAATTTTACAGCACCTGTCCCATAAAGAACCTTCATGTTTTCGAGTGGATTTTCATCAATAATAATTAAATCTGCCAAGAGACCCTCACGAATAACACCATATTCAATGGGTTTTTTCAAAGGATGAAAAATCTCTTCGGCACCATGCATTGTTGCAGATCTAATTACTTCTAATGGATTAAAGCCAGCTTCTTGTAATAACTCTAGCTCATAAATTGTTCCAAAGCCATATAATGAATAAATAAATCCAGAATCAGAACCCACTGTCACTTTACCTCCTCTATTTTTAAATTCATTTAAAAATCTCATCCACACTTGATAGAATTTTTTCCAAGCTATTTCATCATGTGTAGTCCAGTTAAACCAATATGCCCCATGACTTAATCTACTTGGTTGGAAAAAATCCATCTGTGACGGTAGTGTATAATCTTCATGCCAATCTGCGTTTCTTGCCCTCATAACATCTCGGCCAGCAGAATATATTGTCATTGTAGGATTAATAAAATATTTTAATTCAAGAAGTTCATCCAAAAGAGCATTCCATTTTTCTCCACCAGGTTTGACCATATTCCATTGTCTTGCAACCTGTCCAAAACGATGTTGCTCATCGTTATAATTCATATCAACGGGCCAGGGTTGGATATCACTGTTTTCATACATTGCTTCGAATAAACCGTAAAAATGAGTCATTCCAGTAAGGCCTAACCTTGCGGCATCAACAGCATTCATTTGAGCTACACCAGTTTGACCCAAATGTGCCGTACTACCCATTCCTAGTTTATTAGCTTCGTCTAAAAGTGCTTTCATTATCTCGGGTCTAAAGGCTCCAAGCTTAAGTCCATCAACCCCTTTCTTTTTTGCATATTGAACCCATTCTTTAGCGTCAAGGGCTGTAAGGATTTTACGGTCTTTCCATTCTTTTCCGGATCCTGGAAGGTGAAAGGAAATCATTCTAGGTGCTGCAATTTTATTTTGTGCGCTTCTTTTCTTTTCCGAAAGCGACCATTCCAGATCCCCTGAAGGAACACCTCTAACTGTGGTTATCCCATGTGCAAGCCATAGTTTATAAACATACTCTGCCTCTGGGGCTTTTGGATTACCCCCCGTATGAATATGTAAATCTATAATACCTGGCATTACATACTTTCCCTCTGCATCTATTTCTTTGGTAGAACCAGTTGGACGTTTATCTTGATTAATTTCGGTAAGGGGGACGCCTACACTCTGAATCTCAACAATAACATTTTTCTCAATAACAATGTCTACAGGCCCTCTTGGCATGCCTCCAGTGCCATCAATTAGTGTTGCACCTCTAATTATTAATCGGTCAAAAGGACCTTCTCCAGCTGTCCTGTCGGGAGCTGGGATAACTTGACCTACGGCAATCATCATAGGAAATAACAGGAAAAAAATAAGTAAATTTTTCATAATATCTAGTTTTTATACAATATACAAAAACTCTTTTTAAAGCTCATTTTATTATATTGACTTAATATTTTGGGAATGTTTATTATTGAAACTACTTATAAGGAAAAATTAATAATCTTTTCCTTATCAAAAAACTCAGATGAAAGTCAAGTCTAGTTGGTATAGTTAAATAGAATACAATTACTTTTATCCCTTCCTTAACTGAAGCGAAAATTACTGCTATACAAGATGTTAAATTTTCACTAGGGTTTTAGTGTATTTAACTGTTGTTGTTAAGTTATATCATTAGATTTTATCAAATTAATCTTTAGGGTTAATAAAGAAATCGTGATACGCGTCAATGTATCGGTTCTGACGAATCAGTTGTTTACTGATGTATTGTAGTGTTTGCTTTTTGCCTTTGATGGTTTCAATGTTTCCACCGTGTTCAGTTTACACACCCATTGATCTTGCTATCTGTGATCTGGTCAATTTTCGACCCGCGATTGCTAAGTGTAAATGATTCATAGTTGGATTATCTGTTTCTGATGTTACGTAGATCGCGTCCACATATTGAGAGGGTATTGGACGATTTCTAGATAATTTCTAAAAATTATATTTTTGGTGGGCTCGAAATCTTTCACACTTAATCAAAATCATTCTCGCTGTAAACCTTCAGCAACTCGTAGTCCTTTTCATAAACAACCAACTTACGAGCGTGATAAGAGAGGGGATTTTTATCAAACACTTCCAAATCACTCTCTTTTAAAAACTCCATACTTGCATTTAATGGATTTACCCACAAACGTATTGTTTCAATTGGCTTCATAATTCCGCCAGCTTTCAGTACAGCATCAAAATCTTGTTTGTATGTAAACATTCCTTCTTTATGATGATAGGGCACGCGATAATCTTTGGATGCAACGAAGTCCATAATGCATAAATATTTTTTACAAACTCTTACTAACTCCCCAATCGACTGCAAGTACTCATTTCTTCCAACCCAATGCAATACGCTCCATGTTGTCACTAAATCAAAGCTATCGTTCTCAAACGGAAGATCATGTGCATATGCAGATTTGAACTCAATGCCATCATCACTCCTCCATTTATCATTCAATAAATTGACGGCTTTTGCAGATGGTTCTACACCTACAGCTCTGTCTAACTGAAACTTTTTTTGCCATTCATTTAAGAATTGACCGTTGCCACAGCCAATGTCTAGCATTGATAAGAAAGAACAAGATATGATCAACGGTTTTATTAAGCTAGAAAATGAATTAGTAAGAACATCAAACGCATTGCAGACTACTTTATTGAATTGTACAAATCAAATTCAAGAATTGGTTATTCAAAACGCAAAAACAAAGAATGATTTTGAAACTCACATCATAGAATTTAATAAACAGCTGGGAGCTCTTGCAGCCTCACATTTGAAGCTGTCTAATCAGATCATTAAAGTAGAGGGTAAGGTTCAAGAAATGCATCACGACAATACAAAGACCGCAATCAAGGCTCAAGAATATATCACAGAATCACAGCAGTCACACAAAAGGAACCTTGATTTTCAACAGCAACTAATCCCGGATCTTGGAGAGTATAAAAAGACTAAGAAAAAATCTTAAACGCTGACGCTGTAATTGATTCCTTATTAATTTTCTTGTATTTATTTAATGTCTTCGGATCTCTGATCACTGTGATCGACATTATTATATGGTCAGGCATTAATTTTTCTGCCGCTATAGTTATAAACGTCCTTCTTGCTGTGTGAGATCCTACCATTTGCCAGCGTTGTTTTATTACAACCTCTTTTTTTGCTCCGTAATAAACTGTGTTTTTTATTTCTTCAGTAAAGCC
>CATIRS010000056.1 GCA_949529985.1 Owenweeksia sp. TMED14
CCATTATTTCTATATAAGCCAAAACATCTTTTCCAACAATAAATACCACTTGATCAAAACCATCTTGATTTTTACCTACAAATCCAGCTCTTAATATTGGTGCTTAAATATTCTCATCAACCCATTTTTTTGTGACATCACCTACTTTAAAAGTAAGGCTTTCTAAAAGCCATATTATTTGAGAAGGTTTTATTTTCTGAGCTATATTTAGATGTTCTATCAACTCTTTTCTGTACTCCAAATCATTAGGAGGACTAGATTTCCAAGTACTAGTTAGCCTTGAACACTCTTGTTCATATTTTATGATTAAATGAGGTCCGTTGTAAACTTCCATAATTTTTGATGTTTCAATAAAACTTATTTATTAAGTTTTATTCCAAATTTTTCAAATGAATACCAAGACTGCAAGCAGCACATCACAATATTTGAAGAATTATAAATGTCAGGTTCCGAATTTACAGGTTTGCGTCTCTTATGTATATAGACAATTGGAAATTTAGAAATAGCATCAATCAATTAACCCATTTAAATCCTCTAAAAAGTTCGAACTATTCTCTCTTGAGGTCACTCGAGTGGAGAATTGGTTGAAATCAACCGGTTCTCCGCTTTTTATTTTTGTTATCTTAAAGTTCAAGCCAATAATTATTCAGATACTAGCTCTGAAAGCTTCTCTTCTAACACATTCTGCTCTTCCGCTTTAATTAGTGCACTCCCAACAATCGAAAAATCGGCGATAGCAACTATTTGTTTGACATCTGCTGCACTGGTTATACCGAAACCAATCCCGATTTGAGCATCAGAATGGCTTCTTATTTGTGCTATACTAGCCTCCATGTTTTGATGAATTCCAAATCCATACCCAGTTATCTTATAATCAGACATGATGTACACAAGATTAGGTTTGTGTACTAAAGCCAACTGAATCCTGTCTTTAGTGATGTTTGGTGCAATTACAGGAACCAATTTCACAGAAGAAGTATGAATAACTTGAGCCTCTCGCGTATCGAAGGGCAAATCAGGAACAATCAAATTTTCAATTCCTAGAGCTTCCAAGGCATTTATAAAATTATCGATTCCAAAACATACTACTTTATTTAAATAGGTCATAGGTACAATTTGCTGTTTGGGAAATTCCAAATGCAAACGTTTCATCCATTCTAAACAATCAGCAACTGTAACATTATTAGTATGTATTGCCTGTCTATTCGCATTTGTTATAACCACACCATCTGCGGTAGGATGGGAAAAAGGAATTTGCAATTCCAAATATTTGATTCTAGCTTCTACATACTTTTTTGCAGTTTTATAACTGGTTTCAAGGTCTGGATACCCAAGGACTAAATGCCCCATTATTGTCTTTTCTGAACTCATTTTTGTAAGGTTTTAATATAGCTTTGTAAGGCTTCAGGCTGAAACTTATTCATAGTGATAAACAAATCCTTTTCACCTCTTCCAGAAGCATTTACAACAATCAACTGATCTTTAGTTAAAGAGGGTGCCAATGCTATTGCTTCTGCCATTGTGGAAATCCCGGTCATACTGACCATATAAAACCGGAAATTATTGACCACTCCATTGTGGTTAACTTAAATTGTCTGAAACTGTGATATGGTTGAAGTTTTGAAGATTTAATTCAAATAA
>CATIRS010000057.1 GCA_949529985.1 Owenweeksia sp. TMED14
ACCTTAGGAATCCCCAAAGTTGTTTATTTGGTTGGATGGCAATACAACGGGCATGATTCAAAATACCCTGCATGGGATGAAGTGAATAATCATTTAAAACGAGAAGAAGATGCTACTGCCTTGGAAAGCCTGCAATGGTTAATCAAGGCAGCAAAAGATTACAATACAACAATCAGTTTTCATATCAATATGATCGATGCTTTTGAGGACAGTCCCCTTTGGTCGGAATATTTAAAGAAAGATATCATTGCCAAAGATTCACAAGGAGTACCAATAAAAGGAGAAGGGTTTAATGGCATGCAATCCTATCAAATAAGTTATGCGCGGGAATGGAATTTAGGATATGCGCAAAAACGCATTGACAGACTGATAGAAATGATCCCGGAGCTAAAAGAAATCGGGACTATTCACATCGATGCTTATCACTCAATGCGCCCAAATGGAGTTGGAGAACCCATTAGTCCATATTTGGGAATCAAAATGGACGAAGAAATAAGTGCACAACGAAAGATATATCGATATTGGAGATCAAAAGGTATTGATGTGACTAATGAAGCAGGCATGTATTGGTTGCGAAAAGATCCTTTTTTGGGCTTGCAAGGCTTATCATGGCATCATACGGAATCCAATTATATAAAAGAGAATTGGCTCCATAAACCAGAAAATTTCCATTCTCTGCCTCTTGCTCTGTCAGGTTATACACCGATGCAATGCGAAGAGGAAATACGTAAAGACTCTGAGAATCTTACCGGTCTATTAGAACAGGTTTGTTTGAATTTGGTACCATGGTACTACAAAAGAAATCCGGATGTTTCAAAATACAGTAATGTTATTATTACGGATGGTATGGTGATTTGTCCTGTGCTTTGGGAGAAGGCTACATTGATAGCTTATAGCAGGGAAAAAGATATAACAGATATGAAATTCAGACTTCCCAGCACTTGGGGAGATGTTACTGAGGTGCAAATGTTTGAATTAACAGTGGAAGGTCTTAACCCGTTGTCAGTAATAAAAACAACAAATATGGACGGCGATGGGAGAGCTTTTTATAAAATGATTCATATAAATATTAAAAAGGGCAACCCAGTTGTGTTTAAGCCTATGTTTTCAACAATATAATCTAAATACAATGTTAAATACAAAATTTTATTTTTCAATTATTATTCTACTTTCTTTTAGTAGTGAAGCTATTTTTTGTCAGAGTTCAAATACTGATTCAACAGTTTCTGTATCTGATTTTGGAGCAATATCAAATGACATCTATAATGATAGAGATGAGATAAACAAAGCTTTAATACATTGCAAAGAGAATAAAATTGCAAAGCTATTCTTCCCACCAGGTAAATACATATTAAGTCATCCAGATGCTATTAAGCTTATGGAGGATGTCATGGATTTGAAAATGGGTGTGGATCCCGAAAAAATAATTTTCACTCCTTATTTTCCATATATCAAAGGTCTTGATATATCTAATCAAAGTAATTTAGAATTAATTGGGCAAGGAGTTGAACTTATCTTCAAAGGGTGGATGGAACCCATTTCTATTGAAAATTCAAAAAATATAATAGTGAACGGGTTCACTATTGATTATGAAAGACAACCCCATAGTGAAGGGAGGGTAATTAATATAGGTAGCAAATTCTTTGATGTCGCATTTAATGATGACTACCAAGTAAAAAGCAGCATGGTAATGCCGAGGATTATGTTTTGGGATAATATAAAAAACAGATTACATAAAGATCCAATCTATTTTCCCGAAAAGAATGAATTAATTGAACCACAAGTTTTGCGGATATGGAGTAAAATTCCACAATCTTACGCAAACAGCACTGCCTTGATTAATCATAGTTTTCATTTTAGGCCAGCGATTTTGCTTCATGAAAGCAGTGATATTATACTTGAAAACGTTACCATTCATTCACAACCAGGAATGGGAATTTTAGGTCATAGATCACACAATATTTTGATGAAGGGATTACGTGTAGTTCCTCGTGCCGGAAAAAAAATGTCTACAAATACTGATGCTACCCATTTTACATCTTGTACTGGTTTTATACGTTTTAAGAATTGTACGTTTGAAGCTCAGGGAGATGATGCTACTAACGTACATAATTATTATTATACGATAACAGGTCAGGTAAAAGACAAATATATAACACGCGTTGATGCTCCTACAGGAACACATGCTCAGGTACTTGATTATCCAACAGTCGGTGATACACTCGAATTGGTGGACAAGTATACTCTAAAAGTTAAAAAACAACTATTTGTTACAAGTGTTGATACATTTCCAATGAAATGGGAAACGCATTTATCTTTCGATAAAAAGCTTCCAGCAAACTTTCAAGACTATCTTTTAATAAACGTTAGCAGGTTACCAAGTCTTCACATGGAAGGATGTACAATTCTAAGCCATTTAGCTAGAGGAGTACTCATCAAAACAAGAAATGTTATCATTGAAAACTCCACGATTTTGGAAACAACAGGTACAGCAATACACATAGGAGCTGAAGGAGGCTGGCATGAAGGGCCAGGATCAGCGAACGTTATTATTAGAAACAATCGTATTCTTCGATGTGGAAGAGGAGCCGGAACACAAAATGGAGCAAGTGGAATAGCTGTTAATGTTAAAAGTGAGAAACCCTCTAAATCGGGAGTTCATAAGAATCTCCTTTTTGAAAATAATAT
>CATIRS010000058.1 GCA_949529985.1 Owenweeksia sp. TMED14
CGTTGCACCATTTCACGAGCCTTACGGGCAGCATGACGAGCTTGAGCAGCTAAAATTACTTTTTGAACAATGATTTTAGCATCGTTGGGATGTTCTTCTAAATAGTTCTCTAACATTTCAGAAACTGCTTGAGAAACTGCAGAAGTTACATCTCTATTTCCTAGCTTAGTTTTGGTTTGTCCTTCGAACTGAGGTTCTGCGACTTTCACAGAAATAATAGCAGTTAATCCTTCACGGAAATCATCACCACTAATCTCAAACTTTAATTTATCTAATAAACCAGAACCGTCTGCATATTTCTTAAGTGTCGATGTCAATCCCCTTCTAAAACCGGCAAGATGAGTTCCACCTTCGTGTGTATTGATGTTATTTACGTAAGAATGCAAGTTTTCAGAATAAGAAGTATTATAAATCATGGCAACCTCAACTGGAGTTCCATTTTTCTCACCTTCAATAGAAATTACATCTTGAATAATCGATTCCCGAGAAGAATCCAAAAAGCGAATAAATTCTTTAAGACCTTCTTTAGAATGGAAAACTTCACTAAAAAATTCTCCATTATCATCTTTATTTCTGCGATCTTCGAGGTTGATGGTGATGCCCTTATTTAAATAAGAAAGCTCCCGCATTCTACTCGCTAATGTATCGTAATTATATTCTAAAACTTGTTGAAAGATCTGAGGATCTGGCTTAAAAGTAACCGTTGTTCCTCTTTTGTCTGAAGTTCCAATTTCTTTAACTGGAGCTACTGGCTCTCCTCTTTCGTATACCTGTTCATACACTTTTCCATCTAAATATACAGTGGCTGTTAAAACTTCAGAAAGTGCATTCACACAAGAAACTCCCACCCCGTGCAAACCTCCAGAAACCTTATAGGAATCTTTATCAAATTTACCTCCAGCACCAATTTTAGTCATCACAACTTCCAAGGCAGAAACGCCTTCTTTCTTGTGCATACCAATAGGAATACCACGCCCGTTATCTTCGGTGGTAACAGAATTATCTTCGTTAATAATTACTGAAATCGTGTCACAATGTCCCGCGAGGGCTTCATCAATCGAGTTATCAACCACTTCATAAACCAAGTGATGTAATCCTCGGACGCCTATATCTCCGATATACATTGATGGGCGCATTCTAACATGCTCCATTCCCTCTAGGGCCTGAATACTATCAGCTGAATATTGTTGTTTTTTGGGTTCTTTGCTCATTGTTTATTTAATTAAGAATCCTAAGATTCAGAGTACTTTCAAATATACGAAAACAGCATTATTTTGACCAACAAAACCAACCCCAAGCCCTCGAAGTTATTAACATTTTGTGTAAAAAAAATAAGATTAATGAAAAACAAAAAACCCTTGAAAAATCCAAGGGTTCTTAGGTTTTATTTTTCACAGTATTAATAGGCTTCATCATGAACCTGAGCAACGGCTCTTCCACTCGGATCATTCATGTTTTTAAATGCCTCATCCCACTCCAAAGCAATTGGAGTACTACATGCTACAGAAGGCACAGATGGTACACATAAAGCTGCTGTGTCGCTTGGATAATGTTCTTCAAAAATAGAGCGGTAATAAAATTCCTCCTTGTTTTGTGGTGTTTGTATCGGGAACTTATGATGTGCGTTTTTCATTTGCTCATCGCGTACGTTATCTTCTACTACTTCTTTCAAAGTATCAATCCAGTCATATCCAACGCCATCAGAAAATTGCTCTTTTTGTCTCCAAGCAACGCTTTCTGGTAAATATTTTTCAAATGCTTTTCGAATAACCCATTTCTCAATTCGATCAGAAGTTATCATCTTATCGGACGGATTGATGCGCATTGCTACATCCATAAATTCTTTATCCAAGAAAGGAACACGCCCTTCTATCCCCCAGGCTGCTAGAGATTTATTTGCGCGCAGGCAGTCGTATTGATGTAATTTATCTAATTTCCTAACCGTTTCTTCATGGAAGTCTTTTGGAGTTGGTGCTTTATGGAAATATAAATACCCTCCAAACAACTCATCAGCTCCTTCACCAGAAAGAACCATTTTAATTCCCAAAGATTTAATTGCTCGAGCTAATAAATACATTGGTGTAGATGCTCTTATTGTAGTAATATCATAGGTCTCCAAATGATATACCACGTCACGAATTGCATCTAAACCTTCTTGAATTGTAAATTTCACTTCATGATGTACCGTATCAATATGCTTGGCTACTTTGGCTGCGGCTGCCAAATCTGGAGATCCTTCAAGCCCGACTGCAAAAGAATGCAATTGTGGCCACCAAGCTGTCTGATCATCATCTGCTTCAATCCTCTTAGCTGCGTATAATTTAGCCAAAGCCGAAGTTACAGAAGAGTCCAAACCTCCAGACAGCAAAACACCATAAGGAACATCACTCATCAGTTGACGACGAACTGCGGCCGCTAAAGAATCATGTAAGTGATCTATACTTGTTTCGTTATCCTTAACAGCATCAAATTCCATCCAATCACGGGTGTACCATTGCACTGGAACTTTTGTCTCGCTTGTCATGTAATGTCCCGGGGGAAATAATTCGATTTTAGTACACACTCCCTCTAATGCTTTTAGTTCAGAAGCCACATAAAAAGTACCATTTTGATCCCACCCCATATACAAAGGAATA